>JAGWTC010000007.1 GCA_028869135.1 Rhodocyclaceae bacterium
GAACGACACGGTGGTGAAGCTGGCCGGATCCTTGCCGCCGGTGAAGTCGTTGGCGATCTGGAAGGTGTAGGTGCTGTTCTGTGCCAGAGCAGAACCGCTGGCCGTGGAACCGCCTACGACGACCTGGTTGATGGCCGAAGCGGTGACGCCGGTGTTGAGGCGATTGATGGCCGAGGCCACGTCAGCGGCGCTGGAGCCGGAGTTGTACAGCACGTCATAGGTGCCGGTCGCGGTAGTCAGCAGGAATTTGCCTGCGGAATAAGAGCCGGTGGCGATGGCCGAGGTGTTGGCATTGGCACCGGAGGCGTTCAGCAAGGCGTCGCCGTAGCCGCTGGCACCGACCGAGTTGGTCGTGCCGGCCGTCATATCGCCAATACCGCCGGCCTTGTTGGCGGCCAGGCCGCCGATGCGGTAATTGCCGTAAGCATTGACCTGGAAGTTGGCGGAGTTGGCAGTGATGGTCTGGTTGGCGTTGGCGCCGACCTGGAAATTGGCGGTGGTGAAGGTTCCGTCGAGCAGATTCAGGCCGTTGAACTGAGTGCTGGTGGAGATGCGCTGCAGTTCCTGGGTCAGTTGCTGGACTTCAGCGTTCAGCGAGGCACGGTCGCCGCTGGAGTTGGTGGCGTTGGCCGCCTGAACCGCCAGGGTGCGGATGCGCTGGAGGATGTCGCCGGCGGAAGAGAGTGCGCCTTCAGCGGTCTGGGCCAGCGAGATGCCGTCATTGGCATTGCGGGCGGCCTGGGTCAGGCCGTTGATCTGGCTGGTCATGCGCTGCGAGATGGCGAGGCCGGCGGCATCGTCCTTGGCGCTGTTGATGCGCAGACCGGTGGACAGGCGCTGAATGGCCTGGTTCATTGCGCTTTGCGAACCGTTGAGATTGCGCTGGGCGTTGAGCGAAGCAATGTTGGTGTTGATTACCTGGGCCATGGTGGCTCTCCTGTCAAAGTACAGCTACGTTCGCCATCTAGCAGCTAACGTGCCACCCATCGTTTTTCTTTGGCAGGCGTGGAATAATCGGGGCGGCGCGCCTCCGCCAAGTCCTTGCTCCGGCAGCTATTGCCGCTGGACAGGCAATAGCTGCCGGAGCGCAGGGCCCGGCCCGTTTCCCGTTTATCCGCCGCCGTTCCGGCGGCGCCTGAAAGCCCGTTTGTGCCAGCGAACCCATGAAACTGATCGACGTATTCAACGGCGACGCCGACGGGCTGTGCGCGCTGATGCAGTGGCGGCTGCTCCATCCGGCTGCGGCACGGCTCGTGAGCGGCGTCAAGCGCGACAATGCCTTGCTGCGCAGGATCGACAGCGGTACCGATGTCGAGCTGTTGGTCCTGGATATCAATTTCGAAAACAATCGTGCCGACGTGGCCCGGCTGCTGGCCGACGGCGCCGTGATCCGCTATTTCGATCACCACTATCCCGGTGAGCGCATCGAGCATCCATCGCTGACACTAACGGTGGACGAGTCGCCCGAGATATGCACCAGCCTGCTGGTGCATCGGGCCATCGGCGGCAGGCAACCGGCCTGGGCCGTGGCCGGCGCGTTCGGAGACAATCTGCCGGACGTGGCTGGCCGGCTTGCCGAAACGGCCGGTTTCGACCACGAACGTAGCGCAACCCTGCGCCGTCTCGGTGAGTTGCTCAACTACAACGGCTACGGCAGCGAACTGGCCGATCTGCACTTCGATCCGGTTGTGCTGTACGAAGCGCTGCGCGAGTACGGCGATCCGTTTGCCTTTGTGGCGGACGCCGAGGCCTATGCGCGTCTGCGCTGTGGTTATGAGGACGACATGGCAAAGGCAAGCGTCATGCAAGCCGCGACCCGGACCGCAGGTTGCGCCATTTATGTGTTGCCGGATCAGGCCTGGGCGCGCCGCGCGATCGGCGTTTGGGCGAATGCCCTGTCGCAACAGGATCAGGTCCGCGCGCACCTGGTTTTCTGTCCGGACGGCTGGGGTGGCTATACAGCCAGCGTGCGTGCGCCGCAGCGTCACCCTCGCGGTGCGGCCGACTTTTGCCGTCAGTTCCCGGGCGGCGGCGGGCGCGCCGCGGCCGGCGGCATCACCGGCCTGAGCGCGGCGGCCATCGATGCGGTCAGCGCCGCCTTTCTGGCCCGGTTTGCTGTGAATTGAGAGACACTGTCGGCCTCCGGACCGGCGCCAACGCCCAGAATCCGCCGTCGCTCGGCTATATTGTGCGCAATCCGCCCTGCAAGGTTTGCCATGAGCCCCCATTCCGCCAAAACGGCCAGTCACGCGAGCGCCGGCGCCAAGGATAAAGCCGCCCGCCGCGTTTCCCTCGTCGAACTCACCGACGCGCTGCTCGCCGAGCAGTTGATCGAGCACGATGCGGCCGTCCAGTTCAAGCACGAACGCCGCCATTACAAGGGCGCAACCCATCCGCTGGTGCTGATGGCCGAGCAGCGCTGGAAATCGCTGCAGCCGCCGCACCGCGTGCTGGATCTCGATGCCCTGACACAGTGGATGGCCGGATGGGCCGGGCTCGACTATGTGCATATCGACCCGCTCAAGACCAATTTCTCCGCCGTGACCGAGGTCATGAGCAGCGCCTACGCCACGCGCTTCGGCATCCTGCCGGTCGAGGTCAAGCCGCATGAGGTGGTGATCGCAACGGCCGAGCCCTTCATGCGCGAATGGGAAAAGGAGCTGCAGCCGGTCATTCGCAAGGATATCCGGCTGGTGGTGGCGAACCCGAACGACATTACGCGCTTCCAGGTCGAGTTCTACAATCTGGCTCGTTCGATCAAGGGTGCGATGAAGTCGGGCGACGGCAATACCGGCGCCACCAATTTCGAGCAACTGGTCGAGCTCGGCAACAGCAACCGGCAGTTCGACGCCAACGACCAGCACATCGTGCGCATCGTCGACTGGCTGTGGCAATACGCCTTCGATCAGCGCGCCAGCGACATTCACGTGGAGCCGCGCCGCGAGCTCGGCATCGTGCGCTTCCGCATCGATGGTGTGCTGCATCAGGTGTACCAGATTCCCAAGGCCGTGCTGAATGCGATGACGAGCCGCATCAAGATTCTCGGCCGCATGGACGTGGTCGAGAAGCGGCGCCCGCAGGATGGCCGCATCAAGACCAAGACGCCGGGTGGACAGGAAGTCGAGTTGCGCCTGTCGACGATTCCGACGGCCTTTGGCGAAAAGCTGGTCATGCGCATCTTCGATCCCGAAGTGCTGGTGCGCGATTTCGCCGACCTCGGCTTCTCGCCCGAGGACAAGAGCCGCTGGGACGGCATGACGGCCAAGCCCAACGGCATCATCCTCGTCACCGGCCCTACCGGCTCCGGCAAGACGACGACCTTGTACACGACGCTCAAACAGCTGGCGACGGACGAAGTCAATGTCTGCACGCTCGAAGACCCGATTGAAATGGTCGAGAGCTCGTTCAATCAGGTGCAGGTGCAGGCGGACATTGGCGTGACCTTCGCCGCCGGCGTGCGTGCGCTGATGCGTCAGGATCCGGACATCATCATGGTCGGCGAAATCCGCGATCTGGAAACCGCCGAAATGGCGATTCAGGCGGCGCTGACGGGCCATCTGGTGCTTTCCACCCTGCATACCAACGATGCCGCTTCGGCCGTGACGCGCATGCTCGACCTCGGCGTGCCTGCCTATCTGATCAACGCCACAGTGCTCGGAGTGATGGCGCAACGGCTGGTGCGCACCTTGTGCCCGGCCTGCAAGGCTGCGCATCCGATTCGCCCCGAGGAGGAGGAGGCCTGGAACAACCTCGTCTCGCCGTGGAAAGCCAAGACCCCCGCGCAGATCTACTATCCGGTCGGCTGCCTCGATTGCCGCATGACCGGCTATCAGGGGCGGGTCGGCCTGTACGAGATTCTGCTGATGACGCCGGACTTCAAGAAACGCCTGGCCGCGCATGGCGACCTCAACGACCTGCGCGATCAGGCCGTCCGCGAGGGCACCAAGCCCTTGCGCATTTCCGGCGCGATGAAGGTCGCGGCCGGATTGACGACGATAGACGAAGTGCTCAAGGTCGCACCGCCGACGCACTGAAGCAGACTGGATGTTTCTCGCCTTCCCCCTGAACGACAAACCCGACTGGCGCCGTCCGCCTGTTTTCACGCTGCTCATCATCCTCATCAACTGCATTGTCTTCTTCGGCCCTCAACGCGCCGATGAGACGCGCGAGGAGAAAGCCGCGGGTTTCTATCAGAAGTCCGATTTACCGGCGTTCGAAATGCCGCGCTACCTGGAGGCTCTGCAGCAGCGTTCCGGCGCCGAGAACCGGAAGATTGCGCATCAGGTCGAACGCATGCTGGCGGCAGAGGCCTATGTGCACATCTTGCCGCTGATGGAAAATGACGCCGCCTTCATGGCCGAACTCAGGCGCCGTCGCGACGCCGACCCCGCCGCCGAAATCTGGCGCGCGCAACGGCGCAAGTACGATGCCCTGCGCGGCGAGCGCTTTACCGGAAACTGGATGTTCACGCCCGCCGAGCAGCGCTGGGAAACGCTGTTCACGTCGATCTTCCTGCATGGCAGCGTCGGCCACCTGATCGGCAACATGATCTTCCTGTTCGCGTTCGGCTACACGGTGGAGCTGACGCTCGGCGCCTTCCGCTTCGTGAGCTTCTATCTGCTTGCTGGCATCGGCGGAGGGCTGCTGCAACTGGCGACGAGCTGGGGCTCGCCGATCGGCTGCCTCGGCGCCTCGGGGGCGATCTCCGGTTTGATGGCCATGTATGCCTGCCTGTATGGTCGTCGCAGCATCCGCTTTTTCTATCAACTCTTTTTCTATTTCGACCATGTGCGTGCGCCGGCCTGGATACTCGTGCCGGCCTGGCTGGCGAACGAGCTCATTCAGTTTGTCGTGTTCAAGGATTCGGGCATCGGCTACATGGCCCATGCCGGCGGGCTTCTGACCGGCACAGCCTTGATCCTGCTGTACAAACGCACGCATGCCGGTGCGACGGTGCCGGATTCCGGTGCCGCCGCAATCGCCGACTCCTTTCCCGCCGATCTCGCGCGTGCCGGGAAGTTGCTCGAACAACTAAAGCTCGACGATGCGCGGCAGGCCTATGCCGGCTTGTGTCGGCGCCGGCCGCACGATCTTGCCTTGCTGACGACGTATGCGGGGCTGGCGAAGCTGGTGCCGGCGAGCGAGGATTTCCACCACAGTGCCGCGCTGATCTTCGCCTTCAATGCCGTGACTGAGGAGGAGGTCGGCTTCGTGCGCGATACCTGGGCCCGCTATCTGAAGGATGCCCTGCCGCGGCCGCGGCTTGATGAAGCGCAGTTGCTTCGGCTCGGTATGCTGTTTGTGCGCCACGGCTTGCTGGCCGACGCCATGTCGATCGAAACGATGATGCTTCGCCTCGCGCCCCACGCGGCAGGACTGGCCTCCTTGCGTCTGGCGCTGGTCGGCGCGCTGCTCAAGCAGAATCGGCGCAGCGAGGCGGCCGCCTTGGCGCAGGCCTTGCAGGCGCAGATGCCCGAAGGCGTCGAGGCGCGTCTGGCCGTGGAACTGCTGACCAACGGCTAGAACGGCTAGGGTCAGGCTGGTGCTCGTCCGGCCTCGCCGGCCGTCATGCGCCTCAATACTTCGAGGTACTGGCGTGCATCCCCGGCGAGCGGATGTTCCGGGAAACGTGCCAGCAGGACTTCGAGAATCCGGAGTGCGGTGCTGTTCTGGCGGAACTGTTCGCTGATCAACTGGGCCGAGAAGTAATACACGCCCGGAATGTCGGCATGTCCGGGGAAGCGCTTGTCGAAGCCGCGTACCAGCACCAGCGCGAGCGCGTAATCGCGCTGCCGGCTGGCCAGCTTGGCCAGGGGCAGAATGTGTTCCGCGGCGAGCGCGGCGGGATCTGTGTAGAACTCCTTGTACAGGCCGAGCGCGCGTTCCGCATCGCCCTGGCTCAGACACAGGCCGAATAGCCGCTCGCCCTGTTGCCGCGCTTTTTCCGGCTGTCCGCCGGTCCTGAGCAAGGTGAGCAGGCGTTCCTGCACGACGATGCTTTGCGGCGCTTCGCGCGACGCATTGCGCGCAATCGTGATGGCCTCGTCGATCTGCCCGGCGGCGAGGCGGGCGGCGATCATCGCTTCGACGCTGTCGCTTTCTGCCGCGGTGTCGTCCTCGTCCTCGAAGTGCACCATGGCCGGAAGGCCGAGTTCATTGTGATACTGGTACATGACGTAACCCGTCATGTAGAACATGATCAGATTGAAGTACAGACAGACGAAGTTGATGGAAGGCAGCAACGCTTTCTTGCCGATCAGTGGCAGCAACATGCTGAAGGCGATCGGCGCGCCCATCAACAGCATGAACAGGAAAAAGCACAGGGCCAGATATGGCCAGCCGATGGCGCGCATATAGCCGATCCAGGTGCCGGGATTGAGGCTGCTGGAGAGGCTGTTGCTGGCACTGAGCTGCATGATGATGGCCGGCGTGGCGACGACGAAGAACAGATTGGCGAACCAGCCCAGCGTTTCGCTGAACGCTTCGAGAAAGCCGATCGCGACGCCCCAGATCATGAACAGGCCGATCATCTTCCAGGGCAGATTGACGCGATCCGGATCGCTTTCGAAGCTGGCCTGCTGCTCCTCCACCGTAATGCGCCCGTAGGAGGTCAGATCCATGACGCGAAAGGCATGTCGCAGCGCGGTGATCCAGATGATGGCCTCGGCCAGCAAGATGTCCACGGGCGACATTACCGGCAACACGAAGGCCAGCAGGCTGCCCAGCGAAAGGGCGCCGAGAACAAAGAGATTGGCCGGCCGCAGCGGGAACAGGAAGAATTGCGGAAGTCGGTCCCAGAAGGGAACGATATGCGGCTTGCGGGCCGTCTGTAGCGCTGCCTGATTCATTCCCTCCCCTTTTCGGCTGACCGTCTGTCGCGGAGTTCAGGATCGTTCCACCGCGGTCTTTGTGCCGACTACGTTATCGCTTGCAAAGGAATTCTAACCGCAGTCAATTCAAAGCCAAACCCGTTTTTATCATTTTTAAAAAATGATCCGCTCTTGCGGGCGGCGCTGAAGTGGCGCTGGAGCGCCGGAACGGGGAGGGCCAGTTCCGTTCGACCCGGCGAAGTGTCGGGGTGAGCGTCAGAGCTTCATTCGCACGCATTCGACATAAGCGGCGCTGTCCGGCGGCAGACCTTCGCGCTGGGCCTTCCACATGGTTTCGCCGAGGCAGTCGAGGACGTCGTGAAAGGCGTCGTGCTGGTTGCCATGCTTGTCGCAGAGCTTGGTGAATGCGTCCCGCAGTCCCGGCGGCTGGTCGATCTGCAACTGCTCGTAGATGGCGAGATGCATCGACAGATGCAGGAAGGGATTGGTTTCGCCGTCCGCCGGCGTCCATTCACGCGTCAGCGCATCCGGCGCCTCAAGCAGCGCATGGTATTCAGGATGCCACTTCACGAAGGTCGACGCCTGCATCTCCAGCGGCGTTTGCGGCAGGCCCTCGCGTTCCTTGCGCCAGGCATCGATGAAGAAGGTGCGAACCTGGTCGCGGGTCGGATTGAAGAGGCTCATTGGATTTCAGTGTTCCAGGTTTTTCTCTTTAAATTCGCACAGGTCGTTAATGACGCAGCGGAAGCATTCCGGCGTACGCGCCTTGCAGACATATCGGCCGTGCAGAATCATCAAATGATGCGCATCGACGATGAAGTCCTTGGGGACGACCTTGACCAGTTTGTCTTCGACGGCGCGGACATCCTTGCCGGGCGCGATCTTGGTCCGGTTGGCGAAGCGAAAGATGTGCGTATCGACGGCGATGGTCGGGTGGCCGAAGATGGTGTTGAGGATGACATTCGCGGTCTTGCGGCCGACGCCCGGCAGCGCCTCGAGCGCTTCGCGATCATCCGGCACTTCGCTGCCGTGCCGTTCGATTAGCAACTGAGACAGCGCCAGCACGTTCTTGGCCTTGGTACGGAACAGGCCGATGGTCTTCACTGCGTCGGTGATGCCGTCGAGTCCCAGCTTCACCATTTTCTCCGGCGTCGGCGCTTTCTTGAACAGCGGGCGCGTGGCGATATTCACGCCCTTGTCCGTGGCTTGCGCCGAGAGGACGACGGCGACCAGCAACTGGTAGGGCGTCTCGTATTCCAGCTCGGTTTGCGGCTTGGGAATGGCCTTGGCGAGGCGCTTGAATATCTCGTGACGTATTTGCGGGTTCATCGGTGTCTGGTTTCCCTGGTGGTACGCGGCAGCGCACCGGGTTCTGCCAGGAGTGCTCGGCGTAAGGGGTGCGCTCAGTCGTTGTTCTCTTTGGCGCGCCGCGCCTCTATGGCCGCGATTTTCGCCTTGGTGGCGTCGTTCAGGGCTTCTGTATTCTGCGGCTTGATGGCCTCGCGCTGCTGGCGTGCACGCTCCATGGCCGCGGCGATCAGCGCGCGCTTGGCATCCAGCGGCATCAGGCCGGCCTGAGATGTTGCCGTCGATGCAGGGGCGGGCGGTTCGGCGACGCCGGCGTCAGCCGGCGAGGTCGGCGCTTTAGCGCCGGCGGTTTTCTGTTGTTTTTCCCATTTGTCGCGTTCCAGGCGGAACAGGTGGAGGTCATGCTGTTCGCGCCATTGGTCGGCCCGGTCGCGCGCCAGCTCCTCGGCGGGGACGGGCTGCATGCTGATGCAGTCGACCGGGCAGGGCGCGACGCAAAGCTCGCAGCCGCTGCAGAGGTCGGCGACGATGGTATGCATCTGCTTGGCTGCACCGACGATGGCGTCGACCGGGCAGGCCTGGATGCAGAGCGTGCAGCCGATGCAGACAGGTTCGTCGATGAAGGCCACCGTGCGCGGCTGCTCGATGCCGTGCGTGGTGTCGAGCGGCTTGTATTCGCGCTGCAGCAAGTCGGCCAGCACATGAATGCCGTGATCGCCGCCGGGCGGGCACTGGTTGATGCCGGCTTCGCCTTTGGCGATCGCCGCAGCATAGGGGCGGCAGCCGTCGTAGCCGCATTTGGTGCATTGGGTTTGCGGCAGGACGGCGTCGATTTTCGCGATCAGGCGCTCTTCTTCGGTTTGAGGCACGGGCTGAAGGCGAAACACGGGATAGGTGTTGCTACTGCTCATCGAGGGGATCGCGTTATTGTTGGCGCTCTGTGGCGATATCCGCCAATTCTCCGCCAAATCGACCCCGGATGGGGGTTTTAAAAGGCTGATCTGCCGGCGCGCAGGGACTTGGTCAGCGCGACCAGCGACAGGACCAACAGTCCGCTGAATGCCAGCAGAGACCAGTCGGCAATGGCCAGTCCCAGGAATTTCCAGCCGGCTTCCGAGCAGAGGCCGGTGGCATTAAAGAGCGCAGGGACTTTCTCTCCGGCCCAATAGACGAACTCTTCCCACCAGGGCGCATTGGCCGTGCAGCTGACGTCGGTGGCGAAACGCTGCAGCCAGACCTGATAACCGGCGATGAAGGCGCCGGTGCCCGCCAGTGCAACGTTCAGCAAGGCAGGCAACGCCTTGCTGCGCTTGCCGGGAAGCATCAAGCCAATCAAGGCAAGCAGCGCCAGCGCCAGATAGACCATGCGCTGCAGGATGCACAAGGGGCAGGCGGCAAGGTTCAAGGTCTTGGCCAGGTAAAGACCGCCACCGACCAGTCCCGTTCCAGCCACGAAGGTGAGCGCGAAAATCAGCTTGGGCGTGAGCTTTTTCATGCCGGGCATTCTACGTCGCTTGTGGACGGAGGGCTGAAAGAAAAAGCAACAGACCGTTCGGCGCTGCAGTTGCCCCGCCCCATGTGGGGCGGGGTCGGGGGTGGGGAGTGTTTACTTGGGATTCTTCAAGCCAACGTCAGTTGGCTTGAAGAATCATGCCGGCGCCGACCGTGTTGTTGGTCGACTCGTCGATGACGATGAAGGCGCCGGTGGCGCGGTTCTCGGTGTAGGGGTCGACAGCCAGCGGCTGGGCCAGTTTGATCGACACCTTGGCGATGTCGTTCACCGCCAGCTTGTCGGCGCTCTGCTTTTCCAGCGAGTTGATGTCGAGGCGATATTCGATGCCCGACAGGATGGCCTTGGACTCGCGCGAGGTGTGGCGCACGACATACTTGCGCGCCTTGTCGAGCGGCGTCTCGGACAGCCAGCACAGCATGGCGTCGATCTGCTTGGTCGTGGTCGGCTGGGCGTCGCTCCTGACGATCATGTCGCCGCGCGAGATATCGACTTCGTCTTCCAACAGGATGGTCACCGACTGGTCGGCATGGGCTTCGGGAAGTGACTGACCGTAGATCTGGATGTCCTTGACCTTGCTGGTGGCGCCGGAAGGCAGCACGGTAATCGCGTCGCCCTTGGCGATGATGCCGGAGGAGACGCGGCCCATAAAGCCGCGATAGTCGTGCAGTTCGGGATTGGCCGAATCCTGCGGACGGCAGACGAACTGCACCGGGAAGCGGAAGCGTTCGTCGCGATCGCCGCCGTTCTCGCCGTGAGCGCATGGCGCTGCTTCGAGGATTTCGAGCAGGGTCGGGCCGTCGTACCAATCGAGCTTCTCGCCGCGATCCACGATCATGTCGCCGTTGAGCGCCGACATCGGAATGAAGCGCACGTCCTTGAGGCCGATCTGCGCGGCGAAAGCCAGATAGTCGGCCTTGATCTTTTCGTAGGTGGCCTGGTCGTAATCGACGAGGTCCATCTTGTTGATGGCCACCAGCAGATGCGGAATGCCGACCAGGTTAGCCAGGTAGGAGTGGCGGCGCGTCTGCGTCAGCATGCCCTTGCGCGCATCGATGAGGATGACGGCGAGGTTGGCGGTCGAGGCGGCGGTCACCATATTGCGGGTGTACTGCTCGTGGCCCGGCGCATCGGCGATGATGTACTTGCGCGTGCCGGTGCTGTAGTAGCGGTAGGCCACGTCGATGGTGATGCCCTGTTCGCGCTCGGCTTGCAGGCCGTCGGTGAGCAGGGACAGGTCAACGGCCTCCATGCCGCGCTTCTTGGAGGTGCGCTCGATGGCGTTGAGGGTGTCCACCAGAATGGTCTTGGTGTCGAACAGCAGACGGCCGATCAGCGTGCTCTTGCCGTCGTCCACGCTGCCGCAGGTCAGGAAGCGCAGTACGCCGTGGTCCTGGATTTCATTTGCGCCCATTTTAGAAATACCCTTCCTTCTTGCGTTGTTCCATCGAGGCTTCCGAGGTCTGGTCGTCCAGACGCGTCTGGCCGCGTTCGGTCACGGTCGTTGCCGCGGTTTCTTCAATGATCTGACGGATGCTGCTGGCGCCGGACTCGACCGGGGCCGTGCAGGTGATGTCGCCGACGGTGCGGAAACGCACGGTCATGGTTTCGGCCACTTCGCCGTCCTTGAGCGGGGTCACATCGGTGATCGGCTGCAGCAGCCCGTTCTTGACGACGATGGGGCGTTGATGCGCGAAATAGATCGACGGCAGTTCGAGGCCTTCGCGCTCGATGTATTGCCACACATCCAGTTCGGTCCAGTTCGAGATCGGGAAAGCGCGAATGTTCTCGCCCTTGAAGGCGCGCGCGTTGTACAGGTCCCAGAGTTCCGGACGCTGGTTCTTCGGGTCCCACTGGCCGAACTCGTCGCGGAAGGAGAAGATGCGCTCCTTGGCGCGCGCCTTTTCTTCATCGCGACGGGCGCCGCCAATGCAGCAGTCGAATTCGAATTCGGCGATGGTCTCGAGCAGCGTCACCGACTGGTGCTTGTTGCGCGGCTCCAGCGGCGACTTCAGCACCACGGTGCCGCGCTTCATCGAATCCTCGACCGAGCGCACGATCAGGCGCTCGCCGAGCTCGGCGGCGCGTTTGTCGCGGAAGTCCGTGACTTCCTTGTAGTTGTGGCCGGTGTCGATATGCACCAGCGGGAAGGGGAACCTGCCCGGACGGAAGGCCTTTTCAGCGAGACGCAGCAGGCAGACCGAATCCTTGCCGCCGGAGAAGAGCAGGGCCGGGTTCGAGCACTGGCCTGCGACTTCGCGCATGATGTGGATGGCCTCGGCTTCGAGCCAGTCGAGATGGGAAAGCGTTTTACTCATGGTTTTCATCTTTTGATTACTTATTCGTTTACTGCGCCGGGTTTTGGCTACGGTCGGCACTGCGTGCCTTAACTTGGCTTTGCCAAGTTAGCCTGCGCCGAAGCGCCGAGCTTCATGATGCGGAAGCCTTCTTGATGTGTAAGCCGCACTCCTTGCTGTCGGCGCTTTCCCACCACCAGCGCCCTGAGCGAATATCCTCGCCCGGCGTGACCGAGCGGGTGCACGGTGCGCAGCCGATGCTGGGGTAGAACTTGTCATGCAGGGCGTTGTACGGCACGTCGTACTGGGCGATATAAGCCCACACATCCTTTTCGCTCCAGTCGGCGAGCGGGTTGAATTTTTCCAAGCCATTGCCGGCATCTTTCTCATGCAGCGGCAGGCCGGTGCGCGTGGCCGCCTGTTCGGCGCGCAGGCCCGTCACCCAGGCTTTCTTGCCGGAAAGCGCACGGCCCAACGGCTCGACCTTGCGCACGTAGCAGCAGCCCTTGCGCAGGTCGACGGATTCGTAGAAGGCATTGATGCCATGCGTACGCACATACTCCTCGACCAGGTCGTGCTTGGGATAGAAGACCTTGAGCGTGGTGCCGTAGCGCTGCTCGGTCTTGGCCAGCAGGTCGTAGGTCTCCACGGGCAGACGCCCGGTGTCGAGCAGGAAGATTTCCAGGCCGATCTTGTGCTTCAGGATCATGTCCGTCAGAACCATGTCTTCGGCGCCCAGGCTGTTGGCGAACGTGGCGGGCGAATATTCGGCCGCGATCTTGCGCAACAGGGCGAGCGCCGTCTCGACCTTCTCGGTCGGCAACACGTGATTCCTGGCTTTGAGTTTTGCGTCAGGCATGTTCGTACTCAGGCGCGGCGACGGCGGAACAAGGGCAGCGGCTCATCGACGGCGGCCTGATAGGTCTCGGAAAAGTCATTGAGCGCCTTGACGGCGTCTTCGATGTCCTTGTCGGCGCGCACGGCGTAAGCATCGAAGCCGACGCGTTGCAGATAGAAAAGCTGGTCCTTGAGCACATCGCCGATGGCGCGTAATTCGCCGCGCCAGCCGAAGCGGCCGCGCAGCAGGGCTGCGGTGGAATAGCCGCGGCCGTCGGCGAACTGCGGGAAGTCGACCGCGACGACCTGCAGCTTGTCGAGGTCGGCGGCGATGTCCTGCGCCACTTCGTCGGGCGCCAGCCACACGCCGCGTTGCGGACGGGCGAGCAGTTCAGCCCTGCGCGCTTGCCATACCTTGAGCGGAACGATGAGGTCGCCGGCCGGCAACTGCACGGTTTCGGCGCTTTCTCCATCGGCGAGGCGAACCAGGGTCCAGTTGTCGTCGACGATGCTGCTGTGCTTGATGATCTTAGGCATTGGCTACAGCCCTTTCCTTGCCGGCGCCCTTGTTGGCATAGACGCGCTCCTTGAACGGGGCGACGCCGATACGGTGTACGGTATCTACGAAGCGCTCGGCGTCACTGTCGCGGTTGTCGATATAGGTTTCGATCAGCGTACTGATCACGTCAGGAACTTCTGCAGCGGCGAAGGACGGTCCGATGACGTCGCCGAGATGGGCGTTGTAGCCCTGGCGGCCGCCGATCGAGACCTGGTACCACTCGGAGCCGCTCTTGTCGACGCCGAGAATGCCGATGTTGCCGACGTGATGATGGCCGCAGGCGTTCATGCAACCCGAAATGTTCAGGTCCAGGTCGCCGATATCGTAGAGGTAGTCGAGATCGTCGAAACGCGCCTGGATCGCGGTGGCGATCGGAATCGACTTGGCATTGGCGAGCGAGCAGAAGTCGCCGCCCGGGCAGCAGATGATGTCCTGCAGCAGGCCGATGGTGGGCGAGGCCAGGCTGTGCGCCTTGGCTTCCAGCCACAGTTCATGCAGGCGCGATTTTTCGACGTCGGCAAGAATCAGGTTCTGCTCGTGCGACGAGCGCAGTTCGCCGAAGCTGTACTTGTCGGCGAGGTCGGCGACGAAGTTCATCTGCGCGCAGGTAATGTCGCCCGGAGCGTGCTTCGCGTCCTTCAGCGACAAGGTCACGGCGGCGTAGCCAGGCTTCTTGTGCTCGCGCACATTGCGTTCCAGCCAGCGCGTGAATGCCTTGTCGTTCTTCTCTGCGGCCAGCGCTTCGAGCGACACGTCGTCGAGCGGCTTCCAGTCCGGGTCGGTGAAGTGCTTCCGGATGCGGTCGACTTCGGCTTCGGTCAGCGTCGATGCGCCGTCCTTGACGTAAGCCCATTCGGCTTCGACCTGGCGGCGGAATTCCTCGATGCCCAGCGCCTTCACCAGAATCTTGATGCGGGCCTTGTACTTGTTGTCTCGACGACCGTAGAGGTTGTAGACGCGCAGGATGCATTCGAGATAGGTGATCAGGTGCTGCCAGGGCAGGAAGTCCTTGATCACGACGCCGACGATGGGCGTGCGGCCGAGACCGCCACCGACGATGACGCGGAAACCGATATTGCCGTCGCCGTCCTTCAGCACGTCAAGCCCGATGTCATGCACGCGCGTGGCGACGCGGTCGCTCATGTCGCTGCCTTCGGCGGCGTTCACGGCAATCTTGAACTTGCGCGGCAGGTAGGCGAACTCCGGATGGAAGGTCGACCACTGGCGCAGGATCTCGCACCATGGGCGCGGATCGGTAATCTCGTCGGGCGAGACGCCGGCGAACTGGTCGCTGGTGACGTTGCGGATGCAGTTGCCCGAGGTCTGGATGGCATGCATTTCCACCGTCGCCAGTTCGGCCAGGATTTCCGGCACGTCTTCGAGCTTGGGCCAGTTCAGTTGCATGTTCTGGCGCGTGCTGACATGGCCGTAGCCACGGTCGTACTTGGCGGCGATATCGGAGAGCTTGCGCAACTGCTTCGACGAGAGCATGCCGTAGGGAATGGCGATGCGCAGCATGGGCGCGTGGCGCTGGATGTAGAGGCCGTTTTGCAGGCGCAGCGGGCGGAACTCGTCCTCGGACAGGGTGCCGGCCAGATAGCGATTGGTCTGGTCGCGGAACTGCTTCACGCGGTCGTCGACAATAGCCTGGTCGTAATGATCGTAGCGGTACATGGGAGAGCCTTTGGGGGTGTTCTCTGTTTTTCTAGTTCGCGATCAGCTTGCTGCCGGTAAACAGCAGAATGGCGGCAAGGCTGGGGCGCAATACTTTTTCGGGAATGCGGACGGCCAGATGGCTGCCGATATAAATGCCGGGCAATGAGCCGATCAGCAGCGAGCCCAGCAATTCAAAGTCCACACTGCCCATGAACCAGTGTCCGATTCCGGCAACCAGGGTCAGGGGCACGGCATGGGCAATATCCGAACCCACGATTTTAACTGTTGGCAGCGTGGGATACAAAAACAGCAGGGCGGTGACCCCCAGCGCGCCGGCGCCCACCGAGGACAGCGAAACCAGCACGCCCAGCGTGATGCCGGTAGCGACAGTAAGCATGTCGGTCGTTTTCTGGCTGCGCGGCGTCTTGTTGCGCGACTGCGCCCAGGCGATCAAGCGGCTGCGGAATACCAGGGAGGCAGCGGTAAGCAGCAGGGCAATCCCGAGCATCACGGAGATCAGTTTGGTCGAGTTGCCGAAGCCGCCGGGGGCATGGAAATGGACGGTCAGCAGCGTGATTGCGGTTGCGGGCATGCTGCCGGCGGCAAGCAGGCCGGCGATCTTCCAGTCCACCGTACCCTTGCCTGCATGCACCCAGGTGCCGCCCGACTTGGTGATGGCCGCATAAAGCAGATCGGTTCCGACCGCCTTGGCCGGATGGATGCCGAACATCAGAACGAGCAGGGGAGTCATCAGCGAGCCGCCGCCGACGCCCGTCAGTCCGACGATGGCGCCGACCATGAAACCTGCAATCGAGTAACCGAAGTCCATGAATAGATATCAGAGCTGCTTCTTATGGAGAGCGGATGATATCGATATCTCTTAGATTTGAAAAATACTTATAAAAAGGAAATATATAACCTTTGGTTATTAGTTGGGAGTGGGGCGAAGATCGGGGTGTGAGCTTCCACAAGCGAAGCGAAGGCCCAAAAACTAGCGGGTCGCCGCCACGCATTCCTTGATCAAGGCCGGGCCACGGTAGATCAATCCCGAATACAGTTGTACCAGACTTGCCCCCGCATTCAGCTTGGCGCGGGCCTTGGCGCCGTCGGTAATGCCGCCGGCCGCAATAATCGGCAGCTCGCCGGCAAGCGCCCTGGCCAGGGCCGCGACCACGGCGGTGGATTTCTCGAACACCGGCGCGCCGGAGAGACCGCCGGCCTCATTGCCGTGTTTCAGGTGCTCAACCCCATTGCGGCTCAAGGTCGTATTGGTGGCAATGACCCCATCGATGCGATGGCGGCGCAGCGCATCGGCGATGTTCACGATCTGCGCGTCATCAAGATCAGGCGCAATTTTCAGGGTCAGCGGCACGTACTTGCCGTGCTTGTCGGCCAGCTCGGTTTGTTTGGCCTTGAGCGCGCCGAGCAGGGCATCGAGTTCAGATTCACCCTGCAACTGGCGCAGATTCTTGGTGTTGGGCGAAGAGATATTCACCGTCACATAGCTGGCGGCGGCGTAGACCATGTCCAGGCAGATCAGGTAATCGTCGGCAGCGTTCTCAATTGGCGTATCGAAGTTCTTGCCGATATTGATGCCGAGCAAGCCTTTGAACTTGCTGGCCGCGACATTGGCGAGCAGATTGTCCACGCCATGGTTATTGAAGCCCATGCGATTGATGATGCCCATGGCTTCCGGCAGGCGGAACATGCGCGGCTTGGGGTTGCCCGGCTGCGGACGCGGCGTGACCGTGCCGATCTCGACAAAGCCGAACCCCAGTTTGCCCCAGGCCTCGATGCATTCGCCGTTCTTGTCCAGGCCGGCCGCAAGACCGACCGGGTTGGGAAAGTCTATGCCCATGACATTGACCGGGCGTCCCGCGGGCGCACAGGTTGGCATCAGGCCCTGCGTGCGGCGCAGCGTGTTCAGCGTGAATTCATGGGCAGTTTCCGCATCGAGCGAAAACAGAAAGGGGCGGGCGAGGGAATAGGGCAGCATAGCCTGCGATTTTAGCAGGCCGGTGCGATTGGACTATTCGAGGTTCAGGTCAATCCACAACCTGTCCGTACCCGGCTCGTCGCTGAGCCGTTCGAGCGGGTGGAAGTTGGCCTTGTAGGCCATCTTCTGGCTGTCGCGTATCCAGTAGCCCAGGTATAGATAGGGCAGGTTCAGGTGCTGGCATTGAGCGACCTGCCACAGGATGCCGAAAGTGCCGTAGCTGGCATGCTCGATGTCGGGGTCGTAGAAGGTGTACACGGACGACAGCCCGTCCGAGAGCAGGTCGATGATGCTGACCATGCGCAGGACGCCGTCCTCGCGGAATTCGACGAGGCAACTGTCGACATGGCTTTGCAGCAGAAACTGAGCGTACTGCTCGCGGCTGTCGCTGTCCATGCCGCCGCCGGAGTGACGTGCGGCCTGGTAGCGCTGGTAGAGCTGGTAATGGTCTTCGCGGAAACCGAGGCCCATTTCGCGCGGCACCAGTGCGGCGTGCTGCTTGAGCGAACGCCGCTGGCTGCGATTGGGTTTGAAATCGGCCACGCGCAGACGCACCGGCACGCATTCGCGGCAGGTGCCGCAATGCGGACGATAAGTGAACACGCCGCTACGGCGGAAGCCGGCGCGCACCAGCTCGCCGTAGGTGCTGTTGTCGATCAGGTGCGTCGGTGTCGCGACTTGCGAGCGCGCCACCCGGCCCGGCAGATAGGAGCAGCCGTAAGGAGCCGTTGCATAGAAGTGCAACAGCGGAAAAGGAGGGAGGTCGCGCAGGTAGGCCATCAGGGCTCCCGATGGGCCGTCCCGAGGGAGCCCAGCTCCCCCTTGGGGGGCCGCGAACGAAGGGGGCGTAGGGGCTCCATGGCTAGCCTTTCACCCGGTAGTAATCACGTACTGAATCGGCAGACCATGCGCCGAGAGCTGTCTCCGCAGGCGCAAGCTCGGCCAGCCGGGCGGCGAATTCACTGCGCGGCATGGGGCGGGCACCGAGAGAGAGCAAGTGTGACGTTTCCATCTGGCAATCGATTATGCCAAAACCTTTCTGTCTCAGCAGGGCACAGAGGTGGGCAAGGGCAATCTTGGAGGCATCCTTGTGGCGCGAGAACATCGACTCGCCGAAGAAGGCGCGGCCCAGGGCAACGCCATACAGCCCGCCGGCCAGCTCGCCGTCCATCCACGTCTCCACGCTATGAGCATAGCCGAGCGTGTGCAGACGTAAATAGGCCGCCTGCATTTCCGGCATGATCCAGGTGTCGGATTGTCCATCGCGGGGTGCGGCGCAGCCGGCCATGACAGCGGCGAATGCGGTGTCGATGCGAATTTCATAGAGCCGGTTGCGCAGGACCTTGGCAAATGAATGTCGCACCACAAGCTGGTCGGGGATCAGCACCGTGCGTGGATCGGGGCTCCACCACAGGATGGGGTCGCCCTCGGAGAACCACGGAAAGATACCGCGCGCGTAAGCGGCAAGCAGACGCTTGGGCGACAGATCTCCACCGGCTGCCAAAAGGCCGTTGGGCTCTTTGAGTGCCGACTCCAGGGGCGGGAACAGCGGTTCCGGAGAAAGCCAGGGGATCATGCGAACGGTGTTCTGGGGTGGTCTTGTGTAAGGATATCAGGCACAAAAAAACCAGCGCTCGGCTGGTTTCGGATTTTGGCGCTTGATCAGGCTTATTCGATCGAAACACGGCGCGCGCCTTCGTAGCGCTTGGCCCAGTAGCTGTCGCGCATGTCTTCGATGCGCACCTTGCCGCCGGTGCGTGGCGAGTGGATGAATTGCCCTTCGCCCAGATAGATGCCGACGTGGGAGAAGGTCTTGCGCATGGTGTTGAAGAACACCAGATCGCCCGGCTGAAGTTCGTTTTTCTTGACGACTTCGCCTTCCTTGCTGATTTCGCGCGAGGTGCGCGGCAGCATTAGTCCCATGCCTTCGCGGAAAACATGCTGCACGAAGCCGCTGCAATCGAAGCCTGTCTCCGGCGTGGTACCGCCGCGCCTGTAGCGAATCCCGATCAGGCTCAGTGCGTCGTCGGTCGCCGCCTGGATAGAGGCAGTCGCCTTGCTGATCAGCGAAGGGTTTTCTGTGGACGGTGTCTCGTTAACTGCATCTGCCGCCTGTGCCGAGCTGGCGAACAGGGTTGCAAAAACAAGCGCGAGAGCGAGGGGATTAAAACGCATGGGCCGCACTATAAACGCAGTTTTGGTCCGTTGTAAACCTTTGGGTCAATCAGAAATTTTATTGAACCTCTTCCACAAAGCCCGAAACTGCCCTATAATGTTTGTCTTTGCAGGCGCGTAGCTCAGTTGGTTAGAGCACCACCTTGACATGGTGGGGGTCGTTGGTTCGAGTCCAATCGCGCCTACCAGAATCCTGGTAGGACGTTTTTAAAAACGTTTAACCCTTGAGGGAGCATCCATAATGATCCGAACTCGAACTTTCACGGTTGCGTAATAACACCCGGGTAGAGTTCGGCTCATTCAGTCCCCTCTGAAGAAAAGTGCGGCTCACCCCCGCACTTTTTTTTCGTCCATAGTTTCCACGTTTTTCAAAGAGATTCCTAAAGGTCCGCATATGCCCGCGATTCGTCTGCCCGATGGTTCCGAACGTCGCTTTGACCAGGCTGTGACCGTTGCCGATGTGGCAGCTTCGATCGGCCCCGGCCTCGCCAAGGCCGCGATTGCCGGCAAGGTGAATGGCAAGGTCGTCGATACTTCCTTCCGGATCGAGACCGATGCGGATTTGGCCATCATCACCGACAAGGACCCCGAAGGCCTCGACACCATCCGCCATTCGACTGCCCACTTGCTGGCTTATGCGGTCAAGGAGTTGTTCCCTGATGCGCAGGTGACGATCGGCCCGGTCATCGAAAACGGCTTCTATTACGATTTCGCCTACAAGCGCCCCTTTACGCCCGAGGATCTTGAGGCGATCGAAAAGCGCATGGCTGAGCTGGCCAAGAAGGATCTGCCGGTCACGCGCGAAGTCTGGCCGCGCGACAAGGCGGTGGAGTTCTTCAAGGGCATCGGTGAAATCTACAAGGCCGAGCTGATCGCGGCGATTCCGGCCAATGAAGATGTCTCCCTATATAAAGAGGGCGACTTCATCGACCTCTGCCGCGGCCCGCACGTGCCCTCGACCGGCAAGCTCAAGGCCTTCAAACTGATGAAGGTGGCCGGCGCCTACTGGCGCGGTGACTCCAAGAACGAACAACTGCAGCGCATCTATGGCACCGCCTGGGCCAAAAAGGATGAGCTCGACGCCTACCTGCACATGCTGGAAGAGGCCGAGAAGCGCGATCATCGCAAGCTCGGCAAGCAACTCGATCTCTTCCACCTGCAGGAAGAGGCGCCGGGTCTGGTGTTCTGGCATCCGCACGGCTGGACCGTGTGGCAGGAAATCGAGCAATACATGCGCGCCGTCTATCGCGACAACGGCTACCAGGAAGTACGCTGCCCGCAGATCCTCGACAAGTCCCTGTGGGAGAAATCGGGTCACTGGGAGCACTACAAGGCCAATATGTTTACGACCGAATCGGAGAGTCGCGAATATGCGGTCAAGCCGATGAACTGTCCCGGCCACGTGCAGATATTCAATGCCGGCCTGCGCTCGTACAAGGAGCTGCCGTTGCGTTACGGCGAGTTCGGTTCCTGTCACCGCAATGAGCCCTCGGGCGCGCTGCACGGCGTGATGCGCGTGCGCGGCTTCACCCAGGACGACGGCCATATCTTCTGTACCGACGACCAGATCGAGGCTGAAGTGACCGCCTTCAATGCGCTGGTGCGCAAGGTCTATGCGGACTTTGGTTTCACCGACGTGGCCGTCAAACTGGCTCTGCGCCCCGAGGGTCGAGTCGGTTCCGATGAGGTTTGGGACAAGGCGGAGAACGCACTACGCTCAGGTCTGCGTGCTTCCGGGCTGGAATGGGAAGAGCTGCCGGGGGAGGGCGCCTTCTACGGCCCCAAGATCGAATTCCACATCAAGGACGCCATTGGGCGCTCCTGGCAGTGCGGTACCGTTCAGGTTGACTTCTCGATGCCGACGCGTCTTGGCGCCGAATATGTGGGCGAAGACAATGCACGCCATATCCCGGTCATGCTGCACCGCGCGATCCTCGGTTCATTGGAACGCTTTATCGGTATATTAATTGAGAACCATGCCGGAGCTCTGCCGCTGTGGCTCTCACCTGTGCAGGTAGTGGTCGCTAACATTTCGGAAGCGCAGGGCGAATATGCGCAGAATGTGGCCGAAAAGCTGCGTGCAGCGGGCTTCCGCGTTGAGTGCGATTTGCGTAGTGAGAAAATTAACTATAAAATACGCGAACATAGCTTGTTGAAGCGTCCTTACCAGGTCGTCATTGGTGACAAGGAAAAGGAAGCTGGGTTGGTCGCCGTGCGTGCCCGCGGCAATCAGGATTTAGGGCAAATGACTCCCGAAGCCTTGATTGAACGCCTGCTGCAAGAGAAAAGCAGCCGGGGCGTGGCGATTTGATTTTTGAATTTTTGGAGAACTGAACCATCGCTCAAGAGAAGACGCAACGCCTCAACGGTGAGATCACTGCGGCTGAAGTCCGTTTGGTCGGCCCCGATAGCGAACAGCTTGGCATCATGTCTGCACGTGCTGCCCTGGCAATGGCCGAAGAGGCCGAACTTGATCTGGTCGAGATCGCACCGCTGGCCCAGCCGCCTGTGTGCCGCATCATGGACTTCGGCAAGTTCAAGTACCAGGAAGCCAAGCGTCAGCACGAAGCTAAGCTGAAGCAGAAGCAGGTTCAGGTCAAGGAAATCAAGTTCCGTCCGGGTACGGACGAGAACGACTACCAGATCAAGATGCGCAATCTGGTGAAGTTTTTGAATGAAGGCGACAAGGCCAAGATCACGCTGCGTTTCCGCGGTCGTGAAATGGCCCACCAGGAAATCGGTATGCGCCAGCTGGAACGTGTGAAGGCCGATCTCGATGAAATCGCGGTGGTCGAGCAGTTCCCCAAGATGGAAGGTCGTCAGCTCGTGATGATGCTGGCGCCGAAGAAGAAGTAAGGTTTTGCAGTAAAGAATTCCCGCCGTGCGCAAGCATGGCGGAAATACCGTGGTTCCGGGTTCCCAAGCGCTTCCAAGGTGGAAGTCACCTGTCGCCATAGAAGAAGGAGATCTTCGATGCCGAAGATGAAAACCAAGAGCGGGGCTGCCAAGCGCTTCAAAGTGCGCGCTGGCGGTAGCGTCAAGCGTGGTCAGGCGTTCAAGCGCCACATTCTGACCAAGAAAACCACCAAGTCGAAGCGTCAGCTGCGCGGTGCCACTGAAATTGTGGCAGCCGATGTCGGCCATATTCGCGCGATGATGCCCTACGCTTAAGGAGTTAAACCATGCCAAGAGTTAAACGTGGTGTAACGGCGCGTGCGCGTCATAAAAAGGTTCTTGACCAGGCCAAGGGTTACCGCGGTCGTCGCAGCCGTGTCTATCGTGTAGCCAAGCAGGCTGTCATGAAGGCCGGTCAATACGCCTACCGTGACCGTCGCCAACGCAAGCGTCAGTTCCGTGCCCTGTGGATCGCTCGTATCAATGCAGCGGCTCGCGAACTGGGCATGAAGTACAGCACCCTGATGAACGGTCTGAAGAAGGCCTCGATCGAAGTTGATCGCAAGGTGCTGGCCGATCTGGCCGTGTTTGACAAGGCTGCTTTTGCCGCCCTTGCCAACCAAGCCAAGGCCAAGCTCGCTGCTTAATTAAAAGCTGCGTACGAAAAGGGAGGTCTGGGCTAAACCCCGCCTCCCTTTTTTAATGTTGTAAAACCCGAGACGTTTCCAATCCTGCTTGTGAATACACTCGAAGAAATTGTTGCACGCGCGCTGGCCGAATTTGCGGTTATCAGCGAGCCTGCCAAGCTAGAAGAGGCCAAGGCCCAGTACCTTGGCAAGACCGGCCTGATCACCGAGCAGATGAAAACGCTCGGCAAGTTGCCGCCGGAAGAAAAGAAAACCGCCGGTGCTGCCATCAATGCGGCCAAGGGACAGATCGAAGAGGCGTTGAACGGCCGTCGCGATGCCCTAAAGCGTGCCGCACTCGAAGCTCAGCTATCCGCCGAAGCGCTGGATGTCACGCTGCCTGGTCGCGGTCGTTCGCGCGGCGGCCTGCATCCGGTGACGCGCAGCCTCGATCGCATCGAGCAGCTGTTCCGCACCATCGGTTTCGAAGTCGCCGACGGCCCCGAGATCGAGGGCGACTGGCACAACTTCACTGCGCTTAACACGCCGGAGAAGCACCCGGCGCGCTCCATGCACGACACTTTCTACCTGCAGGCCGAAGACGGCTCCGTGCAGGAAGACGTGCTGCTGCGCACGCATACGAGCCCGGTACAGGTGCGCTACATGCAGGCCCACGTCGAGAAGCACAAGAGCGCAGCGACGATGCCGGAAATCCGCATCATCGCCCCGGGCCGCGTCTATCGCGTGGACTCCGATGCCACCCACTCGCCGATGTTCCATCAGGTCGAAGGTTTGTGGATCGGTGAGAAAGTGAGCTTCGCCGACCTGCGCGGCGTGCTCGCCGACTTTCTGCGTCGCTTCTTCGAGAGTGACGACCTGACGCTGCGTTTCCGCCCGTCTTTCTTCCCCTTCACCGAGCCCTCGGCCGAAATCGACATGGCCTTCATGAGCGGCCCGAACAAGGGGCGCTGGCTGGAGATCGGCGGTTGTGGCATGGTGCACCCGAACGTGTTGCGCCACGGCGGCATCGATCCCGAAAAGTACATCGGCTTCGCCTTCGGCATGGGCCCGGATCGCCTCACCATGCTGCGTTACGGCATCGACGACCTGCGCCTGTTCTTCGACGGCGACCTGCGTTTCTTGTCGCAGTTCAAGTAACCCTGCCAATTCAAGTAGAAAAACTCAGCATGCAATTCTCGGAAAACTGGCTGCGTACCTTCGTCAATCCCAAGCTCACGAGTGATGAGCTGGGGCACCTGCTGACCATGGCCGGCCTCGAACTCGAAGAGCTCGATGCGGCTGCGCCGGCCTTCAACAAGGTCGTGATCGGCGAAATTCTGACTGCCGAAAAGCATCCCAACGCCGACAAGTTGCGCCTCACTACGGTCAATGTCGGCAATGAGGTGCTGCAGATCGTCTGTGGCGCGCCGAATGCGGCCGTCGGCCTCAAGGTGCCCTGCGCGCTGATCGGCGCGCAACTGCCGGGCGACTTCAATATCAAGAAGGCCAAGGTGCGCGATGTCGAGAGCTTCGGCATGCTGTGCTCGGCCAAGGAGCTGGGCATCGCCGAAGAGAGCGACGGCCTGCTGGTGCTGCCGGCCGATGCGCCGGTCGGTACCGATATCCGCGACTACCTCGGTCTCGACGACAAGCTGTTTACCCTCAAACTCACGCCGAACCGCGCCGACTGTCTGTCCATCCTCGGCATTGCGCGCGAAGTCGCGGCGCTCACTGGCGCTGATCTGACTGCGCCGGAAGTTAAGCCGGTGGCAGTGACGAGCGACAAGACCCGCGCTGTCGTCGTTGACGCCCAGCATCACTGCCCGCGTTATACCGGCCGTGTCGTCAGCGGCGTGAATGCCGCCGTGGCCACGCCCGACTGGATGGTGCAGCGCCTGGCGCGCAGCGGCATCCGCTCGATTTCGGCGATTGTCGACATCACCAACTATGTGCTGCTCGAACAGGGCCAGCCCATGCACGCCTTCGATAACGCCAAATTGTCGGGTGCGATCCATGTGCGTTTGCCCAAGGCCGGCGAACAGCTGAAACTCCTGAACGGCAATACCGTCACTCCCGCTGCCGACGCGGTGCTGATCGCGGACGAATCCCGCGCCCTGGCGCTGGGCGGCATCATGGGTGGAGACGAAAGCGGCGTCACTGATGCCACTACCGAGATTTTCCTCGAGAGCGCGTTCTTCGCGCCCGACGCGATTGCTGGCAAGGCGCGCGCGCTGAACTTCTCGACTGACTCCTCTTTCCGCTTCGAACGCGGCGTCGATTTCAGCCGCCAGGTCGAAGCGCTGGAGCGCGCCACCCAGCTGGTGCTTGAAATCTGCGGCGGCGCTGCCGGCCCCATCACCGAAGTCGTATCGCATGCCGACCTGCCCAAGCGGAATCCGGTTCGTCTGCGCCTTGCTCGCCTCAACAAGGTCATCGGCATGGCGTTCACGCGCGAGGCCGTTGAGAAGCAGTTGAAGCACTTGCGCTTCCCGTGGTCGGAAGAGGATCAGGTGTTTCTGGTTACGCCGCCTGCGCACCGCTTCGATATCGAGATTGAAGAAGACCTGATCGAAGAGATCGCGCGCCTTTACGGCTACGACAACATCCCGGCGCCGGCGCCCGAGAATAGCGTCGCCATGCTGCCGCTGTCCGAAGCGAAGCGCACTTCCATGCAGGTGCGTCGTCTGGTCGCCGAGCGCGATTACCAGGAGGTCGTGAACTTCAGCTTCGTCGAATCGGCCTGGGAAAAGGATTTTGCCGGCAACGACAAGCCCATCGTTCTCGCCAACCCGATCGCCAGCCAGATGGGTGTAATGCGCACGACCTTGATCGGCGGCCTCGTGAATACGCTGTCCTTCAACCTCAAGCGTCGTACCAACCGCGTGCGCGCTTTCGAAATCGGCCGCTGCTTCTGGCGCGATGCTGCGGGCGGACCGGTGGCCGGCTTCCAGCAACCCGTGCGTGTCGCTGGCCTCGCGGCCGGCCCAGCCGAACCCGAGCAGTGGGGACTGAAGGCGCGCACTGTCGACTTCTTCGATGTGAAGGGCGACGTCGAAGCCTTGTTCGCGGGACAGCAATTGCGTTTCGAAAAGGTGGCGCATCCGGCGCTGCATCCGGGCCGTAGCGCCGACGTGATCCTGAATGGCGAACGTATAGGCGTCGTCGGCGAGCTGCATCCCGAGTGGGCCCAGAAGTACGAACTCGGCAGCGCACCGGTGGTTTTCGAGCTGGAGCTGTCCGCATTGCTGGCGGCGCCGATGCCCGCCTATGCACCCGTATCCCGTTTCCCCGTCGTGGAACGTGACCTGGCTTTTGTCGTGACTCAGGATACTGAGTTGCAGACCTTGCTCGACGGTTTGCAGAAAGCCGGTGGCGATATCGTCAAGCACATCAATCTGTTCGACGTCTATCAGGGCAAGGGGCTTGAGGAAGGGAAAAAAAGCCTTGCATTTCGGGTAGTTATGCAAGATACTGGCCGGACTCTTGCGGACGCCGAAGTCGATGCGGCGATTGCGCAATTGGTCGCGGCGGCGCAGCAACTCGGCGCCGCTTTGCGCGCCTGAAGCAACAAGCAGCACGGGAGGGGAGCCTCCTGGGGGTCCCAAAAACAAATAATGACCAGGGAGTCAGAATGACATTGACCAAGGCAGAACTGGCCGATCTTTTGTTTGAGAAGGTCGGCCTCAACAAGCGCGAAGCCAAGGATATGGTGGAAGCGTTCTTCGACGAGATTCGCATCGCCCTCGAAGGCGGCGACAGCGTCAAGCTCTCCGGCTTCGGCAACTTCCAGTTGCGCGACAAGCCGCAACGGCCGGGCCGCAATCCCAAAACCGGCGAAGAGATTCCAATCACCGCCCGTCGCGTGGTCACCTTCCACGCCAGCCAGAAGCTCAAGCTTGCGGTTGAAACGCTGGATCATGCAAACGCCGCCCAGTGATCTGCAAGAGCTGCCGCCGATTCCGGCGAAGCGCTACTTCACGATTGGTGAAGTGAGCGAGCTGTGCGGCGTCAAGCCGCATGTGCTGCGCTACTGGGAGCAGGAGTTCACCCAGCTCAAGCCGGTGAAGCGTCGCGGCAACCGCCGTTACTACCAGCATCACGAAGTGCTGCTGGTGCGTCGCATTCGCGAATTGCTGTATCAGGAAGGCTTCACCATCAGCGGTGCGCGCAATCGGCTCGATGAACCGCATTCGCTTCGCGAGCAAAAGTCGGACGACGCAGCAGCGCTGCCAAGTTTGCGCGCTGAACTTGCAAACATCATCGAGATGCTGCGTCTGCCGACGCGTCCTCTGGTATAATTTCAAGCTTGTCGGGGCGTAGCGCAGCCTGGTAGCGCACTTGCATGGGGTGCAAGGGGTCGCGAGTTCGAATCCCGCCGCCCCGACCAGTAATACCAAGGGTTTCCAGTTAATCGCTGGAAACCCTTTTTCATTTTCGGGTGCTTACCCGACTCTGCATGATTGCGCTGCGGCCGGTGTTCAATCCGCAACGCCCCGACCATTCCTGCGATGCCAATCCATCACGGCTTCGCCGGGTGTGGTCGGAAACGCCCTATACACGCCGGGCGGAAGTTGCATCACGGACGAGCCGCCGCCACCGACCCATATCTCGACTTTTTCGGGCAGCAATTCCCGAAGTTCGCGTATCTGCTGCGTCCCTTGCCGCGCGGGAAATGAGGTGGAAAAGGAAAGCGCGACGCAATCCACATGATGACGGGCCGCGGCGTCGACGATTTCAAGCATGGGTGTGCGGGTGCCCAGCGAGACGCAGCGTGCGCCGGCGATAACGAAAAGCGCTTCGGCCATCAGCAGTCCGAGGCCATGTTGTTCGTCCGGCAATGTGGTCAGAAGCAGCGTCGGGCTGCCGCGCTCGCTGAAGAGCGAAATGGCCTGTTGGAGCAGCGCTTTGATGATCTCGCTATACGCGTGTTCTTCGTGCACCCGGATGCTGCCGCGCATCCACGCCTCGCCGACCGCCACGGTCAGTGGGGCAACTATGTCCAGGACAAAAGACTGCAAGCCTTGCAACAGTAACTGCTGCTGCAGGGCGTTACGGAGTCCCGGAAGATCGCCCTGCCGGAGATGCTCCAGGTAGGGCTCCCAATTCATTTGCGCGTCTGCTTGTACGGTGGGAGCGACATCCTGAAGCAATTGCTCCAGTTCCTCGCTGGCCAGTTTAAGTATTTTTCCGGGCCTGAATCCCTTATCGATCAATCGCTTGATTCTTCTTAGACGTTCCAGGTCGAGCACGCTATAGACCCGCTCCCCATGCTGATCGCGCTCCGGAGCGGGAAAGCCGTAGCGCCGCTCCCACATTCGCAGCAGGTCCTTGGAAAGCCCGGTGTCGCGCTCGACGGCGGCGATATTGAATCCCTGAGTACTCAATTTTGTCCTGAACAAATGCTTGACATGGTGATTTTGTAGGCCTATCTTAGGGCCATGTTGGATATTTGTCTAGGACAAAGCGTGGGGAAACGGCCCGAATTTGTTGCTGCGTTGATCGGTTTGTTTTGGCCGCTTCCGGGCTCAACCTTCTCTTATGTGAAGGCGCCTTCATGAAGCCGGGCGAACTTGAACGAAACAACCCAGCCGGGATCGCCCGCAAACGCGTCGCGGTGGTTGGCAGCGGGATCAGCGGAATGGCCGCCGCCTGGCTGCTGCGGAATACGCATGAGGTCACGCTGTATGAGGCGGCCTCGCGGCTGGGCGGGCATACCAACACCGTAGACGTGGAGCTCGAGGGGCTGCGCTTCCCGGTCGATACCGGCTTCCTCGTCTTCAATCAACGCACCTATCCCAATTTGTGCGCGCTGTTCGGGCAGCTCGGAATTGTGGCGGTGCCGAGTGAAATGAGCTTTTCGGCGCGTATCGACAGCCTCGATCTCGAGTGGGCGGGCAACGATCTCAATACGCTGTTCGGCCAGCGCCGCAATCTTCTGCGGCCGGCGTTTATCGGCATGGTGCGCGACATCCTGCGCTTCAATCGCGAGACCACGGCGCTGGCTTTGCGCGTGAACGAGGAGGCGGAGTCGCTCGGGGAGTTTCTTGAGCGCCGCCGTTTCGGCCAGTCCTTCCGCGACTGGTACCTCTTGCCTATGGCCGCAGCGATCTGGTCTTGTCCGACCGAGGCCATGCTCGCTTATCCGCTCGCCACGTTCGTTCGTTTCTGCCACAACCACGGGCTGCTGCAGATCATGAATCGGCCGCAGTGGCTGACCGTCAAGGGCGGCGGCCGCGAATATCTGCGGCGCATGGCCGCCGATCTCGACGACATTCGTCTCAACGCGCCGGTTGCGGCGGTTCGGCGCGCCGAGGACGGGGTTCATGTCTTGGCCGCCGATGGCTGGGCACGCTACGACGATGTTGTTTTTGCATGTCATAGCGACCAAGCCCTGGCCATTCTTGCCGACGAGGCGACGCCGGCCGAGCGTGCAGTCATCACAGCCGTGAAGTATCAGCCGAACCGGGCTGTGGTGCATACCGACAGCAGCCTCTTGCCGCAACGCCCCAGCTTGTGGTCTGCGTGGAACTACGCTGCCGGACCGGCGACTTCGGGCACTGCCCCGGTGGCGGTTTCCTACCTCATCAACAAGCTGCAGCCTGTGCCGGTGGAAACGCCTGTGATCGTCTCGCTCAACCCGTTCCGCGAGCCGGCGCCGGAAACAGTGATTGCCGATATCGATTACGCCCATCCGGTATTCGACCAGGCAGCGATCGAAGCGCAATGGCAGCTTCCAAACATCAACGGCCGCGATCACCTGTGGTTCTGCGGCGCCTGGAGCCGCTACGGCTTCCATGAAGATGGACTGCGTTCCGCCATTGCGGTTGCCCAGGGGATGGGCGTGGCCGTGCCATGGCAACAAAGCGCCGAGGTCGTTGCGGCGTGAGCGTCTGGCCACAAGTCGATACCGCCATTCATTGGTGCGAAGGGCGTGTCATGCACATGCGCAGCACGGTTGCCCGGCATCGATTCGTCTATCCGATTGCCTTCCTGCGCATTCCCCTGTCCGAGTTGAGCGCCGGGCGACGCTGGGGCGGGTTGTTCGGCATTAATCGTGCGGCGATCTTCGCCTTCCATGAACGTGACCACGGTGCGCGTGACGGCAGTTCTCTGATGCCCTGGTTGCGTGCGCAACTGGCGGCGCAACACGTCGATTTCCCGCTGGGGGCGGTGGTCTTGCAGACCTTTCCGCGCCTGTTCGGCTATGTCTTCAATCCGGTCAGCTTCTGGTTCTGCCATGACACGGACGGTCAGTTGCGTGCCGTCCTCTGCGAGGTCAATAACACCTTTGGCGAGTCCCATAACTATCTGGTGCGCCATGCCGATCTGCAGCCAATTGTTTCGGGCGATGTGCTGGTGACGCAGAAGGTCTTTCATGTATCGCCCTTCTTTCCGGTTGCCGGCAGCTACCGTTTCCGCTTTCTTGCCCGGCCCGGACAGGCCGGCGTGAATATCGAATATCGCGAGGCCGACGGGCCGGCCCTGATCGCCCACGTGGGCGGCCGGCTGCAGGCCCTCTCGGCAGTTCGTCTGCTCGGGGCCTTGTTGCGTTTCCCCCTCATGACCGTCGGCGTCATGTTCCGCATTCACTGGCACGCCCTTCATCTATGGCGCAAGGGCGCTGCCTTTCATCGCAAGCCTGTTCCCCCTCTGGAGCGCACCACATGAATGCATCTAGCGAAACCTGTCCTACCCTGACGCTGGCTCCGCCGGCCCGGCATCGCAGCGCCGCCGCCGAGCTGGTGCTTGAACTGCTGGGTGGCCTGCGCTGGGGGACTGCAGTGTTCACCCTGCCGGATGGTGAAGTTGCCGAATGCGGCCATGGCGAACCGCGAGTGCATTGCGCCATCCACGACGAAAATGTCTTCGAGCGCGCCTTGGCGCACGGCGACATCGGTTTCGCCGAAGGGTATATGGCGGGCGAATGGGACTGCGATTCGCTCGGCGAGCTGCTGACCTTGCTGGCCGGTAACCGGGAAACAATCGCGCGCGCCTTGCATGGGTCGATGTGGCGGCTGATCGGCCATCGGCTTCGCCATCTGCTGCGCAGCAATACGCGCTGGGGCAGCCGCCGAAATATCCAGGCGCATTACGATCTCGGCAACGATTTCTACCGCGCCTGGCTGGATCCGAGCATGAGCTATTCAAGCGCACGCTTCAGTTCGCCCGATGAAGATCTGCATGCCGCGCAGCTCAACAAGTATCGCAGTCTGTTGCGAGAGATGGGCGTACAAGCGGGCCAGCATCTGCTGGAAATCGGCTGCGGCTGGGGCGGCCTCGCAGAGGTGGCATGCATCGAGTTCGGCTGTCGTGTCACAGGCCTCACGCTTTCCCCGTCGCAACTTGCCTGGTCGCGCGAACGCGCGGCGAACGGCGGGTTTGACGATCGTGCCGAGTTCTACCTGCGCGACTACCGTGACGAGCGCGGGCAGTACGACCATATCGTGTCCATCGAAATGATTGAAGCCGTGGGCGAACGCTACTGGCCCACGTATTTTGCCCAGCTTCAGGCCCGGCTCAAGCGCGGCGGCCGTATCGGCATCCAGGCCATCACCATCGCAGATGAGCTCTTTGCGAACTATCGGCGCGGGACGGACTTCATCCAGCGCTACATCTTCCCCGGCGGCATGCTGCCCTCGCCGAATGTCATACGCCAGCAGGCCGTACGCGCCGGATTGCGCATTGTCGATCAGCAAGCCTTCGGCCCGGCTTATGCGCGTACGCTGGTGTGCTGGCGCGACACCTTCGAGGCCAAGCTGGACGAGATCAGGGCACAGGGCTTCGATGAGCGCTTCATCCGCATGTGGCGCTTCTACTTGAGCTACTGCGAAGCCGGCTTCCGCGCCGGCTCCACCGATGTCTACCATTACGTGCTGACGCACGCCGATTCATGATGAGGCGTTTGATAGGCATAGCCTTGGTTGTGCTATTCGCGGCGGGCAAGGCCGACGGTCGCCTGCCTTCAGCCGTGCCTGACGCGGATCGCTGGCAGTTGCAGGGCCGCGGCGAGATGCGCTGGTTCGGCTTTCCCATCTATGACGCAAAGCTTTGGCGTAGCGGCGACCAATGGCGCAACGATGCGCCGTATGCGCTTGAGCTGAACTACCGTCGCGACATCAGCGCCGAGCGTCTCGTTGCGACGAGCATCGACGAGATGGTTCGACTTGGAGAGCGCGACGAGGCGCGGTTGCAGCAGTGGCGCGCCGCGCTGACGCGAGTGTTTCCCTCCGTGCGCGAGGGCGACACCATCGTCGGGCTGCACGAGCCGGGACGCGGTGCGCGTTTCTTCCATAACGGCCGCCCGACGGGACGAGTGGACGATGCCGCGCTCGCCGCTGCCTTCTTTGCCATCTGGCTGGATCCGCGCACCAAGGCGCCCGAACTCCGTGAGCAACTGCTCGCGGCTAACGAAAAGTAGCCAGGGCTCGCATGCATACCGCACGCTATATCGCCTACGCCTTGCCGGGCCTGCCGCTGGCCCTGTTCGCGCTGCCGCTGTATGTGCATATGCCCAAGCTGTATGCGGAACATGCGGGGCTGCCGCTCGCCCTGATCGGTGGCGCGCTGCTCGGTGTTAGGTGCCTCGATGCGCTGTGCGATCCGCTGCTTGGCCGCTGGTGCGACCGCCATCGCCGCCGCAAGCCGATGCTTCTGCTCGCGCTGCCTTTTCTCATCAGCGGCGGTTTCATGCTGCTGCAGCCGCCGAGTGACGCAAGCCTGCCCTGGCTGCTCTGCGGCCTGCTGCTGGCTTATGCCGGGTATGCTTTGGCGCAGATCAATCATCAGGCCTGGGGCGCGGAGTTCCCGCCCGACGACGGCGGACGCCTGCGCGCGACAGCATGGCGCGAGGGCGCCGCGCTGCTGGGCGTCCTGCTTGCGGCCGGCTTGCCCAACGTTCTGGCGGACGACCTGGCGCAGGGACTGGCGCGCTTGCTTTGGCTATTCGTTCCCGTGCTATGCATCGCCACCTTCATTGCGCTGGCCGGGGTACCGTCGCCGGCGGCTCGCTCGGATGCAGACGACGGCGCTACCTTTTTTTCCCCATGGCGTTCGGCCTCGTTCAGACGACTGGTTCTGATCTACGGCATCAACGGCGTCGCCGCGGCCGTGCCGGCCACGCTGGTGCTGTTTTACGTTGCCGATGTTCTGCACGCGGGCGCCAGGAGCGGCGCGTTTCTACTGGCCTATTTCTGCGCGGGCGCGCTGGCCCTGCCGTTCTGGGCAGCGCTGGCCGGACGCATTGGCCGTCTCGCCACCTGGCGTTGGGCCATGCTGTTGGCAATCACAAGTTTCGCCGCAACGCCGTTTCTCTCCAGCGGCGATGCGGCCATCTTCGCCGTCGTCTGTGTGTTGTCCGGGATCGCCCTCGGCGCCGACCTTGCCATGCCGCCGGCCTTGCTTGCAGAGCATGTGGCGCAGCACGGTCAGGCCGCAACCAGTTATGGCTGGTGGACCGCTGCGACTAAGCTGACGCTCGCGCTTGCGGCGGGCATTGCGTTGCCGCTAGTGTCCGCTTTCGGCTACGTGCCGGAGCAGGGCGGGGCGGCTGCGCTGGCTTGGGTTTATGGCGCCACGCCCTTGCTACTCAAGGCCCTGGCGCTATGGGCGCTGCTCAGCGCACAAACTCTTTTGCAACCCCTCGATCAAGGAGCTTCGGCATGATCAAACGTCTGTGTTGTCTGATTTTCGGCTGGCTGGGTCTGGCCGGCTGCGCCAACGTCGATATTGCCAAGTACCGGGCCGAACAGCCTGTGCTGGATCTGCACACCTACTTCGCCGGCACGCTCGACGCCTGGGGCATGTTCCAGGATCGATCGGGCGCGGTGGTGAAACGCTTCCATGTCGTCATCGAAGCAAGCTGGCAGGGCGAGGTCGGCACGCTCGATGAGCGTTTCAGCTATAGCGACGGCACTACTCAGCGTCGCGTATGGACGCTTACCCGGCAAGCCGACGGCCGTTATCTCGGCACGGCGGACGATGTCGTCGGAACCGCCGTTGGCGAACTAGCCGGCAATGCCCTGCATTGGCGCTACGTTCTGGCGCTGCCGGTAGACGGGAAGGTGTATCACGTGGACTTCGACGACTGGATGTTCCTGATGGACGAGAAGACCATGCTCAACCGATCGGCCATGAGCAAGTTCGGCTTCCATCTCGGCGAGGTCACGCTGAGCTTCCGCAAGCGGTAAGCAGGCAGCACATGAGCCTCAATCCGAAAATCTCCGACTGGCGCGGCAAGCGCGTCTGGCTGCTCGGCGCATCCAGCGGCATCGGTGCGGCCCTGGCGCAGGCGCTGGCCGAGGGCGGCGCGCGGGTTGCCTTGTCGGCACGGCATGCCGAGGCCGTTGAGCGCATGCGCCGGGAATTGCCGGGCGCGGATCATTTGGCGGTGAGCTGCGATGCGACCCAGCCAGCGCAGCTTGAGGCGGCTTGCGCGAGCTTGTCGGACGCGTGGGGCGGCATCGATGTCGCCATCTATCTCGCCGGCGATTATGTTCCCCTGCGCGCCGCTGATTTCACGCCGGCCGCGGTGCGCAAATTGTGCGAGGTGAATTACCTGGGTGCCGTCAACTTTGCGTATGCGGTGCTACCCCTGCTGCCGCAGTGCGGTAGCGGCGGCCTGGTGCTGGTGTCCAGCGTGGCCGGCTATCGGGGCTTGCCGAAGGCCTTGGGCTACGGCGCCTCCAAAGCGGCCTTGAGCTATTTTGCCGAAGCCCTGTTCATCGATCTTCAGCCACGCGGCATCGGGGTCTGGGTCGTCCACCCTGGGTTCGTGGCGACCCGGCTCACGGCACAAAACGATTTCAGCATGCCGGCACTGATTACGCCCGAGCTTGCCGCGAGGTGTCTTATCGATGGGTTGGCTGGCGGCGGTTTCGAGCTTCATTTCCCGAAACGCTTCACGCGCTTCATGAAGTTGTTGCGCCTGCTGCCCGATTGCGTCTATTTCCGGCTGATGCGCCGTGTGGCAGGGGATTGAAGATGACGGCACTGGACGAGCTGATTGCCTTTTATGAAAACCTGACGCTGGCCGACGTAGAGCGCTTTGCCGAGTTTTACAGCGATGACGCCTATTTCAAGGATCCCTTCAACGAGGTGCTTGGTGTGGAGGCTATCCAGCGAATTTTCCGCCACATGTTCAAGCAGCTTGAGTCGCCGCGCTTCCACGTTGCCGAACGGATCGTCGATCCTCGCGGCGATGCTGTGCTGGTCTGGAAGCTCGGCTATCGCTCGCGCCTTCTCGGCGAGCAGGTCATGCGTGGCGTCAGCCATCTGCGCTTTGGCGGCGACGGCAAGGTCATTTACCATCGGGACTATTGGGATGCGTCCGAGGAGCTTTACGCCAAGGTGCCCTTGCTCGGAGGTCTGATGCGCCTGCTCAAGCGGGGTCTGTCTGCATGAACCCGCCTCGTACCTGGCAGTGTGTGGTGCGTCAATCTGGCCGTGATGGTGTCATCGAATAGTTTGTTTTTGACGCCTGACGGTTCTGGCTTGCCGTTGCCGCTAAGGCCTTCAACTATCTAGGAATCAGCAATCGTGTTTTTTAAAAAGCATCAACGCCGTATCAAAGAACTGGAAGCTCAGGTGGGAGAGTGCGAGGCGCTTCTGGACGCGCTTTCACGATCGACCGCCTGTGTGGAGCTCGCGCTCGATGGCACGATCCTCAAGACGAACGACCGGTTCTGCAAGGTTCTCGGCTACGCGGAAAGCGAGCTGCTCGGCAGAAAGCACGCGCAGCTTTGCTTCGATGACTACGCGGGGACCGCCGAGTACACCAGGTTCTGGATGCGGCTGCGCGCCGGGGAGCACTTCGGCGGCCAATTCCCACGACGCAACAAGCATGGCCAAACGGTGTGGCTGGAAGCCACCTATAACCCGATTCTGGATGCGCACGGCAATGTCGCGAAGGTGGTCAAATTTGCGACCGACGTCACTGAAAAGGTGGAACGGGCGAACAGCGCCACCGCCATGCTGGATGCGGTCGAGCGTTCAACCGCGGTGATCGAGTTCAAACCCGACGGTACGATTCTTCGCGCCAACCCGAATTTTCTGTCCACCATGGGCTATACCGAGGCACAAGTCGTCGGGCAGCATCACCGCCTGTTTTGCAGTGCGGCATTGCAGGCGAGCGCCGAGTATGCCGGCTTCTGGCGACGCCTCGGGCGTGGCGATTTCTTCTCGGGGCAATTCAGCCGGGTCAACAGTCGTGGCGATGAAGTCTGGCTTGAGGCCACGTATAACCCGGTTTTCGACGCTGACGGCCGCGTCATCAAGGTGGTGAAGTTTGCGACCGACATTACCGAACGGGTGCATCGTCATCATGCCGAGAAGGAGGGCGCCACCACGGCGTATAACGTCGCGCTGGAAACGAAAGCCATATCCGAGGAAGGTGCCAGAACCATTCTCGAATCGGTCACGACGGTAAACACCGTTGCCGAGCAGTTCGGCAATGCGGTGCGGCAGGTCGGCCGTTTGGGCGACAAGACGCAGACCATCACCTCTATCGTCAAGACGATCAAGGAGATTGCCGACCAGACCAATCTGCTGGCGCTGAATGCGGCGATCGAGGCTGCCCGGGCGGGGGAGTCGGGACGCGGCTTCGCCGTCGTGGCGGATGAGGTCAGAAAGCTGGCCGAGCGCACCAGCAGCTCGACCAGCGAGATCAGCGAGACCATCAATGCGATTCAGGTAGAGTCGTCCTTGGTCACGACAACGATGGACGAGGGGCTGGTTTCGGTAACTCAAGTGGTCAGTCTCGCCAATCAGGCCGGCGAATCCATCCAGAGGATTCAGAAGGATTCCCAGCGCGTCGTCGATGTGATCCGCGCGCTATCGGAAACGGTAGCCAGAGACGGGCGGTAGACGGAGTCGGACCCGGACGAAAGGAGGGGCGGTCGCGCAGAGACGTGGGCGCCCGCCGCCTGCTACTATCGGTAGGCCACTTCTTCATTTTGAGCCGACGTATGAGCCAGACACGCTATCCGCAACCCTTTTCCGCCGCCAGTTGCGCGAGCTGCCGCGATCTTTCGGCGCTTGGCTTTGAATTCAGCATGGCGTTCCAGCCTATCGTCGATTTGCATACGCGCCGCCCCTTCGCTTATGAAGCGCTGGTGCGCGGGCCCAACGGCGAGGGTGCTGCGAGCGTACTGGCACAGATTAACGACGCCAATCGCTATCGCTTCGATCAGGCGTGCCGAGTCAAGGCCATTGAGCTGGCGAGCCGGCTTGGCTTGCACAAGCTGCCCGACTGCAAGCTCAGCATCAACTTCATGCCGAACGCGGTATACCGTCCCGAAACGTGCATACGCGCTACCCTCGAGGCCAGCCGTGATTTCGACTTCCCGGTGGAGCGCCTGATGTTCGAGGTGACCGAGGGCGAGCGCGTCGAGGATCCGCAGCATCTGGTCGGCATCTTCAGCGAGTACCGGCGCCAAGGTTTTACGACGGCCATCGACGATTTCGGATCCGGCTACTCCGGCCTTAACCTGCTGGCGACCTTTCAGCCGCATGTCCTGAAGCTGGACATGGATCTGACCCGTGACATCGGCAATCATTCGGCGCGCCAGGCCATTGTCGCCGGGGTCTTGCTTGTGGCGGAGCGCCTCGGCATCACGGTGGTCGCGGAGGGGGTGGAGACCCAGAGCGAATGCGATTGTCTGGCGCAGATGGGGGTCCGCTACATCCAGGGCTACCTGTTCGCCAAGCCGAAATTCGAAGGCTTGCAGGCGGGGCTGTTCTAGGGGAAAGAGGGGGCCATCCGCGCTTCCGAACCTCGTCGCAAAAGAGCACATCGCGTTGCGTGCTGCTTTCACTCCATCGGCGGCGCATTAGTGCCAACGCGCTAAATGCGAGTATTTCGAGCGAGGGGGGGCAATCCGGATTCCATCTAGCATTTGCTTTCAAATTGAGCTTCCACGACAAGGCCATGGGGGCTTTCCAGTTTTGGATTCAAATGCTATTATCGAAAAAACTGAAATCTGGAGCCCCCCATGGATATCCGCAATCCGGAAGAAACCTGCTCGACGCGCGAGGCCGCCCTGGCCCTCGGTATTAGTGTGCGCACTGCGCAAATCTGGGTCGAGGAGGGCCGCCTCAAGGCCTGGAAGACGCCGGGTGGCCATCGCCGCATTCTGCGCACCTCGGTCGACGAAGTGCTGGCGCGTCGTCGTGCCGAGCTGGCGATTCCGGTCCACCGTTTCGAAATCCTTGTGGTCGAGGATGATCCCGTCCAGCGCGAGATGTACCAGACCGTGCTGGTGCGCATGGGCAAGCAACGCGTCAATGTACGCACGGCCGAATCGGGCTATGAGGCGCTGCTGCTGATCGGCGAACAGCAACCCGACCTGCTGGTGACCGACCTGGTGATGCCCGGCATCGACGGCTTCGGCATGCTGGAAACGTTGACCAAGCGCGCGCTCGCCAAGCCCATGCAGATCGTCGTGGCGACGGCGCTGGAGCCGGCCGAGATCGAAAGCCGCGGCGGTCTGCCGCCCGGCGTGTCGGTGTTCCACAAGCCGGTACCGTATACCCAGTTGATCAAGCTGGCCGGCGCTTACCGCGAAATCTGGGCGATCAACGAGAACACCATCAGCGTTTGATTGTCTGCGGCATCAAAAAAAGCCTCACCGTTCGGTGAGGCTTTTTTTTTGCGGAGCCTGCTTTTACCACTCAACGTCCGGCTGTCTCGTCGAGCCAGGCCAGTTTTTCGCGCAGACTGATTACGCTGCCGACGATGATCAGCGTCGGCGCCTTGAGCTTGGCAGCTTCAGCCAAGGCGGGAAGCGTGGCGAGCGTGCCGACGACGGTGCGTTGTCGCGCCGTCGTGCCCTGCTGCACGATGGCCGCAGGCCAGTCGGCGGGCAGGCCGTGCTCGATCAATCTCTCGCAGATGATCGGCAGGCCCTGCAGACCCATGTAGATGACAACCGTCTGTTCCTTGCGCGCAAGCCCGTTCCAGTCCAGATCGGCGCTGCCATCCTTCAAGTGTCCCGTGACCAGCACGCAGGCCTGTGCGTGATCGCGATGGGTAAGAGGAATGCCGGCATAGGCGGCAACGCCGGCGGCGGAAGTCACGCCGGGCACGACCTCGAAGGGCACGCCGTGCGCCGCAAGAATTTCGGCTTCCTCGCCGCCGCGACCGAAGATATACGGGTCGCCGCCCTTGAGCCGCACGACGCATTTGCCGGCCTTGGCCAGCTTGACGAGCAGCAGGTTGAGCTCCTCCTGGGGCAGTGTGTGGCGGTTGCGCTCCTTGCCCACATAGATGCGTTCGGCGTGCGCCGGCGCCATGGCGATGATTTCCGGGGCGACCAGATGATCGTAAGCCAGGGCGTCGGCCTGGGCGAGCAGCCGCGCGGCGCGCACGGTCAGCAGTTCGGGATGGCCGGGGCCGGCTCCGACCAGATAAACCGTACCCGGCTTGGCCGGGTTGTGTGGAAGCGGCAGATCGGAAAAGGGAATCATCGTGTTGTTATTTCGAGGTAGTTGATTGGATTTTCGCATCTGCGTCGCCGGCTGTGAATAGCGTCTGCCCTATAATGCGTCGATCCCGCATCGGAAACGTTTCCGTGAGCCAGATTTCCCCAGAAGTCGAAAAGAAGCTTGGCGCCGCTGTCGAACGCATGCCCGCCTTTCCGAAGAGCGTGCAGAAAGTGCTTGAGCTCACGCGCAACATCAATTGTCTGCCCCGGGAACTGGTCGGCGTCATCGAGAAGGATCCGGTGATGACGGTCAAGATCCTCAAGGTCATCAATTCTGCAGCGTTTTCCCTGCCCAACAAAATGACCTCGATCAACCAGTCGGTCGTCTATCTCGGGCTCAATACCGTCAAGAACATGGCGCTGTCGTTTGCGGCGGTCGGCATCTTGCCGCGCACCAATGCCGCCGGCTTCGACGTGCAGAAGTATCTGATGCATTCCCTCACCGTCGCCTCGGTCGCGCGCGCCCTTGCCAGCCATCAACTGGCCGGTGAGGTCGATCCCGGCGACTGCTATATCGCCGGACTGTTGCACGATTTCGGCAAAGTGGTTTTTGCGCAGTTCATGCCCGACGAGTTCAAGGCGGCACTGCAGTATTGCCATGATCAGGGCGTGCCGCTGCATGTGGCCGAGGCGGCGGTCATCGGCGCCGATCACACCGTGGTCGGCTCGATGCTGGCCGAGCGCTGGCAGTTTCCGCCGACCTTGGTGGCGTGCATCCGCAATCATCACGAGGATGGCGCCCAGGACGGCATGGGCGATTGCCTGCGCATGGCCGACCAGATCTGCCGCTACCGGCAGTTCGGCGACGCCGGCAATCCTTATCGTGTCGGCGAGGCGGTGGTTGCGCCACAGCGCTTCGGTGCCAACATCGACGCCGTGATCGAGAGCCTCGGCGACCTGGATAAACTCGTGGCGGAAGCGCGAAGCTTCGCGCAGGTCGAGGCCGAATAGTGCGAAGGAGTCGCGTCGAATGAAAATCCGCTTCTGGGGCGTGCGCGGTTCAATCGCCTCGCCCGGCCCGCACACGGCGCGTTACGGCGGCAACACCACCTGCCTGGAGGTCCGCAGCGATGCAGGCGAGCTCATCATCTTCGACGCCGGCACCGGCATCTTTCCACTCGCGCAGGCGCTACTGAAACAGCTCCCCGTCAGCGCCAACATCTTCATCACCCATACCCACTGGGACCACATCCAGGGCCTGCCTTTCTTCACGCCGCTCTACATTCCCGGTAACAAGGCGAAGATTCACGGCGCCTACGATTTCGTCTCGGGTAGCGGCATCGAGCAGGTGATGAACGTCCAGCTTCAGTACAGCTACTTCCCCGTGCGCGAGGCCGAGCTGCGCGCCGCCATTGAATACCAGACGCTGGCCATCGGCGAAGCCGTGGTCGTGGGCGATGCGACCGTGCGCAACACGCTGCTCAACCACCCGGTGACGAATTTCGGCTATCGCGTGGAGTGCAACGGCAAGTCCATGTTCTTCAGCGGCGACCATGAGCCCTGGACCAACATCTACACGCAAGAGGACGCCGACTACGACGAATACCAGGCGATGATAGACGTGCGCCAGGCCGAGCTCGATGCCTTCTTGCAGGGAGTCGACGTGCTGGTGATGGATTGCTCGTACACAAGCTCCGAATACCCGTCCAAGATCGGCTGGGGGCACGGTACCTTCGATGCCAGTCTGGAACTGGCCTATCGGATTGGTGCCAGAAAACTCGTCTGCACTCACCATGAACCCACGCGCAGCGACGAAGAACTGGAAAAGGTCTTTGCCGATCTGCTGACCCGCGTGCCGGCGAACGGCCCTGAAGTCGTGCTTGCACGCGAAGGGCTGGAGATCGAGTGGTAGCGCTGTTGCCGGGTTGAACAAAAAAGCGGCGCCAGGCGCCGCTTTTTTGTACTAGCTGTGGCGGATCAGGACCTGTCCGACCACAGCACGCCACCGGTGGCCCAGTGTTCCTTCTTCACTTCGGTAATGATGACGTCCACCGATTCCGGCGTGCAGCCGATGGTGCGGCAGCTCGCCTCGGTGATGGCCTTGACGAATTCGCGCTTCTCTTCGAGGGTGCGGCCTTCGAAAATCTGGACGTTGAACGTCGGCATGCTTGTCTCCTTGCAGATGAATAATGGGTGGGTTAATCGCGGAAGCCGGGCATGCGCTGATCGAGCAGACGCAGCAGGGCCGGCCATTCGCGCTCGCCTTCGGGCACGTCGTCGCTGACGAGCTGGCGTGCCGTGTGGGCCAATACCTCGGGCGGCGGCATGACCAGCGTGGCGCCGCCGGCCTGGGCCTTGAGCTGGATGGCGCAGGCCTTGTCGAGCGTGTCCATCAGCACATAGGCTTCGGCCACGGTGCGGCCGCAGACCAGGCTGCCGTGATTGCGCAACAGCAGCGCCGGATAGTCGGCCAGGCTCTTCAGCATGCGCTGGCCCTCGGGCTCGGTCAGCGACAGGCCTTCGTAGTCGTGATAGCCGATTTGCTTGTAGAAGCGCATCGCATGCTGCGAGATCGGCAGCAGGCCGTCGAGTTGCGCGGACACTGCGATCGCATTGACGTTGTGCAGATGCATGACGCAATGCGCAGCGTGGCGCGCCGCGTGCACGGTGGCGTGGATGCGGAAACCGATGGCATTGACCTCGACATCGGCGTCGCCGTAGATCTGGCCGTGGATATTGATCTTCACCAGGCTGGACGCCGTGATTTCGTCGAAACGCAAGCCAAAGGGATTGATCAGGAATGCGCCGTCCTCGCCGGGCACGCGCGCCGTGATGTGCGTGTAGATCAGGTCGTCCCAGCCCTGGCGCGCCGCCAGTCGGTAGGCCGCCGCCAGATCGACGCGCAGCGACTGTTCGGCGGGCGTGATCGGGGTGGCGGGGAGGCGGTTGTCGCTGGCGAGGGCAAGGCTCATGGCGGAAGGCTTACGGTATGATCGGAATCCAGCCCCCGATTTTACCTGTCCTGATGTCCGCCCCCAAGCCCGCCCCCAAGCCCGCCCCCAGCCCTTTGGCTCCCGTCGAACGCGAATTCCTCGTCGTCTGCCTCTGCGCCGCCTGGTGCGGCACCTGCCGCGAATACGAAGCCGGCTTTCGCGAACTGGAAGCGCAATATCCCGACGTCGGCTTTGCCTGGGTCGATATCGAGGACGAGAATTCGGGCGTTGAGGACTGGGATATTGAAAACTTCCCGACGCTGCTGATTCAGCGCAAGGAGCTCGTGCTGTTCTGCGGCCCAATGTTGCCGCATCACGGCATCCTCAAGCAAGCGTTGGAAACCTACAGACTGCAGTCGCCGGCCGAGGCGGCGCAGTACGCGCATGCAACGCCGGAGCGGGCAGGGTGGCAGGCGATGCGGAATTACCGCGGTCTGTTGCGCTGAGGCGGCGTGCGCAAGCCTATTCAATAAGTGACGTTTTTTGTCGCATCGCTTGCGTTAATTGGCAGTTGAGCTCGGCATTATCCGCAGGCCATTAAAGCAATATCCTTATAAAACATACGGATAGTTTTCTGGCATGCGGCATGCTCTGTTTGCGACATCCAAGGTTTGCTTGGACTCGTTCAGGAGAACTCTATGAAAAAAGCGCAATCCGGCTTCACGCTCATCGAACTGATGATCGTGGTCGCCATCATCGGCATCCTCGCGGCCATCGCGATTCCGCAGTTCAACGAATACACTGCGCGCAGCGAAAATAAGGCCAGCCAGGCGGACACTACCAACGCTTTTGGTGCAGCCCAAGCCAATAGCAATAGCCAGTAAGCAGGCAAGGAGAAAATTATGATGAAGAAACTCGTTTTGATCGCCGGCCTTTCGGGCGCATTGTTCAGCGGAGCCGCTTTTGCTGCCTGTAGCGCCACTAATACCGTAGTTGGCGGCTTTAATCCTGCCGCCGCCAGTACACCCGGAACCCTCGGTACAGCTGGAGGGCCGGCTGTTGCGGCGGATACCTGCATATGCGATGGCATTGCTCAAAGAACGCAATTAAATGACGGGGCAGGCATCGCCGTTGATCCGGCGGTAGCCCGGTATATTAAAAACGGCTTTAGTGTCACCTGCTCTGCCAACAGCATGGTAAGTATGAGCGACATCGACGTTAATAGGTTTGCGATTGCTGGCGCATCCCGTCGTGGCAACCAGATGCATATCGGCAATACGGGTACCGGTTCGGTACGTGTGGAGGCTCGGGCGGGCGGTGCGCGCTCCTGCGGCCAATCCGCTGCCAATCCTCTGTGTACGAACGGAGACGTTACTGCGGCCCTGGGTCGCGCTACCGCTGAAATACCGTAATTCTGCGAGTAGCTACGGCTGACACTCCAAGCGCGCCTTCGGGCGCGCTTTTCGTTATTTCACAAGCCCGATTGAGTCCTTTTGCCCATGCTGAACTTCCTGTTTTCCGCCTGGCGCGCCGGCTTGCGCAGCCGCAGTATTCAGGCCGTGCTGGTGCTGGGGGTGTTGCTGATGGGCGTTGCCTATCTGGCCGCCCAATTCACTTTCCGTCAGGCCCAGACGGTGGCCATGGATGTGGGCTTTTCCGGGCTGCGGATCAGCCTGATCCTGTTTGCCCTGTTCTGGGTGCAGGAATTGTTCGGCCGCGAGATCGAGCGACGCAGCGTCATGTTTGCGCTGACCTATCCGCTGCCGCGCAGCCAGTATGTGCTGGGGCGCTATCTTGGCATTGTCCTGCTGCTGGGTTTGTCGGCACTTTTGCTCGGCATGCTGCTGTGGCTGGTGGTGTTGCTGACGCGCGGACTGTTCGAGCAAGTGTTTCCCATACATCTGGGCACGGCCTACTGGCTGACCGTGGTCGGCCTCTGGGTCGATGCGGCGGTGGTGGCTGCCTTTGCCTTCTGGTTTACCAGCCTGTCCACCGTGCCCATGCTGCCCATGGCGCTGGGTCTGGCCTTCGCCATCGGTGGCAAAAGCCTGGGCGCGGTGATTGAATACCTGTCGCAGGCGGATATCGGCCAGGCCATGCTGGCGCTCAAACCGCTGATCGATGCGATCCAGTGGGCGCTGCCGGATTTGTCGCGCCTGGACTGGCGCGTATCGCCCATGTATGCCTTGCCTATGGACACGGCAGCGATGGGCTGGAGCGTGGTAATGGCCGCCGCTTACGCCGGGGTGATGGTGACGCTGGCGGTGTGGAGCTTCCGGCGCCGGCAGTTTCACTGAGGAAGCGGCATGCGCTTCAAGGCTTTTCCCTGGCGGCAGATCGTTTGCGTCCTGGCATGCGCGGGCGTGTTTGTGTATGCGCAAGAGCGGCTGGAAGGCCGGCCGCGTCTTCGCCCTGCGGGCGAGATCGGCGTGGCCTTGCCCTTGTTCATTCAGGTGGCGCTGGCGGGCGGCGATCGCTATTTTGCCGCCAATATCGCGGCGGTACGCGCGCTGGTGACGGACCCGGGCAAGATGACGGCGGACGAGTTCCATGTGCTGGCACGGGTGCAGGAGGATGTGTCCTGGCTGAACCCCTACCATGAGGACAATTACTACACAGCGGCTTCCGTCCTGCCCTGGTACGGGCAACTGGAGTCGGCGCAGGTGATTTTGCGGCGTGCCATGCTGGCGCGCCCCTTCGACTACCAGCCCGGCTTCTTCTATGGTTTTGATCTGCTTCATTTCAGGCATGACCCAGCCGCGGCCTCGGCCGCCCTGCGCGAGGCGGCCTCGCGCATGCCCGATGACAGCGATGATCGTATGATGCTGGAAAACATGGCCGCGCGCTGGCTGGATCGTGTCGACGATCTGGACATGGCGATCGAGGTCGTCGAGGCCATGGCGAAGGGTGGCAACCGCAAGGATTTTCGCGATTACCTGAAGCTCAGGGCGCAGCGGCTGCGCATGCTGAAGGAAGTCCGCACGGCTGCGGCCGCGTATCGCCAGCAAACCGGGCAGCCCGTGCGGAGCCTGGACCAGCTTGTTGCGGCGCGCCTGCTCAAGGCTGTTCCGGTCGACCCTTTCGGTATGGGCTTTACCATCGACGCGAACGGCCGGGTTTTCCTGAAGAATTAAACCGTGCTCGGAGACGGGCGGGAAATGATTTATGACGAAAGTGATTGAGATCGAGGATCTGCGGATGACTTATCCGCGCACCTGGTTTTCGCCGCCGGTGGAAGCGCTGCGCGGTGTCTCCATGAGCATAGAGGAAGGCGAGGTGTTCGGCTTCATCGGCCCCAACGGCGCCGGCAAGAGCACGCTCATCAAGATACTGACGGGCGCGATGCGCCAATCGTCGGGCCGGGCACGCCTGTTCGGCATGGAGGTGGGGGAGCCGGAGTCCCGACGCGGCCTGGGGTATGTGCCGGAGTCGCCGAGCCTGCCCGACTATCTTACGCCGCTGGAAATTCTCGATATGGGCGTTTCCATGCATGGGCTGCGGCTTTCCGACAAGCGCGCCCATTGCATGGGGTGGCTCGACCGTTTCGGCCTTGCCCATGTGGCGAACAAGGTGGTGCGCGGCTTTTCCAAGGGCATGGCGCAAAGGGCCGTGCTCGCACATGCCATGGCCTTGCAACCGCGTCTGCTGATTCTGGACGAGCCCCTGTCAGGGCTGGATCCGATCGGTCGGCGCGAGGTGGTGGACATTCTGTCCGAGTATTGCCGCGCCGGCGGCACGCTGTTTTTCACCTCGCATGTGCTGCATGATGTGGAGCGCCTTGCGCATCGCTACGGCCTGATTCATCAAGGGCTCTTGACGGCGGTTCGCTCACCTGCCGAACTGGCGGGCGAGGATGAGTTGATTACCGTGCGTAGCCTGGGTACGGTCGCACTGGATGGGCTCAAGGAGGAAGCGCCGCAACGCTGGTTTGCCGAAATTCCTCGCTCGGAACTGTGGGCGCAGCTTGAGCAGCTGCACGGCGCCGGACATGTCCTGATCGAGGTGCGTCCCGTGCTTTCGCTCGAAAGCGCGTTTATGAAGGCTGTGTCGAAGCCGGAGTGATCGTCGCACCGGCTTGCAGTCTGCGCGGTAGTTCCGCGAGGGAGGCGCTGGCGTGACGCAGCATCGGTTCCTTGTCTGCGAGCGCATTCCAGTCTTCATATCCCCATAGCGCCGCAGCGAACTCGATGCTGCAGGCACTTGCCGAAAGATAGTCGCCGCGCGTGTCCCCGATATAGAGGCAGCGTTCCGGCGCGAGTGCGTTTTCGGCCAGGAGCTGGCGCAGCATCGCGGTCTTGTCGGCGAAGGCGGGTAGTTGCGAGTCTATGCAGTACACGCGGCGGAAGTGCTGCTGCCAGCCGAATTTTTCGAGCAGGGCGAGGGTCGGGCTGGCGCGCTTGTTGGTGGCCAGATACAGCGTATAGCCGTGTTCGCGCAGCAGGCGCAGCGCGTGGTCGGCGTCCGGGTAGGCCGGCGTCCGGGCGACGCCGGTGGTGGCGTAGCGGGGCTTGAAGTCGGCGACGAGCTTTTCCAGCAAGGCGGGGTCGCTGTTGCTCAATGCTTCGCCCAGCAGCTTCGCCATGGTCGGCTGCAGGGGCGGGCCGATCAGCGTTGCGTCCAGCGGCACGGCGGGCGTGAGGCCGGCAACGGAGAAGACTTCGGCGTAGGTCGCGAGTATGCCGGGCGCCGAGTCGATCAGTGTGCCGTCGAAATCGAAGATGATGGTGTCGCGCATGTCAGAGATGTTTGCTGTCGAAGGCGCAGACGAGGCGCGCGGGCATGTCATGAGATTCGAAGGCCAGCCACCAGATGGCGCCCTTCTTGATGGACCAGGGCAGCGGCCGGCCGCTCATCAGCAGGGCGGCGAGCAGGCCCAGCGTGGGTTGATGAGCGATCAGCACCCGGGTCTGGTCCTTGTCGTTCCAGTCGGCGGCGGCGAGATAGTCCTCGACGCCGGCATCGGTGAACAGCCGTGCGTCGATGTCATAGGCGCGGCCCAGCGCATCGGCGGTTTGCCGCGTGCGAACGGCCGGGCTGGCGACGATGTGCGCATCGGCCGGCAGTTGGTCTGCGAGCCAGGCGCCCATTTTCTGGGCCTGCTTGCGCCCGCGTTCTGTCAGGTGTCGGCCCGCATCGCTGTGGTCGGGGGCAATGTCTTCGGCTTCGGCGTGGCGCCACAGGATCAGATTCATTGGCGGGCTTTCCGGTATTCGCTACGCAGGGCGCGTATGTCGCGGCGCAGGTGCTTGAGTTGCGCAAAGGCCTGCTTGCGCAGTGCCTCGTGGCGCTCGATGTGATGGCTGCCGATGGCCGCAATGATGGGCGCATATGAAGCCGGCAGCCGGTTGGCGATGTCGGCAGCGCTGTAGAGATCGTTGAGCGCGCCCAGCGTGTCCTGCAGACGCGACAGGCGCTTGCCCGCGGCATGCGGATGCGGCGTGTCGGCAGGCGTCGATACCGCCAGTTGATAACGCAGATGCTTGCCGGCTTTGCGCACTTTATGCAAGGCGGCAGGCGTGTGTCGGACATGATGGAGCTTCTGGTCGTAGGCTTCCAGTTGGCACTGGATCAGTTTGCGGGCCTGGGTTGTCCAACTGCGCGCGGCGGCTTTATCCGACATGGGCCGGGCATGCAAGGCCAGGCTGGAATGCAGCAGCCAGTCCGAGAACTCCCGGGTTTGCAGATGCGCTTCAGCCGTAGCGAAGGCAGTCTGGCTCATGTCGACCAGGTGGCGCTGCAGCCGCTGCCCGCTGCGCGGGTCGACGGACGTTGCCGCCGGCGCAACGAGGTCGGTCAGGAATACATGCAGATTGCGGGCCGGCGCAAGGGCGGCCATGTGGCGCTGTGCGCCGCGCTCGATTTCGCTGCACGGCCAGCCGCGTCGCAGCAGGGGGCGGAACAGTTGCAGCAGGGCGCGCAGGCGGCGCATGCCGGCACGCGCCTGATGCAGGTGTTCGGCCGAGAAACGACTGCAATTGGCCGGCAGGTTGATGCTTATGTGGTCGAGACAGTCTTGCGCGAGCGCAACGAAGGCGTCATGACAGTTCGCCGCCTGGACCATATCCGGCGCCGGAGACTTGCCGGGGCCTGCCAGCAGCAGGTTGCCCCGCGTCGCCTTGGAGAGCGGGCAGGGAAACAGCGGCGCCAGCGTGCCCAGATGGGCGACGAGATCGAGCAGGCGCTCGGGCGCGCCGCTGGCGAGCTCCAGCTCGATTTCGCAAATGCCTTCCTCGCGCCCGCCGGCGAGAATGCGGCCGCGATCGAGCACGATCTCGACATGCGTGTCCGCATCGGGGCGCCAATGCCAGACATGGCGGCTGAAGTGCGTATCCAGCGTGGCGCGGTAGCCGGGCAGGCGCGCCAGGATTTCGAGCTGGTCGCGTACCCGCGCATCCGTCACGGCGCTGAAGTCGAAGCGGTCGCCATAAGGTGTTTCCCATTCCGGCCGGCTGGACAGGCCGCCGCTGACGATGCCGGCGCACTTGACCGTCTGCAGCGTCGTGTTGCCTTGTTTGCGAATGCGCAATGCGATGCCGTGGGCGCGCAGATCCTGATTGGGTGTGTCGTAATAGGTATTCTGCAGGCGCAATTTTTGCGGCGGCATGCCGGTGAGCCGGGTCAGTTTCCGGCCCAGCGTGGCGGCGGTGCGGGGCGTGCAACTGAGCTTGAATTCGATTTCCATACCGTGTCGGGATCGAGGTGCGTATCGATACAAGCTGCATTATCGCCCACCCGCGGCCTTTGCCGGAATACCCCGGCCGGTGAAATGAATCCGCATGAATCGGCCTCGTCCCGGTTACGATATGTCCATGAATCCTTTCCGGCGAAAACTCGTCACCGCCTCTGACAAGGCTGCCTCGTCGCTCAGGCAACGCCGCTATTGGGCGCCGGCGGTGGCTTTTGTCATTTGCGCGCTGGCGATGGGGCTCGTCTGGCAGGCCATAGATGCGCGCCTCGACCGTGCCCAGCAAGACCAGTTTGCTGCCGATATCCATCTCATTACGACGCGGATCACCGAGCGCATGTCCAGCAACGAACATCTGCTGCGCGGCGCCGCCGGGTTGTTTGCCGCCAACGGACAGGTGAGCCGCAGCGCCTGGCGTCATTATGTGTGGGAGCTGAACCTGGATCAGACGCCGAGCGGCGTTCAGAACATGGCTTTCGTGCGCCGGCTTCCCCAGGGCGCGCGCGAGGCTTATGTGGAGGATGTTCGCAACGAGGGCTACGCCGACTTCGACCTGCATCCCGGCGGCGTGCGCAGCGAGTATTCGAGCGTGCACTTTCTGCAGCCGTTTACCGGGAGCAATCTGGAGCTCTTTGGCTACGACATGCTGACGGATCCGGCATTGCGGCAGCCGATGGAGCTCGCGCGCGATACGGGCGAGCCGGTCTTCTCAGGCAAGACCGGCTTGCTGCGCGATCAGGGCTACCCCGACGCGACCACCATTCTGGTTTTCTATCCGGTGTACGGCGTCAATGATGTGCTGCAGTCGCGCGAAGAGCGGCGACAGGCGTTGAGCGGCTGGATATTTCTCGCCTTCGGCATGGACAATCTGATGGAGATGCTGCTCAGTCAGCAGCTTCAGGACATTCGCCTGGAGGTGTTCGACGGCGACGGCATTGCGCCGGATCGGCTGCTCTACGACAGCCTGCACATCCGCTCCCGACCGGTGCCCGGCGATGCCTTGCAGCAGACCACGCGCCTCGGGCTGGGCGGGCGTATCTGGACCTTGCGCTATACCGCCTTGCCGGGCTACGGCAGCAGCTTGCGCGCGAACACCGCCTGGGTCGTGCTTGGCGCCATGGTGACGATCTGTCTGTTGCTGTTCGGCATGACATGGGCCTTCGTCAATACGCGGCAGCGGGCGCAACGCATTGCCGAGCGCCTGACTGCCTCGCTGCGGTCGAGCGAGGAGCGCTATCGTTCCATCTTCAGCCATTCCGGCGTTGCCTCGCTGGTGGTAGATCCGTCCGGCGCAACCGTGGTCGAGGCAAACGAGGCAGCGGTGCGTTACTACGGCATCGCTGCGGTGGACTTGCGCGGCATGCCGCTGACGGCGCTCGTCGATGCCGGCGAAAGCCCTCTGCATGAGGCGTTGCAGGATGCGGTGAGCGGACATCGCAGCCACGTTTCTCAGCGTCATCGGCTCAAGAGCGGAGCGCTTCGCGAAGTGGAGCTGCATGCGAGCCCCATCAATCTGGACGGCCGCGCCCTGCTCTACTGCGTGGTGCATGATGTCACCGAACGCCATGAGGCCGAAAGGGCAGTGCAGGAACTTAATCAGCGCTATCAGGCCCTGCTCGACGCGGCGTCCGAAGTCTCCATCGTGGCGACCGATACCGACGGGCTGATCACGGTGTTCAATCGAGGGGCCGAGCGTCTGCTGGGTTACAGCGCCGATGAAATCGTCGGCCGCATGACGCCGATGGCGTTTCACGATGCGCAGGAGCTGCAACAACGCGGGCACGAGCTGAGCGCCGAACTGGGCTATCCGGTGCAGGGCTTCCATACGCTGACCGAGCCGCCGCTGATCCACGGCTCCGAGCAACGCGAGTGGCTGTATGTCCGCAAGGATGGTTCGCGCTGCCATATCTCGCTGTCGGTGACGCCGATGCGTACCGTGGATGGGCAGGTCGCGGGCTATCTGGGCGTTGCGCTCGACATCAGTCGCCTCAAGGAAGCCGAAGCCTCGCTGACCCGGGCCAAGGAGGCAGCCGAGCAGGCCAGTCGCGCCAAGAGCACCTTCCTGGCGACCATGAGCCACGAGATCCGCACGCCGATGAACGGCGTGATCGGCATGGCCCAGTTGCTGCAGGGCACGCCGCTGAGCGCGGAGCAGCGGGAATACGCAGAGATCATTATCTCCAGCGCCGAATCGCTGCTGATCATCATCAACGACATTCTCGACTTCTCCAAGGTCGAGGCCGGCAAGCTGGAGCTGGAGGCCTTGCCGTTCGAACCGCGGCCGCTGCTGGCAGCGGTCGTCGGCATGTTTGTGCCGCAGGCGCGGGCGCGTGGCGTCGATCTGCGCATGCAGACCGATGCGCGCCTGCCGCACTGGCTGGTCGGCGACGCGGCGCGTCTGCGGCAGGTGCTGGTGAATTTGCTCGGCAATGCGGTGAAGTTCACCGAGCACGGCAGCATCAGCGTGGAAGTCTGCGGTCATTCCATCGACGCGCAGCAGGCGGCATTGAGCATTTCGATACGAGACACCGGGGTCGGTATGGCGCCGGAAGTCGTGGCCGGCCTGTTTGCGCCTTTCTATCAGGGCGACTCGTCGGTGACGCGGCGATTCGGCGGCACCGGCCTCGGCCTGTCCATTACGCAGGGGCTGGTTGAGCTGATGGGCGGAAAGATTTCGGTCAGCTCCGCGCCTGGGGTGGGCTCTACCTTTACCGTCGATCTTCGCCTGCCAGTTCCCGGTGTCGTGCCTGCGCCGGGGGTAACGCCTGCCCCGGCTGTCCCGGCCGGTGCGGACGCGCATATCCTGGTCGTCGACGATGCGTCGACCAACCAGAAGGTTGCCTTGCAGATGCTTGCCAGAATAGGCATGCGCTGCCAGGTCGCCGCGAGCGGAGACGAGGCCATCCGCCTGCTTGCCAGAGAACATTTCGATCTGGTCCTGATGGATTGCCAGATGCCGGCCATGGACGGCTTCGCGGCGACGCGCCTGATACGCCGAGGCGTGGCGGGCGAGCACAATCGCCGGATTCCGATTGTCGCCATGACGGCCAATGCGCTGACCGGCGACCGCGAACGTTGTCTGGAGGCCGGTATGGACGATTACCTGTCCAAGCCCGTCGCTTTCGACGATCTGCGCCACAAGTTGCTGCATTATTTGTCGGGGGCAGAGCAGCAGGCTGTCCCCGTGCCGGAGGGGGGGGCAGGCGACGCAGTGTTTGATGAGCGGGAGTTGGCGGCAAACTGCGGTGGAGACGCCTATCTCGCAATATCGATCATCGATGCCGTGCTGGCCGATGCGCCTGCTCAACTGCAGGGCCTGCGGGCGCTGATCGAGGCCGGCGATCATGCCGGTTTTGCCCGTCAATGCCATCTGCTGATCGGCTTGTTTGCGCAGATGAGCGCAAGGCATCTGGTCGCCTCATTGCGGCGTGCCGAGCTGGACGCCCGGCAGAGCGTGCTGCCGCAGCCGGATTGGGCCGACCTGCTGCAGCGTGACTATGAGGAATTGCTGGCTGCCGTAACGCGCTATCGGACGAGAGAGGCTTGAGGCCCGCTGGAATGCCCTGTTACCTGCGGGCGCACCTGGCGCGAGCATAAAAAAAGGGCCACACATTGTGCGGCCCTTTTTGCTTGCGCTTGCTGCCGGGAATCAGCGTTCCGCGTGGGCGGGCTCGTTCTTTTCCTCGATGGTCAGCTTGATCTTGCCTTCCTCTTCACTGTCCAGGTCGAGGTCGATCGTGACACGACCGCCGTGGACCAGGCGACCGAACAGCAGTTCGTCGGCCAGCGCCGCGCGGATGCTGTCCTGAATCAGGCGCGACATGGGGCGCGCACCCATGAGCGGATCGAAGCCCTTTTCGGCCAGCCAGGCGCGCAGCGCATCGGTGAAGATGGCCTCGACCTTCTTCTCGTGCAGTTGCGCTTCGAGCTGCATCAGGAACTTATCCACTACGCGCAGGATGATTTCGGCGTTGAGTGCGCCGAAGGAGATGATCGCATCCAGACGGTTGCGGAACTCCGGCGTGAACAGACGCTTGATGTCGCCCATCTCGTCGCCGGCCTGCTTGCTGGTGGTGAAACCGATGCTGGTCTTCTGCAGGGCCTCGGCGCCCGCATTGGTGGTCATGATGATGACCACGTTGCGGAAGTCGGCCTTGCGTCCGTTGTTATCGGTCAGCGTGCCGTGGTCCATGACCTGCAGCAGGATGTTGAAGATGTCCAGATGCGCCTTTTCGATTTCGTCGAGCAGCAGCACGGCATGCGGCTTCTTGGTCACCGCTTCGGTAAGCAGACCGCCCTGATCGAAGCCGACGTAGCCCGGCGGCGCGCCGATCAGACGGCTGACGGCGTGGCGCTCCATGTATTCGGACATGTCGAAGCGGATCAGTTCGATGCCCATGCAGTAGGCCAGTTGGCGCGCGACTTCGGTCTTGCCGACGCCGGTGGGACCGGAGAAGAGGAAGGCGCCGATCGGTTTCTGCGGGTTGCCGAGGCCGGAGCGCGACATCTTGATCGCCTTGGACAGCGCATCGATGGCCTTGTCCTGACCGAACACGACGTTCTTGAGGTCGCGGTCGAGGTTCTTCAGCGCGCTGCGGTCGTCGGCCGACACATGCTGTGGCGGAATGCGCGCAATCTTGGCGACGATGTCCTCGATCTCGCTCTTGCCGATCAGCTTCTTCTGCTTGGACTTCGGCAGGATGCGCTGGGCGGCGCCGGCTTCGTCGATCACGTCAATGGCCTTGTCCGGCAGGTGGCGGTCGTTGATGTACTTGGCCGACAGCTCGGCGGCGCTGGAGATCGCGGCGGCTGAATACTTGACGCCGTGGTGTTCCTCGAAGCGCGACTTCAGGCCGCGCAGGATGGACACGGTTTCATCCACCGACGGTTCGTTGATGTCGACCTTCTGGAAGCGACGCGACAGCGCGTGATCCTTCTCGAAGACGCCGCGGAATTCGTTGTAGGTGGTTGCACCAATGCACTTCAAGGCACCCGAAGACAGCGCGGGCTTCAACAGGTTGGAAGCGTCAAGCGTACCGCCCGAGGCCGAGCCGGCGCCGATCAGCGTGTGAATTTCGTCGATGAAGAGAATCGCATCCGGATTGTCGGCGAGCTGCTTCAGCACCGCCTTCAAGCGCTGCTCGAAATCGCCGCGATACTTGGTGCCGGCGAGCAGGGCGCCCATGTCGAGCGAGTAGACGACGGCGTTCTGCAGGATTTCGGGAATCTTGCCTTCGACGATGCGGTGCGCCAGGCCTTCGGCGATGGCGGTCTTGCCGACGCCGGCTTCGCCGACGAGGAGCGGATTGTTCTTGCGACGACGGCACAGCGTCTGGATGACGCGCTCCAGCTCCTTGTCGCGGCCGATCAGCGGGTCGATCTTGCCGACCAGTACCTGGGCGTTGAGATTGGTGGTGTAGCTTTCGAGCGCACCGCCCTTTTCAGCGGGCTCGTTCTCGACTTCCGCCGGCTCTTCCTTGCCGGCAGGCGCCGGGTTCTTGGTGACGCCGTGCGAAATGAAGTTCACCACGTCGAGGCGGGTGATGCCCTGGCGCTGCAGGAAATAGACGGCGTGCGAATCCTTCTCGCCGAAGATGGCGACGAGCACATTGGCGCCGGTGACTTCCTTCTTGCCGGACGACTGGACATGCAGAATGGCGCGCTGGATGACGCGCTGGAAGCCCAGCGTGGGCTGGGTTTCGATCTCTTCGGTACCACCGACGGTAGGCGTGTGCTCGCCGATGAAGTCGGTGAGTTCCTTGCGTAGCGTATCGATGTCGGCGGCGCAGGCGCGCAGAACCTCGGCCGCTGAAGGGTTGTCGATCAGCGTCAGCAGCAGATGCTCCACGGTAATGAACTCGTGGCGTTTCTGGCGCGCTTCGACGAAGGCCATATGCAAGCTGACTTCAAGTTCCTGCGCAATCATTTCAATTCTCCTCCATGACACACACCAGCGGATGCTGATGCTGGCGTGCGAAGGTGTTGACCAGTTCCTTCTTGGTCGCCGCCACATCGCGCGGGTAGACCCCGCAAACTCCCCTGCCTTCGCGATGCACCTGCAGCATTACCACGGTGGCGCGTTCGCGATCCAGGTTGAAAAACTTCTGCAACACCACGACCACAAAGTCCATGGGTGTGTAATCGTCGTTCAGCAGCAGAACCTTGTACATCGGAGGAGGTCCCGTGCGAGCCTTGCTGGGCTCGATCACGACACCGTTACCGCCCTCTTCTTTGCGTGTAGCCATGCTTCGATTCTAATGGGATTTGCCAACTGTGCAACCCGAATACGAGGGCCTTACCGGCCCCTGAATACGCTTTACACATAGCTTTGGGCGCAGTCCCGAAAAGCAAGTTGTTGCATTAATGATTAATTTATTGGTTGCCGGCATAAAAAATATGTTGACGCGCAAAATGGAAGCCGGTAAAAATTGCACCGTGTTTGTTTCAAGTTGCAGCGCAGCGTCGGAATTATGCAGTTCCCTCACGAATATTTCCCCTGTGATCGTTGAATGCAAACATGCCCCGGCATGCACCGTAGGCACGGTGTACCGGTTTGTTCTACATCTTTAGGGAAGACGTGATATGGCAACGGGTACTGTGAAGTGGTTCAACGATTCCAAGGGCTATGGCTTCATCACTCCGGATGACGGCAGCGAAGATCTCTTCGCGCACTTCTCCGCGATCACCATGAACGGGTTCAAGACCCTCAAGGAAGGCGAGAAGGTTTCCTTTGAAGTGACTCAGGGTCCGAAGGGCAAGCAAGCCTCGAATATCCAGAAGCCGACCTGATCGCTTAGTACCTGGTTCAAGGACAGAATTTGCCCGCCGCCGGCTTTGCCGCGGCGGGTTTTTCTTTGGCCGGTGCGGGCGCGTTCACATGCGCGCAATCATGGCATTGCCAAACTCCGAGCAACTGACCAGTCGGGCGTCCTCCAACTGTTCAGCGAAATCCAGCGTGAAAATTTTCTCGGCAAAGGTCTTTTCCAGCGCGCTGATGATGAAGTCGGCGGCCTCAGCCCAGCCGATATGCCGCAGCATCATTTCCGCGGACAGAATGATTGAGGCGGGATTGACCACGTCCTTGCCGGCCAGTTTGGGCGCCGTGCCGTGGGTGGCCTCGAAGATTGAATAATGCTCGGAGAGATTTGCGCCGGGCGCAATGCCGACGCCGCCGACTTGAGCCGCCAGGGCGTCGGAAATATAGTCGCCGTTGAGATTGGGCGTCGCGATGACGTCATATTCCTGCGGGTGCAACAGAATGGCCTGAAGGAAGGCGTCGGCAATCGCATCCTTGACGACGATGTTTCCCTGTTCGACGGGTAGCTGCATCCAGGGGCCGTTGTCGATCGGCACGGCGCCGAATTCGTCCTTCGCGACAGCGTAACCCCAGTCGCGAAAGCCGCCTTCGGTATATTTCATGATATTGCCCTTGTGCACCAGCGTGACGGATTTGCGCCCATGGGCAATCGCGTACTGGATGGCGGCCCGGACCAGGCGCTCGCTGCCGTCGCGCGATACCGGCTTGATGCCGATGCTGCTGGTATCGGGAAAGCGGATTTTCCTGATGCCCATGTCCCGCTGCAGGAAATCGATGACCTTCAGAGCATCCGGTGTCCCGGCCATCCATTCAATGCCGCAGAACACATCTTCGGTGTTTTCCCGAAACACGACCATGTCCACGCGTTCGGGATTCTTCAGCGGCGAAGGCACGCCATCGAAGTAGCGTACCGGCCGCAGGCACTGGTAGAGGTCGAGGTCCTGCCGCAACGCGACATTGAGCGAGCGGATCCCGCCGCCGACCGGCGTGGTCATCGGCCCCTTGATGGAGACCGAGTATTCCTTCAGCGCGTCGACGGTTTCCTGCGGCAGCCAGATGTCTTCGCCGTACATGCGCGTGGCCAGTTCGCCCGCATAGACCTGCATCCAGACGATTTGCTGCTGACCGCCGTAAGCCTTTTCGACGGCCGCGTCGACGACCCTGCGCATGACCGGGACGATATCTGCGCCGATACCGTCGCCTTCGATGAAGGGGATGATGGGGCGTGCCGGCGTCGGTTCGCCGGGCACGATCTTCTGACCTTCTGGTGGGACCTTGATATGAGAGATACTCATACATCCTCCGAATAGCGCTTGTAACACTGATCGGTATCCTGCAGGACGCTCATTATCACCAAACTTGCGACAATCTTTCCATGTCACGTCTGATTCTTCTCAACAAGCCTTATGGTGTTCTGACGCAGTTTTCCCCGGTGGAAAAGCGGCAGACGCTGAAGGACTACGTTCCCGTCCCCGGCGTCTACGCGGCCGGCCGCCTGGATGCGGACAGCGAGGGGCTGCTCTTGCTGACGGACGATGGCGCCTTGCAGGCACGCATCGCCGATCCCAGATTCAAGCTGGATAAGACCTATTGGGCACAGGTGGAGGGCGTGCCTGCGTCGGAGCAGCTTTTACGCCTGCAGGCGCCGCTGGATCTGGGCGATTTCGTGACTCAGCCTTGCCATGCGATGCAAATCGATGAACCGGAAAACCTGTGGCCGCGCGATCCGCCCGTCCGTTTTCGGCTGTCGGTGCCGACAAGCTGGATTCAGTTGACGATACGTGAGGGCAAAAATCGCCAGGTACGCCGCATGACGGCCAAGGTCGGCTTGCCGACCTTGCGGCTGATTCGTGCGCGGATCGGCCCCTGGACGCTGGAAGGGCTGTCGCCGGGCGAATGGCGAGACGCGGACGAGATTCCGGCAGCATTGCTCCAGGCGATCGAGAGGACAGGCATGCGCTTGCCGGGGCGTCGGAGCGTCGAGCGCAGGCGACGGGTGCGCGCATGAGCAATGTTTGGATACAAATTGCGCGACTGGCGATGTCATCGAACGAGAGCTAAGCTTCGTTACTGGACATGACGGCTGAATAATTCGGCTGTGTCCGAAGTTTCGTAGTCTCACACTCCAAAAAGGAATCGCCATGAACAAGCTTGCTCTGACTCTGGTTGCCGGTCTTTTTGCTGCTACCGCGTTTGCTGCCGATGCGCCCAAGACCGAGGCTGCCCCGGCACCTGCTGCTGCGGATACGGCGAAGCCGGCTGCGAAGATGGAAAAGAAGGTTGAACACAAGAAGCACGAGAAACACGAAAAGCACGAGAAGCATGAGCACAAGGCCGCCGCCACCCCGGCAGCGCCTGCCGCTCCCGCCGCTCCGGCGACCAAGTAAGAAGCTTCAGGCGCAGGGTCCTGATTTCCGGCCCTGCTGCCAACAAAAAGACGGAAGCTCCCACGGGAGTTTCCGTCTTTTTATTGGCAGTGCATACTAGCGAACTCTACGTTTCCCCTTATCCCGATGAGAATCCGATTTGCCACCCTGGGGCTGATGTCTTCCATCCTGCTTGGCCTTGCCGCACCGGCGTATGCCTTCGGTTCGCTGGAGCTGACGCTGGGCATGTACCGCGTCCAGGCCGAGGTTGCCAGCACCGATCCGGATCGCCAGCGCGGCCTGATGTTCCGCAAGGACATGCCGGAGAGTCACGGCATGCTGTTCGTCTTTCCCGTGCGCGCCCAGCATTGCATGTGGATGAAAAATACGCTGCTGCCGCTCTCGGTCGCCTTTCTCGATGAAGAAGGGCGCATCATCAATATCGAAGACATGGCGCCGCAAACCGAAACCAATCATTGCGCGAGCCAGCCGGCCCGCTATGCGCTGGAGATGAACCGCGGCTGGTTCAAGCAACGGGGCTTCGGCGCTGGCGCCAAGCTCGGCGGCATTGAGCGCGCGCCTGCGCCGCAATAACGTCATATGGCTGCTATACAGTTTATTCAACTCAACCTGGCGGGAGGATCTATGCGTAGAAATCTGTTTTCGGCGTGTCTGCTTGCCACCGCCATTGCAATGGGCAATGCAGCCCTGGCGCTCGATCTGGCCGACGTCAGCCAGGGCGAGGCTACTTCCGGGCTCAAGGAAACCTTGACGCGGGCCTCGTCGGCTGCGGTGTCGAAACTGGGCGCGGCCGACGGTTTCCTGAACAACCCCCGCGTGCATATTCCCTTGCCCGATGGCCTCAAGCAGGCAAAGTCGGCCATGAAGCTGCTGGGCAAGGGCGATCAGTTCGACCAGCTCGAAGTCAGCATCAACCGGGCGGCGGAGGCGGCCATGCCGGAGGCCAGGAAGCTGCTGATCGACGCAGTGAAAAACATGTCCGTGCAGGACGCAAAAGGCATCCTGAGCGGCGGCGACGATGCGGTAACGCAGTTTTTCCGCAGCAAGACCGAAGTGGCCCTGGGCCAGAAATTCCTTCCTGTGGTGAAAAACGCGACCGACCGTGTCGGCCTTGCCCAGCAGTACAACAAGTTGGCCGATCAGGCCGCTTCGTTCGGTGTGGGCAAGAAGGAAGATGGAAAAATCGAAAACTATGTGACGCGCAAGGCCCTCGACGGCCTGTTCCTGACGCTGGCCGAAGAGGAAAAGGCCATACGTCAGGATCCGGTCGGCACCGGCTCCAACTTGCTCAAGAAAATATTCGGTGGCTGAGCTTCGGGAACTTAGCGGGCCGGCCTCTCTCTGATCAATTCTGTCCCCATGCCAAAGGCCACATCATGAACCCACCTGCCGCTTTGCACGATCTGGGCCAGAGTCTCTGGCTCGACAATATCACCCGCGAAATGCTCGATGACGGCAGCCTCAAGCGTTACATCGAGACCCTGTCGGTCACCGGGCTCACCTCCAACCCCAGTATTTTCGACAACGCCATCGGCAACACCGCCGCCTACGACGAGGCGATCCGCACCAAAGCCAGGGCCGGCCTATCCGGCGAAAGCCTGTTCAACGAGCTGGCGCTGGAGGATTTGCGCCGCGCCGCCGATTTATTCCGGCCGATCCACGATGCCACGCAAGGAGTGGATGGTTGGGTTTCGATGGAAGTGTCGCCGCTATTGGCCGACGATACGGCGGGTACCGTCGCTGCCGCCAGATCGATTCACGATCAGGCCATGCGCGTGAACCTGTTCGTCAAGATTCCGGGAACGCCCGCCGGCATCTCTGCCATCGAAGAGTCGATATTCGCCGGCGTGCCGGTGAATATAACCCTGCTGTTCTCGCGCGAGCAGTACCTTGCTTCTGCGGAGGCCTATATGCGGGGGCTTGAACGCCGTCACGCCGCCGGTTTGGCGCTGGATATTCCGTCCGTCGCATCGCTCTTCGTCAGCCGCTGGGACGTGGCCGTCGCCGGCAAGGTGCCGGAGCGGCTCGTGAACAAGCTGGGTATCGCCATCGGCGCTCGCACCTATCGCGCCTATCGCGAGCTGCTGGCTTCCGCGCGCTGGAAACGCCTCGAAGCCGCCGGTGCCAAGCCGCAACGCCTGTTGTGGGCGAGCACGGGCACCAAGGATCCGAATGCGTCCCCCATTCTGTACGCCGAGGCCTTTGCCGTGCCGGATACGATCAATACCCTTCCGGAAAAGACCTTGCTGGCGCTGGCCGCTCACACAGGGGAGCTGAATCATGAGCTGGCTTCCGCCAGTGCCGCTGGAGAAACCGTATTGTCGGCCTACGAGGCTGTCGGCGTCGGCATTCACGCGCTGGCCGAGCGTTTGCAGCGGGAGGGCGCCGAGGCCTTCGTCAAATCATGGCAGCAGATGTTGCAGCGCATCGAGCAAAAAAGCGAGGCGCTGACCGCGGCTTGAGCGAGAGGACAGTCCAATAAAAAACGGGACTGTCGAGCCGGCCTCTCGCTTAACGTGTTGTTGAGCAGAGGCTGAACAGGTAAAGGCGACAACTCAAAAACGGTGAGGCCCTCTAACGAACCTTGCGTTTTCTATTTTTTCTATTGGATCACTGGTTGGCAGGCCTTGATTGCGGAGTTGTGAGCTTCTTAGGTTGTTCTTACTCGAACACCCAAGCACCGTGGCCGGTTGAAAGCCTGTTGAAGGGCACCAAGCTGGTAGGCTGCCCCTCTGCCGAGTAGAGCGCCTTACGCACCTTCTCGCCGATATGAAAATTGTTCTGAGGTGCACCGCAGTGGGGGCACATGCCGCAATGTGGCCAGTTGGCATGTTTACCTTTGACCTCGCCCGGTTTCAGGATGGTGTTGATGCCTGCCGAGCGCAGCTCATCGTTCGTCACGACCTCGAGTACCTCCTTCAGCGCATTAGCTAAAAATGAGACCGTGAAGGCTCGCGGGTGCCACTCCTCGCCTGGATCATCGCCAATCTCTATCCCCTCGATGTGGCCGAAGGCGTGCTTCACTGGCTGGCGGCAGGCCCAGCAGGTATCCTCCATTACTTCGATGTGCACGGGCTTGTTCACTAGGGGAACGTCCCATCGCAATCGCTTTGCCAGTAGGCCGGCAATGAAGTCCGGTAGGGGGGAGTCGAAGTCGGCGACCAGTGGCACTTGCCCCGACTCGAATGCAGACAAGCTGAAGGCGGGAAGGCTTTTACTATGGCGAGGCAGCAGTTTCCGGTGGCGCTGAGCGTAGAACCAGGCAGCACGGATGCCAGATGCTTGGTAGCGTTCTTGACGCATGCGCAGCTCATGCTTGGTTTGTTGTGACATCTGGACCTCGAATACCACTTGCGCCGATCCTTTCTGGCAATGGACGTCAGCAACCCAATTCTCGCCAATGGGGGTCCGCCCTCGTAATTCAGTGGTCACTGTCCAGCCGGCGCGCGTGGCGGCAGTGGCGATGAGTTCTTTGCACCAGAGATGCTCATCGCTCTCGGGTGCGGAGGTGCATTCACCACGGTGAGCATGGGCGAAGAACTTGGTGCCCTTTGAGCTGATCTTCGGGATCGCGGCACTGTCGCAGCAGGGCATGCGTAGGCCTTGCGCCCGATACTCAGCTTTGAGTTGAGCCCATCGGGTGCTGTCGAATTCATAGGCCTGCAAGCTGCCAGTTGGGCTTACTGCACGAAGGGGCATGCCGACATCGTAACGCACAGTTACTTCCCCATACTCGTCTTTGCTTCCCTAGCGACACTCACGAGATTCTTGTTGGATACATGGCGATTTTGTACAAGGAGCCCCTCGCGTAACAACACGCTAAGTAAGGGGCCGGGACCGATGGGTCCCGTTTTTTATTGCCGTGCCACTGTCGCCGTGTTTTACAGTAGCGCCAGCGTTTAAATATAACTTGTTGAAATTATTTGAATTTAATTCATGGTAGGTAAATTGCTTTATCCGCTTTCGATGGATATTTCATGTTGTTCAAACAGGAGAAGGCAATGAAGTGGATGACAAAGACATTGGCGATTGCATGCTGCGGTGCTTTCACCGCGCTGCCGGCATCGGCCGCTTATATCAATATCGACGACAGTAACGCGAACACGATTACGATCACTGCCGGGGACTTCGAACAAGGCTTCTCGGTCAACGGCAGCCTGCTGACTTCGGGGCTCGGGAACAGCGGCTCGCTGACCCTGGCCGACGGCGGATTCACCATCAGCGGTAGCTGGATCGATCTTGGCGCCGCCAACGGTGCGCGCGTCGATCTGCTGTTTGCCTTGCTCGGCAATCTCGGGTTCACCACGAGCGGTATCGAATTCGGCGCCACCTCGGATGGGCAGGTCGGCACCTTGTCCGGCAGCTTCGGCGGCTATGTCGATCCGAGCATGTATTTCTCGACCTCGCTGCCGACGCTGGTGCAGAACGGGCAGATCGGCTATGCGGGCATGCCTTTCCTCAGCGTCTCCTTTGTTTCGGAAGCGGTTCCGGAGCCGGGCAGCCTCGCTTTGGCCGGTATTGCGCTGGCCGGCGTCGGTGCGCTTCGCCGCAGGAAGATGGCCGCCTAATTCCTTTCTCCGGTCAAATAAAAACGGGACCTTGCGGTCCCGTTTTTATTTGCAGCCTTGATGTTCTTCGTTAATTAAGTCTTAACGGCATGGTACCTGGTTGCAAGGCATGGCGTCAGGTAGGACCGGGAGCGGTTGCCGGCAAGGTCTTAACTTTTGGTCCGAAATGGGCGGGAGCAGGCTCGCCTCAAATAATTATGTCTTAACGCGAGGCGTTGTTTTCTTGCTCGGCATTTCCTGAAACTGAGCAATTAGCCAAAAAAGGCGAGATATTGAGCAATGAGAATTCTCGTTAACTCGGCAGCTCATGCCATGAGCCTTTCCGGGAATAGCCTTGTCTCTCCTGAATGAAGGAGCCATCATGGATTCCTTGGAAGACAAGCTGACGCAATTGCTGCCCCAATCATTGGACGACATCATCCGGTCCAACCGAGACAAGGCAGAACTCCATTTTTCGACAGACGAGGAAATCAATCCCCTGTGTTGCCCGATAGTCGGAGGGCTAGCCAAGGGCCGGATCGCTGATTGGGCTTTTATTACATTGTGTATAACGGAGACCCAGCAGCACCTTGTTTATTTGGTCGGGTTTAACCAGACGGAAAAATGCACCTGGATGACCTCCGTCGTGACTGGCATCGGACATGGGAAGGTCACAACCGCTCGTGGCTCAATCTACGAACTCGTCGGGGACAGTACGCTGGATGTCGATTTGCTTCATATCTGCGCCACTTTTCATCTCTGGGGTGTGGGTCGGTATCTGGGCATGCCTCACATCTTTTATTGAGAGCGCGCGCCGTAAATCCTTAAAGCGTGTCGCTTTTAATGCGGCCGATCATGTCCGGAATGATGATATGCATGATGGATCGCAGCAGGCGCATTTCGGCCTCAAGATAGGCTCCGACAGTTCCTCGATCCGTTGCTCTCTCGAGATGGTCTGCGTTTTCCTGCTTTACCTCCTCAAAGAGGCGCTCGGCCTCTACGGGCAAACGGCGTAGGATCTGGTCGAGATGCCGCTCCGCAACCCCTTTGGGCAGACCAAGGTGAATGCCCGCATTTAATAAGGCATCTCGGTTTATCGCACTGAAGCGAACTGTCTCTCCCAGAGATAAGGCCAGCTCGGTATCAGGCCAGGTCACCCGCCCCTCGGCCGCTAAAGCTTTTGTCTCATAAACCGCGGTACTGAGAAGATCATAGGCCGGCGCGATGCGAACCCCTTCATGGTCAACCAAGAACGATATATTTTTGAGGTGATTGTCCGAGTTGCCGATCAGGCAATTGAAGACCAGCCATTTGTACAGCTCAATTCTTGCGCGGACTACTTGGCGGCACTCATTGATCGCCGCAATCAAGGAGTCGAGATTGGCGGCGTTGTACTTGAACTGACGCGGCTTGTTCAACAACTGGCAAGTGTCGATCGCGTGCAATCGCTTAACGCGACCATTCTTCGCCTCTACACGATCAAATCGTTTAACCAGATAGACAGGCTCAGGAACATACATGCGCAGTACGTCCGGGACGTCGCTCAGGCCGACGGCTTTTCCTAGGCGCATCGTGAAGTATTCGTTCATCACCGAGGCTGGGTAGTCACCGCTCTGGTGATTCGGCTTCAGGATGTACGTTGACGGCGTTCCAGGAAGCGGCTCATAAAGCTCCCCCTTGCTGATCACCACGGGTATCTTGTGCTGGGCGCCGGCCAGCGACATTTTCTTAGGGGCATCCTTGGTCAGGGATGCCGTCGGCAAATTACGAATGCGCTGACTCAGCTCTTCAGGCGGGAGGAGTCTCTTGCCCTGCTCTGCATGATTGGGCTCTCCAGGTACAACGAGAACAAGCGACCCCGCCGACTCTTGGCCGTAATAGGCGAGAAAACCAAACGCATCTTCGGCCGGAAGTTTGGCTTCCTTTGCAATGGTCTCGCGTAAAGTCTCTTCAGGCAGCAGGTTGTCGAAATACCACTGCACCGTGCGAATACTGGAGCCATCGATATGCTCCCGCGGCTCCAAAGGGAGGGCCGGACACAAAGGATAACTATCGGCCGAACTCACCCACTCCGGCGTGTACTCGAACGCCCAGATATCGTTCTCTTCGCGGAGATGCCCGACGAGTTGCTCGCCTGACCAGACTTCAAGTGCTCTTGGCATTCAAGCTGGTCCGGTTCATCAACGCGTTCTTAGCGGCCGATCGCTTCGGCAATGGCTTGACGCCAGTTTGCTGGAGCTTTGCCAAATTGGCCGCAACCGTGTCTGGTACGTCCGCCTGCAAGTTAATCCCGAGCTCATGCAAAAGCCGCATCACACGAACCAACGACACGGTTTCCTTGCCGCGCTCTGCCTCGCGCACGAAGACGGGCCCCACCTGAGCGCTACCAGCGACGTCCTCAATCCGAATTCCTTGGGACTTGCGCGTTGCCCGGATGAGCAAGCCCAACTCTTGAGGAGTATTGATTTTGACTTTCATAGCCCACCTCAAAACGATGCTATTGCATCGATTATGGGTGAAGCCAAATGATTTAGCAAGATAAACGATGATCTAGCATCGTTTTTAGTGAACGTGAGTGATTTAGAGTGAAAAACGATGATATAGCATCGTTTTAATCCATGTGATTGTCGTAAATTGCTCTAGACACAACAATTGTTGCTTTTACGACAATGAGCAACAATGCATGAGACTTGATCCAGCGGGCTGAGCCGTCGCCCGCTAGTCCTGAGACTTCCAGGGTGCCCATACCTTTTCCGAACGGGGCAGCTTAAGGATTGTGAAGACGCAGTCGTATTGATCGGAGGCGATCTTCATCTCCTTGATCACCATGTTTTTGTCGGCATGAGGAAACCACACCTGCGCGGGCATCTCGATGCCGCGACGGTCATGCGCGATTGCGGTATTTGCTGCCAGCGAGGCACTGGGGATTTCAATGATATTTTTGCTGGTACTGAAGAATGCGCCGGCGTTGTACGCCCTTTGGCTGGACCAAGCCCAATCCATGTAGCCCTCTTTCGAAACCACCAGCACAGCACTGTCGTCCGTATGCTCCAGCCATTTCAGGATGGCAGCTGTCAATGAGACGCCATAGCGATCGGCACAGTGCCCCAGCAGATCGAAATCCACGTCCGCATTGAGTTGTTGGCGATAGTCGTCCAACGGCATAAGCAGGTACGAGGCGAACCGGTCGGCTTGGGCTTCGATATTGTCGGAGGACCAGTCGCGCATGTCTTTCTCGGTGCACCTGAATTCGTCCTGCATCATCCTGTGCAGGATGTAGTGTCCGAGTTCGTGTGCCTGGGTGAAGCGGATTCGACCTTCCGAAGCGACGTTCGAGTTGTAAAGCAGCTTCCAAGCGGTCTTGTTGTCGTTCGGGAACAGCATGCCTTCGAACTTCTTGATATCGACCCCTTCAACTTCGGTGATCGGATCCGACCAGTGAAATATGTTGGCTGCTTCCTTCGCCAGCATGGGGACGTCGGCCGGGAAGCGCGGAAGACTGAACTCCTTGGCAGCGTACTCGACGAGCTTATTGAGACGATTCGCGGCTTTTTGGGGCGTCAGATCGTCGCTCATCAGCTCTTCTTGAAGGTTTCCATGATCTTGCGCAGGCGCTCCTTGTCCTCGCTCTCCAGCTCTTGGTATTCCCGATAGAACGCTTCATCCAAGTGTCTTTGTTCCGGCGCGCGAACGTCGTCCTCAATGAAGAAAACAGCGTCGACCCCCAGCACTTTACCGAGCGCATTCAACTTCTCGGCTGAAGGGCGCTGTGACTCCCGGTTTTCCAGCTCCCAGATATAGCTTTTGCTGAGCCCTGAGAGTTCGGCGAGTTTCTCCAGGGTAAGTCCTTTTTCTTTCCGCAACGTGTTCAGCTTCTCGCCGAGTCGAGTGGCCACTTTTTCCTCCATGTTTTCAGTGCTTTAAGAAATAATAGCACGATTCCGAACTTTTTCTATGGCTTTTACAATTTAGGCCGTGTAGGATGTGTCTGGAGTTCGCTACTCCGAACATTATATTAGGGCATCTTGGTATTCCTACAAGCCGGGGCGCTCATGTCACAGGATGATTGAAAGGAAAATTGATGTCCAAAGAGCATGTGGGCCACGCGGACCTGGTCCGTTTCGCCGAAGAGCGGGTCAATCTGCCGAAAGAGAAGGCAGATGAATACCGCGCCCAAGCCCAGCGCCTAACAGAACGGTTGGAGGGCTACCTGAAGGAGCACCCCGATTTTTCGCTGAAGCGCTTAGTTTTGTCCGGAAGCTTGGCCAAGGGAACGGCGCTCCGTTCCTTGAACGATGTAGACGTCGCCGTCTATATCACCGGTGCGGATGCACCGCACGAAGTCCGCGCCTTGCTGGACTACTTGACGGAACGATTGCGCAAAGCCTTTCCGAACTTCAGTCCTGAGCAGGTAAAGCCGCAGACGTACTCGGTCACGGTGTCGTTCAAAGGCAGCGGACTGGATGTGGACGTGGTCCCGGTGCTGTATGCCGGCAAACCCAATTGGCGCGGCAACTTGGTCAGCCAGGACGACGGCTCCTTCCTTGAGACCAGTATTCCCTTGCACCTGGAGTTTGCGCGCAAGCGCAAGAAAGCGCAGCCGCAGCATTTTGCGCAAGTAGTGCGCTTGGTGAAGTACTGGGCGGCGATACGTAAGGCCGAAAACCAGAACTTCCGTTTCAAGTCCTTCATGATCGAGATGATCCTTGCCAAGCTGGCGGATACCGGCGTGGATTTCTCGGACTATCCCGAGGCATTGCAGGCTTTCTTTACCTTTATCGCCAATGGCGGACTCAAGAAGCGCATCGTCTTCGAAGACAACTATCCGGCCTCGGACGTCCCCGCATCGCGTGATCTGGTGCAGATCATCGACCCGGTCAATCCTGCGAACAACGTGGCCCGGCTCTATACCCAGGCGAACCTCGATGCGATCGTCGAGGCGGCACTTGATGCAGGCGATGCCATCGATGCAGCGAGTTACGCAACCACCAAGCAGAAGACCGTCGACTACTGGCAGAAGGTCTTCGGTTCTTCTTTCAACGTGTGAGGCCTGACATGTCTTCCTACACCATCACTGAATCGACGACCTTTACGCTGACCCATGCGAAATACATCAGCTCGAAGGTCGCCGCCGATCTGAAGCGCATTCAACGACTGTACAACGGTTCTCCGACGGACAGCGAGATTGCCGACTATGAGGCCGAGCTGACCGAACTCTTGAAAGCGGGCTACTTGAACGAAGTGACCTACGGCTTCCAGCGCAAGGTAGGCGAGGCCAAGGAGTGGATTCAGCCAACCTTGATCTATGCCGCCAAAGATCTTGCCGGCGCCTATTGGGATGACGATGACCCGGGCAAGATCATTCCGGGCGCGGACGTGTCGGGAGCCTACTTCACCAGCTATCTGACTTATACCCCTGCCTGGGATCGGCTGACTTCGGCACAGCAGGCGGCATTCAAAGGCACCTTGCCGTTTCAACGGACAGGCATGGCTCAGCCCTCGGTCAACGGCTATGTCACCAACGACCGTTCGTATTCGGCTGGCGGACGCGCCCTCAGCCGTTCCAGCGTAAGGAGTTTCTCATGATGAACAAGCCCAGCATTGACGAGTTGTTTGAGCGGCGCGTCACCTATCCCGATTTCGAACCGCAGGAACGCTTGGCTAAGCTCGTCGGGCTTGACGAGCAGAAGATCCGCCTAGCCAAGATCCTTGGTCTGTTGGTGAATCCGGCGGCACTGGAAACGTGGGCAGGCAAGCATCACCCCGGGCCGGCCGCCAAGGCTTTGCTCGATACGGTGCTGAGACGCCCACCGCTGGTCGTGTTGGCCGGCGACGTTGGGTCAGGCAAGACTGAGTTGGCGGAAACCATTGGCGATGCGGTTGCCCGCGAGCAGAAGATCGGCATCACACTATTCCCACTCAGCCTGTCCACCCGCGGGCAAGGGCGTGTGGGTGAGATGACGCAATTGGTCTCAGCGGCCTTCGATCACACCGTGGAGGAGGCCAAAAAGCTGAAGACCAGCGGCGCTTCTCGTGGTGCCGTCATCCTGCTGGTCGACGAAGCAGATGCGCTGGCACAATCGCGCGAAAACGCCCAGATGCACCATGAGGATCGCGCTGGGGTGAATGCCTTCATCCGCGGAATCGACCGGATTGCAAACGCAAAGCTGCCAGCAGCGGTGATCATGTGTACTAATCGCTTGAACGCGCTGGATCCTGCCGTCCGCCGTCGCGCTGCCGAAGTACTGAGCTTTACAAGGCCGAACGACGAGCAGCGTCGTTATGTCTTCGACAATCGTTTGGCGCCTCTCGGGTTGGGGCCGCAATACATTGATGCACTGGTGAAGGCGACAGGCGCCAAGAATGGCCATGACAGTGGATTTACCTTCTCCGATCTAACGCAACGACTGATTCCAACGATTGTGCTGGATGCCTATCCTCTGAAGCCCGTCGATGGCACGCGCGCGATCGAGATTGCGCGTGGCATGCAACCGACGCCGCCGTTCCGCGATCACGCTCAGTAAGGGGTCAGTGAATGACACAGTCAGTGACTGTCATACGCGATGGCTTTGATTTCCAGGCCCGGATGTTCTGGATGAAGGCTGCCTGGCTGCTCGACGACGACAGCCGTATCCTCAGGGTTGGCTTCGAGCATGGGCCGAAGGGCTTCGATGATATCTGGGTGGAGTACGATCCTGCGCGTTGCCCCTCTGAGCAAAGCGCGAGTCCCTTGCGCCGTCAGCATATCCAGTGCAAGTGGCATGCATCTCCCAGTACTTACGGCTATGCGGATCTGATCAATCCGGACTTCATCAACGCGCCTACCGTCTCTTTACTGCAGAAAGCGCACGCGGCACAGCAGATGCATGCGCCTGACGGCAAGGGTGTGCAGTTCCAGTTGCTGACAAACTGGCGCGTGGATGAGCCGTTCGGGAAATATATTGCGCAGTCCTCGAAAACACTGCGTATGGATCGCTTGTTTGAGGGCAAGACAGATCGAAGCCACGCTGGGCAGATTCGAAAGGCCTGGCGGGAGCATCTGGGCATCGATGACGAAGCGTTGCGCATTTTGTTGCCGACCCTGGCACTGCAGGAGAGCTCGATGTCGCTCGAGGGGCTCAGGGAACATCTGAATGGGATGTTCCTCGGCCTGGGCCTGAAATGCATGCATGAAGGGACGTTCGCCTACGACGAGATTGTCTATGACTGGATGGCGCAAGGTGTACAGGAATTCGATCGAAAATCGTTCCGAGCCGCGTGTGATCGACAAGGACTCCTCCAGGCTCGCCAAGGACGTCCCATCGTGTATGGCGTGAAGTCGTTCGAGCATCCGATCGACAATTTGAACGACCGATGTGAAGAAGTCCTCGATCTGGTGGATCGTTTCGACGTGCGGCCGATTCGAGATCAGCAAGCCTGGGCGACTGATCTCTACCCAAAATTGAAAGGGTTTCTGTTAGAGGCGGCCCGGAAAACAAGGAGTCCCCGGCTGGCGCTTGATGCCCATGCCACTCTCGCGTTTGCTGCGGGTTCGGTGCTGAATGTAAAAAGCGGTTGCGATGTCGAGCTTGAGCAGCGTGTCGGCGATACCAAAATCTGGAAAGTCGGGGATAGTGAGCCTCAGCCTGACTGGGCGTATTGGGTCTTCGAGCATGAAGTGCTCAATGACGATGGCGAAGGTCTGATCGTTGCAGTGTCGGTGACCCACGATGCCGTACCGCAGGTCAAGCAGTACCTGGCTGATGCCTTGCCTACGGCGAAGGCAATTCTGATTGCCCGGCTGTCTTCAGGACCGGGGGGAAGGAGCGTCAAAAGCGGCCAGCATGCTTTCCAGCTTGCCGAGAATCTGGCGCAGAAAGTCACCACCGTACAGGTTGGGGATCGACAACCTCTGCATCTTTTCATCGCAGCGCCGAATACGTTCAGCTTCTTCCTGGGGCAGCGTCAGCCCTTGCTGGGGAAAAGTACGCTCTATGAGTACGACCTTGAAGGCGCACACGGCGCCACCTATTCATCCTCGCTGAGTTTGCCGCTATGAAGCTATACGAGAACGTAGTCATCGGAAACTTCCTCTACGGCCTGGGATTTGCCATCGGCCACCGGGTGCAAGGCGATGTGTTTCCTTCCATCGTCAATCTGCTTCAGCAAACTCCCGATGACGTTGCACTGGGCGATCTGCTGTTCGAGGCACCCGGCATGCTCTGGGTTTTCGAGTTCAAGCTTCGTGAAAACATGGAAGGCCAGAAGAAGGAAGAGAAGCGCCATGCGGAGCTGAAGGCACAACTTGATTTGCTGCCTGAGCTCTACAACGTGTCACGGGAGGTGCATTGGTACATCGAAACCGATGTCACAAAAGACCACAAGATAGGCACCAAACAAAATTTTGTGTCCTGCATCGAGCCGTACATCGATGCATTCCCGCGAGGCGACAATGAGAGCGAGCGTGACTTCGCTGACTTCATCAATCAGGTCGCATCTGAGACGGTGACCCCCACCGCCAGCGCGACTGAAGCGGAAATGAAGGCATACCTGGCCATGCTGGCCGTGCTCCATACCGATGGCGTGCGCTCAGGTGGTCTGGTGGTGAAGATGCTGCCGGACGGTACCTTGCATTACGCCGACCTAGTCTCGGTGACCGAGCTTTACTTGTCTAGGGAAAAAATGATCGAAATGCGGCAGGAGTTGGCCGTCCAGCGCGAACAAGAGCGTCAGAAATCATTGGAGAGGGATCGGGGACATGAGCTTGGATAATAATAAGCAAGGTGAGTTTGTCGTGGAAATGGCCAGGATGGTCAAAACCCTGGCAGAACGAGTGCAGACTCATCAGGTGACGGCCGAGCAGGCGATGCTAGAGATGCAGCAGGCCGTTTCGACATTGGAAACGGCTGCAGTTGCATGCAAGTCGCTCAAATCGACCGTGGCGACTAATATCGATATGACGATCAAAACCGCGATGTCCGGTGCGGGTGAAAAGGCAGCTGGCATCCTTGTCGAACAATTCAAGACAGCCAACGACTGCGCTGTCGAAGCTGCCGATCGATACGAGTCTGCAGCAAGAATAATTGGTTGGCGCATGGCCGGCACGATCGCGCTGGCATGTCTGGTATCGATTGGCGCAAGTATTTACCTGGTTCAGGGAAGTTTTGCTTCGCTGGCGGAAATTCATGCCTTGCGAGAGGAAAAAGCACAACTGCAAGCTTCGATTGCAAGCCTTGAGGGTCGTGGCGCACGTTCTATTTCGATGTGCACGTATCAGCAAGATCGAAAATTTCCGTGTGCCTATGTAGCAACAGATCTCAAAACCAATAAACGTGAATGGTTGTTTCTGGCAACGCCGAAATAAATTGACGATGGCGGAATAGGAAGAGGCACATGGGCTCCCGGATATACATGTTGGTTAAGGTGTTTGATAAAGAGGAATACGCAGACGCCTTTCTTCAGCACGGGGAGATGCTTTGTCGGACGCTGGGTGAGTTCAAGCGTATTGAGGGAGACGAGGCCCGGGGCGACAAATACGAGGGTGTTACCGACTGGCATCAGCCGGATCAGGTAAAGGTAACGATTTCCTATAAAGATCAGGCCGGCGTCGAACATGTTATCCCCATCGAGAAGCTAGCCGGGCCGATGATCATTCAGAACAGTCATCTGGATGATTACAACTTGTTCTGTACTTATGCCGTGAAAATTGACGTACCGGATGAGACCTACGAAACCCGCGAGGCGCTTCTTGAAGCCGTTCAGAAAGTGAATGATGGCCTCATGTGTCAGATGGCAGTGAATGACGAGGCGTTCTCGCTTGGACACTATGCGGTGGTTGTCTATCAAGTTGAAGAGTTCTTCGAGCGGGTCGAGAAAACGGTGGAGTCGCTGGGTGCCGATCATGCACGTAGCCCAGTGATTTACTATGACCCGGAGACGTTTCATGGAAGCTTCAAGGGTGTGCAGGCAGCTTTTAGGAAGAGAAGTACCTACGCCTATCAGAATGAATATCGATTTCTGTTCGATTTTCCTGGTGCTGTCGGCACCAAGACCTTTCAGGTGGGGGCGTTGAGCGACATTGCCTTCAAGGTTACTTGCGGGGAAATCAATTCACTGCTCAAGCTAAAGTTGTACGTTCGGGATGAGGCCGATGTTGTTCAATCTGGTGCCGATGATGGAGTAGTGACTGAGTCGTAGAGGTAAAGTCTTAACGTATCGATAGTGACGCTGTTAGCGGGCTGATCGACCTTAAGGCAGAGGTCTGGCGCATTTATATTTTCGGCAAAGTACTGCCGGAGATTTCCATGAGCCAGGGCCTGCCGAAGTTCGCCATATTGCCGACGCCCATCGAGGATGAGCATATTTTGTCTCTCGTCCATGGCTATATGCGACTCAATTGCCTCAATCCTTGGCAGGTGTTTCCGGGCGTATCCAAGTACGTTCTGCGGAATATGGGGTTCAACTATTACTACGCGAAAGTAGCCAGGGTTTTTGCAGCCAGTTTTGATGAGGCAGCATTGCTGGAACGGAACGGTTTTGAGCGCTTATGTAAGCCCTTCGAGCCGGTGGCATATCACCGAAGTGATATTAGCGGAGCACGAATAGGGGCCCCTACAAGAGGGAAGCTAGCAGACAGCCGCCGGCACTGGGTCCATTCAGAAAGACACTTAGCGTTTTGCCCAGCATGCCGCGCTCATGATCTTGAGTATCACGGCTACGCACGCTGGCGGACTAGCCATCAAGTCCGCGGTGTTCTTGTTTGCCCTGACCATGGCTGTCTGTTAATGGAAGCGTGTCCTCAATGTCGGTCTGTGCCTGGCAATGTGATCCGGCCAGAGGCTGGCTCGGCCAACTGCATTCATTGTGGTTCTGCTTATCCGGTTGAATATTCAGCACGATCAAAGACGGCGGCATTGTTGCTTTTTGCACGATTCGTACAGGCGCTGCTCAAAGAGAAGATCGCGACTTTCGAGCCGCATTTGATGGTCGACGTGTTGGCCGAGAAAGCCATGGAACGATTCGGTGTTGGCGAGGCCGCCGTTCCCGCGCGGTTGCGTAGAGCGATCGAAAAATCGTTCCCAACAGAGTTCTTATCGAGCCTGGGGTTGTCGCTCCGCATTGGTGGAGGCGCCGGATGGCTGTGTTGGTTCTTTGCACACCAGGCATATATTAAGAATTTTCATGCGCATGCGTTGATCGCAGCGGTGTTATTCAGGTCCTTGGATGAATGCTTGGAGGCGTACGCCCATGTGGCGCAAATGCACGGCGCCGCACCGAGAGTGGATGCCGTTGCACATGTACCGATCACTGCCCATTTGCTGAAAGATTTGGCGTGGCAAAGCAGTCTGGCGTGCATTAGCGGCAGCAGAGTGCTTGAAGGTATTCCTAGGCTTGGGCGAGTTCGACTGAGCCAATTCATCAAAGCCAAAGAGGCGATGTTACCGCTGTTGCAGCAAGCGGTTCATCAAGGCAATAAGACCAAATCGAAATTTAAAGTGAATTGGGCCTTGTATGAGGCTGAACAGCAAGTGATGCTGCGAAAGCGGAAGGCGCTACAAGCAGCCTCCGCAAAGCGACCGCAGGGACATCCAGACTCAATGGAGCAAAGCGTGGTATCGACGCGCGATGGTATAGGGGTAGATGGTGTAGAGGCTCATGAAGAAGTAGCCGAGACCCATCCATAGCATTGCCCCCAACGTCGGCAGCCACGGAATGCTGCCGCAATGTTGGTAAATGCAAGTTAGTAGACCAGACATTAGCAAGCAGCCGAAGACAATCATGAGCCAACCGATCCAGTAGTCGAGCGATAGATTGAGATCGGTGCGCAGCGAAACAGTGCCGTTTCTTGCAATGAGCATGCGGTTGGCAAGCAGGATCCTCAAGTCTGACAAGGGCATGCCTTGGCGAGCGAGAGCCTTGATGTATTGACGTACAGGGCTTGGTGCGTGCCTGCCATAGCGCGCGGCGAACTCGGCGCGACTGAAGACATCGGTCGCATGACGGGCTTCAAAAGAGGCGTCCCCATGTGTTTCAAGTACTAATGCCAAGCGTTGTTCCGCAACGGCACGCCGTCGACGACCTCGCCAAATCCAGCCAAAGGTCAGCGCGTAAACGAAGAGAGTTTTCACTTTAAGCAGCAACCGAAAGGCACAGCATGAGGCGTCGATGCAAATCCGCAGGTGGCGTCGGGGCGGTGCCCCCGGATTGCGCGAGGGTTAGCAAAGAAAACAAGCGTAGCCGCTCTTCAATGGCCAAAGGCTCTCCCATGTCGTTCCGCGCGAAGTCGTCAATTGCCCGATAGATGTCGCACAGCGCATTCATATCGATGGCGATGGCATTGGCGGTTTTACGTGTCCCAAGAAGAACGTAGGTGACGTCAACGCCATGCGCGTGCATCTGTAGCAGGTAGTTGGCGTCGGGGACACGTTCGTCCTGTTCATAGAGATGCTGGGTCACGCGTTTGACGCCACCGAGTTCGGCAAAGGCGGGCTGAAGCAGACCAAGTCGCTTTCTTTCCTCCCGTAGCCGCGAACCCAAGGTCGACATTGCATCCATATTGGGCTTTCCGTAAAGTTCACAAAAGTGAATATTTTGGCTCACTTTTGCGTAAATAAATGCTTGCCTAAGTGTAGCCTTAGAAATTACTCCTGCAAGCCTTACTCATGCAACGGTGGCCAGGAAATGGCCCGGAAAGACTTCTAGCGCGTACCCAATCCTGAACCCCAAAAAAGAAAAAGCCGACGCGCTTGGAGAGCGGCCGGCCTTTGCTTCGTCCGCAACCCTATGGCATTGCAGACCTTCAGAACTAGACAGCTGAAGTATGTCGTAGGCACGTGGGCGAAGTCAAGCCCCCCTTTTTCTCCAAATTTGTCGGTTGTCCAGGCTAGGGCCGGGCGGCGATCGCTGCTGGCCGATATTTGGAGAAATGTATGACAACGACTCACGCTTGGCTGGATTCGCGGAGGTGCCATCATGGCTAGGGCTCCGCGTGTTACCGAGGCATATCTCAAGAAACTCATCAAGGGCGGTGCTGGCACGGGGCACGGTGAAGACTATCGGCCTTTCCTCGAGATACGGCGCTGGAATCCGTCGCCAGTATCGACACAGGTGGTCGGGGGTTCTACGGTCCCCCCATTTCGGCGTAGGGGGCACTTCTTCTCCTTTTCCGAATGGCGACTGGCATTGCTGTATGCCTGGGCCGGATGTTGGGTCCGGGAGCAATTGCCCATGTGGTCATGGGCGCATCCCCATCCTTTGATTGGATATTCGACGGCGGCACAGGATTTGCCTTGGTCGGGCGGGTTATGGGGGCTGTGTCGTGACAGCAATATCAATCACGGCTATTTCCCGGGGACCCGCATCCCCTATGTCTGGACGATTGATTTGGCGCTCACCCTGCCCTGGATCGAAGATCCGGCGCAAGCGTGCACCTTTGTTTCGGTCAAGCCCCTCCAGTCCGAAGCCTATCTCTATATCGATCCGCTGGCGCGCGGCGCAGAAAAGCTGGAGGTGGAACGCCGCTACTGCGCACTCATGGGGATTCATTACTTCGTCGGCGATAGGTCACTGTATCCAGCGCAATTGCTGGATAACCTCGACTGGTTGCATAAAACGGCCGTGCTTCCAATTACACATCGACTGCGACACGTCCTGGATAGCTTCCTCGATCGCCATGCTGCCAATATGTCTCAAGAACCGCCCTTGGAGTGGCGCACTCTGCTTGAACGGGATTTCTCTTTATCTCGGCATGGCGCTGACTATCTGATTCAGCACTGCCTCTGGAATCAGTTGATTGACGCCGATCTCAACAGGAGCATCGATCTGACTCAGCCTCTCGCACCTGGCGGGCTGGGCTTCCGGCGAGCTGTCCAAAGCTCTTTGCTGCGGGAGGCCATATGACAACTTTTATCCCCGGGCAACTGCTGAATCCACTATGCGATGAGGCTTTGATCAAAGAGCCTATGCGCGTGCTGTATCAGTCGTCGCAGCATATCTGGCTAATCCCGATCACGCGTAGACAGTCGAGCAACCGCTCTTTCTATGTCACCTATCGTCTCTATCCGCGTGAGGAGCTTGAAGCGCAATGCAGTTTCCCCAACCCCATGATCACTACGGTAGCCGAAGGTATGCCCGAAGGCGATCGGGGGCTCAAGGATGAGGAGCTCATTCTGAAATATGGAGGCACGCTAGAGATGCCGCCTCCGGTATTGGCGTTGCGGAGAAAGCGCTGGGACATGATCCGGCCTTTGGTGGAGGATGAGAGTGCAGAGCTACTCTTCGACGCCGAAGTCTTCAGGGATCGTGTTCAGCGTCGGGCGCGCCAATTGGGCAAGACGCGCAAAGAGCAGATGACTAAAGCCCGAGAACTGGAACAGTGGTTGTTTTGTTACTGGGCGGGCAACTTTAATCGCCGGGCCGTGACGCCGCTGTATGGTAATTGCGGTTTGTCAGGAAAAGAGCGTAAAGCCACAGGCCCCCTTGGCCGCCGCCCCGGTGGCGCGCAGCTGAAAGACCCGACGACATTGGGATTTGTGCTGACCGACCATGACAAAGACGTCATCGATTACTGCTGGCGCCATTTTTATGTCCGCCATCGGACGATGATATCGGCATGCCGAATGATGTGGACCGAGTTTTACTCGACGCTGGTTCAGAAGCCGGATGGGACGTCTGAAAAGAAGTGGCTGCCCAAGCATCAGCGCCCGAGCTTCATGCAGTTCAGAACCTGGGGCGAAAAGCGTAATCCGAGAGCGGCCGGCTGGAAGCGGCACTTTCCCCAGACCACATTGGATCGAATTGATCGGGCGCTTAAGGCGTCTGCGAATGACGGTGTCGTCGCCGTTGGGCAGCGTGCTTCGATTGACAGTTCCCCGCCCGATCTCGAGTTTGTCTCGTTGCTGGATCGCCTGAAGCGAATTGGCGGCGCCAATCGCATTTTGACGGTCGACATGAAATACGGCTACATCCCGGGTTTCTACTACGGTATCGACGCCCCCAGCGCAAAAACGGTCAATCTGGCCTTTCTGAGCGCGATGAGCGACAAGCGAGAGTTGCTGGAATTCCTCGGACTGGAAAAAGAAATTCCGGCCGAGGACTGGATTCCGATCATGTTCGCTGCAGCCAGAGCAGACAACACGGATCTCCGATGCGAGGCTGTCCACAGCGCGTTGGGTGAGATCGGTACGCATTGTGAACACACGCCGGTAGCGCGATCCGACATGAATTCCATGGCCGAAGCCGGCCACCATACGTTTCATCGCATGATCGATCACAACATGGATGGCTCGACCTACGGTCAACGGACAGAGCGCGGCGAGCAAAGTGCGACCGAACGTGCCAGGCATACGATTATCGAAGGCCTGCGTGAGTTCGTGCGTGCGCTTCACGCCTACAACACGATGCCATTGAACATCGAGCCGACATTGGAAATGCAACGCGCCGGCGTGGAACTGACGCGCCTTGGTTTGACCCGATGGGCTATCGAGCGCGGCAAGGTCGCACGATCGCTGATGAGCATGGATGAGGCCCGCGCTGCTTTGCTGCCCAGATGCAAAGGCACCTTCACCAAATCCGGCGTACGGCTCTTGCGGGACGACAAGGGGCCCGTAAAGCGAGTTTTTCTGCGGCGGCTACGTTATTTCAGTAACGATGCAGCCATCGTTCCTCGCATCATTGAAGCCAAGCTTGAACGCAAAAAGCAGGATACTACCTATTTCGACGATGTGTTCCTCTATGACCCCAATTGCGTGAAACGTATTTGGTATCGCGACTTAGCGAATGGCCGACTGATCGAGCTGCAGCTCGTATCGGAAGACGAGGACCTACCCTATGAAGCCAGCCTGGCCGACATCTTCGAATTGGAGGATGAGGATGCGCTCCGTCGTCCGTTAATGGAGGAGCAACGTCAGCAGATTCGGGGGAAGCTCGAAGAGGGGCAGGAAAGAACCAAGCAAGAGGCGAGGTCTGCCTATCAAGCCGCGTTGGATGAGCTCGACAAGCCGCCTTCCAAAGCAAGCCTCAAGGCTGATAAGGCAGCGAATCGAGAAGACGAGGCCGCTCTACTCAGGGATGGGGCACCCATCCTATCGGAAGCGTTCTATGGTATGGAAGATGAGGTGGAAACAGTGGCCGCTGACGCAACTGACGAGTGTCCCCCAAACACTCAACAAACCCAGCAAGCAAAGCCGGTGTCATCGCCCCCTAGGCGGTCGATCTTCGGAGAAGTGGTGGCACATCGGAATCGGGAAGGAGAAACCAATGCAAAGTGATCATTGGTTTCATGAGCCTAATCCCCTCATTGCGAATTTACCCGTCTTTGCGAGCATGGCGGATTTGGCTGCACGCTTGGCATTTCACCCGACGGCTGGCTTGAATCTCGCCACTTTGACGGACTTTGAACGCATCGAGCTTTTGACGGGAGACAAGATGCCGCTGGAACCGACGGAGCAGTCGATTCGAGTCGCGGCCAAATGTCTTGGCATGCTGCGGGGAAGCTTGAAGGTGCGCAATCCGATCCGGGCCGAAAGCCGTCGTCGCTATTGGGATTTCATTAAAACGGATCAGATCACGAAGGCGCCATTGATGCCGTCGCCCGTGAGCGGCGTCTCGGCGCTCATCATCAAGGGGCCGACGGGGACTGGCAAAACGGTCACCATCCAGCGGCTATGCAATCTCTTGCCGCAAGTCATTCACCACGGTCCTTGTCCAGAGGCGCAATGGCTGCAGATGTCGCAGTTAGTCTATTTGTATACCAATCTGCCTTCAGACGGTACCCGCGGCGGGTTTCTATTGCAAATTCTGCTGGACCTTGATCGCGCTTTAGGAACCGACTACGCGGGAACGCTTTTTCGTAAATTCAAAACGGTGGAGCGTCTTGCCATCGCGACGGTCGTCCGCCTCGTCGCCCACTACACCGGCATCATCTTTATCGACGAAGGGCAGTTGCGTAACCTCATGAAATCGGATCAAGCCGAGCTCATGCAGCTGTTTCTACTGACGCTGATCAATACGGGTATTCCCGTCGTTTTGATGGGAAACGAGCTGGCGTTTGACTGGATCAATTACAGCCAGGATTTGAGCCGACTCAATACAGTGCCTGCGGAATATCACCATCCGATCGGCGCAATTGATTCGGAATATGCCGATGACGATTGGAGCGCTTTTCGTAGAGGGGTATTCGGGTTTTACGTATTGACGGAGCCGGTTCGGGAGCCGGAACGCTGTTCGGACGTGCTACGTGAGTGCTGCGGTGGCGTTCAGAGAAGTGGTTTGGTCTTATGGAGCGAAAGTCAATTGGAGGCGATCTTTGCCGGCGCTAGTAGCATTGGCCCGGAAGACATTCTGAAGGTATATGCGGGCGGCAGTTTCGAAAAGCTCAGGCCGCTGGCGGATGGTTTTGCCAAACGTGATCCAAAGCGCTTACTACTTTTCCCGGACGTGAACGCAGCGTTCTATGCGCGCGCTTGGGGGAAAGCGCTGGATGATGAGTCGGAGAGCTCTGGTGGCAACGCTGGAGGGGCCAAGCCTGAATCTAAGGCACGGACTGAGCAATCTAAGTTCAAGGCAGAAAAAACGCGCGAGGCAAAGAAACAGGAGAAGCGCGAGGCGCTTGATAAAACCTTGTCGCCCGAAGATATTCGCAAGCGGGGAACGCAGGATCTTCACGTTGCCGGTCTGGAAAAGCTACAGGAAGAGCTTGAGCGTGGGAGCGGTGACGGTAGTGAATAGTGAAGGCAAGCGTTTGCTACCCACCGAATGCAGATGGATGGCAGACACAAGCCTCTTTGTGGGCAGCTGCAACCAGCTCATGCAAGATGCCGCATTCTCCGGCGGTGTGGTTGGCGCCGCACCGCCCTTTGAGCGCTGATAACTGTTTTTCCAACGCTTTCATACTAGCCAGTCTTGCTTTGACCTTTGCGAGCTGAGCATCGATCAGTCGGTCGATGTCGCCGCAATCGGCTTCCGGGTGGGCAACAAAATCCAAAAGACGTTTTATCTCGGCGAGCGGAATATCGAGGGCTCTACAATGGCGGATGAAGGCCAGTCGCTCGACGTGCTGAGCGCTATATGCCCGATACCCATTCTCGCTACGTGCCGGCGCTGACAACAGTCCCTCTTTCTCGTAGTAGCGGATGGTTTCGACGTCTACGCCCGTTGCTTGTCCAAGTTCGCCGATTCGCATTTTATCCTCTCAAAGTGCTTGACCCTGTAGTGGCTCCAAGGTGTCAAATCTGATTGTAGCCGGTCTTTTCCTTGGCTTGATCCATTTTCCACCTATGTCAGCACTATGAAGACGACACGAATCTATCTATTGCTGCCGCTGCTTTTAGCGGTGTCGAGACCGCCTGCTTGGGCGCAGTCCTCGTCCAGCTACGAAGTCTCGCTGCCTACGATCTCCTACGCCTCCGAAAATGCATTTGCCGCCCGAACTCAAGAGGCGGCAGGCTTATTGACGTTGGCTGAGGCTGTACGATTGGCGCTCTCGGCCAATCCTGAGCTGGCTGCGAATACACGGGAAGTTGAGGCTTGGGAAGGCACTGTGACTCAAGCGGGTGTCCTGCCGAATCCGCAGTTGAGCACTCAGATAGAAGATCGCCAGAAATCGACCCGTACGACGACGGTATTGGTGAGCCAGCCGCTTGAGCTGGGCGGCAAACGAGGTGCCAGGGTTGAAGTCGCAGAACGTGGACGGGCGATCGCTACAGCCGAACTCAACGCCAAAAAGGCCGAAATTCGTGCGAATGTAATCACCGCATTTTTCGACGTGCTAACAGCACAAGAGCGCGTCAAGATCGCCCAATCGCTGCTTGAGTTGGCGCAGCGCTCAACTCAAGCAGCCTCCCGCAGAGTCATTGCAGGCAAGATTTCGCCGGTCGAGGAAACCAAGGCGCGTGTGGCTGAAGCGGCGGTTCGTGTCGATCTAGCCCAGGCCAATAGCGACTTGGTGAATGCACGAAAGCGTTTGACCGCCAATTGGGGTAATCCGGCCCCGCGCTTTGAGCGTGCCGATGGGTTAGCAGAATCGCTGCCGCCACTGCCTGCAACGGAGACATTGGACAAACGCTTCGCCACATCTCCTGGCATGCAAAAAGCCCAGCTTGAGCTGGATCGGCGCAAAGCTATTGTCGAATTGGAAAAGGCTCGTCGTGTCCCCGATGTGACGGTCAGTTTGGGAAACAAGCACGACGAAGAGTTGGGGCGAAATCAGGCTGTGCTTGGCGTCGCCATCCCGATTCCGATCTTTGATCGCAATCAAGGGAACTTGCTGGAATCCTTGCGTCGCCGCGACAAAGCGGAGGAAGAAGTCGCAACAACACAGGCGCGGCTATCTACCGAACTAGCCACCACTTACGAACAGCTAAAAACCGCTCGACTGGAGGCTGAATCATTGCAGCGAGAAATTCTGCCGGGTGCGCAAAGTGCGTTTGATGCTGCAACGACAGGCTTCACGGCTGGCAAATTCAGTTTTCTTGAAGTGCTGGACGCACAGCGCACGCTGTTCCAAGCCAAAACCCAGTATTTGCGAGCATTGGCCGCGGCGCACCGTGCTGCCGCCGATCTTGATCGTCTCCTCGGTACAACCGACGGATTTTCACGCTAGGAATCGACATGAAGCACTTTCTCCAGAATCTTGAATCGCGCCTGGGACGTAAACAATTTCTCGGTATCGTCGGCGTACTGGCAGTGGGCATCGCTCTTGGTTTGCTAATCTTCGTCTCAGGAGCTAGAAACGTTGAGCCAACGGAGGAGCATGCTGAGCGTGCCGAAAGCCATAGCGAATCCAAAGAGGCGGAAGAGAAAAAGGAATCAGCTGAAGCCATCGAGATCAAGCTCTCCGATGCCCAAATCAAATCTGCGGGCATCTCGATTCAAAAGGCCGAGCCCGAGAAAATTCAAACCTTTCTGCAACTGCCTGGAGAGATTCGCTTCAACCAGGACCGGACCGCACATATCGTCCCGCGCCTGGCCGGCGTGGTTGAACGCGTACCCGCCAACCTTGGCCAACTGGTCAAGAAAGGCGAGGTCCTGGCCGTCATTGCCAGCACCGAGCTTTCGGAGCGCCGCAGCGAGTTGCTGACCGCGCAAAAGCGTCGGGCAATGGCGCAAGTTGTCTACGAGCGGGAGAAGAAGCTCTGGCAAGAAAAAATCAGCGCCGAACAGGACTATCTGCAAGCGCAGCAGGCACTGCGTGAGACAGAGATCGCCGTCGCCAATGCCCAGGCCAAGCTGGTCGCCCTGGGGGCCGGGCTTGAGGGAAATGGCCCACTTAATCGCTACGAAATTCGTGCCCCCTTTGACGGCATGATTGTCGAAAAGCAAATCGCCCTTGGCGAGGCGGTCAAGGAAGACGCCAATATCTTTGTGCTCTCCGATCTCACGACGGTCTGGGCGGAAATCATCGTCTCGGCCAGAGACCTCAATACGGTACGCATCGGCGAGCGTGTCCGCGTCAAGGCGGCATCGTTCGATTCCGAGGCCGAAGGTACCATTTCGTATGTCGGCTCATTGCTCGGTCAGGAAACTCGGACGGCGACTGCGCGCGTAACACTCGCCAATCCGAAGACGGCATGGCGACCGGGTATGTTCGTCAACGTTGAAGTGGCCGTTGGGCAATCCGATGCCGCTGTGTCAGTGCTGAACGACGCTATCCAGACCTTGAACGAGAAGCCTGCAGTGTTCGTGCGTACCGATGATGGTTTCAAGGCGCAACCAGTGACACTCGGGCGCACAGACGACAAACGCACGGAAATCCTGCAGGGTCTCAAGGCCGGCACACCTTATGTAGCGGCGAACAGTTATATCCTTAAAGCGGAGCTCGGCAAGTCGAGCTCCGATGACGATTGAGGCGGAGCCGACACCATGTTTGAGCGCATCATTCGCATCGCCATCGAGCAACGATGGCTCGTCATGCTAGTTGTCATCGGCATGGCCGGTCTAGGCATCTATAGCTATCAGCGTCTGCCCATCGACGCCGTTCCGGACATAACGAATGTCCAGGTCCAGATCAACACGCAGGTTCCCGGCTACTCGCCGCTGGAGGCTGAGCAACGTGTCACCTATCCGATTGAGACCGTCATGGCGGGCCTGCCGAACCTGGAGCAAACCCGTTCGGTGTCGCGTTACGGTTTGTCTCAGGTGACCGTCGTTTTCAAGGACGGGACCGATATCTACTTTGCCCGCCAGTTGGTGAATGAAAGAATCCAGGAAGCCAAGGAGCGTCTGCCCGCCGGCACCAGTCCGGCCATGGGGCCAATTGCGACTGGCCTAGGTGAAATCTATCTCTGGACCGTCGAAGCGAAGGAAGGTGCCAAGAAGCCTGACGGTTCGGCATATACCCCCACCGATTTACGTGAAATCCAGGACTGGATCATCAAGCCGCAACTGCGCAACGTACCGGGTGTGACGGAAATCAATTCCATCGGTGGGTATGCGAAGGAATACTTGGTTGCGCCGAGTCCGGAAAAACTGGCTGCCTATGGTTTGACATTGGGGGACATCGTCACCGCCATCGACCGCAACAATAACAATGTCGGCGCCGGCTATATCGAAAAACGCGGCGAGCAATATCTGATTCGAGCCCCTGGGCAAGTGCGCTCCATTGAGGATATCGGCAACGTCATCCTTAACAATGTCAAAGGCGTCCCAGTACGCATCCGTGATGTCGCCGACGTTGGATTAGGCCGCGAACTGCGCACCGGTGCGGCTACCGACGACGGCCGCGAAGTCGTGCTGGGCACAGTCTTCATGCTGATCGGCCAGAATAGCCGCGCCGTGTCTTCCGCCGTCGATAAGAGAATGGCGGAAATCAACCGCACTCTGCCCGAGGGCGTACATGCCGTCACCGTGTACGACCGGACTGTGCTGGTCGACAAGGCGATCTCGACGGTCAAGACGAACTTGCTGGAAGGTGCAATTCTCGTTATTGCCGTCCTTTTCCTCTTCCTTGGCAACATCCGGGCGGCCGTTATCACTGCCATGGTGATTCCGTTGTCCATGCTGTTCACCTTCACCGGCATGGTGGGCTACAAGGTCAGCGCAAACCTGATGAGCCTGGGTGCCCTCGACTTCGGCATCATCATTGATGGCGCAGTCGTCATCGTCGAAAACTGCGTACGCCGCCTGGCGCATGCCCAAGGGCACCATGGCCGCACCCTGACCTTGAGCGAACGCTTCCACGAAGTATTCGCCGCCGCGAAGGAGGCTCGCCGGCCACTGCTTTACGGCCAGCTCATCATCATGATCGTGTATCTGCCGATCTTCACCCTCACAGGAGTGGAAGGAAAGATGTTCCACCCGATGGCCTTCACCGTGGTCGCGGCTTTGCTCGGGGCCATGATCCTGTCGATTACCTTTATTCCTGCCGCGGTTGCGCTCTTCATCGGTGACAAGGTCGCTGAGAAGGAAAGCCGCCTGATGGCATGGTCAAAGGAACGCTATGCGCCGCTTCTGGATAGCGCCATGGCCAATAAGCCTTTGGTTCTGACGATTGTCTGTGTGCTGGTGGCACTGACCGGACTGATGGCGAGCCGTATGGGCAGCGAGTTTGTCCCCAACCTTAGCGAGGGAGACTTTGCTTTCGAGGCTGTGCGTATACCAGGAACATCGCTGAGCCAGGCTGTTCTCATGCAACAACAAGTAGAACGCCTCTTAAAGGAAAAACATCCAGAAATTAAACGTGTCTTTGCGCGTACCGGCACCGCCGAAATCGCAACTGACCCGATGCCCCAAAGCGGTGGCGATGGCTACATCATGCTGAAACCCGAGAGTGAATGGCCAGCGCCGAAGAAATCTCGTGCAGAGCTTCTTGCGGCTATCCAGGAAACCGTCGAAACATTGCCTGGCACGCTCTATCAGTTCTCTCAACCGATCCAGATGCGCGTCAATGAGCTGATTTCGGGCGTGCGCAGCGATGTTGCGGTCAAAGTCTTCGGCGATGACATGACGGTCATGAGTAAGACCGCTACGGAAATCGCCGGAGTACTGGAGAAGATTCCTGGCGCCTCGGAAGTCAAGATCGAACAGACCGTTGGCTTGCCAATGCTCACCGTCAATATCGACAGGGACAAGACGGCACGCTACGGTCTCAATATCGCTGATGTCCAGGAGGCCGTCGCGATTGCTGCAGGTGGCCGCGAAGCAGGAACCCTCTTTGAGGGAGATCGCCGCTTCGATATCGTCGTACGTTTGGCGGATACCGTGAGGGCTGACGTCGATGCTTTGAGGCGCCTGCCTATCGCGTTACCGCGTGATGGCAACCGAGCCGGTACCGAAGCCAGAACCAATTACATCCCGTTGGGTGAAGTGGCAACGCTGGAGCTTGCCCCTGGGCCTAACCAGGTCAGCCGCGAGAATGGCAAGCGCCGGATTGTTGTCTCGGCCAATGTACGCGGTCGCGATATCGGCTCGTTTGTGAGCGAAGCAGAAACGAAAATTCAGCAGATCAAGATTCCAAGTGGCTACTGGACAGCCTGGGGTGGAACGTTCGAGCAGTTGCAATCTGCTGTGGCGCGCCTGCAGGTCGTCGTTCCTGTCGCCTTGCTACTGGTGTTCACGCTGCTCTATATGATGTTCGGAAACTTCAAGGACGGCTTGCTTGTCTTCACTGGTATTCCTTTCGCACTGACTGGCGGCGTCATCGCCCTTTGGTTGCGCGGTATTCCGCTTTCCATCTCGGCAGCAGTTGGCTTCATTGCGCTATCGGGCGTGGCCGTGCTTAATGGTCTGGTGATGATTTCCTTTATTCGCCATCTGATCGAAGAAGGACGTTCACTTGATTCCGCTATCCGCGAAGGGGCACTGACCCGCTTGCGGCCAGTGTTGATGACAGCTCTGGTTGCATCCCTCGGTTTCGTGCCAATGGCAATTGCTACCGGTACTGGCGCTGAAGTTCAACGGCCACTGGCAACCGTGGTAATTGGCGGCATTCTTTCCTCGACAGCATTGACTTTGTTGGTGCTGCCTTTGCTCTACCGCCTGGCACACAGGCGTGATGAAGATTGACGGAGGCTATATGGAAGATACAAACACTTCGAAATCCTCATGCGGCAGTTGCTGCGGCGACTCATGCAGCACGGTGGAGACTAAGCCTGCCTCTCCAGTCGGCGGTAGCACATACCGGATTCCCAACATGGATTGCCCGACTGAGGAAAAGGAAATTCGGGAAGCCCTGGCGCCTGTCTCTGGCATCAATGGTTTGAGTTTCGCCTTGAGTGCGCGAACGTTGACGATCTCAGGCGGCGAGGCAACTCAGGTGGAGGCCATGGCGGCCATTAAAAAGGCCGGCTTCGAAATCAATCCCTTGATCGAGGCGCATGAAGACCATGGCATCGAGGGCGGATTTTTGCGGCCAGCGCTAGGCCTGGGTTTTGCGATTGCTGCCGAAGCTATCGACTATTTCGCGCCCGATACACCGATTGCCAAAGGGTTCGGCATGGCGCTCGCCGGATGTGCGATTTGGCTAGCAGGCTTCTCCGTGTACAAAAAGGGCTTCACTGCGCTCTTCCGTGGCCGCCTGAACATGAATGCCTTGATGACGGTAGCCGTGACGGGAGCTTTCCTCATCGGCCAATGGCCGGAAGCGGCCATGGTCATGACCTTATATGCCATTGCCGAACTGATTGAAGCTCGTTCGGTAGATCGTGCCCGCAATGCGATCAAGAGCCTGATGGCGTTGGCGCCGGAAGATGCCGAGGTTAAGCAAACAGATGGCAGTTGGATGCGAGTGCCCTCAGGCGACGTGGCCCTGGATGTCATCGTTAGGGTTCGCCCGGGTGAGCGCCTGCCGCTGGATGGGGTAGTGACAGGAGGTAGCAGTGCCGTCAATCAGGCACCGGTTACCGGCGAGAGCCTGCCTGTAGACAAACAAGCCGGTGATACTGTGTTCGCTGGCACCATCAATGAATCCGGCACGCTGGAGTTTCGTGTAACGGCGCTCGCCAGCAATACCACCCTGGCTCGGATTATCCATGCGGTTGAGGAAGCTCAAGCCACGCAAGCGCCGACTCAGCGTTTTGTCGACAAGTTTGCCTCGGTCTACACACCCGCTGTCTTCGTCCTCGCTTTGGCTGTCGCCATTGGGGCGCCGCTGATTGCGGGCTGGACTTGGCTGCAGGCGCTATACAAAGCACTGGTGCTTCTAGTCATTGCATGTCCCTGTGCCCTGGTTATCTCTACACCAGTAACGGTGGTCAGTGGCCTGGCCGCCGCTGCTCGGCGCGGCATGCTGATCAAAGGCGGCGTCTATCTCGAAGAGGCACGCAAGCTCAAGGCCATCGCCTTGGACAAGACCGGCACCATTACCGAAGGCAAGCCCAAACTGGTCGTTAGTGAGGCGCTCAATGGCCACGGGCAGGCAGATGTTGAGAGACTTGCGGCAGCATTGGCTGCAGCATCTGACCATCCGGTATCCAAGGCGATTGCCCAAGGATTGCCAGCAAGCACCCTCCATGCAGCAGACTTCCGAGCATTGGCGGGGCGTGGCACGCAAGCCAATGTCGATGGCGCCGCTTATGTATTGGGCAACCATCGCTTGATCGAAGAGCGTAACCAGTGTTCTAGTGAACTCGAAGCCAAACTGGAAGAACACGAAAAGGCAGGACGTACGGTAACTTTGCTCGCCAATGATGCCGGCGTCATGGGTCTGTTTGCAGTGGCGGACACCATCAAGGCCTCTTCGCGCGAAGCGGTTGCAGCGCTCGGTAAACTGGGCATTACATCCATCATGCTCACGGGTGACAATCAGGCGACGGCCAGCGCGATTGCACACCAGGCCGGGATCGAGGAAGCACGCGGCAACCTGCTTCCGGAAGACAAGCTCGCGGCAGTCAAGGCGATGCAGGCCAAGTACGGCCCGACTGCGATGACCGGGGACGGTATCAACGACGCACCCGCTCTGGCTCAGGCTGATATTGGGATTGCAATGGGTGCTGCAGGCACGGATACGGCCATGGAAGCGGCCGACCTTGTTGTCATGAATGACGACCTGCGCCGGATTCCCGAGGCAGTGCAGCTGTCTCGCCACACGCATGCCATCCTTTGGCAGAACATTTCGGTGGCCTTGGGGATCAAAGCGGTGTTTTTCTTCTGGGCAATCTTCGGGAGCGCGACCATGTGGATGGCAGTATTTGCGGACATGGGGGCCAGCCTCATTGTTGTGGTGAACGGTCTACGTTTGCTGCAAGCCAAACATGGTTGAACTTACAGCGGCCCCTTCGGTCAATATGCTCGCTTTACCTGCACCAAAGATTTCATCTAGAATCCACGCATGCGCAAGTTCCGGCTTTTTTTGTTGATGCTGTTGTGTCTGGCCATCCCGCTCCAGGGGATTGCCAGCGTGCACATGCGCTCAGCGCCTTGCCCCATGGAACAATCGGACAGCATGGCGCAGATGCAAATGGCGGACATGGATCAGCAGACTATGGCCGACCATGATTGCTGCAATGATGCCGATACTGCCGCCAAGACCGGCAAGATGTGCAAGACCGGTCAGGATTGTCCGGTCTCGGCTCTGTACCCAGCCAGCTTCGTTTCCTCGCTTCCACTGTCGGTAGCCCCGACTACGCAGTACCCATCCCTCGTACTCTCCGTACGCACCTTCGACGCCTCCAGCGTTTGGCGACCGCCAACGCGCGCGTAATTTTCTCCCGCAAGTAACGCCGTGCTTTTGCACGGAGATGCGCTTTGCTTTGGCGACGCGTGTTCTGGTCGGCATTCGCCATCCGGACACTGCCGCCGATTGAGATTCGAAGGAAATTACATGAAAACCGCTTTCTCCCTGATTGCCGCGCTGGCAATCCTCCCGGCTGCGGTCGCACAGGCCGAAACCATGAAGATGCCCGCTGGCGATATGAAGGCTATGCCGGCATCCACCGAAATGACCAATGGCGAGATCAAGAAGATCGACCCTGCGAGTGGCATGCTAACTATCAAGCATGGCCCGCTGAAGAACCTGGGCATGCCTGGCATGACCATGGCCTTCAACGTCAAAGACTCGTCCATGCTCAAGCAGGTCAAGGTCGGTGACAAGGTCAATTTCGTCGCCGACATGGTGAACAGTGTGCCCACTGTCACCAAGATCGAGCAGGCGAAGTAATCCACCTCGGTTCGCTCTCGCCGCCTAAGTCGGCGGGAGCGGGTTCGCGCCTCGCGGCGCGTTGATTCTTTGGAGCTGGATATGCTTCTATCTGCTTATGCGGCCGTTCGGTCGTTGTCTCGCCATGGCTTGGTGATCGCGGTCCTGGCTGCGATCACGTCGAATGGCTTCGCCCAATCCTTGACCTTTCAGAAGGCGCTTGCGACGGCGGTGAGCGATACGCCGGCCTTGCGCGCCAATGCGGCTCAAGCTGATGCGGCACGCTATTCCGTCACGCCTGCCGGCGAGTTGCCCGATCCGAAACTTGCTCTCGGTATCGACAACTTGCCAATCCAGGGGCAAGACCGGTACAGCCTGAACAAGGACTCCATGACGATGCAACGGATTGGCATCAGTCAGGACATTCCCAATAGCGCCAAGCGCGATGCACGCGTTGTTGCTGCTAATGGCCGGCTTGAACTGGCCGAAGCGCAGACGCGGGTAACGCGACTGAATGTCTTGCGCGAAACAGCGACAGCCTGGATTGCTCGCAGTACCGTCGAGCAGCAGCTTGCCCGTGTCGATGCGCTCGTTTCAGAAAACTCCCTTTTAGCCAATGCCGTCCGTGCGCAACTTGCCGGTGGCAAAGGCTCGGCCGCAGATGTCGTCATGCCACGCCAGGAGGCCGCCATGATCGAAGAGCGGCGAGATGAGCTGACGGCCCGACGCCAGCAAGCGATTGCCGCCTTGAAACGTTGGCTGGGCCAGGACGGCGAACTGCCGCTGGCCGGCGATCCGCCAGACTGGAATCTCGCCCGTGACAAGCTAGCGCATACGCTGCATCAGCATCCTGAACTCGCCTTGTTCGAGCCAAGAACCAAGGTGGCGGATGCCGAGCTTGCTGAAGCCAAAGCGGGTAAGCGACCGGATTGGGGTGTCGATGTGGCGTACCAGAAACGCGCGCCGGAGTTCGGCGACATGGTCTCGGTCCAGCTTCGTCTGGACCTTCCGGTGTTCTCTGGTTCCCGCCAAGACCCACAGATCGCGGCACGCCAAGCCGAGCGTACGGCACTGGATGCAGAGCGCGAAGCCACGCTACGTGAGCACATCGCCATGCTCGATGCCGACTGGGCCGATTACCAGCGCCTGAGCAATGCCTCGAAACGCCAGCGCGACATCCTGCTGCCGCTCGCCGAAGAGAAAGTTCGACTCTCTACCGCTGCCTGGCGTGGTGGCAAGGGAGCTCTCGCCGATGTCGTCGCAGCTCGTCGTGAACGTATCGATACCGAACTAAAAGCCATCGCCGTTGAAGGCGAGCGCCAGCAAATGGCGGTACGGCTGCACTACGCCTATGGCGACGTCTCAGGAGAACAACAATGAAACCATTGAACAAGCAAACACTGATTTACGTTGCCGTTGGTGCGGCCCTTTTAGGTATTGGCGCTGCGGGCGGCTGGTGGTGGTCGCAGCGATCCTTGGCCTCCATGGAGATGGGCGAGCCCATTCAAGCTAACGGCCAAGGAAAGGTGCTGTATTGGTACGATCCGATGTATCCGCAACAGAAGTTCGACAAGCCCGGCAAGTCACCCTTCATGGACATGGAGCTGGTGCCCAAGTATGCGGATGGCGATGGCGAGTCGGCTGGGGTCAAAATCGACCCGAGCATTACGCAAAGCCTTGGTATGCGCCTGGCGCCTGTAACGAGCATTTCGCTAGCATCTCAGATCGATGCGACGGGCGTCATTGGATTTAATGAGAGAGACGTCGCCATAGTGCAGAGCCGGGCGCCTGGTTTTGTGGACCGCGTAGCGGCGTTGGCTCCCGGTGATGTGGTCAAGGCCGGACAGGCACTGGCCGAGGTGCAAGTCCCGGATTGGCTGTCTGCCCAGCATGAGTTTTTGGCGCTGAAGGCTGCCGGTGATCCGGCATTGCTGGCAGCAGCACGTGATCGTCTACGCTCTGTCGGCATGAGCGACGGCATGATTCGGGAAGTTGAATCTGCCGGTCAGCCCAAAGCGCGCTTTACCGTCACCGCGCCGATCAGCGGCGTCATCCAGAGCCTCGACGTGCGCAATGGCATGACGCTCACGATGGGGCAGCCCTTAGTTCGAATCAACGGGCTAGCGACAGTCTGGCTGGAGATCGCCGTACCTGAAGCATTGGCCGCGCAAGTTCAGCCGGGTGCCAAGGCAAGCGCCATCGTGGCCGGCAGCGATGCGCCGATAAGCGGCAAAGTGGCGGCCATCGTTCCAGTATTGAACGATGCCTCGCGAAGCCTGCGTGTACGAGTCGAGCTGCCGAACGCTAAGGGCATGCTACACCCCGGACAGTCGGCCCAGGTCTCGCTGGGTAATGCCTCGAAAGAGAATGCGCTATCAGTACCCACTGAGGCTGTGATCCGTACAGGTAAGCGTTCCTTGGTTATGGTCGCTACGGAAGGTGGGCGATACGAGCCCGTGGAAGTTGTACTCGGAGGCGATGTTGGCGACCGCACTGTGATCAAGAGCGGCCTAAGCGAAGGCCAACAAGTTGTCGCCAGCGGCCAGTTCCTCATCGATTCGGAAGCCAGCCTCAAAGGCATTACGGCCAAGGCGGTGAGCGCCACGCCGACCGCTGCACCGCTGCATGAAGCCGATGCCCGCATTGTCGATTTCAGCGACAAGGAGATCACCTTGGCACATGGGCCGTTTAAGACGCTGTCCATGCCGGGCATGACCATGCCTTTCCCGTTGGCGAACCCAGATTTGATCAAGGGCTTCAAAGCAGGCGACCGCGTTCGTGTCGGTGTGCGTGAGAGCGACGACGGTCTGGTGGTAGAGCGACTGCAAAAGCTGGAAGGGAAAGCCCAATGATCGCCAAGCTCATACGCTGGTCGGTGGCAAACCGCTTTCTGGTGCTGCTGGCGACCGTCTTCATTGCAGCCTGGGGTATCTGGTCGATCAAGACCACGCCCATCGATGCGCTGCCTGACCTCTCAGACGTGCAGGTCATCATCCGCACCAGCTATCCGGGGCAAGCGCCCCAGATCGTCGAGAACCAGGTCACCTATCCATTGGCGACGACCATGTTATCGGTGCCCGGTGCAAAGGCGGTACGCGGCTTCTCGTTCTTCGGCGACAGCTTCGTCTACGTACTCTTCGAGGACGGGACGGATCTGTATTGGGCACGCTCTCGTGTGCTGGAGTACTTGAACCAGGTTCAAAGTCGTTTGCCAGCATCGGCCAAGGCATCCTTGGGACCGGACGCCACAGGCGTGGGCTGGATTTACCAGTATGCGTTAGTCGACCGTACAGGGCAGCATGATCTGGCCCAACTGCGTTCGCTACAAGACTGGTTCCTCAAGTTCGAGCTGAAAACCTTGCCTAACGTTGCTGAAGTGGCGACGGTCGGCGGCATGGTCAAGCAGTACCAAGTCGTGCTCGATCCGGTGCGCTTGGCCAGCCGGGGCATCACGCATGCGCAGGTCATCGAGGCCATCAATATGGCCAACCAGGAGAGCGGTGGCGCGGTGCTGGAGCAAGGCGAAGCCGAGATGATGGTGCGCGCCAGCGGTTACCTGAAGTCAGTGGCCGATTTCCGCGCCATTCCGGTCAAGCTTGCCGGCAGCGTGCCGATTACGCTCGGTGACGTGGCGACCATCCAGCTCGGGCCTGAAATGCGGCGCGGTATCGCGGATTTAGATGGAGAAGGAGAAAGCGTCGGCGGGGTCGTGATTCTGCGTTCAGGCAAGAACGCTCGCGAGACGATTGCTGCCGTGCATGCGAAGCTGGAGGAACTCAAAGCCAGCTTGCCCAAAGGCGTGGAAATCGTCACGACCTACGACCGTAGCAAACTGATCGACCGCGCTGTCGAAAACCTCACGCACAAGCTGATCGAGGAGTTCATCGTCGTAGCGCTGGTGTGCGCGGTGTTCCTCTGGCATATGCGCTCCGCCATGGTCGCCATCGTGTCGCTGCCGTTGGGCATACTCGCGGCCTTCATCATCATGCGGCATCAGGGTATCAACGCCAACATTATGTCGCTGGGCGGTATCGCCATTGCGATCGGTGCGATGGTGGATGCGGCGGTAGTCATGATCGAGAATGCGCACAAGAAGGTGGAAGCCTGGCAACACGCTTATCCAGATCAGGAACTCAAAGGCGAGGCACATTGGCATGTCATGACCGAGGCAGCTATCGAGGTCGGGCCAGCGCTGTTCTTCTCTCTGCTCATCATTACGCTGTCGTTCATCCCGGTCTTTACGCTTGAAGCGCAGGAAGGAAGACTGTTCGGCCCCTTGGCCTTTACCAAGACCTATGCGATGGCCGCAGCGGCTGGCCTGTCGATAACGCTGATTCCCATCCTCATGGGCTACTGGATACGCGGCAAGCTGCCCGACGAGGCACGCAATCCGCTCAACCGGGTATTGATCCGCGCCTACCGTCCGCTGCTCGACAAAGTGCTGGCGCGTCCTAAGCTCACGCTGGCAATTGCGGGCGTCGTTTTCTTGACAGCACTATGGCCAATTAGCCGCCTTGGCGGCGAGTTCCTGCCACCGCTGGATGAAGGCGATTTGCTTTACATGCCTTCGGCCTTGCCCGGCCTGTCTGCTCAGAAAGCCTCGGAACTGCTGCAACTGACGGACCGCATGATCAAGACGGTACCGGAAGTGGCTCATGTCTTCGGCAAAGCAGGGCGAGCTGAATCCGCCACTGACCCGGCCCCATTGGAGATGTTCGAGACGACGATCCAGTTCAAGCCGCGCGATGAATGGCGTCCCGGCATGACGCCAGAGAAGCTGGTCGAGGAGCTGGATCGGACCGTAAAGGTGCCAGGCCTGAGCAATATCTGGATTCCGCCGATCCGCAACCGGATCGACATGCTGGCGACAGGCATCAAGAGTCCGATCGGCGTAAAGATTGCCGGTACGAATCTCGATGACATCGAGCGGGTGGCCCAAGCTGTCGAGCATGTGGCAAAGACGGTACCGGGCGTTTCCTCGGCGCTCGCCGAACGGCTGACGGGTGGCCGTTATGTGGATGTGGACATCGACCGTGTCGTCGCTGCGCGCTACGGCCTCAATATCGCTGATGTCCAATCGGTGGTTGCCAGCCTCATCGGCGGCGACAACATCGGCGAGACAGTAGAGGGGCTGGCGCGTTATCCGATCAATGTACGTTACCCACGCGAATGGCGGGATACAGTGGATCGGCTGACGCAACTGCCCATCGTCACCGCCATGGGCAGCCAGATCACGCTCGGCATGGTGGCGAAGGTCAAGGTGTCGGATGGGCCGCCCATGCTGAAGAGCGAGAACGCCCGTCCTTCGGGCTGGGTGTATGTCGATGTCCGTGGTCGCGATCTGGCATCCGTCGTGCACGATCTGCGTGCCGCCGTCGCCAAGGAGGTCAAGCTGGAGCCGGGGATGAGCCTTGCATACTCGGGCCAGTTCGAATTCCTGGAGCGCGCCAATGCGCGTCTCAAACTCGTGGTGCCGGCGACTTTGCTGATCATCTTCGTGCTGCTGTATTTAACCTTTGCACGGATGGATGAGGCGCTGCTGATCATGGCGACGCTGCCGTTCGCGCTGACCGGCGGCGTCTGGTTTCTCTACCTCATGGGCTACAACCTGTCGGTTGCGACCGGCATCGGCTTCATTGCGCTAGCAGGGGTCTCGGCCGAGTTCGGCGTCATCATGCTGGTCTACCTGAAACAGGCCTGGCATGAACGTATCGATGCAGGCAGGGAGGATGACGAGGGGCTGCTCGATGCAATAAGAGAAGGGGCGGTGCTGCGGGTCCGTCCGAAAGCAATGACCGTAGCCGTCATCATCGCTGGCTTGTTGCCCATCCTGTGGGGCAGTGGCACAGGCAGCGAGGTCATGAGCCGGATTGCGGCGCCAATGGTTGGTGGGATGATTACTGCACCGCTGCTGTCATTGTTCGTGGTGCCGGCGGCATATAGATTGATGCGGCGTAAGCGATAGTGCAAGGCTGGCTCAAATGAGCCAGCTCCTTTATCCGTAGAGGTTCTACAGGCCTGCAAATCATTGGCCGACTAGGCAAGTCAATGGCCATTAGAACTTTGGCCATTTGACGACTTTCAATTTTGCGCCCTTAGGAAAAATGCTGGCCCGCTCGACCACCTCCGTTGCGGATAAGCCTCCAGCTTTTGCTTGTTGAAGGAACTCGCGTTGCAGCTTTCTCTTCTGGGCAAGTAGCTTCTTACCTTTTGTCTTCTTAGAGCTCGACATAAAGCCTCTGCATCTAGAGTGTGCGTTTGAGTTGAATACGCTTGGCGCGATGTTCGAGGAGAATCTGATCGACCAAGCGTTTTGACCGTGGCAACCGTTCCAACCTGGGCAAGAACGGTAGCGTCGGGAGCTTGCCGAGCAGAGTTCCCGCCTTTATCCGCTCCCAGGACTCAAAACTCACCGTACAGGCCATCTGACTCAGTTCCTTAAAACATAAGCGATCGCGGGCACTCCAGTCCACGATCGGACGATTGGGCAATATCCGTTGAGTGACGGTTGGGGCACGACTCGGCAGGGCATGTCGTAGCCATGCCGGGTCGTGGCGGCGCAACCAACAATAACCCGGGGGTGACAGGCGGTGCGCCTCAGCAAGAGTCGTCATTGGATGCGTGTCGATATAGGCAAGAATCGACTGCCGGGCATTGCTACGTTTCCGCTCCTGATTTGCTCGGCGCCAGGCCGCATGCAGTTCCGGCTGCTCCTGACAGACGCGATCGACCGTAGCGCGTGAGAGTCCGGTGCTTTTGGCAATGTCCCGTTGCGGTTCACCTCTTAGCAAGGCTTGGATAACGGTTTGTTTGAGCTCATGATGAAGAATCCTGGGACGGCGAGGAAGGTCGAGTACTCCCAGTTTTCCCGCCCAGCGCATACCGGTGCTGATATCCACGCCGTACTGACCGGCCAGGTTTCGTATGCTTGAGTCCGGCTGTGCCTCCCTGAGCGCAGCAATAAAACTGGCGATATGCGCAGGCACAGAACTCCCGTCGGATGCTGAAGGCACATCCTGTGTCTCGATGCATGTCTCCCAAGCATAAGCCTGAACAAAGCCTGCCCAGCCCCCAAAGATCGCGTCGATCAATAAGGCATGATAAATAGGATGGAAGTCTGCCCTGGGCTTCCGAACCATCCGCAACAGCGTGTCTGCATGCACATGGGACAAGGCGTAACAGAAGGGGCGAATTTCACTGAGTGTGCCAAAGTGGGCACGCAACCAATGCAAGTATTCGTTGACACGAATACGACCGCTGGCCGTAAGCAGACCATGGGCTCGTAAGCCCTGGCGATAGACCTGCGGTAGCAGGGAGCGCAGGTAAGCGCGGGGCAGCGGATTCTCCAGAATATCGCGGTTCAGTCTGGCCAGCCTAAGCAAAGAGACAGAGGCATGCTCCATCTCCAGCGAAAGAGCGCTGGGCACGAAGGTCTCAATATCTTCAGGCAACAGCATTGTCTGCTTGCGCCGGACGCGCTCCTTGGCCTCTAGCAAGGGCTGCGCATGGGTAACGCAAAACAAGCTGCCCGGCAGCTGATGTACGCGCCGCCAAGAAGCGATCCCATGGTTTTCCACATCCTCTGCCATACATTGTGGACATGCGTAAAGCGGTAGGCTGGCGCGGCATGGCGCTGGCGGCAAGCCTAATTGATGCTTGAAGTGTTTAAGCCCGGGGCCCCTTATCGCCTCATGGACATGTAATTCAATCTCAAGTGGCTTGAAACGGAGGAAATAGGGGATAGTCGTCAGTGCGCTGGAGATCTCAAGCGCCGTTCCCAACAAGCCATGAGTCGTCTGGCTCAGATAATCCAGATGGCACGGTACGTCATGACTGAGCCCAACGGTGGGATGGCCAAACAGTGACAGACTGGTTGCCGTCCCTGTCGAGTCTCCACGCAGACGGTTTGTCCGAGCAATCAGGCCGTACAGTGTTTCATCCGGAAACGGCATGGGTAGCATCAGCCCAATCTCCTGAGAACTAGGTGGCTAGAGGAAGCGAGAAGAAATAGGCCGTATTGGGCACTGCCAGAGCTACCTAGGCAGCCCCCAGAAAATGGAGCGCAGAATGGATTCCACTTCCGCTGCACCATCCTTCGTCAGCGATGCCTCGAATGGCGTCTGTCCATTCAAGAGAGAATGAGGCGTGCGCATGAACGCCTCGGCATCTTCCTGTGAGTCCCAAACATCCAAGGCACTTGCAAAGACTTGTGACTGGTACTCGTTGACGAACTCAAAAGCCATGATGTCACCTCTGTGAGGATGCTCACTTCTGTGAACAATCATAGCGAAAAAGAAAAGGGCATCCGTTATGGATGCCCTTTCTTTTGCGGGTGGTTAAGACTTAATTATCGAACGTCAGAACTGGTTAAGACCTAATTATCGAAGTTAAGACTTAATTATCGCGAAACACTTGAACTTGCTCAAGCGAAGTTCTTGGAGGCAAAGTCCCAGTTGGCGAGGCTGTTGAGGAAGGTCTCGACGAACTTCGGACGGGCGTTGCGGTAGTCGATGTAGTAGGCGTGTTCCCAGACGTCGATGGTCAGCAGGGCCTTGCCTTCGCCGCTCTTCAGCGGGGTGCCGGCGGCGCCGGTGTTGAGGATGTCGACGCTGCCGTCGGCCTTCTTGATCAGCCAGGTCCAGCCGGAGCCGAAGTTGCCGACGGCGGAAGTCTGGAAGGCCTTCTTGAACTCTTCGAACGAGCCCCATTTGGCCTTGATGGCATCAGCCAGCGCGCCGGTCGGTTCGCCGCCGCCATTCGGCTTCATGCTGTTCCAGAAGAAGGTGTGGTTCCAGACCTGCGCGGAATTGTTGTACACGCCGCCGGCCGGTGCCTTCTTGATAATCTCTTCGAGGCCGAGGTTTTCGTACTCGGTGCCCTTGATCAGGTTGTTGAGGTTGGTCACATAGGCCTGATGGTGCTTGCCGTAGTGGTACTCGAAGGTTTCCTTCGAGATGTGCGGAGCCAGGGCGTCCTGCGCGTAGGGCAGGGGCGGGAGGGTATGTTCAGCCATCTTTTATTCTCCAGTTACGGTTGGGGTTGTTGCTTGAAAGCGATCCGGGCATTTTAGTCGAATATGCGGTGCTGGCAAGCCGCGTACCCGATGCAAGTTCATTCGGTGCAATCGATATGCCCGCGGGCGCTGCCTTCACCGAAGCGCAGACCGATCCTGTCGCCGGCGCGCAATTGCCTGCTGCTGCTGACAATGTTGCCGGCGGCATCGCGCACGATGCTGTAGCCGCGGGCCAGCGTCGCGTCGGGGTTGAGGTGGGACAGTGCGGTGCCCAGACGTTCGCAGCCGGCCCGCTGCGCCTGCAGCCGCTGCTGCATTGCATTGTCGAGCCGCTGCGCCAGCAATTGCACCTGTCCATGCTGGACGGCAAGTTTCGGGCTATTGCGTTGCAGTGACAGGCGACGATCCGCGAGCTGTGTCCCGCGTGTGCGCAGCAGGTCGTGCATGGCGTGGCGCATGCGTCCGAACAGCAGTTGCACAGTCTGTTCGGACTGCTGCAAACGTTGCTGCGGCGAGATCAGGCGATGCGCCAGCAAGTCGACCTTCTGCATGCGGCTTTCCAGCTGCTGGCGCACGGAGGTCTGCAAGCCGTCCTGCAAGGCCGCCAGTTCACGGCGGACCGCAAACCAGCCGACGCTGACCAGTTCGGCCGCAGCGGTTGGTGTGGCGGCGCGCAGATCGGCGGCAAAGTCGGCGATGGTGAAGTCGGTTTCATGGCCCACGCCGCTGACTACCGGAATGGCGCTGTCGGCGATGGCGCGGGCGCTGATTTCCTCGTTGAAGGCCCACAGGTCTTCGATGCTGCCGCCGCCGCGCGCGACGATCAGCACATCGCATTCCTGGCGACGGTTGGCTATCTCAATCGCCGCGGCGATGCCGGCGCCGGCTAGCTCGCCTTGCACCAGCGTCGGATAGAGTACGACCGGGATATGCGGCGCGCGGCGCGCCAGCGTGGTCAGCACGTCGCGTACCGCCGCCGCCTGGGGCGAGCTGACGATGCCGATACGGCGCGGATACAGCGGCAAGACGCGCTTTCTTTCAGGCTCGAACAGCCCTTCCTGTTCGAGCCTGGCTTTGAGGCGCGCAAAGGCTTCGAACAATTGTCCGAGCCCCGCACGGCGCATGGCTTCCACATTGAGCTGGAAGTCGCCGCGGGCCTCGTAGAGCGAAACCAGTACCTGGGCTTCCACCTGCTGTCCATTCTCCAGTCGCCAGGGCAACACTTGAGCGCGCGAGCGGAACATGACGCAACGGACCTGTGCGTTCTTGTCCTTGAGGCTGAAGTACACATGGCCGGACGCCGCACGGGTGAGGTTGGAGACCTCGCCGCAGACCCACAGCAAGGGAAAGTTGCTTTCAAGGATTTGGCGGGCGCGGCGATTGAGTTCGCCGATGCTGAGAACGGCCGGATTCGGGAGCATTGCGTGAAGTCGGGAAAAGGGCGGAAAAGCGAACAGAGCAGAGCGGATTGTAAGTCCCCAGGGTGTGGAAAATGGACCCACACTCTGGATTGTGACACCTGCCGAACTTTGTCAGGAAGCGCCAATGATTCAATGACGGAATTCTCAACTAAGCATGGGTTTTGTATTCAGCATGATGCTACTTGCTTGTGCTGCCAAGGCCGTCCGTCATATGGCTGAAAATCATTTTGCTGCACCGGCTTGTGCGTAAACCCCTTAGTGCGTGAGCAAGTCGCACGCAAACCGGCACTACGACTGGCTGCTTTGCTTAAGTGCTTGTTTTTAAATAGACTGAAATATAAGCTTAATTTTTGCTCTCGATAAAGAAAAGCTAGTCGGGGGGCGGGCTTAGCCCTTTTGCGTAGCTTGAATCCACATGTTTATCCACAGTTTTTGTGGATAACTAGTGGTTTCATTTATGCGATATTAGGTGAGGTTGTTAAGGCGTTTATGTACGCGATGGGCAGTAATCGGCAAAGTGGTCTGGATGAGGCGACGCGTCAGCTTGAGTCCTTTGCGGGCGGCAACGCGCCGGTGGCGGTCCTGCCGCCCGGATCGCCGCAGCTCATGGGCATGCTGGAGGCCGCTCTGGACAGCAGTCTGGTTGAGCGGGGCGTTCAGCACGGCATTGCCTTGTTCGGATCAGCCAGCACCTTCTGGCGTGCGGTTCCGCTGACGGAGTTGCAGCGCATGGCGGCCGCCGGCAACCCGGCAGCCCAGGCCGAGCTGGGGTGGCGTTATGCCGCCGGCAACGGCTTGCCGAAAGCGTATGCGCAGGCCGTCACCTGGTCGGCGCGCAGCGCGGAGAGCCGATGCGCCGCCGGCGAGGCGGTGCTGGGCTGGCTGCTCTATCACGGCTTCGGCTTGCCACGCGACTATCACGAGGCCGCCCGCTTGTTTGCCTCGGCCAGCAGCAGCGGGGATTTGCGCGGAACCACCTGGTTCGGTCTGTGCCTTCAGCGCGGCCATGGCCTGGACAAGGATCTTGGCGCCGCGCTCGAAAAATTCCGCAGCGCCGCCGAGCATGGCGACGGCGATGCACAATATTGTCTCGGCCGGGCCGCGTATTTCGCCATCGGCCAGCCGCGCGAGATCGAAGCGGCGGTGAACTGGCTGCGTCTGGCCGCCGAGCAGCAGCATGCGGAGGCCCAGGACCTGCTGGCGCGCTGCTATTTCTTCCGCCATGTGGCGGGCGTAGACGAGGCGGCTTCGCGGGCCGAGGCTGCCCGCCTGTGGCAGCTTGCGGCCGTGGCGCGTGTGCCCTCCGCCATGTACAGCCATGCCTTGTGCCTTTATGCCGGCTACGGCACGGCGCAGGATCTGCCCGCCGCCGTGCACTGGTTTGAAGGCGCCGCGCGCAGAAAGATCGTGCCGGCCATGTTCTTTCTTGGACAGTGCTACGGCTTCGCCTATGGTGTGCCGGCCGATATGGAAACGGCTCTGGTCTGGTACCGGCGCGCCGCCGCACGCGGTAGCCGCGAGGCCGAATACGCCCTCGGCGAATGTCATGCTTTCGGTCGCGGCGTGCCACAGGACGGCAAGGAGGCCTTGCGCTGCTTCCGTTCGGCGGCGCGCCAGGGGCATGCCCGCGCGCAGGTCAAGCTCGGCCATTGTTATCGCTGGGGCGAGGGTGTGCCGGAAGACGGCACACTGGCGGTGGCCTGGTATCGCCGCGCCGCCGAGGCCGGCGACGCCGACGCGCAAGTCTGGCTCGGCGGCTGTCTTGAGCTGGGCGAGGGCGTGGCTCAGGATCGCGCCGCGGCGCTGGCGCTGTATGCGCGGGCCGCCGGCAGCGGCAATGCGCACGCGCAGGCCGAGCTCGGCCGCTGCTACTTGCATGGGCTGGGCGTGGCGCCGGATGTGGTTCAGGGCGAAGCCCTGTTGCGCAAGGCGGCCGAGGGCGGATGGCAGCCTGCGCTCGGTGAGCTTGAGCGCTACTGGTTTGCCCAGGCCGAAGCATTGCTGCATGGCCCGGAGGCGGCGCGGGACGGCGAGCTTGCCGTCGCACTCTATCGCAAGGCTGGAGAGCTCGGCCATCGGCGCGCCTGCCTCATGCTCGGACTGTGTTATCGCCACGGCGTAGGGGTGGCCGAGGATCTCATGCAGGCTGTGACCTGGTTCCGTCGCGCCGCCACGCTGTTCGACGCCAAGGTCGCGCTGGCCGACATGTACTACTACGGGCTGGGCGTCGAGCAGAACTATCGCGAGGCGGTGCGCTGGTTGCGAGAGGCGGTCGAGCAGCACGAGGACGCCTATGCGCTCTACAGCCTGGCCTATTGCCTGCTCTATGCCCAGGGCGTGCGGGCCGACGTGCGTACCGGCCTGCGCCATCTGCGCCGCGCCGCCGTGCTGGGCGACGCCAACGCGCAGTACGAGCTTGGCTGTGCCTGCTATCGCGGGCAGTGGCTAGCGCGCAATCTGCGCCAGGCGCTGCGCTGGCTGCGCGCCGCGGCCGCCAGCGGACATGAAGAGGCCAGAGCGTTTATTGAACGAGTGCAGCGCGAAGGTCTTTTGAATTGAGGTGATGGCCCACCCCCTCATGGGGGGAGGGGGTGATGGGGGACGGGATGATGGCCAGCCTAGCTGGCCATCACTCGATTCTTCCCCGCGCGCTTGGCGAGGTACATGGCCTGGTCGGCACGGCGGACGGCGTCGCCGGGTTCTTCATTGTCGCCCAGGACGCTGACGCCGGCGCTGAAGGTGATCAGCAGCTTGTTGTTGTCGCTGAGAAAATAGCGGCGCGTCAGTTCGCGCTGGACGCGTTCCATGGCCTTGACGGCGTCGTCCATCTCGGTGTCCGGCAGCAGGATGACGAACTCCTCGCCGCCGAAGCGCGTCAGCGTATCCTGGGGGCGCAGGGTTTCGCGCGTGACCTCGGCCAGATGCTGCAGTGCCAGGTCGCCGGTGCGATGACCGAGCTGATCGTTGATCTGCTTGAAGTTGTCGATGTCCAGCAGGGCAATCGCCAAAGGCGCATTGTGGCGGCGCGTACGGGCCACTTCACGCTGCATGGCTTCCTCCATACCCTTGCGATTGAGCGCGCCGGTGAGCGGATCCACGCGCACCATTTCGCTGGCTTGCGAAAGCTCGGCCATCAGGCGTTCGACTTCCAGCTCCGCATCGCTCACGCGGCGGCGCATGGTGTTCATGTCGTCGTGCGAGCGGGCGGTGTTGATCTGCATATTGCGCGTCTCGCGCATGACCTCTTCCAGCACCGAGGAAATCTCCATGATGTCACGGGCCTGGCTGATGCGTGTGGCGTAGGCTTCGATCTTGTCGTGGTATTCGCCGGTGGTGCTGGAAAAGTCGCCGAGCCGGTCGACGAAGGTCGCCAGCATCTGCTTCAGTCTGTCGTTGGCCTCCAGCAGATTGCGCTTGAGCGCGCTCTGCTTGTAGATGACATCCTTGAGCTGCCTTTCCACATCGTCCAGCGTGCGCAGATCCAGCGGCTTTGCGAGCAGGTCCGATACGGTGGTGATCTGGCCGTGCAACCAGGCTTCATCGATGACGATTTCGCCGATGTTCTGGATCAGCAGTTGCAGAACGCCCAGCAGCTCGGCCTTGAGCTCGACCTGATCTTCGGCGGCGTAACTGACGCGATAGCTGAACTGCTTGAGCTGCGACAGAACATCGTTGATCTGCTTTTCCTGCTGCGCGGTGCGCACCGTTCGGGCAAGCTGCACCGACTGTTCCGCCAGTTCCGGCGCGTCGTGCAGGAGCGCATGCACCGGCTCCTCAAGTACGCGGGCAAGCAGATCGCGCAGCTCGCCGGTGATCGGCTTGGCGACGATGATGGTGGGCTGAGTGCCGGTTGCCGGCACTTCGCCTGTCGTCGAAGCCGTTGCCGGCGGGGCGGCCTCATCCGGCACGGCGGTGTTCCGGCTCCAGTGGCGAACGACGTTCTGCAGGCGCTGGAACAGCGTGTCCGCCGAGCCAGACGCGCGCAGCACATGGTCCAGCGCTTCACGCTTCTTGGCCTGGGTGAGGCCGGCGCTGCGCACTTCGAGCTGCGTCAAGAGATCCTTGAGCATCGTGCCCCAGGGCAGCGGATCGCTGCCGCCGCGTTCGAAAATTTCCTGCCAGGCCTCGCGCAGCGCATCCCAGTTGCCGCTTGCGATGGCGTTGTCGAGCAGGCGTCCGTAGCGCACCTGCTCGGCGGTGGCGGCCGGCATCGCCGCCGTCATCTGCTTGAGCGCATTGAGTGGAAAGCTTTCCACCGCCCTGGTGCCGGCGATTTCGTTGTACAGCGTCAGATAGTTGTCCGGCGTCGGCGGTATGCGGCGCATGGCCAGTTGCCGCAGCGTTTCGCGGGCGATCTCGGATGGTTGCATATCGTTGTCTGCGCTCATTGGCGATCTATTCGACCAGTGCGCGTTCCAGTCCGTAGCGAATCATTTCGGCATTGCTGCGCAGGTTGGTCTTTTCGATGATGCGGGCGCGGTAGGTGCTGACGGTGGCGACTGAAAGGCTGAGCTGCTCGGCGATCTGCGTCAGCGTCTTGCCCGAGGCGATGAGGATGAAGACCTCGTACTCGCGGTCGGACAGGTTTTCGTGCGGCGCCTTTTCGCTGTCGTCGGTGATGGCTTCGGCCAGTCGTTCCGCCAGCGAAGGGCTGATGAACTTCTTGCCCGAAGCGACCTGGCGTATCGCCGTGACCAGCAATTCGGGCGCGCTCTGCTTGGTCAGGTAGCCGGAGGCGCCCGACTTGATGGCGCGCACCGCGTACTGCTCCTCCGGATGCATGGACAGGATCAGCACCGGCAGGCGCGGAAACTCTTTCTTCAACTGCTTCAGCGTGTCGATGCCATTGCGGTTGGGCATGGTTACGTCGAGCAGAAAGACGTCCCAGTTCTGGTTGCGCGCGAGGCGCAGCGCATCGGCGCCGTCGTCGGCCTCGCCTGCGACGAGCAGGTCTTCGGTTTCCGAAAGTATCTGCTTCAGGCCTTGCCGCACGATGGCGTGGTCATCGGCTATCAGTACGTTGATCTTGTCGGCCATCATTCGAGTAATTTAGAACAGGTTGCCCTGCGGCTCCATCGGTTCGAGTTCCGTCGGCCCCGCATCGGTCGAACCGGGTAGCGGGATTTGCAACTGCAGGCAGGTGCCGCCATGTTCGACCGCGCGGATGTCGAAACTGCCGGACAGCGCATGCACACGTTCGCGCATGCCGCGCAATCCGAAAGACTTCCGCTTCGCCATGTCGGCATCCGAGATGCCGCGCCCATTGTCGCGTATTTCGAGCGCAATGCTACCGTTTTCGCGCTGCATGCGCACGACCACCAGCGATGCATGTGCGTGCTTGGCGACATTCGTCAGCGCTTCCTGCACGATGCGGAAGATTGCCAGCGAGGTGTCAGGGTCGATGTCGCCGTCCTCGATCGCCTCGCAATGCGTGCGGCAACTGATGCCTGTGCTGCCGGCAAAGTCCTCGGCCTGCGACTCGATGGCCGCCGACAGACCAAACTCCTTGAGGATGCCCGGCCGCAACTGGCGCGCCACGCGACCGGCCGTGCTCATGGCCTGGTCGAGCAGGGATTCGATCGATTGCGCCTTGTCCTTCAACGGCTTGGCCTCAAGCGGGAGTTTTCCGGCCAGCAGCGAGGCCTCGATCTTGAGGCGCACGAGGATGCTGCCCAGCTCGTCGTGAATGTCGCGGGCGATCCGTTCGCGCTCGGCCTCCTTGGCCGCTTCCAGATGGGAGGACAGCTCGGCCAGTTGTTCGCGGGAATTGCGCAGCTCGGCTTCGATATCCTTGCTGTGGCTGATATTGGTGACGATGCCCTGCCACTCGACCGTGCCGCCCTCGAAGGCCTGCGGGGTGGAGCGCAGATTGACCCATTTGGCCCGGCCGCGACTGCGGATGCGGCCTTCCCAATTGAGCATGGTGGCGTGCTCGGCCGATTCCGCCAGCGCCGACAACAGGCTCTTGCGGTCGGCCGCATCGACGGAATCGACAAAGCGTTGCGCCGAGGCCAGCAGTTCGTGCTGCTTGAGACCGAGAATCTTGTGGCAGCCTTCGCTGACATACAGAAAGCGGAAATTGCCGTCGGCCTCCAGCCGCAGCTGGAACACCATGCCCGGCAGGTTCGACGCCAGGGCGCGGAAACGCGATTCGCTCTCGCGCAGCATTTCCAGCGCCACGCGATGTTCATTGCGCTGACGAGCCTCGCGCACTTCGCGCTCGATCGCCGGCAGCAACAACTCAAGGTGATTCAGTTCGATCACGTCGTGCGCGCCGCTCTTCATGGCGCGCAGCGCCTGTTTCTCGTCGAGCCCCGGCGTGATCACGATAAAGGGCAGATCCAGCCCCAGATCGCGGATATTGCGCTGCGCCGTACTCGGCGCCAGTCCGTTGATGCCGGGCACGCACAGCACGGCGTCCCAGGTCTGCCGGCCCAGCGCGTTGCGCAGATCGACCACATTCGCCAGCCGCTCCCAATAAGGCACGAGCCCGACCTCGCGCAGCATGTCGATCAGCGGCGCGATGGTGACATCGCTGGACGCGACAAAAAGCAGGCGCAGCAGCGGATCGGTTTTGAGGACAAGCGGAGCGGGTGGGGCGAGCATCGGCCAAGTTTACCGGCTCGGGACGGTTATAATGCGCGCCGCAAACTATTTTTGCGTAATTTCCCCGGCTGCACCCCGCAGCCCCGTGCCGGCATAGCTCAGTTGGTAGAGCAGCTGATTTGTAATCAGAAGGTCGTGAGTTCGATTCTTACTGTCGGCACCAAAATTCTCTTACGGGCTCTAGGCGTTTTTAATTTGCCCCGTAATGCTGCTAGGTACGACCATTCGTAAAGGCTTCGATAAGCCCCTTTCTGAAATGTGGACCGGGCTCTAGTGGCATTTTTCGGAATGCCAGGGTGTCGTCCAACCCAGTCGTACCGCAGTCTGTTAGTAGCTTAGGCGTTGGATTTAGAATGGTCGTATGAAAATCCAACAGTATCAGGTCGACGCCTTCGCGACCAAAGTCTTTGCTGGCAACCCGGCTGCAGTCTGCCCTCTCGATGAGTGGCTAGATGACCAGACGCTTCAAGCAATAGCCGGCGAAAACAATCTTTCTGAGACGGCGTTCTTTGTGCCCACGCCGCATGGTTACCACCTTCGTTGGTTTACTCCAGAAGCCGAGGTGGACTTATGTGGACATGCAACGCTCGCTTCTGCCCATGTCATATTCACTCTTCTGGGCTATGACAAAGACCAGATTATTTTCCAGACACGAAGCGGCGACCTGTTTGTTAAGTCGAATAATGGTTTGCTGGTGATGGATTTTCCCGCAATACCGTCATTTGTTTGTGATGCCCCATCCGCTCTGGTGGAGGGGCTGGGCCACCAGCCCCTTGAGGTCTTAGCTACAAAAGACGACTACATTGCTGTATTCCCCAGTGAAGAGGTCGTTCGTTCGCTATCACCCGATTTCGCGAAGCTCAAGGAGCTTCCTCTGCGCGCCATCGCGGTAACAGCGGCGGGAACCACGGTCGATTTTGTCAGCCGTTTCTTCGCGCCAAGGCTTGGCGTGAATGAGGACCCAGTCACCGGTTCAGCTCATTGCGCTTTAGCACCATACTGGTCAGGTAAGCTCAAGAAAAACGTCCTCTTGGCAAAGCAAGTGTCGAAGCGAGGCGGTGACTTGAAATGTGAACTGCAAGGCGACCGCATTCTTATCTCCGGGTACGCGGTCACTTTTATGGTTGCGGAAATCGACCTGGGCTGATGTTAAAAGCGCTGACTATCACGATGGTGATAACTCCGCCATGATTAGGCTGAGGCCCCCTGTCGTTGTAAAGGGCCCATGAGCCTCTCAAGAATTAGGGGCGAAATCTGCATGGAATGGGGCATCTATGGAGGAATGCCCGTAAAATAGAAGAGGGAGATTCTTAACCATGGACGACAGGCTACGTGGCGAAATAAGTGGGGCTGCATATGAAGTTGCCTCGGCAGCCACTTCATTGAAAAAAATCAAGCAGCGGCCCAAAAAATCAGCCGATGTTGAATCGGTAGCCCCTGCTACGCCTCGGCCATGGACGCCCAGTACAGTTGAAGGTCGGTGGTGCGGTTTTGGCCCTTATTACGCCATGTTTCCCGTACCGTTTGCCCGCCAAGTCGTCGAAACTTTTTGCCCCCCTGGGGGCGCCGTAGCCGACCCCTTCTGTGGCCGAGGGACCGTGCCATTTGTTGCGCAGGCAACGGGGCGCTTAGCAGTTGGATGCGACATTAATCCGGTTGCTTGGGTTTACGCAAAAGTTAAGACCGATCCCCACCCCAATAGAGACGATGTGATTGCTCGAGCAACAGAACTCGTGGACTTCATTCGACCAGAGGACTATGTGCCGGAGAATGAGTTCCAAGAGTACGCCTGGTCTCGAAATGTTTTAGGGTATCTAAATGCAGCGAGGCGTACTCTCGATTGGAAGGCGTCCTCGATCGATCGAACCCTCATGGGAACTTTACTTGTCCATCTCCACGCCAAATTGGGCGATGGTGTTTCAAATCAAATGCGGCAGTCAAAGTCGATGGCTCCGCTGTATTCGGTGAAGTGGTGGAAAGAAAAGGGGATGCTTCCACCTGAAATTGATGTTGTTCAATTCCTGACCGATAAATTGACGTGGCGATATGCCAAAGGAATTGTTGCGCCCGGAGCAGGACGAGCCGATATTCGGTTAGATGATTCGCGCACCGCTCTCCCGGAAGAGTTTAGGGCAGACCTGATTTTTACCTCGCCGCCCTATTGCGGAGTAACGAATTATCGTTATGACAACTGGATTAGGTTATGGCTACTTGGCGAAGGGCCGTGTACATCACAGGGAGAAACAAAGCAGCGGCATTCAAATAAGGTCGAATATTTGAGGATGCTGTCTGATAGCTTTATCGCATGCAGCGAGATTACGAAAGATAATGCCATTGTTTTTGTACGCACAGATGCAAGGCAATTCACCTGTCAAGCGACCGTTTCAGCAATGCGACAGGCTTGGCCAACGAAAGTCCTCTATTTTTCTCCAGCGGGCTTTACCAAAGCAACACAGACAGCCTTATATGGGGACACTGGCAGTAAGCCCGGAGAAATGGATCTCTTAATGCTTCCCGCTGGAAAGGAAGCTCCAAGTGGCTTTTCACCAGTACCTGATTGAGAGCCTCAAATAGTTTTTCCAACATGCTCTCGCGCTAGCTTGTCCAGCACCTTTTCACCCATCTGCAAAGGAATAGCTGCTTCCGCATGAGCGGCAATCAATGGGATCACCGCGTTCGGATAACGCATCGACACAAGCAAATCTAGTAGATCAAGTACATCAGGCAACCTCGGAAACTGATCTAAGTTAGCGGTAGATCGCTCATCGCCAGCCTCGTTCAAAATAGCGCTAATGCCAACGATCATTGCTCCGGTTGTGGTCTTATATAGAAAAGGTCGACCATAGTAGGTGTCCTTTCCATGAGGCTTCGTACTCTCACTAGGCACCACATATCTTTTGATGTAATCGTCCTTCACCAAGAGAACGGATTGCTTTGGGAGGCGCCCCGGCTCAATCGCAATAAACCCCTCATCATCCGCGGCTCCAGCGTGCTCTCGCTCCTTGTCAAAATCACGACGGCTTTTTGTATCGAGGCGGCACCAGTGATCAAAGAAGCGACCAGTTTTCTCTATGCCGAAGACCAAAATATCGCTGTCAGTCTTTTCTCTTACGATGGCATTAATACGTGCTAGCTCAAG
>JAGWTC010000051.1 GCA_028869135.1 Rhodocyclaceae bacterium
GAGAAGCGCTACAAGCTGATGTCGGCGCTGGGCGTGCGCAATCTGGCCGGCTACAACACCAAGATCGCCGAGGCCAAGAAGGCCGGCGAAAACATCGGCAATCCCTTCTCGCTGACGCCCGAGAGCCCCGAGCCGCTCGAACACATGCCCTACATCGTGGTGGTCATCGACGAACTGGCCGACCTGATGATGGTGGTCGGCAAGAAGGTCGAAGAACTGATTGCACGCCTGGCGCAGAAGGCGCGCGCCGCCGGCATCCACCTCGTGCTGGCGACACAGCGCCCCAGCGTCGATGTCATCACGGGCCTGATCAAGGCCAATATCCCGACGCGGATTGCCTTCCAGGTTTCCAGCAAGATCGACTCGCGCACGATTCTCGACCAGATGGGCGCCGAAGCGCTGCTCGGCCAGGGCGACATGCTCTTCCTGGCGCCGGGCACCGGCCTGCCGATTCGCTGCCACGGCGCCTATGTGGCCGACGACGAAGTGCATCGCGTCGTCGACCATCTGAAGAAGGTCGGCCCGCCGGAATACATCGAAAGCATCCTGGCCGCGCCGGCGGCAGAGGAGGGCGGCGGCGTATTGGGCGGCGATGGCGGCGACGGAGACGGCGAAACCGATCCCATGTACGACCAGGCCGTCGAAGTCGTGCTCAAGACGCGGCGCCCCTCGATCTCGCTGGTGCAGCGCCATCTGCGCATCGGCTACAACCGCGCCGCGCGCATGATCGAGCAGATGGAGCGCGCCGGTCTGGTCTCGGCCATGAACGGCGCCGGCAACCGCGAAGTACTGGTGCCGGAGCCGGCCGAATAAGCCTCTCCGCATGTAAGAACGGTCCCGCTGCTGTTTCAGACATTCTGAAACAGCAGCCGGCCGCGCCCTCTGGCAAAATGAGCCGATGAAATCTCTATCCATCCCCCTCCTCACGCTGGCGCTCTGGTGCAACGCGGCCACGGCCGGCGGCATCGATCAGCTCAAATCCTTCCTGGCCGAAACCAAAAGCGCCAAGGCCTCGTTCAGTCAGGTCGTGGCCGGCAAGTCGGGCAAGAAGCAGGAGTCGTCCGGCAGCATGGCTTTCTCGCGCCCCGGCAAGTTCCGCTGGAGCTACGAAAAGCCCTACCAGCAACTGCTCGTCAGCGATGGCGTCAAGCTCTGGAGCTACGACAAGGATCTGGAACAGGTCACGATCAAGAAGCTCGGCGATGCGCTGGGCAATACGCCGGCGGCCTTTCTTGCCGGCAGCGGCGACCTTGAAAAGAACTTCACCCTGAGCGAGCCGGGCAAGGTCGAAGGCGTCGAAGTCGTCGACGCCGTGCCCAAGGACAAGGACAGCACTTTCCAGCGCGTGCGCATCGGCTTCGTCGACAAGCTGCCCAAGATGATGGAGGTGCGCGACAACTTCGGGCAGGTGACGACGCTGCTCTTCACCGGCTTCGAGCGCAATCCTTCCCTGCCTGCCGGCACCTTTACCTTTGTGCCGCCCAAGGGAGTGGATGTCGTCGGCGAGTGATCGCGCCGGCATTGGCGCGGCCTGAACCCCCAACCCGCCGTGTCGAAAGCCATTGCGCCGCAGCAGCTCAGCGGCCGGCGAGCGCCTTTCTGACGCGCGCCTGCAATTGTGGTACGGCCTGCTCCTCGAACCACGGATGCCGCTTCAGCCACGGATTGTTGCGCGGGCTCGGATGCGGCAAGGCAATGACACTGGCGTTTTCATTGCGCCACGCCGCAACCGCTTCCGTCAGCGAGACGGCTTCCGGCAGGTGGTAGGCCAGCGCATAGCTGCCGATGACCACGGTAAGCTGAACATTCTTCAGCCGCGACAGCAGCGCATCCCGCCAGGTGGCCGCACATTCGGGGCGCGGCGGCAAGTCGCCGGACGCGCCTTTGCCGGGATAGCAGAAGCCCATCGGCACGATGGCAATCTTCCGGGGGTCGTAAAAAACCGCCTCGCTGATGCCCAGCCAATCGCGCAGCCTTTTGCCGCTTGCATCGTTGAACGGAATGCCCGTCTCGTGGACCTTTCGACCGGGCGCCTGACTGGCGATCAGGATGCGCGCCGACGGATGCGCCTGAAGCACCGGCCGCGGCCCCAGCGGCAGGTATTCGCTGCATAGCGTGCAGGCGTGGATATCGGTCAGCAGGGTGGAAAATGCAGTGCTCAAAACAGGACGGCGTGCGCTCGGGTCAAGGCTGTGGCATACAGCGGAGCGCTGTATGCGCGCGCCTGGAGCACCATTGCACTTCAGTGTTGAGGCTACGAGTTTTTGTCAGAAGGTTTCTCATGGCTTCACTTTCCCTCGACAATGAACTCGTTCATCGTGGCAGCCTTTTTCCGGTAACGAGGTAGTAGCCTCCCATACCGATTAAAGCTACCCCCCTAAAAGTGGCTACCATGCTATGGGCTTATTGCCCATAAACATGGCGATCACGATAGTCAAACCTAAAAGCAGCGCGATACCACCAACAACGCGACTACGCATAAGCATTACCCCTAACGTTGGAGGTAAGGGGCTGCGGCGCGAAAGAGGATGACCGGAGAAGCCACGCCGGTTCCGCAGTCCCTCTTGACCGAAGGGTTAGGGCTATTCACCTTTATTTCCGGCCAGTTTTGTAAGAGCCCATAGGACACAAGCCCCAAAGAGCATTGCGAGTGAGAACCTTGGAATGCTTCTATCAACTAACAGCTCATCCATGATTGAGCGATCGATGACCGCACAGATGACAAAACTAACTGTCAGCCCAAGAAAACCAGCATAAAAAAACCTTTGCGCCAGAGAACGCCTCAAGTTTGGCACCAGGACAAAAGCAGCTATTGCCATTGTCCCGGCCACCAAAGCGGAAATTAAAAGTTGCTGTTCGACTGGGCTCAATTGGTGTTGCCCTAACGTTGAAGGTAAGGGGCTGCGGCGCGAATGCGATTGGCCGGAGAAGCCACGCCGGTTCCGCAGTCCTGCTTGACCGAAGGGTTAGGGTATTCGGTTTGCCGTACTACCTCCATAAAAAATAAGCCCCCAGAAGAAGTAGCGGCTCGAATACTCCGACTGAGAGTAAAGCCCCCCGTTTCGTGGAAACGGGCAACGCACCTGCAGAACCAACCGCAACAAACCAAAAAACAAAGATTGCAACAAACGATGCTCTAGCGTAGTTGAGCAAGTGCTCGTATTTTAGGTAGTCAAGTTCAGTATGAAGTGCGTAGTGAGAAAAACTTGATAGCTGCACGAATGCCAAAAAAGCAATGAACATCAGAATGGAAAACAAAATAGTGAGCCATTTTGTTTTTCCATTCACTACCTGTCTGATTCCGAATTCGAAAATTTTCCGTGCTACGAGAACCCACACAATGACAAGAACAACAATTGCCGGAAGCCACCCGAACCACCCCCAGAGAAGCATGAAATCTTTGGGGCCTATTATTTCAGGCCATGCAAAGACGAAAAACCCCGACGCGGCGCCGACTAGTCCCCCTATGCAGGCTCCAAGAATAAAGAAACCAGCACTTGCGAAGCCACGAAGGTCCATGCTTACCCTAACGTTGGAGGTAAGGGGCTGCGGCGCGAAAGATGCCGGCCGGAGAAACCCCGCCGGTTCCGCAGTCCCGCTTGACCGAAGGGTTAGGCGTCTTCAATTGGCTTAGCAAAGCTAAATCTCGAATAAATTGCACCCGCGATAAGCCCGCCGACGATAGAGCACAAAAGAAACATCCTAAAGTCGGAGGCAGTTGAGTAAAACGATGTGCCCCACCTTAAAAGAACATAGCCATTAATTGCTATTGCCCCAGATATCCCACCGATAAGAGCAGCGATTACAGGACCTACATAGCCATTTTTCGAGAGGCTAGCGTAACCAAAACATATCAGCCCAAATATCAGGCCCGCTACACCAGCAACTGGAGCAAATACCCAAGAAAATGGAAACGCGATACGTGGAATTTCCAGTGGGGCAGCGATAAGAAAACCTAAAGGCGGTGCTGCCAACGCAAAAAAAAGCATGGCAGGAACTATGTAGAAAATCGATGGGCGTTTTGACACGGTTGCCTAACGTAAAGTAGACATCCTAAAAGACGGAAAGCTTTCCGTCTTTGTCAGTATACGGATGTGGGTTGTTCGATTTATTCCAATATAATCAGACATGTCTATTTTTTAGTGCGGCCTAATGTAAATGGAAAATCCGTCTCAGGCCTCGCCCCCCAAATTGCTTGATCAGGTCCGGGCCAAAATTCGATTCAAGCATTACAGTATCAGAACTGAACAAGCCTATACGGACTGGATCAGAAGATTCATTTTACACTTTGAGAAACGTCATCCTCGTGATCTCGGCGCGATGGAGGTCGAGCAGTTTCTGACCTACCTGGCAGTCGAAGGCAAGGTTTCTGCTGCGACGCAGAACCAGGCGAAAAGCGCGCTGCTGTTTCTTTATCGCGAAGTGCTTCAGGTAGAACTGCCGTGGCTAAGCAATATCGAACATGCCAAAACACCCAAGCGATTGCCGGTCGTTTTGACTCGCGCAGAGGTACAGGCGGTTCTTGATCATCTTGACGGTACCCACGCCCTGATCGGGCGCCTGCTTTACGGGACCGGCATGCGCGTTATGGAGTGCCTGCGCTTGCGGGTGAAGGATATTGATTTTGGCTTGGGCGAAATATTGATTCGCGACGGCAAAGGCTTTAAGGACCGGGTGACGGTGTTGCCGGAAGCCCTGATCGAGCCGCTCAGGACGCAGCTCAAGAAAGTAGAACTCTTGCATCAGCAGGATCTTGCGGAGGGTTTTGGTACCGTGTATTTGCCTGACGCACTGGAGCGGAAATACCCTGGCCGCAACAAGGAGCTGGGCTGGCAATATGTATTCCCCTCGCATTTGCGCTCAATCGATCCGAGAAGCGGCAACGAACAACGCCATCATCTGCAAGACCAGGCAGTGCAGCGAGCCATCCGCACGGCGGCTCGGAAGGCCGGCCATGTCAAGCCCGTCACCCCGCACACGATGCGCCATTCCTTCGCCACGCATCTGCTCGAGAGCGGCTACGACATCCGCACGGTGCAGGAACTGCTGGGGCACTCGGATGTCTCCACGACCATGATTTACACCCACGTTCTGAATCGCGGAGGGCGCGGCGTGGTTAGCCCGCTGGATCGTTTATGAGTGACATGTTCGATACCGGCGCGGCGCCCCATGCGCCGTTGGCGGAGCTGCTGCGGCCCAAGAGCTTGAGCGAAGTGATCGGCCAGCAGCATCTGTTGGGTGCAGGCAAGCCGCTGCGTCTGGCGTTCGAGTCGGGCACGCCGCATTCGATGATTCTGTGGGGCCCGCCGGGGGTCGGCAAGACCACGCTGGCGCGGCTGATGGCGTCGAGCTTCGAGGCGGAGTTCATTGCCTTGTCGGCGGTGTTCTCGGGCGTCAAGGACATCCGCGAAGCCATGCAGCAGGCCGAGCTGACGCTGGCGCAGCACCAGCGGCGCACCATCCTCTTCGTCGATGAAGTGCACCGTTTCAACAAGTCGCAGCAGGATGCCTTTCTGCCCTACGTCGAAAGCGGGGTCGTCACCTTCATCGGCGCGACGACGGAGAACCCATCTTTCGAGGTTAACTCTGCGCTGCTGTCGCGGGCGGCTGTCTATGTGCTGAAGAGCCTCAGCGAAGACGAGCTCAAGCAGCTGTTCGAGCGCGCGCGCAGCGAAGCCTTTGCCGATGTCGATTTCGACGACGATGCGCGCGATCGGCTGGTCGGTTATGCCGATGGCGATGCGCGTCGTTTGCTGAACGTGCTGGAGCAGATACGCACGGCGGCCGAGACGGCGGGCGTGGAAAAGATCGATACGCCCTTCCTCGAAAATGCGCTGGCCAGCGACCTGCGCCGCTTCGACAAGGGCGGCGACGCTTTCTACGACCAGATCTCGGCGCTGCATAAGTCCGTGCGTGGCTCCGATCCCGATGCGGCGCTGTACTGGCTGGTGCGCATGCTGGATGGCGGTGCCGATCCGCTCTATCTGGGCCGTCGTCTCGTGCGCATGGCGATCGAGGACATCGGTCTGGCCGACCCGCGCGCCTGGGAGATTGCGCTCAACGCCTGCGCCATCTACGAACGCCTGGGCAGCCCGGAGGGTGAGCTGGCGCTGGCCGAGGCGGCGCAGTATCTGGCCATTGCGGCCAAATCGAACGCCGCCTATGCCGCGTATAATGCAGCCCGAGCCTTTGTGGGCAAGGATAAGTCGCGGCCGGTGCCGGATCATCTGCGCAACGCGCCGACCAAGCTGATGAAGAATATGGGTTTGGGCCGGGAGTATCGCTACGCCCACGATGAACCCGAAGCCTATGCCGCCGGCGAAAATTATTTTCCCGAAGGCATGGCCAAGCCGCACTGGTATCAGCCGACGCCGCGCGGCCTCGAACTGAAGATCGCCGACAAGCTTGCCCATTTGCGCGAGCTCGACAGACAAGCCTTGAAGAAAGAAAAGTAATGCTGGATATCCAACTCCTTCGCACCCAACTCGACCATGTCACCGCACGCCTCGCCACGCGCGGCGTGAATTTCGACGCGGCCGGCTTTCAGGCACTTGAAGACGAGCGCAAGGTTTTGCAGACGCGCACGCAGGATCTGCAGGCCAAGCGCAATGCGCTGTCCAAGCAGGTCGGCATGCTGAAGGGCAAGGGCGAGGATGCCTCCGCTGTGCTGAGCGAAGTGGCCGGCATCGGCGACGAGCTCAAGGCCAACGAGGAACGGCTGGCCGTGCTGCTCGGCAAGATCAACGACTTTGTCGCCGTGATTCCCAATCTGCCGCATGAGAGCGTGCCGGTTGGCGAAGACGAAACGGGCAATGTCGAAGTGCTGCGCTGGGGCTCGCCCAAGACTTACGATTTCCAGGTCAAGGATCATGTCGAGATCGGCGAAAAGCTCGGCGGCCTGGACTTCGAAACCGCCGCCAAGATCACCGGTAGCCGCTTTTCGGTCATGAAGGGTGGCATCGCCCGCCTGCATCGCGCGCTTGCCCAGTTCATGCTCAACACGCACAGCGGCGAGCATCGCTATACCGAGGTGTATGTGCCTTATCTGGTCAATCCGGCCAGCATGTTCGGCACCGGTCAGCTGCCCAAGTTCGAGGAAGACCTGTTCCGCGTGCCGGACGGCGACGGCCATCTTTACCTGATTCCCACTGCCGAAGTGCCGGTCACGAATATCGTGCGCGACGAAATCGTTGCTGCTGACGCGCTGCCCTTGAAGTTTGTCTGTCACACGCCGTGCTTCCGTTCCGAAGCCGGTTCGGCCGGTCGCGACACGCGCGGCATGATCCGTCAGCATCAGTTCGACAAGGTCGAGATCGTGCAGGTCGTGCATCCCGAAAAGTCGTGGGAAGCGCTTGAAGAGCTGACCGCGCATGCCGAGGCCATTCTGCAAAAGCTCGGCCTGCCGTATCGCAAGATGGCGCTGTGTAGCGGCGACATGGGCTTCTCTGCGGCCAAGACCTACGACCTCGAGGTGTGGCTGCCGGCGCAGAACACCTATCGCGAAATTTCATCGTGCTCGAATTTCGAGTCCTTCCAGGCACGCCGCATGCAAGCGCGTTTCAAGAACGCCCAGGGCAAGAACGAGCTGGTCCATACGCTCAACGGTTCCGGCCTGGCGGTCGGCCGCACGCTGGTGGCGGTGTTGGAGAATTATCAGAATGCCGATGGCAGCGTGACCGTGCCCGAGGTGTTGCGTCCGTATATGGGTGGTATCGAGGTCATCAAGGCTGCCTGAGCCTTTTTGCCCACCCCGAAA
>JAGWTC010000008.1 GCA_028869135.1 Rhodocyclaceae bacterium
ATGGCGCCAGCGACCCTTTCGCAGCCCGCACCATTCCGCATCGGCGCCAGCGCTGGTAGGGGGAGGCTCGATTCCGTGCCCCGGCGAAATTTCACTCGCGCATCACGGCGTGCTCTTCCTTGACGAGCTCGAAGTTAGGTGGCAACGTAAGTGTCGCTCGTTATGCAACCATCCAGACGAGGGGGCGGATCGAGGCGTTTTGTCATTCGGAATAGCGCGAGGTTTTAGCCAACCGGCCTATGGTCTTGCCTATAATCAATCAGCAATCTGTCCCTATCCAGGCAATTGACGCGAGGAAATACCATGGCTAAGTTTGGTCCCCAAAAGCGCTTCTCAACGGTTGGCGTCCTGACGGACGATACCCTCGTCATGGGTAAGCCTGCTTCGGTATGGCAAGAGACCTTTGCCGGGAAGGCGTTTGTACGCAATCTCGAGTCCGCCAAATCCGGCGGCAAGGCCGGTCAGGTAGCCGGTAGCGGCCCCGTAGATCACAAGCCGGTAAATCCTCGTTAGCGCCGGCCTAAGCCTGTGTGTTGCCCTTCGGTTTCTGATTTATCTCTTTGCCTATTGGTACCCGAGCTACTTCATCGTGCGTAAAAACCGCACACATATCCGACGAGTTTGCTTGTAGTACTTCGCTATCAGCCAGGACTTGGGGGCAGAGCAACACAATGCCACCAAGATCCAAGGGCACGGTGGCTACGACTTTAAATTCCCCGCTGTCTTTCGTTTTGCCCTTTCCGTCTTCCACGATCGCCCAGTTGGCAGATTCAAAGTCTTCCTTGGACAGCTTCTTACTCTGCACCTTGTAAATCCGAGGTGTCATATCTCGTATCCCCATTGAGGTAGCGGCTGATTCAACTACTCGGCTGGGAGTCTTTGGTATGGCGATAAAGAGCACCGCATATGCAAGGATCAACACCCCAGCAAAAAAAGCAGATAAAGCCCTTTGCTCTGTTCCACCGACAGCCTTTACGGAACAATACAAAATCGCCGGTATTGACGTGACAAAGGCAAAACAAGTGAATATCGAAATGGAGACGAGAGGCGCCCACCATGCATCGTTTTTAAACGCCACCGTCAAATAGAGGATAAAAGCCGGAGTGATCAAAACCATTGCGCCAAGCACCATAAAAAATGATTGGTAGCTTATCCAGCCCAGGCGCTTCCACCTTGATGCTTTGGGCCCGCCGGTCAATGCTTCAAAAACGGTCTCGTGCTTGTAGCGTAGGTGAATGAAATAAACCGCTATGGCGAACGTAATACCAAACAGAATGCTCGTCTGCGGATACTTCGAGCTGGCCGCAACGCCGAGGAAAATGCCGAGCACAATCGCAACTATTGCTCGCCATGCGGCTTTTCTTGTTTCTTCTCCTAGGTCCTTTGCATTGACGTGTTGAATCACAGAGAAGTAAATCGACGGCAGTAGTATGGCCAAAATCAGCAAGAGCCCCGTCAATAAGAATGCGATCAAAAATGCACTGAGGCCCGCGGGATTTGCCAAGGTCGGCAGAAACAAGTCGGGGCGGCCAATATGCTGCAAATAAAGCCAAAGCAGGACGCCTGGAAAGAATGGCCAAACGAAAATCGTCTTGCGGGCAAAAGTGAGAGCAACCGGGAGAAAATCCCCCCAGGTTTTTAGAGGTGCGGTCAGCTCTTGTGCAGCTTGCGGAGAGTTGTTGTTTTCTGACATCTTGTCTTTCAGGGTTTAGATTGATTAGGGGCTAGTGTTGGCGAATGTTTGTGTACGGAACAAGCCTGCCCTTGTGCTTCACAGGGTCTCCGCCGTTGCGGTATTGCAAGCTCCTCATTTGTATATCCAAAGTGGAGTGAACTTCCCCCCCATGCAGTGGACGAATCACTTCAGATAAAACTAGAGCAGACGCCAGGGCGCCGACGAAAGGCGTCGCTACAGCACGCGATGCAAGTTGTGTTACTCCGCAGATGTCGTTCTCTTTTTGAGCAAGTGCCTGGTAGGTAGGATTCAGTTCGACAGCACTTTGTACCGTTGCTGCAGCACTCCATATCTGAGAGGGTTGCCTCTCGCCAGGAAAGGTGTGTATTCGAATATTGCGAAAGTCTCGATAGCCGCTACCAAGCCCGGCTTCAACCACCATCGAGAATCCCGCCGAATCAAGATCACGCCTAGCGGAAATATTGTCGACGCCAAACAGTGCAGTTTCCGGTTCATCGGGCATCAGTCGATGACTCGGCCCAAAGCGGCGTTCCACTATGGTCGTGCTGAAGCCCGCCAACTCGAGGCGCTGAGCAACTTCTCGGACCTTTACTTTTCCTACTTGTGCAGCGGAAAGCAGAAGGCAGGTACTGAGGTTAGATTTCGCGGCCTTGTCGAAGTCCTGCAGAACCAAGTGGGGGCGCTCGTCAAAGGGATAGGGCAACATGCCCAAGGTCCATGCGTATGCTTGGCCTAGATGCCCAAGGCCGACCAGCCACAGAGACTTCGGCAAGTACTGGAGCATCGGCCCCTTATGAATATCAGCATGCCAATCCTCGATCTCAAGCGGGTGCCAAAGAGAAAGGCCGACACTTCGGTACCCCGCCTCCGCTAAGTCCCCGCGAACATACAAGAACGCCTCATTGACGCCTAGTGCGGCCGCAGCCACTCCTGCAAGCGGGTTGTCATCAGTGCACGCAAGTGAGCTGCTTTCGTAGGTGGGGGATACCGACGCACACCAGCAGTCCCAACTTAGCGATACGCAAAACCGGGGTAACGGTGTTGCTGGAGCGCCGCCAAGCACCAAGGTTGGCAGGCCGCTAGTTTCATCGGCCGCAATTTCTCCACCGAGCTCGACAACTGCATCGATGGCCTTACGGCCTTCGTACAACGGGGCCGACAGGGTTGCGGCAAGATCACCGGAGACTTCAACCCCACCCAGGAATGCCCGTACGGCTGTATTCAATGCGGTCAAGAAACAGGCTTGTCCGCTCATCGTGTTGGCCCAGCCAGCGCCAAGATGGATACGCAACCGATAACGAGAGAACAGCGTAAGCGCCTCTTCCGGCGAAGATGCCTCTCCGGAGTCCATGGCCATTTTGGCCAATCGATGCATTGAGTCCGCATTAAGCGATTTCATGAAAACCTTCCCGCTTAGTTAGCCGCACCAGGCGACCAACATCGGCTCCCGAGAAAGCATTCCACTTGTGGTCACCTTGATATACATACATACCTAAGTCCTGCAGTTGGACTTCCCCTTGGGCGAATCGTGGGACGATGAATGCCAAATGGCCAGATAAGGCAACCATGGGATTCGTTCGGTCAGAACGACTTTGCCCAGGGCCAAGTCGATGGGTGTGGATGTCCGCGACAACGTTTAAATTGCCGGCACGACAAAGGTTCCAAAGCTTGGCAAAGCTGGCGGCAGACAGCGCTACATAGTCATCATGCAAGGCATCAGCTTGAAGCTCTTCGTACGGAAGGAATCGGGTTGCGATACGGCCGCTATCCGTTTTCTGACCGAGCAAAAAGGCTCCGCTTTCGCGAACCCCTTTGCCCTGCGTGCGCAGATGCTCAATAAGCGTCTTCCAGAGTGCCTCCGGCATCTCAAGTAGTGGTGCAGGCATAGTCACGGCTTTGAAGAAGCTCATGAACCACCTCCAGATAGTGACAGATACCTTTAGCAGGATTCCAGATCAGCTGCGGGTATTGCGCTACCCATGCATCGTGTCCGGCCATACTTTCTCGGTCGCAGGGAATATATAGCGCCTCGCCCCCTTTCCATTCAGGGCGAAACGCCATTTGCAACCGTTGGCTACTGCGCGGCCACTTATCGAATGCCAGCTTTGCATTTGCCGACAAATCCCAGAACGTGCCGGTCGGCGCCGTATGGGGAAAGCCGCTGCAGTTCAAGCGTAATGTCAGGCCAATGCCGTTACGTGCCACGACATCTACATATAGGTACGGCCACTCAAGTTTTCTGAGTTGCCAACGCCCTCGATCTTCGCCCGACAGGAAGCGTGCCGACAGAAGGTCGGCACGCAAGGATTGCTCGTCCGGTGCCATGCCGCCTCCTGCTTAGCCGTTGATACGATGAGCGGGCACCAGATCAAATGCCACCGAGCAATCCGGACATTTGGTCAGACTCCCGACGTGCACATCGGCATCCGGTTGCTCAGTTGTGCCCGAAATTTGCAGCACATGCTCGGCAATGTCGGCCGGCTTCATGCCAAATTCTTTGCCAGCCCAATTACGGATATGGCCGATGGTCGTTGCCGGGCGGAAGCTGTGATGAACGGTTTCGGCGCCATGTCGCACTTCCACTTCAATATGCTTGCAGCGATGGAAGTGGACTCGGACCCCATTCGGTTTCTTGAGGTGCTTTACGTGCGTTGCTTTGTCCGTCTCTTCGTCCCCATCCTCGACGGAAAAGGTGAGATCAGAAATATCTACGTCCGGCGGGAAAAAGCCAGCGACGGCACGCTTGAGTTCATCGATAGTGGCATGGTCATCAACTTCGACCAGCTTGATGTCGGGAAACAGTTCCGACTGGATATATACACGAGTAGGCATATCGCCCTCCTTGGTAGCAGCGAGCTCCGCGAAATGCGTCGCTCATGCTGGATAAGTCGAAAGAAGGCGAAAAAATCGGAAATCGATTTGCGGGCTGACTATTGGGTATCAGCCATTACTAGGCTCAAGCTGGGCAGTACATTAAGTGCCGGCACTTGGGACACTCCCAAGGGGTGGGCCGTGCTTCGAAATTACCATCGGCAAGTCTCTTAGCGATCGGATTAAGAAAAAACTCCCCCCCTGAAACGAAAGCGCGGCTATAGGGAGTGAGCGATTCTGCAACTCCGGTACTCAGGACGAATATGCTGCCCCTAAATGTGTACTGACTATATTTCTCAGATAGAAGTGCCAGTATCCATCTCACGGTCTGAAGCTGCCGATTCGTTTTTTTCCCGCCAGGGCGAGCGCGTACAAACTCAATGGTAACGACGGAGTTTGTGTTGGTAACCCGGTGCGGCCTTATGTGCAAAGGCAGGCCTGCGCAGTTCAAATCGAAAGGCTTTGCCATTGCAGCTCGGGGAGAATTCAGCCAAGTCCGTCCATTCTCGAGTAGCTGATCAGCATAGGCTTTCAAGTGTGGCAAAGCTTCTTTGAAGCCACGATCCAGCGATGCCAGCACACTGGCGGCTTCGTTGGATGAGGTATTCGGATCCTCACCATAAGCGACGAACAAGTCACGCATCACTGCCCCCTCAATGAGGAGTGCTGGGTGAAGGCCTGCAGAGGGTGAGAGCTCCTTAACGAAGTCGTAGTAATAGCGCCGAGCGCATACACGGTAAGTTAAAAAGCCCGAAAGATCGTAGTGCTGTGGTGGTAAAGCAGGCTGTTCAGCTTTTTTAAATTGCGGAGCTACTCGCGCTATCTTCGCCCCTTGCACCGTTTCAAAAAGGTGTGCCGCCTGAGATATAGCACCGACGCAGGCAGCGTTGTATCCCTCCTTGGACTCGTACAACACCAGATGCTTCCTGGCGCGTGAGAGCGCCACATATAATTTGTTCAAGGCCTCCGTTTGCTCTTCGAAATTCGAAGACGCCGATGGCGAAGCAACGGCTTTGAGAAGCGAGCGCGGTACCAGCTCTGTATCGACCGATGCCGAAAAATGCCGAGCGTCTATGTCGACAAGATGCACGGCCTCGAACTCAAGCCCCTTGCTGCCATGGATCGTCATAACAGCAACTGCATCGATCGCATCAGCTTCGGGTGGAGGTATGCGCAGCTCTCTATCATCTCCAATCCGCAGGCGCCGGCGAAGACGAGTGAGAAACCCGCCAACGGTCTGATAAACGCTGCCGCCGTCAGGAACTCGCAGGTAATAGATAAACTGCCACAGGGCAAGTCTACGGGTGATGTCTAGGATTCCATCACCTTCCAAATATGGTCGAAGGATCGAGGTTCTATCCAGAAGTAATGTGCATGCGACCTCCCATGGCGAGGAAGCCGAGGTAAGGCCATCGAAGACATTGGCCCAATGTTGTATAGCAAGTTGACCAGCAGGCGAAACGGGGGGCGGCGATGTCAGCCAAGAAAGTGCATCTGGCCGATTGGCTTTACACCAAACTAGCAAACTATTTACATCCTCAACAGGGATCTCCAGCCCAGGCAACTTGGATACGCGCAGAAGCCCGCTACCTGAGCGATCAACAAAGAGCTGCAAGATTGCCAAGAGATCCTTGATCTCTAGCCGTTGGAATATGTCTCCGAGATATAGGGCCGGAATTCCTGCTGCATTTAGGGCAGACGCAGCATCACCGCAAGTACTGTGGGTGTTGGCCAACACCACCTGGTCGCGATATGCCAAACCGGACGAGTGAAGACGGCCAATGTTCTCGACTAGCTCGCCGTGTACAACCTTATCGCTGCCACATTCGATGTGACGAGGTTTAATGCCACATGCACCGCGGACAGGGCGAACGTCATCCAATGGCAAAACCATCTGAAGCGGATTCGCATCCCGCCCCGTATGTTCGAAAACGCGAATAATCTCTTCGTAGCTACGCCGATTTTCGTTGAGCGGAAAGGTCTTGTGCTTAGGAAAATCATCTCCGAATCGAACGATATTGCGCATGGAGGCACCACGGAATCTATAGATAGCTTGCCGGGCATCGCCGACCACCCACAGACTCTCTGCATGATTTTCTAGTGCTTTTACAAGCTGCGCGCTGGCCCTATTTACGTCTTGGTATTCGTCAACCAGGATATGTTTGAAACGGCCAACACTGGCTTCAAACTTCTTGTAGTTCTGAGTTAAAGCAATAGCGGGCAACATGATCAAATCGCCCATGTCCACCAAGCTATCTCTCTTCCTAAGATTCGACTCATAGCACTGATAGAGCTTTGCAATATCACGTTGCTGCTCTACGACGCTAGCGTCAGTATCCAAAGCAGAGTCCTCAACTGCTTTGGCGTAGGCGTCGGGTCCAGCCAATTCATCCTTAGCACGCTGGATTGCTTGGACGGCTTTGTTAAGCCACTCAAGCGGGTCTCCTAGTGGGCTGAACTCCTTTAGATTGAGCCCATAGATATGAGGCTCCAATACAGCAATTTGCCCCATTTTGTCTGCCACGCCGAACTGCGGCCGAAGGCCGAATCGCTCGTGATTCTTTCGTAGAAACTCCAGCCCGAATGCATGGAATGTTCCAACCCAAATGTCATGGACGCCTTCTACGCCAAGCATTTGAAGTCGACCGACCATCTCGCGTGCAGCCCGATTAGAGAATGTCAGCAAAAGCATTTCGCTCGGCTTTACACCGATTGAAATCAGATGCTGGACTCTCATCAGTAGCGTTTCTGTTTTACCGGTTCCTGGTCCGGCGACTACGAGAGATACCTTTGCCTTCGAGGTAGCCGCAAGAACTTGTTCCGCCGTTGGCGTAATCGGTACTTTCGGTGCAGAAACTATTTCAGTCGGCTCTGGTAACAGTAAGCCGTCAAGCAACTGCTGGCGAACTAATTCAAGTGGAAGGTCCAACTCCACTTGAAGTTGCTCGGCGGTTCTCCCGGCTAGGAAGAGACTTTTTGCGACTGATCTGGGTAGCAGCAATTCTCTGCCGAAGATGTTTGCTTGAAGTTCGGATCTTTCCCTTGCTCCATAGGCCTCAACCTTTTGAGCCCCAAACGTTTCCCCACTCTCTGGCTGGAAATTCGATCCAATAACTTTGTGGCAGCTATCGTGCTCCTGCGGGTGCAACACCCAATGCCCAAACTCATGCGCAATAAGGAAAGCCCTTTCGCCGCTAGACACATCGTTTCGTACGAAAACCTGTCTGAACTGGCGAACCAAAAGAGCATCAGCCCCCCCAAGCAGCTTGTCTGCTGGATGAATAGTCTCAATAGTGAAGTCTTTAGCGTCCTCGTGAGCAATAGCTTCAATAAGGACGCTAGATCGAGTTGCCGAGGAATATGCATCTCCCAATATCTCTCTGCGTAGATTATTGGCTGCCTCGCGAGCTCGATGAAAATGCGACATAGATAGTTATCTTATTTCTTTAATCTAAGTAGGCGTTGCTTTTCTTCATCTGATACGGAAAGTGCGCGCACCGCATTTTCCCAGCTCTCTGCCTGGGGGATGTCTGGTTTCCCTGATGATGCTTTGTAACTTATTCCGCCAACTAATGATGGCGTCTTTAAATTACCCCTATTTTCTAGGTCCGGAGCTATACATCTTCGAAGTGCATTAGTCGTAACTTTTAGATGTGTAGCTAAGGCGGCCAAAACTTCAGCCGGGAAATCTAAGATTCTCCCGGCTAAAATTTTTGTGAGTAAGATCGTCGACTCCCCTAATCCTGAAGCGGCAGTAGCCCTTCTAAGTTTGGCGCCCGCAAGCTCATAGATTACTGCTTTTACAGCTGCCTCATCGGCAGTAGATTCAGAGTCGAGTTCATGTACTCGATTTAAAACAAAGCTCTGTAGACGAGAAATGGCCGCCTCGGATATTTCGTTGCCGAATTCACGCTCATCGGGTTCCGGCATGGTTTCATATGACGACCAGAGTGCGGCAAATTCAAGAATGTCTTGGCGATATTCGGGGTGTGCCTCACATGCTTTGAGAATGGCAGCAGGGTTGGGCTTTTCGGTAGCAAAGAAAAATTCGTCCAAGACTGCCTCCAACGATTGCTTCGAGTTGGGCGATGTCATTTTTGGAACTCCTGTTTAATTTTCTTAAGTGCTTCGTTCTTGTAGTTGTTGATGGTTCGAGGTGTAACCTCTAGGGCTATTGCGATGTCCTTGACCATCATGTCTTCGACATACAGCATCAGGAATACGGAGTACTCCTCTGACGTCAGGATGTTCTGAAGACGCGCCGCAACGATCGCATGCTCCTGCTTGAGTGCCAGTATTTCTTCTGGCTTCTTTTCATCACGGAGTGCGGCGATTTCTTGAACAGTTTTTTCCGGATCCTCATCGTCGGGAGAGTGATCCATGGCATCCAAGCTGACTTGGTATTTGCGCTTCTTTGCCATTAGACGTTTCTGGAAATCCAGTGCTCTCCTTTTGAAGAGCTGCCCAAAGAACTGTTCAGCGAAACTGGCATCTTTGGGGCGTGTCATAAGGCACTCCCAGACGTACAGCGAAATCTCTTCCGCAGCTTGGTCGAGATCACTGAAGTTTATTGGATAGATGTGACTCTTAAGCGCAAAAGTCTTGGCCAAGCGCAATATGCGCTTTGATAGTGCGCGCGAGAATATTCCCAACCTATTCTGGTCGTTAGCCTCTCGGGCACGGCGGAACAGCCTGGAGAGCTGTTCCGTTGTAATAAAGTGCGGATCGCTATTCCAATCCGTAATGTTCAAGCGCGCATTCAACGCTTGATCGCTGAGAGCTTCGATGTTTAAGTCGGGTTCTTGCTCTTGTGTAGGCATGTCATTCCCATACTGGTTTGGCCTCTATCAATGCGTGATGCCGTTCCGCCGCCTCCGTATGACTAAGTCGAATACGTATCGGGGAATCGGAAATTTTTGCGGAATGTCGGCAAAAATAATTCTATCGCAATGTTTTTATTGGAAAAGCGAAGGGACACATCGTAGGCCCTTAGCCCACTTTATCGGATGGGGTGACAGCTGCTTGCCCTAATTTCTAGTCGGCAATTGATGATCTTATGACGACTGGCTAAAATGCTTCGTCGCCTCGACAGGTACTTAATTCGGCTTGTGTTAACACTGAGCCACTGTAGCGAGGTATGCCCGTCGTTTGCTTCCCGTTATGGCTTTCATAGCTGATAGCCTTGGGGATACAGGTGAAAGATGTCGAGGCGACACCTAACCTCCTAGGACTTCAGTGTGAGCGTCCCTTCCAAGATTCAGGATCAAACTGATGCCTTCTTGAAGGCGTATGCGCGTATTGACGTCGATTACATGTGTTTCAGTGTATTTGGCTCTTGGTATGACGAAATTAAGGGTCTTATTTACCCCGCACCAGCATATAAGACCTTCATAATAAACAAGCGTAACGGCGAGCCACGGATTCTCCAAGAGCCGAGGCAGAAGCTAAAGGACTTACAGCTTAAATTGCTGGACCACCTCTACGCTGAGGCTGGGGAGGCTAAGCCTTGTGTTCACGGATTTACGCCTGGACGGAGCATCGTTACTAATGCGCGGAGCCACTGTTCAGACAAGACGCGCTTTGTCCTGAATATCGATATCGAGGATTTTTTTCCATCGATCACCTTCTTCCGGGTGCGCGGAATGTTTCGGAAGCCGCCATTCTCGTACTCGCATGAGGTGGCCACGGTTCTAGCGCAGATGTGTACCTATCAAGGCGTTCTTCCCCAAGGTGCCCCCACATCACCACTCATTGCAAATCTCATCTGCCGGACTCTGGATGGCGAATTAACTCAGCTGGCTAGACAATGCCGGGCCACTTACACCAGATACGCGGACGATATTACGTTTTCTTTCTCCGTGAAGAGCGAGTTTCGGCTACCGCAAAAGATATGCACCTTCGATGGAAGTGAACTGACTCTTGGTGAAGAGTTGCGCAACATATTCGAAGAAAACTCGTTCAAGCTCAATGAAGGCAAGAGCCGAATAAGCGGCCGCAACAATAGACTTGCGGTAACCGGACTGACCATCAATGAATTTCCCAATGTTCGCCGCGTATTTATAGACAAAGTAAGGGGCGCTCTCCACGCTTGGGATAAATATGGATTCAAACGTGCTCAAGAAACATGGGAGACAAAGGTAAAGAGTGGGACGGCTCTAGAGTACGAAAAGCGTGTGTGGACGCGCCAGACACGAGAGAAGTTTATTCCGCAGTTGCAGAACGTCCTCTTCGGCAAGTTGCTCTTCCTACGCATGGTTCGCGGCGCCGATGATCCGATCTACAAAAGGCTAGCCGAAAAATACAACGAGCTATGCATGGTCGAGGATATAGAAAACCACGGCTTTTCATATGTCCGAGCGCCAGTCGATAATGTGGTGGTCAACGAAGACGACGCTGAAGACGCGGTTTTCGTGCTGGAGTGGATGGCCGACTATGTCGATCCGAAAACACACGAATCCGATATGGTTGGAGGGCAGGGAACAGCATTCGTATATAGGGACGTTGGCTTAATTAGCTGCGACCATGTGCTCCGATACGAAGGTGAATGCTTTACGCCGCCGAGATTGATTAGGACGAACGTTTTGTCGACAGAGATACGCTCGCTTAGCATTTCTTTGAAAAATCCCCGGTCTGGCGAAGAGTGGGCTGGCCATGTAGTTCGGATGGATCCGGATCTCGACCTCGCTTTACTACGATTTGGCGACGAGGCTCCGACGCCGCGACGTTACTTTGCCCCGCTTCCTAAAACACCGAATATAAAGTCCGTCGGCATTTTGATCGGCTTTCCTAATCACACGACAGACAAGCGCCCTAACTTCGTGAACAGTGAGGTTCTCAATGTCTACGAAATAAAGGACCGGACGTACATCGAGATATCAGAAAACATTCGACAGGGAAATAGCGGTGGCCCCTACGTCGATGAGAACTATCGCCTAGCGGGTGTTGCACAACAAGGCTCGAAGCAGGACTCCGGCAACGACGCTTGCCTATGTGTGACAGAGTTGGAGCAGTGGCTTTCAATATCGCCATCCGCACCTGTTTCTGCGGAGCCTTCTATCTAACACTAGTTACTCGTAAAGCCTTTTGCTTGGAGAAGGAAGGACGGTTCGAGGTTTCACCGAGCGGGAAATTCGCACCCCGTATGTAACTAATGTCAAAAAATTAGCTACACGTTTTTGTTGCCGCCGAAATGAAAAAGCCCAGGCACTGACTGGGCTTTTTTGATTCAGCTGCTGGTGAATGATTTAGCCAATTGCGTTATTTCTCGCTGAGACACTTCTTCACGGATGAGTTCTTTGCCGCACCCGATAACGGCTTGCCATCCTTACTCACGGCCTTGGCCTCGCAAGCAGCGGTTTTGTCAGCCGACGCCGCAGACTTCTCGCATTTCTTAATGGACGAAGCCTTGGCGGCACCCACAAGCGGTTTGCCGTTCTTATCGATGGCCTTGGCCTCGCATCCGCTGGCGTCAGCCGCCGGCGCTTGAGCGTAGACAGATAGGGCAAACATCGAGCCAATCATTACAACGAATAATTTCTTCATGTCATCTCCTATGTGTTCGGTTCTGTGCATCACCGCATGCGCATACTACCCCTAGCAAGCTAAAAGGAGGCAGTCCTCGCGAACCCACAAAGCGTCAGTGGCGCTTCTTGTGCCGAAACTCCCAAGGCGGTTCCGGATTCATGTCCTGCCACAACCCGATCCTCTGCGATCGCGCCGTTTCTTCGGCTTGGTTATAGCGCTCACGTTCGGCCGGTGGTTGCTCACGCTGATACTGCTTGTAGTGCCAGGCCATCCCCAGCTCGATTTGTCGGAGATTGGAGTCGGCGCCATCCGCAGTAATGACACGGCCCACCGTGCGGTGGTAGCGGTCCTGTTTGTGCCACTCGACCGTAACTTGCTTCCGGAAGACCTGTTCGGCTAAGGCTTGCTTCGAGCGTTGGCCAAAGGGTTGGGATTTTTCTGGTGCGTCGATTCCCGAGAGACGGATCTTGTGCTGGACATGCTCGACGTCCAAAACCGTCAAGGTATCGCCATCTGAGATGGAAACCACTTCACCCTTGATCACCTCGCCAGCATGAGATGCACTGATAAAAAGAGCGAGCAGGGCAGTAGGGAGGGTTTGGCTTAGACGCATATTGCTTAATCGGTAAAAGGTGCTGTGTATTACCCACAGAAGCTTTGGGTAACCCTGTGGATAAACGATGAACAAAAGACCTAGTGTCTTATCATCATGCAATATTTTACAACTGCTCAATTTCTGAGCAGCTTACTTGCCAGGGAGGTCGCCGTGCTGAAGGAAATCGTGGTTGCCGTTGCTATCCTCGTTGCTCAGGCCGCATTGATTGAACCTTCCTTTGCCAAGGGAGGTGGTAGTCGCCCGCACTATGGCGGCGGATCACACAGCGCTTCGCATGGTGGCCACTACTCTGGTGGCAGTGGTTCCTCTCACCGCGGTGGTTCATACAAAAACACCAAATCGGCGAACCGTTACGGCACCCATAAATAGCCAAGCGGGCTAATGTCATTTGGCTAGGCGCAGATGATTCCCTACGTTTGCCATCTGGTTCCGAATAGTGACAAGCGATTCGGCTCTTGTTAAGTTGCTCCCTATGAATTATTCTGAAAGAACTGCACTGGCATAACGTCGTTTTCTCATCATATGCTTTCCTCTTCCGCCATCAGCTCCAGCAATTGGAACTACCTGACCTCCCCGGTCTGGTGTGGCGGTCGTTCGTTCGCTGTTTATCAGCGAACCTCCATACGTATAGCCCGCTAACTCAGCGTATTCCTCTTCCCGGTCAACCGGGTTTGGCAATGCGGCCCAGGCCGCGCTATCACGTTATGGAGCAACACCATGTGGTCCTCTCGGCAACCTAATGCCTTTTCGCTTGGCGATCATGCCGGCAGCGGAACTTACGAAGCACGACAACTCCTCACCCTTCAAGCAATCAGGGTCGAAATCTCACGTCAGCAACAGATCGGGGGAACAAGGAGTAATAAGGCCTCCTTGGCAGACGCCGACATCGAAGATGAGGTGGAAATTTCCAGCACCGTGCGGGAGGCCACATGAAGATTCATTACCTCTCCGATATCCATCTCGAGTACGGCAAGTGGCAGAAAAACATTGACGTCAACGCTATTGACGCCGATGTGAGCATCCTCGCCGGCGACATTGGCGTCGGTCTGCAGGGGCTGCAGTGGGCCCTGAGCTTTGAGCGGCCCGTGATCTATGTCATGGGCAACCATGAGTACTACGGCCCGAGGCCAATGACTGAGCTTTGGCGAAAGGCGCGTGCGAAGGTCCAGGGGACACACGTTCATCTGTTGGAGAACGAGTCTGTTGTCATCGATGGCGTGCGTTTTCTTGGCTGCACGCTCTGGACAGACTTTTGTCTCTTCGGTTCGGAACGTCAGACCGAGATGATGCAACGTGCTCACAGAGACATGAACGACTACAACAGAATTTCTGTCACAACCAGACGGAGAGTGTCCTGGGATGCGGGCTATGGCTATACGCGCCGCATGGGTGATTTTTTGTCCGCGCACAAGGTACTCACCCTGCATCAGGAGAGCAGAGCCTTTCTCGAACAGGCGCTTAAGAGCGTCCCCGACCACGGTGAATGGAACAAAACCGTTGTGGTGACGCATCACGCACCATCCGCCTTGAGCCTGACTTATCGGCAGCCGGGCTCTCTGACGGATTCGGCCTATGCCAGTCACCTCGATGCGTTGGTCGAGCAGGCGAACCTCTGGGTACATGGGCACACACATGTCTCTGCCGATTACCCCATCGGTGCGGGTCGAGTGGTGTCGAATCCGCGCGGCTATATGGGCTATGGCGAGATTTTTTCCTTTACCCCAGCCAAGGTTGTGGAGGTCTGAGATATGAAACTCGCGCTCTATTCCGATCTCCACCGCGAACAGATGCGGACCGATGCATGGGAGCCCCCGCAGCTTGACGTTGACGTGGTTGTTCTGGCCGGCGATATCGGCAGTCATACCCACGGCCTCGCCTGGGCGGCCGATACTTTCCGTCGGGGTCCAGGCTGTCCGGATGTCGTCTACGTCATCGGCAACCATGAATACTACGACGCGCATCTAGGATTGCTGGATGAAATGCGGAAACCTAAATGGAAGAGCACAGGTGTGCATCTGCTGGAACGAGACGTACTGGAGTTGTCCGGTGTCCGTATCCTCGGCTGTACGCTCTGGAGCGGCTTCGACCTCTATGGTGCTGATCAAATCGACGTTGCAATGGCGCACGCCAAAAATGGCATCAACGATTATTGGATGATCCATGCCCGCAGAGGGCATCGTCTGGCGCCGCGCGATACTTGGCGACTGCATCACCAATCTGTCCAATGGCTGGACGTAGAGCTCGACAAGCCGTTTAATGGCAAGACAATCGTTGTGACGCACTTCGCACCGCATCGCCGCTGCGTGCCTTCTCAATATGAGGGGAGCGATCTGTCACCGTACTTCGTGACTGATCTTTCAGGCCTGATGGAAAAGCATCGGATTGATGTCTGGTGCTTCGGCCATACGCACACAAACTGCGATTTCATCGCCGAGAATGGATGTCGGGTCGTCAGCAACCAGCGCGGGTATGTGAGTGAGGCTCGGCGCGGGCTCGGGTTCAGGCCCGAATTGGTGATTGAAGTATGACCATGCTGATCTTCTTTGACACGGAATTCACCAACCTTTCGGCCGATGCCAAGCTCATCAGCATCGGCTTGGTGGATGAGGCTGGGGAGCGCACGTTCTATGCTGAGCTCTCCGATACTTGGAAAGAACGTGACGCCAGTGATTTCGTCACCACGGAGGTCATTCCGTGGCTTGCCGGGAATGAGGTTCGAATCCCCAAGGCTGCTCTATGTGAACAACTGGCGGCTTGGCTTCTCTCGTTCGATGAACCGGTGCAACTGGCGACCGACAGTATGAGCTGGGACTGGATCTGGATTGTCGACCTGTTCGGGGCGCCTGGGGGTGACAAGTGGCCGACAAATTTGGATCCGCGACCATTTCTGCTGACGATGAATTACCTCACGCGGTATGACGAGTTCGTCGCGGCGATCGAGGGTATTTTCGCGAAAGGCATCATGCGCCGTCACCATGCACTGGACGATGCGAAGGTCAATCGGCTGGCGTGGCTGGCTTCGGAGAAGCCATGAGCATTTTCTTCTGCGGCGACCCACATGGGAATTTCGAGCACATTGTCGAGGCCGTACAGCAGCATCGTCCGGCAGCCATTGTGCTTCTTGGCGATGTCCAAGCCCGACAGCCGCTTGAGCGAGAGCTGCAGGCAATTGTCGATCTCACAGAAGTCTGGTGGATTCATGGAAACCACGATACCGACAGCGATACTGATCACGATAACCTGTTCGAGTCAGCGCTGGCCGATCGGAATCTGCACGGCCGCGTCGTTGAAATTGCCGGAGTGAGAGTTGCCGGCTTGGGCGGGGTTTTTCGGGGACAAATCTGGGGACCGCCTGACGCTGCTGCCTATCAGGCTCCCGCAGATTTTCTCCTGCGATGCGGGAAGGGGAACAGATGGCGCGATGGGCTGCCGCGGAAGCACCGCAGCTCGATCTTCCCGGCCGAGTATCAGCAGCTCATGTGTGAGCAGGCAGATATTCTAGTAACGCATGCGGCACCGAGTTGCCACCCCCATGGATTCAGCGCAATTGATGAGCTAGCGCGCCGGTTGGGTGTACGGCAGACGTTCCATGGGCACCATCATCGGGACATCGATTACGTCGAGCACGCATCTCACCTTGGCTTCATGGCCTACGGCGTTGGGTTTTGCGGTGTCCAGGATCAGGACGGGCGGGTGATTCAGGCGTCGGACTTCGATGAGCACGAGGCGCCGGTTTAGCCGAAGACTTGGTTGAGGAGCGCGGGGCAGCGTCATGGGATGCCACCTCGCCCAACTTCAACAGCTCACTGGGCGGAAGCCCGAGCGTCTCAGCGAGCCGGCAAATATTGAGGAGCGCGATGTTTCGCTGGCCGCGTTCAACACCACCCAAGTAGCTTCGTGCAATACCGCTCTCCAGCGCGAGCGTTTCCTGGGACCAGCCCTTCACCTTTCTGAGCTGAGCCAGGCGTTGCCCGAACAGCACTTTTGGATCGTCCATCTTTCCCGTGCCCAAAAGGAAAAGATGCTAGGGATATGACCTCTATCAGACGACGCCCTATGAGTGACAATTCAGCAAAGGTCATGCTATCTTTTGTTACTTATAGTGGCCGTCTGTTCTGGGAGGGAATATGGTCCTTTTGTTGATTATTGTTGTGTTAGTGGCTTTTTTTGTCTGGTACCACTGTGTCAACGTCAAACATGCGCAAAGCGTATTGGAAAAGATCGTTGCCAGGGCCAATGCTGAGCATGGGCTTGCCTTCAATTCCGATCCCGAAACTTCGGCCGGCAAGGCAACCATTCTTTTCTCAACACACAGGCATTTGCTCTTCGATACAAGCAATCGAAAGCTGATGTTTGTGAATCCTGGGCGCCAGGAATACAGCGTGCATGATTACAGCTACATTGACCGGTGGCAGCTAAACTGGGTGGAGCACTCAGTCAAAGGCCGGATGACTCACCGCGACGTGTATTTCGCACTCAGCACCAATGACATCAACTGCCCTGTGATCAACGTACCGATCATCTCGAAGAAGTATGGAGACGAGTGGAATCAACGCCTCAGACTACTCCTCAAGGGATGAGCCAAGGAATCCCCGTACAAGTACCGCTGTAGCAAAAAGATGCGAATAACAATTAACACAGCTCGAGAACTAGAGATCGTCCTATGGATGGCAGCTCAATCGCAAGGGAGACATTGCGCGGATATCAATATTTCATCCGAAATTCGATTGTTTTTTGTTCACGACAAGGCTCCTCATCCCGCAGATATCGATTTCGACTCGATATTGCAGTCGCTTGCCGACAGCGGATTACGCCTCACTGCCGAAGTCACGGCCTCAATCCCCAAAAAGCTAAGGAAGGGTAGTGGTAATAAAGGCAAGTCAGCCTGCCGATAGGGGCGCCAGCCATTGCCGCTGGCCATAACTGAGTATTCTCACCAAAACTGACAGATGTTCTCACATCAAAGTCGCCACTAGTTCTCTTCTCAAAACCGCCACCGATTCTCGTCTCAAAATCTCAATCGATTCGCTCTCTAAACCCGCCATATTGAGATCGGCATCCAATTGAGCCCACTTTTTCACTGAAGCCTTGCATATCGCCATGCCAAGCTCGGCATCACAAGAAGATTCAGGATAGTCGAGGTAAAGAGTCCCCCAAGAATCACCAATGCCATGGGGCCTTCGATTTCTCGGCCAGGATCGCCACTCCCAAGTGCAAGCGGCAACAGGCCAAGTGCAGTTGCCAAAGCCGTCATTAGGATTGGAGTCAATCGTTCAGAAGCGCCCTCCCAGGCAGTAGCGATACTCCACTCGCGACCCTCAGTTATCACAAGGTGTTCATAGTGAGAGAGCAGCATCACGGAGTTGCGTAGTGTGATCCCGAATAATGTGACAAAGCCGACCAGAGAGCCCAAAGTTAAATCGCCGCCAGTGGCGATCACTGCGATCAAGCCACCTGTCATCGCAAACGGTAGATTGAGCAGTACCAAGGCCACGTTCTGCAGCCTGCGCAACACGATCCATAGCATCAAACTTATTGCTGCAGCAGCTACCATCGAGTGAATGACAAGATCGCGTAGTGCAGCAGATTGCGCCTCCGCAGCGCCACTGAACTCTACGTAGTAACCAGGGGTCGCCGCTATTTCCTGGCTGATCTGGCGTTTGGCTTCGACGACAAATGAGCCGACATCCCGGTCTCTCACATTGCTAGTAATTGCCTGTACACGTCGTGCACCTTTGTGGAGGACAGCATAGCGGCCCGAGGTGGCAAACACGTCGGCCAGTTGATCGAGCCGAACATACACGCCCGCACTGTTCCTCACCGTCATGGCCATCACATCGGCAATGCTTCGGCGCTCCTGCGGTGACTGGATTACATTGACGTTAAAAACCCGGTTGCCGTCATACACCTGGCCAACAATCGCTCCCTGAAATACGGTCTGGATGGTTTCCAGAACATCGACAGGCTCAAATCCCCAGCGTGCCAAGGCCTCTGGCTTCAGTCTTACGCCGATTTCCGGGGTGCCCGGCGGGGACTGGACCTGGACATCTGTCGCACCAGGGGCTTGGCCTAGTATCGCTGCAATCTGTTGCGCCTTTTCATCTAGGGTGTTCAAGTCCTGGCCGTACACATTCACGACGACGGCCGCCGTGTAGCCCGATAGAGTTTCCTCGACGCGTTCGGTCAGGAATGTCTTAACTGCGAAATTGATCCCAGGAAGGTCCTTGAGCGCATCGCGTATGGCATCCTCAGCGGCCTCAGCTTCTGCTTCCGTCGAAACAGACTTTAAATCTACGTCGAATTCGCTGTAGTGCGTGCCCCAGGTGTCGTCAGCCTTTTCGGCACGGCCTGCGCGTTGAGCTGTTAGACGCACAAATGGTAACTTCATCAGTCGCTCGGAAATCAATTGCCCCGTACGCAAGGATTCCTGCAATGAAGTACCCGGTAGGGAGGACACATGCAGAATGTAATGCCCCTCCTTGAGCTCTGGTAAGAAATTGCTGCGCAGGAACGGAATGGAAATGACCGTTAGAAGTGCTAATACCGCGACACCACCAATAGCTAAACGGTAGTGCTGCTCTATGGATAGAAGAAGCTTCCGGTATGTGCGCTTCAAGCGCCCAGCAAGTGGAGGATCGTGCTCAGGCAAGTTACTTTGCGGAAGCAGTAGCATGCAAAGTGCAGGCGTTACGGTAACTGCAACGACCAGTGATGCCAAGGTGGCCAATAGATACGCGCCTGCCAACGGCGAGAACAATCGACCGCCCAGTCCTGGCAAGGTCAGAACTGGCAGGAACACTAGGGCAATCGCTAAAGTGGCATAGACCACGGCGCTTCGGACCTCGAATACTGCGCTGCCGATCACTTCCAGTGCTGGAAGTGGTGCTGTCGCCTTGCGGTTTTCCTGAAGCCGCCGATATGCATTCTCGACCACGATGATTGCATCATCGACCAGCAGGCCGATGGCAATAGCCAAACCTCCCAACGTCATCGTATTCAAACTGATGTCGAACTCAGCCATAACGGTCACGGCGGCAATCAACGACAGCGGAATCGCAGATAGCGCGATCACCGATGTCCGCCAGTTCATCAGGAACAAGGCTACGACAATGACGACAAGTGCAGCGCCGATTGCCAGAGATATTTTGACGTTATGGGTAGCGATTGCAATGAAATTGGCTGGGCGGAAGGTGTCGGTATGCAATCTGAGTTGCTCTGCATCAAGAGCAGGCTTCAAATCACCCAGAACACGCTCAACTGCTTCCGTCGTGGCAACCGTATTACCGCCGTATTGCTCTGAAATCACTAACTGGACTGCCTGCTTCCCATCTTGTAGAGCCGCGCCAATCGGTACTTCTGGCGCCTCCTTTACATCTGCGACATCCCCGAGGATAAGGTTGGCGCCGTTCCGCTGTCGAATAACGGTTTGTGCCAATGCTTGGGGCGTAATGGACTGGCCGTAGGTCTGGATCACAATGCGCTGGTTGGCATTGTCGATGAAGCCTGCTCCGCGAACGCCGGTAGCGCGTCGCGCGGCATCCATCACTTCGCTCAATGACACGTCATATCGCAGTAGCTGTTGCCGTTTGACCTGAATCTGTAGTTCTTTGGTTTCACCGCCAAATACCGCCACCTTGGCCACACCTGGCACGGCCAGTAAACGTGGCTTGATCAGCCAGTCCGCAGCAGTTCGTACATCCATGAGCGAACGTGTGTCGGAAGTTAGTGCAATGACCATCATCATGCTGACCGAGGAGGTCAGCGGAGACAAGGTCGGTGCTTGAACACCTGCCGGCAACTGTCCGGCCAGGGCGCTCAGGCGCTCGGCCAGATTCTGCCGGTCACGGTAAATGTCGGTCTTGGGATCGAATGTCGCGGTAATGACAGACAAGCCCTGAATTGACTGCGAACGCAACGTTTCGATGCCAGCTACGCCATTGACGGCATTCTCGATAGGCTGAGTGATCAGCACCTCTACCTGTTCAGGGGCAAGACCCAGAGCCTCGGTCTGGATTGTGACTTGCGGCGGCGCGAACTCCGGAAATACGTCGTATCGCGCTTTGTCGAACGCATAGAACCCGTAGGCGGTTAGCACCAGCGTTAGGGCAATCACAACGCCCCGGAAGCGAAGGCAGAAATCGGTGACTGCGGCAATTGGGCCAGAAATGGGGGGGCGTTTCATTCGTCATCCCCACTAAGTTTGATTTGCTTGCGCATCTCCTCGGATAGCAAGGCCTGGGCACCACGAACGACCGTTGGCGCATTGGGAATGGCAGAAAACCAGCCTTGATTGACTTGTTTTGCGCCCACAAGCTCCCGACGTTCGAATCGGCCATCTGCCGTGCTTTGATAGAACCAGGGTTTGCCTTGCCACCATACGACTGCTGTGTCTGGGAGCAGCGCCCCGGTTTGCGCTATGCCCGTGGGCAGGTCAGCCGACAAGGTCATACCGGGCACGATGCCATCGGCTGCAACGGTGTAGTAATAGGCACTCCCCTGAACATGCGGGTCGGTCTGAGGAGAGGCCGACAGTAACTTTGCCGAGACCCAGTGCTGGCTATCGTTCGAGACTTTCAGGGTTGTCGGCCCAGCAATTAGCCCAACATTGGATGGCACTGCCACACGGAGCAGCACTTCCTTCCCGTCGATCAACCTTCGGAAAAGCGGGCCGTTCTCGACTAGTGCCGTTGTCAGTACATCGCCCCATTTGCGACGCGTACCACCCAACGTTGCATCGAGCGCGACACTGGCTGCTCGGGCATTTGCTTCGTCACCGCGCCAAACAGCTTCGGCTGCCTGCAATGCTTTGTCCGAAACGTTATGGTCGTCAGCATGGAGCGCCTGAACCCGTTGATACTCGCGGCGTGAAGCTTCGAGCACTGCTGCCGCTTTTTGCGACTGAGCCTTTGCTGTCGCGATGCTTCCCGCAGCATCGGTCAGTTCCTGAATTGGGAGTGCTGTCGCGATGGTTCGCGTGCCGGCATCGTAGCTGCCCGCTTCAAGTGTCCGGGTTTCGATACCCGCGCGTACAACTGCACCGGCCTCTAGCGTTACACCAAGTTTCGTATCGACAGCAACAGCGGTATTGGATTCAGTTTTGTCGTGGTCACTGGCTGAATTGATCACATAGATGGCTGCGGCAGCGAGACAGAGACCGCCAATGCTGAATGCAAGCGTTGATTTTTTCATTACTATTCTCCTTGGGCCTGAACTCGGCCCAGTGGTCGAGATGTGTCATGAGCAAGCGGGCGACGCAGTGCGTCTTCCAGCTTGCCCAAAGCGTTTTGTGCTTGAACTAGCGCGTCAATACGGGATTTGTCGGCAGCGGTGGCCTGATAACTGGCGCTCAGCCACTCGATACGATCAATCTGCCCTGCAGTAAAGGCGGCGCGAGCAGTACGTTCTGTTGCTTTCTGCTGGCGTAGGATGTCCTGGGCTGTCCCGTAAGTCTGAAGTGCATGGCGATAGACAGTCATTGCCTGCTCGACTTCGCCAATTGCCTTGGCTTGAACTGACGCGAAGGTGGCGGCCATTTCTTCCCGCTTGGCCTGCGCGAGAGCAATGCCACCCTGATTCTGGTTCAACAGAGGCAATGCCAACGACAACCCAAGAGACCATTTGGCTGCACCCTGATCCCAGGTGTAGCCTGGACCAATCGAGAAGTCTGGATACTGCTTAGCGATTTCCAGCTGGAGCGCGATTTGACTGGCTTCATAGTTGGCCAACGCAGCCAGTACGTCCGGGCGATTAAGCAGGGCCTGCCGGCGCGCCTCTGGTGCAGGGAGTGCATCAATCGCAGGGAGCGTTTCGAACTCCGAAAAATCGACTGTTACTTCATCCAGAGCCACGTTGCTGACACCAATAGAAGCTGCCAACCGTACTCGACCTTCATCTTGCTGTTTGCGCGCCTCAGTTAGCAGCAGACGGGTCTGGTTCAAAGCCAACTGGGTTTGCGTCAAATCGGGGCGAGCGATATAACCCGCTGCCAAGCGCTTTTCCATTGCAGCTACAAATGCTTCCTGGCTTGCCTGGAGGCGAGTGACGGTAGCTTCGGTCGGATAGGCCGCCAACATGGCCGCCCTGACGCGGCTACGAACTTGCCAGCGTATGTCCGCTTCGCGCCAGGCTGCCGCATTGATCAGCTGACGACTTTGTTGGATGCGGTGATCGCGCTTGCCCGCTGTTTCAACAGGCACATCCAGCGTAAAACCATAGGTCCAAGGGGATGTGCCCGATACTGCATCCTGATTCTTCTGGATGATTGTTGAAAGACCGGGATTCGGGCGCTGGCCTGCAACAATCAGTCCGGCTTCTGCACTGTGCCGTTCGGCAATGGCGACCGCCACGTCGGGATTAAAGCGTGCTGCCACCAAGGAAAGATCAGGAAAACGCCATAAAGCAGGCGGCCAAGGCTCGGCTTTACGGCCTAAGCCATCTTCAAGGGCTTGTCGTGCTTCCGCGCTATCGAGTCGGCGGGACTCAAAGCTAAAGCTCTGGGCAGCCGGATCGATTGGCTGTGGAACATAGGTGGCGCATGCCGCGAGCATGGCTGCGCACATACTGGCTGCGCATAGGCGCAAGCCAGCACGAGACTGGATAAACATGAATACTCCCGCAAGAAAACACGTGCAGGCACGGGCAAGCCATGCCTACGGCTTAACGTCAGGCCGTTTGTGTTTGCCTTGGCGGCCGCTCAAGGCGATTGCTGGGAGGTGATGGAAGATGAAACGCTACGGCTTGGGGGGCTTCTTGACTTGTCTGCCGTAATACAAAGCTCATTTCCCGCGTCGGCAATGGGACGTTAGCGAGCAGGTTTTCATAGCCACCATGGTGAGCCAGGGCTGGATGGTCAATGTCTTGTGGTGCAGCTTTACTCTCTTGCGGGGAATCAGCCATAGATACGTGGATTGGCTGGCTGTTCTCCTCCATTATTTCGTCAAAATAAGGTGCATCTCCCAAGTTGAGCACGACGCACAACAGGAGAAAGTAACGAAATAGTGTTTGGAAGCGCAACCTCATCAGACGCATTCAATCTGTTTTAACTGTGTCAGTCAAGTTGCTGCGGCGCACAACCTCCAAGTTCGGCACGGAAAGCGTGGGTACTCTGGGAAGGATGTAACGCAAGGTTAGGCGAGCATGTGCCTAATGCTGCGCTGGTGCGCCATGCTGAAGAGGTGGTTCCAAGATCGGGTTGGGTGCTACGCCACGTGATCTGGCAAGTATTGCGATCAACTGGCCCCATCAAGCAGCATGCGCTGAAATGGATACGTCAGCTTGATCTTGATGTGCAGCAGATTGTATTGGGTCCTTACGGATCACCGGTCGGAGGTGCAAGCCGTCATACGTTGGGATCACTAGAACGACGGGCTAGCTTAGATAGCTTGGCTGCACTAACAATTCTGATGTTACTTCGCCATGAGGAAGGTGAGTTGGAGTGGGCCTGGCTGCATGCCTATAGTGTCTTCCGGGTGCTGTTACTCATGGGAACGCATCTTGAGCAGCATGGCGTGGCTCAAAAAGTGTTTGAGCTTTATTCGGAGCGAGTATTCAGCTTGGCAGTGTTTGATGGAAAGCGCATGGACCTGTCCAACTATGACTATGTCTTTGCGGCAAATCATTTGGTAGGGATTGCAAACCGGGTCAAGGAAAGACATGCAACCCAGCGTGACCGCAGAATGTGGACGTTTTATGCGTTGCAGGCGCTAACCGGTCTATACGAGCAGCGATTCAAAAAGTATTTCGAAATTCCGCTGGTGGCGGTTTTGTGACGAGAATCGATGGCGGTTTTGAGATGCGGCTTTGTGTCGGTTTTGCGATGCGAACGGGTGGCGGAATTGAGACGCGAATCGGTGGCGGTGTTCACATGCGAACCACTGGCTGTTTTAATGAGAATACTCACATAACTCCTACGATCTCTATGTGAGCTCACTGCTACCGTGCATGTCCCTTTCCTTTAGCATTCGATAGTCTGTCGAGCGAACGCGCTTGAGACTCGATGGTTAATTGCTGTTCCAAGCAAACGAGCGTCAACGCTTCACACTTTGCCTCCAAGGCTTTTAGTTCTATTCGCAGTTGCTCGACCGACACTTTCTCCGTTGTTGCTCTTTTCTTGCTGGCAAGGCCAGATTGGCGAATACGCTCAACTAAGTCCACGTGGTTTCTGTAAAGTGCAGACCGCCCTACTTCAGCAATGCGACATACCTCGGTCACAGTAATTCGTTTTGGTGACTCCCTTTTCAGATAATCAAACGCAATTTCGACTTTTTGCCTTATACCTAATCCTTCATTCTCCACGGACATATTCACTCCTCTCTAACTAGCCGCTTTTGGTTAAGAGAAACCAGCAACTCTTCTGTTTCTTCAAGTCGCGAGGCGCAAATGGCTCGGGCCTGCTCTGAAAGTGGATTAAGCTTTATGAAGTCTGACTCCCTTCGATGCCGCTCTTCCCACCACCGCCGGTGTTTTTCAGTCACCGCGAAATTTTTGCAAGACCGGCAAACACTCGGGCTGCGCCGTTCGAGACTTGGACCAGACGCATCTCCACGGCAAGCCGACGTATCTGCTGCATATAGGCAATAGCCCCAATCGCAAGGCGACAAATTTGCACCTTGCTCGATAAGGTCTTCAACGCTTTTCTTTAGCATGGTTCGACCTTTGAACCTTACCGGCATAAGCGTTCGATACTTTTCAAAGGTCTCGCCACCTAGGCCGCCGAGACTTTGACTGGTTAAAAGGTCTGTCAGGCCATTAGCCAAATCAGCTCGTGATGCTTCACCAATCAGCTGATGTAGATCCAAATCTGAGCCCACATATCGTGAGTCAGTTATAAAGGTGGAGGCATGACCATAATGCGCAGCTAGCGGGCCTAGGCTGCTCTTGTCCCGTACGGCCACAAAGGTGGCAAAGGTTTTCCTGGCCTGATGTAAATGGAAAGAACGGCGCAAGCCGTCAACGATCTTTTTACTGCAAGACCTTACGAATATCCCAACGTACGCGGTAGCAAGCTGTGTATTCGCCATACGCCTGATTTTGGCTCCGCGTACAGGGACACAGCCATTACCGTTATATTTATAAAATAGATACTCTGTCCCGTCGGCAACGTGAGCCTCGCCAATACGGCGTAATTTTTCGATGGCTTCCACTACGGGTTTAGGCGCAATCCATGTCCTTGGCGCACTACCCTTTTTCGCGGCAATACCTGCCAAATAGTCAAACACTCGACCGGATCTGTGTTTTTCTCTACTGATACATTCCCGCTTCAGTGAAAGAAGCTCACTTCCACGGATCCCAGTAAAGAACAAGACGATTACCATCGTGGCACCGACCGACTTGCTCCAACAGCTCCGTATCACGGTATTCGGATTTCGATGATCGCCGGAAATTTCACACAGTTTCGCGAACAAATCGCTGCATGCGATTTCGGAGTATTCCTTTACTCTCGCCTTTTTTCTCCAACTACGAGTCTTGCCGATTGATTTCCCATCCACCTCTCGTAGTCGCTCAAACAACTGTACTAGCAGTGGCGTCGTTGAGTCTAACCATTCAATAGCAGCTGTCAGTATATCTATCGCATTCTGTTCCCCGATTGGTTTCCATCGCCCTACTGAGGGGGCTAGCTTTGAGAAACGCTCTATCTCCGGAATCAAGTAAGGCGACACCTTTAGGCTTGCCGCATACTGATCATTCACGTCCCACATCGTCATCAATAGCCGTTGATATCCGGCCATGGTTTTATCAGAGACAAGGCGGTCTCCCCGATGGAAAACGTACTCCATAAATTGATATAGGTCCTCGGCGCTCAGCTGACTAAACTGCCATATTTCATTACGCCACATCCAGTGGCGTAAAACGCGCAAGCGATGATAGATGTTCTGGATTGACCCAGGACTTGTTGCCTCATTGTTTTGCTCCATCAAAGACACGATGGCCAAAAGAAATTCACGGCAACTTTTAATAGCACGTTCCCTTTGGAATTTCGTCGCCACCCCCTGGAGAAGCAGGCTGTCTATCCGCAGCTTAAACTCGATGCCATCATTGAGCGCACTAGCTTGAAGCTCGATCATCGTGCTTGTGACTTTTTTTATTAATCCCACAACTACTCCAAAAATGGGATGTTTGGTACCACGATGTTCTTTGCTGCCTCTAAGACCGTCGGGGAAACTTTGCTTAACAAATCGCGCTCAATGATTTCCATAGTGGGGCGATAAGCTGCATCAAAACGAGCCGCCCAACCTGCAACCGTCCAGCGGGACTCGTGTCTTTTCAAGGCCTCGAGTGATTTGAGTAGCCTTGCAACAATAGCTAGATCATCTATGACTACGATCGCACCTGGGCAAGTAGCACAGTGGTAGAAGTTTTTACACATAGCACCTTTGCTGCTATTCGGTGCAATACCGGCGTAAGGATCCCGGCAGTCGAATCCGAATACGGTAGAGAACTGGGTGTTGCTTTCGGCGCGGTTTCGGGCCGTCGATTTTTTTGGTTGCTTCTCCTGACACAGCTCATACAGTTGCCCCTGATATCGAGCAATCAGCTCATTTCCCTTTTCGACACTATCCAAGGTCTCAACGTAAGACGCCGTCGTCTTGGCTGAGCGGTGATTTAGCTTTTTCTTAGCGACAAGGAGGTCGCCACTTTGCTCGCTATGAAAGACTGCCGAGGTTTTTCGGAATTGTTTGAAATCGAAATCTGGCAGCCCATGTTTCTCAATGAATGCATCAAGCATGACATGGAGTAACTGCATGCACGGGACACTTGTACCTGGCTTGCCTTTGGCTACAAATAAGAGATTTTTTTCTTTCGCCGCCATGTGCGCTAACAGCGGCTCCGTCAACATGTTCAGTTGCATTACCAATGAGGGCGCTGCGCGCACTCTGGCCACGTTGAAGTCGGCCTTCTGCTCGGCATGTGACCGGCGTTTTACCCAAACGATCGATTTTCTGTCTTCGTTAATAGGGTGTGGTCGAACGCAGTTTCGTTCCAGTTGACGAATGGAAAAGGGATTTCCGGCTGTCTGTATGAGAATTGCCAAATAAAATGGGAATATGTCTTCAGGTCCGGGGAACAGCTGACGACTTAAAGCAGCGTGTCCCCCTGCCTCATTCACACGACGACTTAAGCTATTTCCGCTGCGGTTCACAACCTTCTGGTTTGGAATCACACCGTTGCCGATTTGTAGTAGCTCTTTCAGAAGCTGTCCAACTCGCTCTTCTTCCTTATTTGCCCAGCCCCCTTGCAGTAGCCGGTGTCCCGCGGATATTCGAGATTGAATTAGATCAATCTCCTGGTAGCAATGCTTCAGGACTGTCTTGACAACATCTTCAGCCAAAGGCTTAGTCAGCTCCTTTTGCTGCTGAACTGTCCGTAGTCGAGGTAGCTTCAGGGCTTGGCCCCTGAAGAGATCCGTGTTTCGCTCGCACCACTGGAGCGCAATTTTGCAAACGTTATAAAGTGGCCGGCGCGTAGTTTCCTTAAGGTTTTGAGAGGCCAACCAGCCGTTTAGTCGAACCAAGGTGTCGACCGGTAGAAACTCCCCATCCGCCCATCCTTGGCCGCTGATGCATAGAGACAGCTTCCTGAGCGCGCGCCAGTTCTGTCGTTTTGTCTCCAATGAGTTATGAGAAAACTCGTTGATGAAGGCATCCCGCAAATATCGGGCGACATTTTGATTTAGAGATAGCGCCCCAAAGTCTATGCGGGTCCTTACATCGCCATCGTCGTCTAGCAGCTCGACTACTAGTGAACTATTGCTCAAGTGAAGCTCCATAGAGGAATGCCAGTGCTTCCTCAACAGCATCACTTTGTATATCCAGCGCAGTTAAATAAATCTCTGTACTTTCGATGCTCCTATGGCCCATTAAAACTTGCAGGGTCTTGAGTGGATTAATGTTGTCGCCTGCTTCGTTCCGTCGTTGGAGAATTTGTAGAGTATTAACAGCAAACGTATGACGCAGGTGATGAAGCGTAGCGTCGCTACCGATGTCATCAGCCACATCACGAAATCGCTTGGTCAGGATGCCTTTATCGACTTGTTTTCCGTTTAGGGAAAGAAACAAGTACTGCTCATGTCCGCTTTCAGGCTTTGGACGATCGGTGCGGATGTACCAATGCGTGTCCTCAACTAAAGCAATCGGCACATAAACATTTACTTCTCTACCGCCTTTGCGACGGATGCTCATTTCTAGTATGTGTTGATTCGCTACACTCAGCCCGTTTAGCTTTGGCAGGTCTGATATCTGGAGCCTGCACAATTCAGAGCGCCGCATGCCCGTGATGACGGCCCATCTGAACATGAGTGAATACGGTTTATATGCTCGGAAGATGACTGCCGCAATTTCATCCCTCGTTAGGACACGAGGAATTCTTTCCGTCGGTTTTGGCAAGACTCGCTGCACCCAACTCCGTCCGGCATATATTGACTTCGTGCTCAATGTTCCTTGAACCAGATTTAGTCCAAGCGGGCTACTAAGGCAGTTATTTTTTTGTGCCCACTCGTGAAACCGTATTGCGGTTCCAACTCGAAGATTTACTGTCTTCGCTGAATAACGACGATCTTCTTTTCGCGAAGGGGAATACAGTTTGTTTCGATACGCTTGGATGTTGATTTCGGTAGCCGTTTCTAACGATGTTTTCGTGCTGTCCAGATACATTAGCCAATCGACGAGGCACTCTCCGTACGTTCTAACCGTATCTCCTTCATTACTGGCGCTTTGAAGCGCATGTTCTAGGAGAAATAGGGTGGATGGCCAATGAATTTCGTTATGGTCCTTGAATATGACGACCACTATCGGGCAGTGAAGCAAAACCCCCTTTATTGAAACATTGCTTTTAATGTCTGCCGATTTGATAAAATCATCCAGATTACTATGTCGCCGGGGAAAGATTTTGACTGCCTGGTATCCCATTTTTTCTCCGAAATGTCTGGAAACGCTAAGCCTTAGCCACATCGACTTAGCTACCGATTACTAGGTCGGAGGAGAAGATATCAAGCCTTATCAGAGAGAAATGTGGACAAACAAAATGTTCCACCTAATGCCCGAGTTTGATCGGCGCGTGCTGGAGGCGCTGCGCGAACCGCTGGAAAGCGGCAACATCCACGTTGCCCGGGCCGGCCGCCGCGCCAGCTTCCCGGCGCGCTTCCAGTTGCTTGCAGCGATGAATCCCTGCCCCTGCGGCTATCTCGGCCAGGCCAGATGCCGCTGCACACCCGACCAGGTGGCACGTTACCGCAGCAAACTCTCGGGCCCGCTACTCGACCGCATCGACCTGATTCTCGACGTCGCCGCCGTCACCGAAGCCGAATTATCGACGCGCAGCGGCGGCGACTCGACCAGCCGCATACGCGATCGCGTCCGCACTGCCCGTCAGCGGCAACTGGAGCGACAGGGCAAGGCCAACGCACAGTTGAGCCCGGACGAAATCGAAACCCACTGCCCCACCGACCCGCAAGGCGAGGCCCTGCTGAAGCGCGCGCTCGATCAGCTCGATCTGTCCGCTCGCGGCTATCACCGCATTCTGCGGGTTGCGCGCAGCATCGCCGATCTCGCCGCCAGCGAAGCCGTCGGCGCGGCCCATATTGCCGAGGCCATCCAGTACCGCCGGAGAATGCCAGGCTGAGAGGGTCGGCCCAAAGGGGCTATTGCCGTTTTTTTGCCCGCCACCCAACATTCCTTCCCGACGCTTTTCAGCTCGGCGCAATCTGCCTGTCATACGAATGGCAAGAGGGAAAGATAGTCTTACGGTAAAATCCTGAGGATCAGGGGAATCCAATACATGAAAATTGCCATCGCCGGAACCGGCTACGTCGGCCTTTCCAACGCCATTCTGTTCGCGCAGCACCACGAAGTTGTCGCGCTCGACATTTCGCCAGAGAAGGTCGATCTCATCAATCACAGGCGGTCGCCCATCGTCGACGCCGAGATCGAAGACTATCTTGCCCACAAGCCTCTGAATCTGCGCGCCACGCTCGACAAGCAGGAAGCCTACGCGGGCGCCGACTTCGTCGTCATCGCCACGCCGACCGACTACGATCCGGAGACAAACTACTTCAACACCGCTTCCGTCGAAGCCGTCATCAAGGACGTGAAGGCGATCAATCCGGATGCGGTGATGGTGATCAAGTCCACCATCCCGGTTGGCTATACCGAACGCATCAAATTCGAGCTCGATACCCAGAATCTGATCTTCTCGCCGGAGTTTCTGCGCGAGGGTACGGCGCTTTACGACAACCTTCACCCCTCGCGCATTGTCGTCGGCGAAAACTCCGAACGCGCCCGGGTCTTTGCCGAACTGCTGCGCGAAGGTGCACTGAAGCAGGACATTCCGGTTCTTTTCGCCAACTCGACCGAAGCCGAGGCGATCAAGCTGTTCGCCAACACCTTCCTGGCCATGCGTGTTGCCTACTTCAATGAGCTCGACACCTACGCCGCCATGCACGGTCTCGACTCGCGCACCATCATCGGCGGCGTCTGCCTCGACCCGCGCATCGGCACCCATTACAACAACCCGTCTTTCGGCTACGGCGGTTACTGCCTGCCCAAGGACACCAAGCAATTGCTGGCCAACTACGAGTATGTTCCGCAGAACCTGATTCGCGCCATCGTCGATGCCAACAGCACGCGCAAGGATTTTGTGGCGATGGACATTATCCGCAATCGCCCCAAGGTGGTCGGCATCCATCGCCTGATCATGAAGAGCGGTTCCGACAATTTCCGCGCTTCCAGTATCCAGGGCATCATGAAGCGCATCAAGGCCAAGGGCATCGAGGTCATCGTCTACGAGCCCGCACTCCAGGAAGATCGTTTCTTCAACTCCGAAGTCGTCACCGATCTGGCCGATTTCAAGGCCCGTGCCGACATCATCGTCGCCAATCGTCGCACCGACGACCTCGCCGACGTGGCCGACAAGGTCTATACGCGCGATCTGTTCGGCCAGGGCTGAGGCGGCACAGAACAGGGGGCGCCCCCTTGTGTGTCGCCTCCGCGCTCGGCAGCACGGCAACAGGGCGGCTTTGCTGCATCTCGCGGGCGACTTCCGCGCAATGGTAGGATACGGGCCCTTGCCCGTCCTGTTTGCCCGTTCCTGCGCCCATGAAATTCCAGATCGTCCCCGTCACCCGCTTCCAGCAAAACTGCTCCGTCATCTGGTGCGAGGAAACCAGGAAAGCCGCCGTCGTCGATCCCGGCGGCGACCTCCAGAACATTATTGACGTCATTGCCGCCAAGGGTCTGACTGTCGAGAAAATTCTGGTTACGCACGGCCACCTCGATCACTGCGGGCAGGCCGCCACGCTGGCGGCTCAGCTCGGTGTCGAGATCGAGGGTCCGCACGAGGCTGAACGCTTCTGGCTGGAAAAACTCGGCCCCGAGCAGGGCCAGTTCTTCGGCCTCGAACCGGGCGTACCGTTTGAACCACAGCGGTGGCTCAAGGAAGGCGATACAGTCACCGTCGGCAATGAAACCCTGCAGGTCTTCCACTGCCCCGGCCACACGCCCGGGCATGTCGTTTTCTACAACGCCAAGGAAGAGCTGGCCATCGTCGGCGATGTCCTGTTCAAGGGCGCGATGGGTCGCACCGACTTCCCCATGGGCAACAATGCGGACTTGCTCAATGCGATCCGTACCAAGCTGCTGACGCTACCCGACGACGTCGAATTCATTCCGGGCCACGGCCCGATGTCGACAATCGGAGACGAGAAGGAACACAATCCCTTCGTGTCGCACAAGAAGTTCGGTTGATAACGGCGCACCCGCGGAGAATCTCATGGTCACCATCAACGATCGCATCAAGGTCGCCAACGACGCGCCCTTCGTCCTGTTCGGCGGCATCAATGTGCTGGAGTCGCGCGAGCTGGCGCTGACCGCCTGCGAAGCCTACGTTCGCGTGACCGAGAAGCTCGGCATTCCCTATGTGTTCAAGGCCAGCTTCGACAAGGCCAATCGCTCGTCGATCCACTCCTACCGCGGCCCCGGTCTCGAAGAAGGGCTGAAGATCTTCGAGGAAGTGAAAAAAACTTTCGGCGTGCCCGTCATCACCGACGTGCATGAACCGTGGCAGGCGCCGATCGCCGCCGAAGTCATCGACGTGCTGCAGCTGCCGGCCTTCCTCGCGCGCCAGACCGACCTGGTCGTCGCCATGGCCAAGACCGGCCGCATCATCAATATCAAGAAGCCGCAGTTCCTCAGCCCGCAGCAAATGCCGAACATCGTCGAGAAATTCATCGAGGCCGGCAACGATCAGATCATCCTCTGCGAGCGCGGCGCCAATTTCGGCTACGACAATCTGGTGGTGGACATGCTGGGCTTCGGCGTCATGAAGAAGACCACCGGCAATCGTCCCATCATCTTCGACGCCACCCATGCGCTGCAGCAGCGCGAAGCCGGCAGCGCCGCTTCCGGCGGCCGCCGCGAGCAGATCGTCGATCTGGCCCGCGCCGGCATGGCCGTAGGTCTGGCCGGCCTGTTCCTGGAAGCGCACCCCGATCCGAACAAGGCCAAATGCGACGGCCCCAGCGCGCTGCCCTTGGCGCAGCTCGAGCCCTTCCTCGCGCAGATCAAGGCGCTCGACGATCTGGTCAAGTCCTTCGCCCCGCTCAATATCGAGGGCAGCTGAACGCGTCGTCCGAAACCGTCTCGTCGCACTCGCCGGCGAGCCCCGGGCCCACACGGGCAAATGCGTAGAAGCACTGTGTCGGCCATGACGGCGGCGTAGTCAGCGTGCGCATGGAACTCTCCTTAGACGCGCTGAGGACTCCAGATCAGGCAAAGTCGCCGTAAGCGTCCCGGCTGGCCTGCGCGGCAGGCTTCTCGGAGGCCGGCGTGCATTCAACGTCGCCGAACCAGTCCTTGCTCGCCTTCACGTCCGCACAATCGCTGCCTTGGCAACCGGCCGAAGGAACGACGTGGCGATTTTCATTGGTATTCATTTTCTATCCTTTCCTGTTCAGGCAAACAAGCGCACAAGCTCGCTCAGCAACACGGCCGCACCGCCTATGGCCACGGCAATACCGGCGGCGAATTGAAGATCCTTAACCCAATGCCGGCCGTGGCGATGCAAGTGGATTGAGTGGTTCATGATGGGGCTCCTGCGATTGGCTACGATTTGATTGTGGCGACGCGGCGCCATAGTTACCAATTGCGATTCGCTTTGGAGGAAATTGTCTTTGGCTATAGCTCTGAATCGAAGCCTGCGTTTCATTGTCCTCAGCGGCGTGTTCGCCGGCACCGTGGCGACGCTCGCTCAGTTGCTGCTGTGGTGGCTGACTGCCGTTCCATTGCCGGATGTGCTCTATCGCGATACGCGGCTGACGGCCGCCATCCTGCTTCCGCGCTCCATCCTTGCTCCCGAAAGCCTGTTTCAGGCGCCCGGCATGTTGGCGCTTCTGACGGCAACTGCCATCCATTTCACTTTATCCATGCTTTATTCGGCGATATTTTTCTATTTGACCGAATATTCGAAAGCGGCTGGCCGTAGGCCGCTGATGGCCGGGCTCGTCTTCGGCCTAGCGCTCTACGGCGTCAATATGTACGGCTTCACATTGCTGATGCCCTGGTTCGGCCTCGTGCGGGACTGCATCACCATTGCCGCGCACGCCGTTTTCGGCCTCTGTCTGGGCCTTGCCGTGCGCGCAAATACACGGCGCAAGTGCCCCCTATTGCCCATTTAGTCCTGCCCGCCCAGTTGCTAGACTGGCCGCAATCCCAGAGACCGCGCGGATTTCCGCGTGTTTTCCGTAACTCATTGATACGCAAGTGACCCAGCCCGCTTCGCAAATTTCCCTGCCCTTGTCCGATCAATCCACCCCCGCTGCAGCGCCGATCGAGTCGGCCCCCGCGACGATAGACTTCAAAGGCATCTCCCTGCCCGTGATGCAGGTGGCCCTGAGTCGACTCGAGCCGGAACAGATCGCGGCTGCCGTCAAGGCACGCTTCGGCAAGAATGCCGCCGGCTTTTTCGATAACGACGCGGCCGTGCTCGACCTCAACAAGGTCGAAGCCGACAGCGCCGACTGGACAGCAGTCAAGGCGCAACTCGCCGGTGCCAGCCTGCAGCTGGTGGCGGTCTACGGCGGCAACGAAGCCTTGCTGGCCTCGGCGCGCGAAGCCGGCCTCGCCGTGATCGATGCGCCGCCGGTATCACGCGCAACGCCCAAGACGAAGGAGCAAGCGCCGGTTGCGGAAGCCTCGACCGTAACGGCGCCCGCGGCAAAGACGGAAAAGCCCGCGGCATCCGTGCCGGCGCCCGCAGCGCCGACAGCATCGGCCGCGGCCATGGTCATCGACAAGCCGCTGCGCTCGGGACAACGTATTTACGCCAGAGGAGGCGATCTGGTGGTGCTGGCCATGGTCAGCGCCGGAGCAGAGGTTATTGCCGACGGCAATATCCACATTTACGCGCCGCTCCGCGGCCGCGCGCTGGCAGGCGCGCAGGGCGACCAGAAGGCGCGCATCTTCACCACCAGCTTCGAGGCGGAGCTGGTGTCCATTGCGGGCGTGTATCGCACCTTCGAGTCGCCGCAGCAGTTCGGCAAGCTCGCCGGCCAGCCCGTGCAAGTCAGCCTGATTGCAGACGAAAGCAAACCAAACGCAGAGCCCAAGCTCAACGTCGCAGCGCTCTCCACCCGCTGACTCCCCAAATTCTCATCAAGGAAAACACCATGACCCGTATCGTCGTCGTTACTTCCGGCAAAGGCGGTGTCGGCAAGACCACCACCAGCGCCAGTTTTTCCTCCGGCCTTGCCATGCGCGGCTACAAGACCGCCGTCATCGACTTCGACGTCGGCCTGCGCAACCTCGACCTGATCATGGGCTGCGAACGCCGCGTCGTGTACGACCTGATCAACGTCATCAACGGCGAAGCTACGCTCAACCAGGCGCTGATCAAGGACAAGCACTGCGAGAACCTGTTCGTGCTGCCGGCCTCGCAAACGCGCGACAAGGATGCGCTGACCGAAGAGGGCGTCGAAAAGGTGCTCAAGGATCTCGAGCACATGGGCTTCGACTACATCGTCTGCGACTCCCCCGCCGGTATCGAGAGCGGCGCCGTGATGGCGCTGCGCTTCGCCGACGAAGCCGTGGTCGTGACCAACCCGGAAGTCTCTTCGGTGCGCGACTCCGATCGCATCCTCGGCATTCTGCAAGCCAAGTCCAAGCGCGCCCAGGCGGGCGGCGAGCCGGTCAAGGAACATCTGCTGATCACCCGCTATTCGCCCAAGCGCGTCGAAGACGGCGAAATGCTGTCGTACAAGGACGTACAGGAAATCCTGCGCGTGCCGATCATCGGCGTGGTGCCGGAATCGGAATCGGTACTGCATGCCTCCAACCAGGGCACGCCCGCCATCCACATCGAAGACTCCGAAGTCGCCGATGCCTACAAGGACATCGTCGGCCGCTTCCTCGGTGAAGAACTGCCGTTGCGTTTTGTGGATTACGAAAAGCCCGGCCTCCTCAAGCGCATCTTCGGAGGCAAGTAAGCATGTCACTCTTCTCACTCATCTTCGGCGAAAAGCCGAAATCCGCCTCGGTCGCCAAGGAGCGCCTGCAGCTCATCATCGCGCACGAGCGCACCGACACCAACACCGCGCCGAACTTCCTGCCGGATCTGCAACGCGATCTGGTACAGGTGATCAGCAAGTATGTGAAGATCAATCCGGACGACATCAAGGTCCAGCTCGAGAAGCAGGGCAACTACGAAGTCCTGGAAGTGAATATCGTGCTGCCGGATCAGAAGCACTAGGCGCCGGTACGCTTACCCGCTGCCAAGGCCCGGCCCCGAAAGGCGTCGGGCCTTTTTCATTGCCGCGCTAGTGCGTGTGTCCGTCGGCGACGCAGACGCGGTTGCGGCCGCTTTGCTTGGCGGCGTAAAGCGCGGCATCGGCGTTGGCGAGCAGGGCGTCTATGCCTATGCCGGGGCGATGTTCGGCAATGCCGAAACTGCAGGTAAATTTGACCGGCTCGCCGTTCGCATACAAAGCCATGGCTTCGATGTTGCGTCGCAAACGTTCGACCAGATGCTGCACTGCCGACCTCTCGCAATCCGAAAAAACAACGACGAACTCCTCGCCGCCGATGCGAAAGAGCTGATCGTCCTCGCGCAGATCCGCGCGCACGTTCTTGCACAAGGCGACCAGCACCTCGTCGCCGAAGGCGTGGCCGTAAGTGTCGTTGAGGCGCTTGAAGTGATCAATGTCCAGCATGACCAGACTCATCGGCGCCGGCTTGCGTTGCAGATGGCCGTAGATATGCTCCATGTGCTCGTAGAACGCGAGCCGGTTGTAGACCTGAGTCAGCGCATCCACGCGCGCCAGCGCTTCCGCCTGCTGCCGGGCCTGCTGTAGCGCATCCTCCATCCGCTTCCGGTCGGTGATGTCCACGGCGATCTCCATCCGCACCAGGCGGCCGTCCACCCAGGGTATCGCCTGGTCGCGGCACTGGTACCAGCGCTGAGTGATCGTGTTCTGGAATTCCCACACCAGCACGCCAGTCGGCTTGCTGTCGGCATCGACCAGCCTGTCGTTCGTGCAAAAAGCGCACGGCGTACTCTGGTCCGCCTGCAGATACTGGTAGCATTTTTTGCCTTCGGGCCGCCCCCAGGTCTTGAGGCCATACTGGCTGACAAAGATCAGCTCATAGGTCTGCATGTCCGAGACGTAGACCAACGCGTCGAGACTGTTGAGCACCGTCTCCAGACAGCGAAACTCGAATGAGCCGTCGGTGGGCGATGCGGCGCTCACGGCGGACCTGTGACAGGAATCGGACACTCGTCTTCCTCGCAGATTATCTGATATAAATGCTAGCAGTTTATCGCCTGCCGTAGTTTACGCTGCCGGCCAATCTTGCCGCATGGGAGCTCGAAGGCGCCACCCGGCAAGGTGTCGCAGCAAGCTCGCAGAGCCCGGCTTCTGGAATTCAAAAATGCAAATCTGGGTTGATGCCGACGCTTGCCCCGGCGTAATCAAGGAAATCCTGTTCCGCGCCGCCGAGCGGCGGCAGATCGCCATGGTGCTGGTTGCCAATCAGATGCTCCGGCACCCGCCCTCGCAATGGATACGCGCCGTGCAAGTGCCCGGGGGCTTCGATGTCGCCGACAATCACATTGTCGCGTCGTCCAGCGCCGGTGATCTCGTCATCACCGCCGACATTCCCTTGGCCGCCGCGGTGATCGAGATCGGCGCCTACGCCCTCAACCCGCGCGGCGAGCTGTACAGCCAGGAGAATATTCGCCAACTGCTGGACATGCGCAATTTCATGGATACGCTGCGCAGCAGCGGTGTGGAAACCGGCGGACCAGCGGCCTTCAGCCAGGCCGACCGGCAGAGTTTCGCCAATCAGCTCGACCGTTTTCTGACCCGAAATTCGCCCTGACTATTGCGGCACGCCCGCCAGACAGGCCGAGCTCGGGCCCGAAGCCCGGGCGAAACAAGGGATCATGGCGGAGGTTCAGCCGCAATTAAAGCCTTTGGTCCGGGCAACATATGCGAAGCTGTCAGGGCGAGCTCCAGTAGAAGGCAAACAGCCTGAGGCGCTTCGTGCATAAGCCGAAAGGCTTTCTAGTCGGGCAGGGCCTCTGGTTACACTGAAACGGGAGCGCATCATGATCGTACGACGTCGCACATGGCTGTATCGCCTGCCGGGCGAGCGCGCCATTCACAGCATTTCTTTCAAGATTCCCCTGACCACCGCCCAGGCCAAAGCCGCGCTGCGACGCATGGTCGGCGTGCCTACGGAACTCTGGGGACGCAGCCCGGACGACCCCGTCTATAGCGGAATATAAGCCCACCCAATGCAAGGAAAACAAAATTTTCCTTGTAATTCAAAGGTAAAGCGCGCATAGTAGCGGCTGCGATCCTCAAGTAGTGCCGTTCGGTCCGATTTTGCCCGCCTTTGGCGGTGTTCTTTTCGTCTCCCCGCTGTCTTGAAGTTCGCCCCATTCGGGGCATAACGCCTTTTTTTATTTTTCAAGGATATTCAAGACATGGCAATTGGCACTGTTAAGTGGTTCAACGATTCCAAGGGTTTCGGCTTCATTACGCCTGAAGGCGGCGGTGACGATCTCTTCGCTCACTTCTCCGCAATTCAATCCCAAGGTTTCAAGACCCTCCAGGAAGGCCAGCGCGTCAGCTTCGACGTGACGGTCGGCCCCAAGGGCAATCAGGCATCGAACATTCGTTCCGCCGATTAACGCATTATTTTTGGTGAACCGGCTGCAAAGCAGGTTCACCACGGCAAGCCCTGCCAATGCAGGGCTTTTTGCATTCAGTACAGGAGCCCAGATGGCCAAGGAAGAGTTGCTTGAAATGAACGGCGTAGTGACGGAAGTCCTGCCCGATTCGCGTTATCGCGTCACCCTGGACAACGGTCACGACCTGGTGGCCTACAGCGCCGGCAAGATGCGCAAGCACCACATCCGCATTTTGGCCGGGGACAAAGTTTCGCTTGAGATGTCGCCGTATGATCTCAGCAAAGGGCGTATCACCTTCCGCCATATTGAAGGTCGACCGGCCGCTACCCCCCGCCGTACATAAAAAGGACTCAGACGATGTCTACCGCTTCGATTCTTCAGCACATCAAAAAGCATGGCCAGATCCGCGATGCGGAAATCGCGCACGCGCTGGGGCTCGGATTGGGTATCGTCCGCAGCTCTCTGGACGACCTGTCCGCCAAGGGTCAAATCGCCTGTTGCAGCGTCACGCGCTACAACGAAGGCAAGCCCGTGCATGAAATTCTGTGCCGCCTCTCCGGTTACGTTCCGCCGGCAGCACCGGGCCGCAAACCCAAGAACTGACGGACACCTCCGTCCGTAAGCGCGCCTTTGCGGGCACGCCGATGGCACCCTTGGATGACGCCGTAACCACGGCTCATTCAAGGAGATCGCCATGAAGTCCAGATTCTTCCTTCCGCTGTTCGTCGCCGCGCTCGCCATGCCCGCCATTGCCGAGACCGCTGACAGCTCCGTCGGCGTGGGCGCCGGCGCAGGCCAACATGCCGCGCCGGGCGCAAACAACGGCGACAATCAGCGCAGCACGACCGATGAGCAGCGCAAATCGAAACGTCAGCGCAAATCCGAGGGCAGCGCCGGTGCGGGCGCGGGTGTCAATCTCGGCCCCAGCGGCGTCGATGCCGGCGCGGGCGCCGGCTTGAACACCGACTCGAGCCGATCGGGACCGACCAATCCCAGCGGACCCGGTCGCGGCACATCCGGAACGATACGCTGACGACAAAACAAGCCCGGTGCGCCGGGCTTTTTCGTTTCGACCCCGGGAACGCGAATCGCTCCTTGATCGCCACACGCACAAGGAGATCACCATGAAATTCCGATTCGAATCACGATTGGCGCTGTCCGCTATCGTTGCAGCGCTTTCCGCTCCGAGCATGGCCCAAATCACCACGCCGGCGACGCCGGGGCAAAGCACGCCGCCGGTCCCGCGCAATGGCGTGCCGCCCACCAGCACCACAACCACGCCCAGTACGGGAACGCCAGGCAGCACCAACGCCACCGGCATGGGAACGACGCCACGCGGCACCACCGGCCAAGCCGTCACGCCAGGCGCCGGAACCCCGGCCGGCACGACGGTGGCGCCCGGGGTAAGACCGGGGACCGCTGGTAGCACCGGCACCACGACCGGAACTACCGGGACTACTGGCACCACAGGAACCACAGGAACCACAGGAACCACAGGAACCACAGGAACCACAGGAACCACAGGAACCACAGGAACGGGGACAACGGGTACCGGAACGAGTTCCGGGACGACGGGCGGCACCACGGGCATTGGTGGCGGGGTGTCCGGAAGCGGCGGTGTCGGCGGCAGCGCCGGTGGCGTGGGTGGAAGCGCGGGCGGTGGTGTCGGCGGAGGTGGGGGCGTCGGGGGTGGCGGAGGCGGCGCCCGCTAATTCGCGGCAGCTACGACAAAGGCCCGGGAACCCGGGCCTTTTTGCTGCGCCTTACCGTAAACGGGTTACGGCCGGGGTCGCCGGCCGTAAGAGCAGTGAGATCGACGGAGTTGCAATGCTCTCGGGCTTTTAGGCCACGGAGGCGTTACCGCTGTCGTTCTCAGTGCTCGATTTCAGAATAGCGCGTTCCGATTGTTGGACGTTTAGGACGAGGACTAAATCCGCGTAGGAAAACGCGACCCGCGCCATGCCCATTAACGAGAAGAGCCGGCCGTTAGGTCAAGCGCCGCCTTCAGGTGCGACTGGACCTTGGGCTTCATCTTTTCCGCCAGCGACTTCAGATCTTCATCCTTGGCGCTGGACGTGATCTTGTCGAGCAGCTTCAGCGTGGCGCGATGATCGACCACGGCCGACTGCGCGTACTGCTTGTTGAAGTCGATCGGCGACATGTCAGCCATGCGCTCGGCCATTTTGCGGTGCTTCTCGTCCGGCACGGAAGGCAGATCCACGCCCTTGTTCCGCGCCAGCGTGGCGAGCTGGTCCAGCGCCATTCCATGATCGTCGATCATGTGTTGCGCGAAGGTCTTGATCTCTTGGTCGTTGCTCTTCGACAGCGCCTGCTTGGACACGTCGATCTCGGCCAGATTGCCTTCGGCCAGCTTCGCATACAGCTTGCGGTCGGCCTTGCTGACGCTGGTTTGCCCGGACATCTTGCTGCCGCCTTCGCCCTGCGGGGCGCTTGGCGTCGTGATGCTCACCGGCTCCTTGGAATTGCTCGTCTGGCTCATAGCCGCCGTGGCCCAAACCGCCGCCACTGCGCTCAAGGTCAAACAGGAAATCTTCTTTGCCATGTGTGAATTTCGCATGTTCATCTCCTAAGGAAGTTTGCTCGATTCACTCTAGAGAACCTCTCGCGCAACGCAAAGTCGGACGGCGGCCAAAAGTTTTGTGGGAAATAGCTGATGCAGGCGGCACCCAGGCTTCACGTCATCGCTAGGGGACGAGCGAATAGACGGCTGCCGCAATCGGCTTGCCGCTGATGACCAGGCGGTTTCTTGCAATACATTCAAAACCTGCGCCGGCCTTCAATGCCAGGCTGCGGCTGGGCGTATTGGCCTCGGCCACGATGATCTCGAGGCGCGTGAGGTTCAACTCTCCGAAGCCGAACGCCGTGATCAGTTTCAGCGCGCGCTGTGCAATGCCTTGGCGCTGACGCGACTGCCGAACCCAATAGCCTATGGTGCCGAAGTTGTGCTTGCGGTTGATCTGGTTGATGGCGATTCCGCCGTACAGCGTATTGCCGTCGGCCGAGAAGATGCCGAGGTCGTACGCCTCACCTGCGTGCAGATTGTCCGCGCACAAGTCGAACCATGCGTGCGCATCTTCTTCCCCATAGTCGGCGCGACACCACGGCATCCATGCGCCGACGGTGTCGACCGATTCGCGCGCAGCCTCGACGAAGGCGTGGACGTCATGAGCTTCGAACGGACGGATGCACAAACCGTCTCCAGTCAGAACAACGTTCATGTTCGCTCCTCAGGTGGTTGCCATCTCCATCATAGTCACTGGACTTTCATCGCCGTCGGGCAGGGAATGCGATTTGCTCAAGAAGAGCATCACCCAGCCGCAGGAGGGATCATGTCTCGAGACACGAATCGCGATCACGTATGGCGCGCGTCGGACGAAGACCACGCCACACCGGGCCAGCCGCTGCGCTCGAATATGGACGCCGACGACAAGCTGTCCGGCCACGAACGCCAGGTTCATCACCGCAACTATTCCGGCAAGGGCCCCGGCCGCGACGGCTATGTCGGCGTTCCGCCCGGCGAGGAAGGCCAGTACGGCATGCGCCGCAGCGGCGCCTCGGTCGAGCCCTGGTACAACGATGTGGACCTTGCCTCGCACAGCGCCGACGAACACGACTCGCACTACGCGCGCTGGCGCAAGGATCAGCTCGCGCAATTCGATGCGGACTACACCGCGTGGAAGAAGGAGAGATCCGGCAGCTTCGGCACGGACTTCGATGAATGGCGTCGCAAGCAAACGGCGCCGGGGACGAATGTCGGCTCCCCGGTTCCCGACAAGCAGAAGGACAAGTAACCCACGAAGGAGACGAGCATGAACAGGACTATGCACTTGAACGGAAAAATGGTCGCATCGGCCGCCATCGCAACGGCGGCATTGGGCGCATTGGGCGCGCTGGCCTATGTCTGCAAAAAGAAATATGACCGCAGCCACCTCGGCCCCGGCAACTCCTTGCCCGCCTATCCGGACACCACGGCGATGGAAGGCATGGAGAATATCGAACCCGGCGAGATCAGCCCCAAGGTCGATATGGCGACGGACCCCGCCAACCAGAACTGAACTCCACCGGCTCCGCGCCGGCGCACGGTTTGACCTCATGGAACTGAACTCCTTTGGCGCAATGCGTCAAAGGAGTTCTTCATTCATTCGCATGAGGCCATGCCGAAAACCGAAAAAGAAAAGATGCTCGCCGGCGAGCTGTACAACGGCATGGACCCGGCACTGGTCGCCGAACGCCTGCAAGCCCGTGAACTCTGCCAGGCCCTGGCGGTGCTGCCGCCGACCGCAGCGGAAGCCGCCAAGGCCGATCTGTTGGCGCAATTGTTCGGTGCGCCCACCAATGTTTACATCACGCCGCCGTTCTTTTGCGACTACGGGACCAATATCCGTTTCGGCGAGAACGTCTACTTCAACTTCAATTGCGTCGTGCTCGATGTCGCCCAAGTCACCATCGGCGACAACACGCTGTTCGGCCCCATGGTGCAGATCTACACCGCCACCCATCCCATGGAGGCGGAAGCGCGCAGAAGCGGTCTCGAATCCGGCAAGCCCGTCACCATAGGCAAGGACGTCTGGGTCGGCGGCGGCGCGATCATCTGCCCCGGCGTGACCATCGGTGACGGCAGCGTCATTGGTGCGGGCAGCGTGGTGACGCGAGATATCCCGACGGGCGTATTCGCGGCGGGGAATCCGTGCCGGGTTATCCGCAAAGTTTGACCGCTTTCGTTCGGGTCGCCGAGCAGGAACGACGATTGCAAGACCTGGGGACCACTTAGCGAGAGGTCAAATATGAAGTCGAAGCTATTGATATCCCTGCTAGCAAGCACCTTGGCGGCACCTGTCATGGCGCAGACCGTTCCTGCCAGCGCGCCCACCGTGACGCCGAACCAGGCGGACATCAATCCACGGGCGGAAGAAACGCGCCCCAATGATGAAAAGCGCCCCTACAAGAAAGCGCGCAAAGATCCATTGAGCAAATCCACCGGCACGGAGAGCCCCGATACGCCGACCGAGAAAACCGGTAGCTCAAAAGCCCCGCGATCCGGAACCAGCGGCGCGAGATCGACCGGCGACAGCAATACCGGCAACGCGCGCTAGAGCACCCGCGCTTCGAAAGTCAGCTTTGGATAAACGTTGATTGAAAGGAAAATCATGTCTCAACAGAACCCCAACAGCACTCACGAACCCAGCTTCGACGATCCGGTCGATCCGAATCAAATCGGCGACGAAACCGATTCGCGCTACCTGGAGTGGCTGAAGTTGAACCCCTCCGGCAACTTCGAACAATGGCGGCGCGAATCCGCCCCATCCGGCAGCGCGGGGACGCGTACGTCCCGCTAGTCACCGCAGGTGGCGCCATAGAAAAAGCCCGCGCATGCGGGCTTTTTCTTGCAGACATCTTTTGCTTGGCTCAGCCTATTTGCTCGGCGAGACACGCTCGATCGGCACGTCCTCATCGGTGTTCTCTGTTTCGATATCACCATCCGACATTTCGGGGTCGATACGATCATCGTATTCGCTCGCGATTTCGCGATTGGCCTCGTCGTCGGACTCCACCGTCTGCGGGCGATATTGGCTGGCCCCCGGCTGGTATTGCGGACTGTCTTCGTCCTTGTCGCTGTCGTAGGGTTCCTTATTCGGCATGGCGCTTCTCCTTTGCGGTTGTAGCTATGAACAGCAAACCGCAAGCCCGGCGCCGCCGGGAGGGGACAGCCAGCCTAGTCGGCGTGAATCTTCAGCGTCATGCCCGGCTTCATCTTGCCCACCACGTGCATCTCGCAAGCCTTGCAGTCGAAGCGCAGCTTGAGCTTTTCATTGCCGTTGATCAGCGTCATGGGCTCGGCCTTCACGCCCTTGAGCTTCCAGTCCTTGGCCTCCTTGGGACAGAGGTTGAAGCTGTAGCGCAGGCAGTGCTTGGTGATCATCAGCGAGACTTCGCCGTGCTCGTTGCCCGCTTCATAGGCATCGGCGATGATTTCGACGCCGTGCTTCTTGTAGAAGTTGCGCGCCGGGGTGTTGAAGACATTGCTGAGGAAGTCGAGCTGCTTGTCCAGGTAAGGCACCGGCGGCTCGACCGGCGCAGCGCGCTTGAGTACGGGGCGCTGTTCCACACGGGCGGCGATGAGCGCCGCCGTGGCTTCGCGGCGCAGCGCATTGAGCACCGAGGCGGGTACGAAGTAGGGCGCGGCGATAGTTACGCCGGTGACTTCGAAATCGGTATTGCCGAACTTGCTGAGATTGCCTTGCAGCGTCGCCAGCGCCTTCTCGGCATCGCGTGCGAACTCGATACCGCCCTCATGGGTCACAGTGGCGGAGATGCCATCGCTGTCGGTCAGCGTGAGCTGCAGCTCTCCATTCACCTCGTACAGGCTCACCTGCACGCCAATGCGGCGTTCGGCGGACTCCTTTTCCAGCTGGCGCTCAAAGGCCTGGTCGCGATTGCGATAGATCGTCTGACCCACCTTGAGATCGGTCGCCATCTCGTTGGGGAAGAGGCGCTGGCCCTGGACCACATTGATGCGCATACCCACCAGCTTGTTGGCGCCCTTGTTGGTGCTGGGCTGGTAGCTCACGCCGTCACCGTTGTGCAGGATGATGGTGGCGCCATCCTCGGTCTTTCCGTCGATTTCAAACCAGTCGGGGCCGATCTTGGTAATGCTGCCGATCGCTTCGCCCGAGAACTTGGGCGTATCGAAGGCGCCGATGTCATGCTTGCGGCCATTGACGAAGTAATCGGTCGTACTGCGGTTGAAAGTCTTTTCCGGCTGCGGCACGAAGAGGTGGCGGGTGCGGCCGGATGAAGCGCGCGAATACTGCGGCTGCTCTTCGATGATCTCGTCGAGCAACTGGCGATAGTGCGCCGTGGCGTTCTTCACATAGGCCATGTCCTTGTAGCGGCCTTCGATCTTGAAGGAGCGGACACCCGCCTCGACCAGGGCGCGCAGATTGCCGCTCTGGTCGTTGTCCTTCATCGACAGCAGATGCTTGTCGTAGGCAACGATGCGGCCTTCGTGATCGGCCAAGGTGTAGGGCAGGCGGCAGGCCTGCGAGCATTCGCCACGATTGGCGCTGCGGCCGGTATGCGCAAAGCTGATATTGCACTGGCCCGAGAAGGCCACGCACAGCGCACCGTGGATAAAGTATTCGATATTGGTGTGCGGATCGAGCAGCTCGTAGGTGCGGCGGATATCCGTCAGCGTCATCTCGCGCGCCAACACCACTTGCGAGAAACCCACGTCCTGCAGGAACTTGGCCTTCTCCGGCGAACGAATGTCGCACTGCGTACTGGCGTGGAACTGCAGCGGCGGCATGTCGAGCTCGAGCAGCCCCATGTCCTGCATGATCAGCGCGTCGACGCCCGCATCGTAAAGCTGCCATGACAGCTTGCGCGCCTCTTCGATCTCGGCGTCGTTGAAGATGGTGTTGAAGGCAACAAAGATCTTCGCGTGAAAGCGATGCGCAAACTCGACCAGACGGGCAATGTCCGAAACTGAATTCGCCGCCCCGGCGCGCGCACCGAAAGCAGGCCCGCCGATGTAAACCGCATCGGCTCCGTGCTTGATCGCCTCGATGCCAATGTCGGCATCACGGGCGGGCGAAAGGAGTTCTAGATGATTGAGTGCCATGCGGTCTGCTCACCAATTGACCGACTGGGATCGATCCTGTTTCACAAGGCTGGCTAGTTTACACCTCTATAGGATAGGGGCAGCAACGGTAGCGAGCTGGGTCGCTAATGTCAGGCATCAGCCTGAACATCATCAAAAAGCGAGTGTTTTTGTGCGGCGGCTTATATTTCGCTTTCTTGATTCAGTATCCCGATATAGGCGCTGTAGGCAAACACGCGGTTGCGCCGATTGCCCGTAAGCTCCCGCACTATGTGCAGCTGATTTTCCAGCACATCCAATGCCTTGCCTACCGTGGCGGGAGATAAGCCAGTTTGCGCCGTGATGGTTGGGATATTGATGACCGGTCGGGCAAACATGGCGTCCAGCACCTGTCGCACCGAAGCCGCCATACGACCCAAGCCCACTAGCCGCTCACGATCCGCCGCATGCAGTGCACTCAGTTGCTGCGCGGTATGAACGGCTTCGCTTGCACTACTGGCCACGGCATCAACAAAGAAGAGCAACCAAGCCTCCCAGTCGCCATGTGTACGAATTTGCTGCAGCTGCTGGTAGTAGGTTTCGCGGTGTCGTTTAAAAAAGACCGACAGATACAGCAGCGGCTCTTTGAGGATGCCCGCTTCAACCATGATCAAGGGAATGAGCAGCCGCCCGAGGCGGCCATTACCATCGAGAAAAGGGTGGATGGTTTCAAACTGCACATGGGCCAGCGCCGCCTTGATCAAGGGTGAGGTGGTACTGCCCTCATCGTTGATGAAGCGTTCAAGCGCCGCAAAACATGCGTCGATCTGGTTGGCGGGGGGTGGCACAAACATGGCGCGGTCGGCACGGTGGCCACCGATCCACACCTGACTGCGCCGAAACTCGCCGGGATCGCGCTGCGTGCCACGGCCCGATGTCATCAACGCGGCATGGAGCTCACATACCAGCCGCCGCCTGATGGGCATGCCTTCGCGTATGCGCTGCACGCCGAGATTGAGTGCATTGACGTAGCAAGAGACCTCCTGCACATCGTCCATGGGCACACCCGGCACGGCCTCCATTTCAAACAGCAGCAAGTCGCTGAGCGAAGACTGCGTGCCCTCGATCTGCGAAGACATCACGGCCTCCTTACGCACATAGCTGTAGAGAAACAACGGTGCATCGGGTAGCAGGGTGCTGATGGCATCCAAGCGCCCCAGCGCCAGCATGGCATTGTTAATGCTGGCCTGAAGCGGGTCGTCGAACTGCAATGCAGGCACGGGGGGCAATGCTGCCGGCACAAATGCTTGGCAGCTCACGCCACCGGCAATACTCGGGGTATAGCTGCCCGTGATTCCTCGCTGCATGACGCCCCCGTGAAGTTGAAATAAGGTTCCGCCTTATTTTAACTTCATGCTTTATCTAAAATAAAGAATCCGTTAAGTTAAGTTTCCGGGGGCTGTGGTTTTCACAACATACAAACCTAATCATTGGCTTATGGCAAAACCTGACCAAGGCAGTGCTGTCCATGATCGTCAGGTCGCTTTGGCGGCACCTTGCGACCAGGGCCTCACCCGCCTCAGGCAACCCCAGTCACAATCAACTGCTGGGTGGCGCGGGTCATGGCAACGTAGAGCAAGCGTGCTTCTTCTTCGGTCGTTTTATCGGGTGACTGAAGCAAGTCAGCGCCGGGGATCAGCACCAAAGGAAACTCCAGCCCCTTGCTGCTGTGAAAGGTGATGAACTTAACCGTGTCCTGGCCTTTGTCAAAGCTCACTTGCTTTTGGTAGGTGCAGGGCACGCCAGCCTTTTGCAAATGCGACATCACTGTCTTGCAGGTAGGCTCGTAGTGACGGAACAGTACGGCCATATCGCGCCAAGCGCGGCCATTGGCGTGCTCTTCCTTCAGCTTGGTTGCAATCCAGGCGCTCTCTTCCTGCAGCGTCGGCAAGTTGATCACCAAGGGCTCTTTGCCTGAGCGTCCCGCCGATATGGGCGCTAGGCGGGGCACCCCGTCTTCTTCTGCCTCGCTCCCCAAGAGCAAGTCACCGGCAAAGCGGGTGGCAAAGTCGAGAATCTCGCGGGTGTTGCGATAGTTGATTTTGAGCACTGTGGTGCGGCCCTGCGCCTGAATGCCGACGCTCTTGAAGCTGAAGTTCTTCTTGCCGCCAGTGTCGTAAATCGACTGGGCATCGTCATACAACACCAAGAGCGAGTTGGTGCGCGGGTCAACCATCTGCACCACCAGCTTCAGCCACTCGGGGCGGAAGTCATGGCCTTCATCAATCATGACCGCATCGTATTGCGCGCCGGGAATCGCTCCGCGATCCGTTGCACGGATGACGGCCTCTACCATCGCGGCCATTTCCTGGTTGAAATCGTCTTCGCCTTCGTATTTGAAATTCACGTTGAAGGCGCGGAGCTGGCTTGAACACCATGCGTGGAAAGTTCGCACATGCACTTTGTCGGCGATGTTCTTTTCTGTCATCCATACCTTGAGCTTGTCTGCCAACTTGCGGTTGTAGCAAAGCACCAAGATTGGCTTTTCGCAGCCCTTGGCAAGCTGCTCGGCACGGTAACCAAGAATCAGAGTTTTGCCCGAGCCAGCCACGCCGTGTATCACCCGGTGGCCCTCGCCCAAGCTGCGCGCCAACTGCTCTTGCTGCAAATCCATCACGCGCATCAGGTCTGGAACATCGACTTGCGCCGTCTGCGCCTGTGCGGCAAACAAATCTTCCTGGGGCACCGGCAAACGGATTTCCGGGAACATATGCCAACGAATACGGTCCAGCTGCGGCAACGATAAACTGCCGCGAAACTGAATCTGGAACATCTGCCAAAGGCGTTCTTGAAACGCCTCAGCATCCACCGACTCAGTCATTTCATCCTGGCAAATCACACGGCCAGCGGGCAGCACATCGCCCATGCCAGACTCATCGAACACCTTGCGTGAAATATTGGCTAGCACCACCCCATATGCCCAAGGGAAAGTGAGCTGCCCCTGGTGGCTACCGCTCGCAAACACCAGCTGCGGGTCTTTCTGCAGCGTGTTGGTGATGGCATGCACGTACTGCCGTGCCTGCTCCAGCGGGTTGATCACATGCACAATGCCACGCTCGGTGAGCAAGGTCGCGTCTTGCTTGGTGATGGCCTGAATCGTCTCCGGCTTCCAATCCTTCACCTCCAACACCAGCAAACCACGGCGCGGGTGCAAGATCACAAAGTCGGGGTGCGAATGCGTGGGGCCAACCGCCACCTCGTACCAACACAAGTAGTCGTCTTCGAGCTTGGCTTCCAGCCGCTGGGCAAAGCGCCGCTCGCCGCCCGTCATGCGGTTAACGCAGGTGCTGTAGCTGGGGATGAGGGTGGCCATAGATTGCTAAGCTTTTAGATATTCGCGCAAGGCTTGATGGTCGCAAGCCAATATCGATATCGCGGGCGGGTCAGCTTCAAAGATCTAATGCTGCCCCGCGAACTCGTAGCCATTCTTTGCGTGCAAGATAGTCCGGGAGAACTTTGTCGACTTCATTCCAAAATTGATCTGAGTGGTCTTTAAATCGCAAATGACATAGCTCGTGGACGACGATGTAATCAATGATGGTCAAGGGCGCCATCAAGCATTTCCAGTGGAAATGTAAATCTCCGCGCGGAGTGCACGCCGCCCAACGGTAGCCAAGATCCTTAATCTGAACACCACCCGCCTTCACACCAACCTTAGCTGCAAAGTAAACCACTCGCTTCTGCAGTCGGGGTAGGCCTTTGGTCTTGTAGAAACTCTCAAACACCTCGTGGGCAGCATCCCGACCACCACGCTCAACGAGGTCGCGCAGTAAGCAAAACCGACCGTCCTTCAACTTGAGTGGTTCGTCTTGCTCGGCCACCAGCTGCAGTCGGTAACAACTGCCCAAATAAAGGAAGGTTTCGCCGCTGACCCACTCGCGCGTAACACGAGTCGCATTGAGGTCACGCCATTCCGCCAGATTGCGGTAGATCCACATCCGTTTGGCTAAAACGGTCTCATCTACTTGCTCGGGTGTCATTCGTTTTGGCGGGCGAACAGTAACGATGCCATCGCGCTCAATCACGATATCCGTCGTCTGGCGGTCTGAGCCAGGCAATAATTGGTATGCAATATCGCGTACTTGACGGAATTGCATCATGCGCCCCCGGACCGTGCCAGATTGATCAGCTCATCGTGCCGATTCTTGGCTAATTTCATAACCTCGACAGCAACACGCTCACGGTTGAGTTTCAATTCCTCAATACCCGTCTTGGCGATCTCGGTTTTGATCAAGCTTCGCACGCGCTTCTGTTTGTCCGGGTTCTGCCAGAAATCAATGCTAGCAATCGTTTCCTGCAATATGTCCACGGTAGCCTCCATCAATGCCTTGAAAGCAGGCTTGTCTGCCTCATTGACAGAGCCACTCGCGAAACCAAGTTGAACGATGTACGCGTAGAAGGTGGTCGCCTCCTTACTCATGCCTTCCTCACCTTGCCGACGCCCCGCTATCGCCTCCTTACGCAGCTCGGCGAGCTTCTCAGCCAGCAAGTCCCACTCGTCGTGGTGTTTCTCAATCAGTGCATCGACCTTCTCTGACAGACTCTTGTAGAAGGCAGGGTCTTCATCGTGGTGAACTGTGCAGTGCTTGCGGATGGCATGCTCCATCTCGCTAGCTTTAGCCTCGTTGTTCTGACCTGAATGAGCCGCCAACTTATCCAGAAAGTCATCAGCTAGCAGTTCAACTGGCGGCACCTTGGGATTGATACCCAGACTAATCAGGTGTTCGTTGATCAGCGCCTTCACCTTTTCACCTGCGCTACCTAGGTCAAGGCTGGTGTCTTTATAGCGCTCCTTGGTCACCTGCAAGATGTAGCCAAAGCGCTTAGCCGGCACACGGTATGGCTGTGCTGATGTACTTGGCAAAATGATGTCCAAGCTCATCAGAAATTTCTTGAGATAGACCTCAAAGTCAGCGCGCTTCTTATCATCCTTCAGCGCCTTAACAGCCTCATGTACTACAGCGGCCTCGGCATCCAGATTAGGCAGCTCGCCATTTACGAAGGCCTGTATCTGATTAATGCCCAGCGCCGTGAAGTGCTGCAGCAACCTCTGGTAGCGCTCTTCCAGCACCGGCAGTTCCGATGTGATGTTCTTCATCCCATCTTGAAGCTCTTGCAGCTCGTCACTGGCTGCGTAGAGCGTCAGCGCATCGGTTAGGTGATTGGCTAGGCCGATGTAATCAACGATGTAGCCGCGCTGTTTGCCCTTCTTCACTCGGTTGGTGCGGGCGATGGCTTGGAGCAGCGTGTGCTCGCGCAGCTTCTTGTCGATGTACATCACCTGCTCGATGGGTGCATCAAAGCCGGTCAGCAACATGTCGCACACAATCAAAAACGCAATGCCGGTGTATTCCTTGTCCGGGTCGTCAAAGTCGAAACTGCGACAGAAGTTTTCCACCGCATTCATGCGTTGCGCCTGCTTGCGCGCGTGCGTGATGTAAGCCGCCTCATTGGTGCCGTCTGACGACACCACCACAGCGGTTTTCAGAAACTGCAGGCGCTGGATCAGTCCCACATCCGGCGTAGCCTGTGCTTCCTCCTTGGCTATGCGCTCGGCAAGGGCTGCCTGAATGCCGTTTTGGTAGCGAATACACGCCAGCTTGGAATGGCACACCACCTGGGCCTTGAAGCCATTGGGCAAGATGTTGTCAACGTAGTGGGCAACCATGTCGCGCGCAATCGCGCTGATGCGGCTCTCGGCCTCCAGAATGTCACCCGTCGCACCGTACTTCTTTTTGATCGCCAGCAGTTCTTCTTCACTGCGATCGCAGAACAAGTCTTCGAAGGCTTCGTCGAAAGCGTGCTTTTCGTTCAAAGCACTGTCGGCCGTTTTGCCTTCATACAGGATTTGCAGGGTGGCACCATCGTTCACTGCATCCATCAGGCGATAGGTATCGATGTATGCGCCAAAACGCTTATGGGTTTTCTTTTCACCATGGCGCTCAGTAATCAGCGGCGTGCCGGTAAAGGCAATGCGCGTGGCGTTGGGAAAGGCCTCAAACAGGTTGTCGCCCAAGTCTGAACTTTGTGTTCGATGCGCTTCGTCAATCATCAGGATGATGCGATCTGACGTGTTCACCACCCCAAAGGTCTTGCCCGCTGGCATCGCCAGATAGGTGCCCAATGCTTCGGCCACCGTGTTGGTCAGCGTCTGCTTGTGCTCCTGAAACTTGTGGATCATCACCATGCTGATGTCCGAGCTATCGGTCGCGAGATGCTGACGCAGGCCGGCCCGGCTTTCGATCACATTAACCCGGCCACCAATCAGCGCAGCGGTGTCGCCCAGTTGTTCTTCCAGGTCCTGCCGGTCATTGACCAACACAATCTTGTAGTCCGACAAGTCGCGACTAGCGCGCAGCATTCGCGCCAGAAACACCATGGTCAATGACTTGCCCGAGCCTTGGGTATGCCACACCACGCCACTGCGGTCCTGCGGTGTGTCTCCGGTACGCAAGCGTTCAATGATCTTGCTTGCCGCACGAAACTGCTGATAGCGGCACACCACCTTTACCCGTGGGCCACCATCGGTGTCCATGAAGACTGAGCTGGTGCGCAGGATTTGCAGCAGGTTGGCCTTGCTGAGCATCCCGGCAATCAACTGCTGCTGAGCATTCAAATCGGCGAGCGCCAAATCATCAGCGGGGTGGAGCGTCTTCCACGCATAGAAATGCTCTTCGCCCGAGGTAATAGTGCCGTAGTCGGCCTCCAAGCCACAGCTGCGCACCAACATCAAGCTGCTGTAAAACAGCCGAGGCTCACCTTCCTTCAGGCCTGAGGCTTCGGTTTCCTTGCGGCGGCGCATGTAGCGTTGTAGCTGTACAAAGGCTTCCTGCATCGGGTTGGCGCAGGTTTCCGAGCCCTTTTTGCACTCCACCACCACCAGCGGAATGCCATTCACGAACAGCACAATGTCCGGAATGATGAAGGCCTTCACACAGCCCGGCGTATCGATACGGAACTGGTTAATGGCGTGAAACTGATTATTCTCGGGGTGATGAAAGTCGATCAACCGCACCACCGGATCGGCCTCGCCCGTCACCTCGTTTAAATCGGCCTGCGCCTTGAACAACAGCGCCTGCACAGCCTCATTAGCTTCCAGCAGGGTGCGGTTAGGGTGGCGCAGCAATTGGCTGCGCAGCTCTTCAAGCTGCCTATCGGTCAGCCATTCTCGCCCGTCATCGGTACGGTTGATGGCGCGCACGGCACTGTCGAACACTTCCGGCAGCAACCATTGGCGAAAGTTATCGCGCAGGCTAGGGGCAGCATCGTGTGGAACACCTCCACCCTGATCGATCACCGTCCAACCCTGAGCAGCTAGCTGCTCTAGGAATGGGCGCTCAACCTCTGTGTATTCAGACATAGCGGCCGCTCAGGCCGCCAACGGGGCAGGTGCGGTTTTGGTCAGTCGCTCTAGCGCAAAACCGATTGCGCGCTCATCAAACAACCGCAGCTTGCGCGCAGCAGCGGCCTCGCCTGCCGGCCATGATTTAAGCGCCTCGCGGATACCACGCACTGTCGGCTCGGCTTTTTCTCGTTCAATTAGCCAGTCCACCGTCGCTAGGAGCTCGATGCCAAAGGGCGACTCAAAACCATCAATCAGCTTGCCAACAAATTCCAACGCCTCCGCATAAGGCTTGGCCTCGGCCTTCAAATAGGCCTGAACGAGCTCTTTCCGTGCATCGTCAAACCAGATCACGTCTAAGGGGCTAGCGTCACTAATACGTTTGTCGCAGTGGAGGTAGCTGCCATCTAGGTCATCAATCACAAAGTTCAGCTTCGGCGTAAATGGCCCGTAGATGTGTGCTTTAAATTCCAGCTTGAGCGGGTTCTGCTCCGGCGTGAAGCGCTCAACGGCTCGCTCCATAAACCAAGCCAGCTTCTGAATTTCCAGCAAGCTGCACTCCATGCCCAGCACCCAGTAACGCCGCACAAGCTCGGCAATCAATGCACGTGCCGGTGTCAGCTTTTCAGTGCCGCTACGCTTAGCCACATTCTGGTATTGCGTCGTAGGCTCGAATACCAAAATCTCGGTATCAAGATCATCAAGCGCCAGCTTGATCTGCTCACGCACATCAGGCCAGCTCAAGCCACCATTGCCTGCGCCTAACGGAGGAATCGCAATCGACTTCACTTGGTTTTCGATCAAAAAACGGCGTAGATCCTGCAAGCCCTCGACCACCCACTCCATGCGCGATGGCGCACGCCAATGCTGCTTGGTGGGGAAATTCACAATCCAGCACGGACCATTCAACTCGTTCACTCGCGTCACGAACATCTTGCCCGTCTGCACTTCCTTGGCCTTGCAGGCGGCAGCATAACGACGATAGTTTTCGTCGAAACGCTCCTTGAACATCAGTGCAATACCCTTCCCCATCACACCCACAGTGTTGACGGTATTCACCAGTGCTTCGGCCTGGGCTTCAAGAAGGTTGCCTTGTGTAAAACGTATCATCAGAAATACCACTCTGTACGAGCAATGACCTGCAATGACAGGCCGCGTGCATGAATCTGCCGCTCAATATCAGCCTTTACTTTTTCGGTATAGCAGACCGCTCCGACCAAACCTGCTATTGGCAGGTGTTGATGAATCAAAGCCTCAGCTTGGTAACGCTCCAGCTTTTTCGGATCATCTAGGTCGCGCTTGAAATCGCGTCTTTGAAGGATACCCCAATCTATGACCGAAAGATCTGCTAAGTCATTGAAAAACTGAGTATCTGGCGGGTAAGCGTGGCCATTTGTGAAAAGAAAGGGGATTCCCTGTTTATTCACCTGATGCAGGCTAGAGACCAAAATCACGATCTCCTCATTGGCCCGCTGACGAATACCACCCCAACCAGAATGGATGTTCTTCATCATCACCGAAAAAGGCGTGAAGTAAAACGGTACGTAGTCACTCAGCGTGCCGCCCGGCGGCATCGGCACAACCCGGTGTGCCCGTTTGTCGATCAACTCCGGATTGCCAATATTGACGAAGTTAGGGTCTTGCTGGGCTGAGCTACGGCAATGCAAGCCGTTATCCAGAATCCACGGCAAATTATCGCGGTGGACAATACGCCAGATCAGCGCCTTCTCCGGATTTAGGCTGGGATAGTGGTTAGCCATCTACCGTCTCGGGCTCTAAGGCCTCAGCGTGTACTTTGCCGGTGAGCAGGTCGTGCATCAGGCCGGATTTTTGGCCTTTCAATGAGCGTAATTTACCCCACTCAGACTGAATCAACCGTTCACAACCTTGAGCACGAGCCAGAATCAGCTCCTGTTCATGTATGCCCATTGATGGGACCGGCAACTCTTGGCACATCGCCAAAGTCAGATTCAGCTGCCCGGAAGTTTGCTTGGCCCTTTGCAGAAACCATCGTTTGACCGTTTCAGTTGTTAACCACTGCAACAAAAATCCAGGATGCAAACCATCTCTCGGCCGGAAAACCGCGATAGCTTGGTTAATATTGACTTCACCAGTTTGTTCAGAAATGACGCCGACTTTTCCAAGAGGCGGACCAACGATGTTTGTCAGCACATCGCCGGGCAAGCACCTTGATCGGGCAAGATCGCCCAAATGGGTTTTCACTGCGATTTTGAAATTGCTGGCGTCGTATGAAAGTTGACCATCAAATGTCAGGTTGTCCACTCTCAGAAAGCGAATGCCATCACCCTCTTGCCACATTTCATCAGATGCGGGCGTCGTTCCTTTCGTTATTAACGAGCACAAGGTGCTTGCGCATTCAACTCGCCACTCGTCCGGAATCCATCCAATCGTCGTTTCCTGATACAGCTCCGGGGCCTGTTCGCGGGGCGGGCGGAGTTGGCCGTTGGGTAGAACGCCACGGGTGAACAGGTCGTGCATCAGGCCTGCCTTGATTTGCTGGTATTTGGCGATCAGGGCTTCGGTTTTTTCAATCGCGGTATCGATGCCAGTGAGTATGGTGGCGATTCGTTTCTGAATCGTTCGCTGCTTTGGATAGCGCAGCCTCAGGAGCCGCCCCAGATCCTTTGGAACGTGGGGAACACCGGTCCCTGTACGGCGGTGCTGAATCCAATCGAACCGTTCGGACAGTGCGTAGTACAGATATTTGGGCTCAACCTTGTCGCTTGGCGAGAGCTTGGAAACGGTCGAGGCTACCACCCCTTGGCGACCATAACCCACCAAGCCGGAACGCTCACCGTCCCACAGCATCAAGGTGTCTGTGCTTTTCGCGAGGACTGCGAGTCGAGTGGCGGCAAAGCCATCGTCACCGCCTTCTATGCCCGATGCACCCAGGTAAGGGGCGTACCCATCGCCGTCAAACGGTGATGTGTCAACTTTTCGCCCTTTTTGGAAGGTTACGAGTTGGGCAAGGGGCGATTCAACCCACTCACTCATACCCCAACTCCACCAGGAAACCCTGCAGCGTCTTAGCCGCTTCATCCCGCTCGGTTTCTATCTGTTTGGCCGTAACGGCGTACTTGCTCCACAGGTTTTCGACCGCCGCGATGCAGGCTCGCTGGTCTGCCCGCAGGTATTGCCGGTAGCTCTCGAACAGCAGTTTGCCCAGCCGCTCGACGATGACTTGGCGCGCCTCGTCCTTGCTGATCTTCTGGCGCGCCTGCTCCACCAGCTCATCCTTCTTGGCCTCGGTGGATTTGATGGCGACCTTCAGCGTCTTGGCTTCGTCTTCCAGTGCCTTGTGCGTGGCCAGCTTGGCTTCGATGCGTTCGGCAGTAGCTTTGGCTTGCTGGCCGCCGGCCATCGCACCCTCGATCACTGATCTGTAGGTGGTGGTGTGGCCCACTGAGGTGGCAAGATCGAGCACACGCTGGCCGTTGGCGAACTGTGCCTCTTTGGCGGTAAGACCGTCGCTGCAATGGTGGCCTTTGTCCGTGCCCTTCGGTAGTAGCCCCGCCACTTTGATTTCGGTGAACAAGTCACCCACCGCACCCTTGAGTGTCTTGAGCTGGCTCTTCCACTCGGCATTGGCTTCCTTGAGCTCATCCTTGAGGGTTTTCACCTCATCGGCAGGGAGTACGCCGGTATCGTCGGTATCTTCAAAGTCCTCTTCACTAGCGGCGGCGAACAGGGCTTGCAACTCGGCCAGGCGGGCATGCTGTTGCTCCAGCTCTGCCAATACTTCGGGGAACTGGCTTTGCAGGATGTCTTCGTCCGGAATCAGCTCCGGGCCCCAGCCGCTGGCCGCGATGGATTTGAAATCGGACACCAGCCCCTTGTAGTAGTTGGCGAAAGCGCCACGTACCTGATAGCGGTTGAGCAGATGCTGGCCTGCAAACGTGCGCTCGATGCTGTCGAGCAGCGTAGCGCGCACGGCGTAGACGTTGCGCGCTGTGGCGTGTTGGTTATCGGCATCCGGTGCCAGTGCCTCAATCACAGGCAAGTGCTGTTGCCACCAAGCCGCGAGTTCGGTCATAAATTGCGTATGGCGTTGAGTCACGCTGGTGTGGTTGTTGATGTGCGGCGCAATGTCGCGCTTATCGGCTAAGGCCGCAGCGAAGTCGGCATACCACGTGCCATGTGTCGCTGCAGCACGTGGTACGAAGATGCTCTCGCGCAGGCCAGCGTAGTTTTGCCAGAAGTGGCCAAGTGCATCGATTTCACTAACGGGCACACCACCGTGCAGATGGGCACGCACGTCGTGCGGCTCTGGTGGCGGGGCGTTGTCTACATAGCGACGGATGTTGCAGTTGTAGTCTTCTGCCTTGATGTCTTCCACGGGCACGCGCTTGGCATAGCCGTCGATGTCTTTGCCATCGCGGTAGGCATGCACGATTTTGTCGATGTCTTCTGGTCGCAAGTGGTTTTGCGCTTTGCCTTCGCGGTATTCGCGGTCGGCATTGATGAACAGCACGCCGCCGTTTTCACCTTGGCGCTGAGCTGCGCCGTCTTTGTTCAGCACCAAAATACATGCCGGGATACCCGTGCCGTAGAACAAGTTACTGGGTAGGCCAATCACGGCTTCAAGGTAGCCACGCTCGATAAAGTACTGGCGAGCCTCGCGCTCTTCACCGCCACGGAACAGCACACCGTGTGGCATGACGGTGGCCATGCGGCCATTGCTCTTGAGCACGGCCAGCATGTGCTGCACAAACATCAGGTCGGCCTTTTTGCCTTTCTCGGGCATCCAGACGTGGAAGCGGCCGGGGTAGGCGATGGGCTCTTTTTTCTTGGCACCGCTACCATCGTCTTTGGATTTGGTCTTGGCGTAGTTCTGGCTAAATGGCGGATTGGCGAGCACGCGGTCGAAGCGGCGTAGCTCGTTATTTTCGTCCTTGTGTTGCGGATCGGCGAGCGTGTCGGCGTTGCGAATGTCGGCATGCGAGATGCCATGCAGCAGCATATTCATCTTGCAGATGGACCAGGTGGTGCCCATTTTTTCTTGCCCGTTGAGCGACAGCTCGGCGGCATCGGCCCCACACTCGCGCAGGTAGTCACGCGCCTGAATCAACATGCCGCCCGAGCCAACGGTCGGGTCGTATACGCTCATACCTTCCTTGGGGTCGCAAATCTCGACACAGATGCGCACGACCTCGGCTGGGGTATAGAACTCGCCCGCTTTTTTGCCCGCCGAATCGGCAAAGTGCTTGATGAGCCATTCATAGGCGGCACCGAGCAAGTCGGGGAACTCAAAGTCATCGTCCCGCAGTGGGATTTTTTCGAAGTTCTGGATGAAGTCGACGAGGGTGTCGTCATCCAGCGTGTTCTGGCCGATCTTGCGGTTGAAGTTGATAGTGCCCTTGAGCACATCCTGCAGCGCATCGGCGTTTTCTTCTTCCAATGCCTCCAGCGCCTTGTTGAGCGTGGAACCTACATTTTCCTTGACGTGCTTAAGTGCAGGTTGCGGATTTCCTGCGTCATCTACCCAGGGGTCGTTCCAGCGGGCACGTGGCGGCACGAAAAAGTACTTCCCCGAATACTGGTCCGGATCTTCAAGGTTAAGCGCTATGTCGGCCTCCGATAGGCCTGCTGCTAGTCCTTCTTTCTTGATTTCCTCGCGGCGTTGCTCGAACAGATCGCTGGCGCGCTTGAGGAAGAGCATGCCGAAGATGTATTCCTTGTACTCGCTTGCATCCATATTGCCGCGCAAGTCGTCGCAGGCAGTCAGAAGCAAGCTTTCTAAACGGGCAAGGGTAAGTTTGTTGCTACTCATCGTGTTCTTTTTCTCTGGGAACTGCTGTGATCATCACACCGAACAGGCTCATAAGATTAGCCAGTGGGCGTTTAATTTTCAATCTTTTGTAACGCTGGACATCAAATGAAAAGGGCCACATGCAACACGCATGCGGCCCTTTTATTCACTGACTTACCTTATTAAACGTCGATGTTTTTCGCGTACAGCGCATTGCTCTCGATGAAAGCTCTGCGCGGTTCGACATCGTCGCCCATCAGCGTGGTGAAGATTTCGTCGGCAGCGATTGCGTCGTCGATCTGAACCTTGAGCAGGCGGCGGACGTTGGGGTCCATGGTGGTTTCCCACAGTTGCTCGGGATTCATTTCGCCCAGGCCTTTGTAACGCTGCTTGCTAAGACCGCGTTCGACTTCGGCCAGCAGCCAGGTAATGGCGTCGGCGAAGCTCTTGACCTTGGATGACTTCTCGCCGCGGCGGACCACGGCGTTGTCGTCCACCAGGCCGGCGATGAGGGCCGAGGTCTTGCGGATCTGTTGCCAGTCGCCGCCGCGCAGGAAGTCTTCGTCGATATTGCCGACGCGCAGATTGCCGTGGCGGAATTTCTCGATGAGGATTTCCCAGCGTTCGTCCTTGTCGTCGAAGTAGGCTTTGATGGCGATTTCCTTCGGCACGACTGCGGACAGCTTGGCGACGCTGCTCTTCGCTGCTTCTTCACTGCTGACATCGAGTTCGATGTCGTTGGCGAGCAGGGCGTGCATGACTTCAGGTTCGATGAAGTCGGTGAGGCGGCGAATGATGGCTTCGGACAGCAGGTAGTCGCGTGCGAGTTCGCCGAAGGCATTGCCTTCGATGGTCGCAGCGTTTGCCTTGGGCGTGAGCGATGCGCCATCGAGTGCCAGCGTGAGCATGTGCTGGTCGAGGGCATGTTCGTCCTTGATGTACATCTCCTGCTTGCCGTGCTTGATCTTGTACAGCGGCGGTTGGGCGATGTAGACGTAGCCGCGCTCGATGATCTCCGGCATCTGGCGATACAGCAGCGTCAGGAGCAGGGTGCGGATGTGGGCGCCGTCGACGTCCGCATCGGTCATGATGATGATGCGGTGATAGCGGATCTTGGCGGCATCGAACTCGGGGCCGATGCTGGTGCCGAGTGCGGTGATCAGGGTGACGATCTGCTCGGAAGAAATCAGCTTGTCGTAACGCGCCTTCTCGACGTTGAGCACCTTGCCGCGCAGCGGCAGGATGGCCTGGAACTTGCGATCGCGGCCTTGCTTGGCGGAACCACCGGCGGAGTCACCCTCGACGATGTAGAGCTCGCAGAGTGCGGGATCTTTTTCCTGGCAGTCGGCCAGCTTGCCGGGCAGGCCGATGCCGTCGAGCACGCCCTTGCGGCGCGTCATTTCGCGGGCCTTCCGCGCGGCATCGCGCGCACGCGCAGCTTCGACGATCTTGCCGCAGATGGTCTTGGCGTCGAGCGGACGCTCGAGCAGGAATTCGGCGAGCTTGGCGGCAACGACGTCTTCCACCGGCTGGCGCGCTTCGCCGGAAACCAGCTTCATCTTGGTTTGCGATGCGAACTTGGGATCGGGCATCTTGACCGACAGCACGCAAGCGAGGCCTTCGCGCATGTCGTCGCCGGTGATGTCGACCTTGGCCTTCTTGGCGATCTCGTTTTCTTCGATGTATTTGTTGATGACGCGCGTCATCGCGGCGCGCAGGCCGGTCAAGTGCGTACCGCCGTCGCTTTGCGGAATGTTGTTGGTGAAGCAGAGCACCTGTTCCTGATAGCTGTCGTTCCACTGCATGGAAACTTCAACGCTCAGCGGACCGGATTCGCCGGCCGCGTAGAACACGTTCGGGTGCAGCACGGTCTTGCTGCGGTTGATGTATTCGACAAAGCCCTTCACGCCACCGGAGAAGGCGAAGTCTTCTTCCTTGTTGTTGCGCTGATCGACGAGCTTGATGCTGACGCCGTTGTTGAGGAAGGACAGTTCGCGCAGACGCTTGGCGAGGATGTCGTAGTGGAATTCGACGGTGCCGAAAATTTCCGGGTCGGCGAGGAAGTGAACTTCGGTGCCGCGCTTTTCGGTTTCGCCGGTGATGCGTGCCGGCGAAACTTCGACGCCGTTCTGGATTTCGATGACGCGGTCGTAGGGCACGCCCTTGCGGAACTCGAGCTCGTGCTTCTTGCCGTCGCGGCGGATGACGAGGCGCAGCCATTCGGACAGCGCATTGACGCAGGACACGCCGACGCCGTGCAGACCGCCGGAGACCTTGTACGAGTTCTGGTTGAACTTGCCGCCGGCGTGCAGCACGCACATGACGATCTCGGCCGCCGAACGCTTGGGTTCGTGCTTGTCGTCGAACTTGATACCGGTAGGAATGCCGCGACCGTTGTCGGTGACGGAAATCGAATTGTCGGTGTGGATGGTGATGACGATTTCGTCGCAGTGACCGGCGAGCGCTTCGTCGATCGCGTTGTCCACGACTTCGAACACCATGTGGTGCAAACCGGAACCATCGGAGGTATCGCCGATGTACATGCCGGGCCGCTTGCGCACGGCTTCAAGACCTTCGAGCTGGGTGATCGAAGATTCGTCGTACTCACCGCTCGGTTGCGGTACAGCAGGCTTGTCGTCTTCGGGCAGATCGGACGGATTGTTGATGTCTTGACTCATGGTGTTGTGTCGTTTTCAGTGGAACATTAAAAGCACAAAACCGGTGTCCCGTTTGGAACACCGGTCTGTCTGAGTTCAGTCGACTCAGATACGCATCGGCATGACGACGTACTTGAAGCGCTCGTTGTCCGGCAGGACGAAGAGGGCGCTGGAGTTGGCGTCGGTCAGACGCAACTCGATGACGTCGGTGTTGATGTTGTTGAGCACGTCGAGCAGGTAGGTGACGTTGAAGCCGATGTCGAGCAACTCGGCATCGTAGGCGATTTCGATTTCTTCCTGCGCGTCTTCCTGTTCGGCATTCGTGCTCATGATCTTGAGCGCGTTGTCGCCGAGGACCAGACGCACACCGCGGAATTTTTCGTTGGTCAGAATCGCGGCGCGTTGCAGCGATTGATGCAGCAGGGCACGGTCGAGCTTGAGGACCTTGCCGTGACCTTGCGGAATGACGCGCTCGTAATCCGGGAACTTGCCATCGATGAGCTTGGAGACGAGTTCGATGTTGCCGAAGGTGAACTTGGCCTGGGTCGGGGCCAGGGCGATCTCAAGCGGGTCGTCGTTGTCGCCGAGCTGGCGCGACAGTTCGAGCACGGTCTTCCTGGGCAGGATGACTTCGGTGCGCGGGAATTCTTCTTCGAGCGTCTCGGCGGCATAGGCCAGACGGTGACCGTCGGTGGCGACGACGCGGATCTCGTTGCCGGCGACGATGACGAGCAGGCCGTTGAGGTAGTAGCGGATGTCCTGCTGGGCCATGGCGTACTGGACCAGGGCGAGCAGACGCTTGAACTGCTTCTGGCTGACCTTGACCTTGGCGGTCTGGGTTTCGGCTTCGGCCACGCGCGGGAAATCTTCCGGCGGCAGGGTTTGCAGGTTGAAGCGGCTCTTGCCGGCCTTGAGCTGCAGACGCTTGTCGTCCAGCGTGAGGCTGACTTCGGAAGATTCCGGCAGGGAGCGCAGGATGTCCTGCAGCTTGCGGGCGCCCACGGTAATGGCGACGTTCTCGCTGCCGACACCGGCAGCGGTGGTGCGAATCTGGATTTCGATATCCGTCGCCAGCAGGGTCAGGTTCTCACCGACCTTCTCAATCAGCACGTTGGAGAGGATAGGCAGGGTGTGACGTTTCTCGACAATGCCGCTGACGGATTGAAGCGGGCTGAGAATCTGATCGCGAGGGCCTTTAAATAACAACATATATATTTAAACTCCAACTGATGATTAGAGAGCCATGGGTTGTGTGGATAAGTACTTAAACTTCTTTTGCATCATGCTGTTAGCCGGTTGAAAAGCGTGTTGGCATGTGTGCATTACTGCTGTGGGGGATTGTGGGGGAAAACCGGAGTTTTGCTTTCTTACGGGTTTATCCACAATTCATCCCAAGGTTTTACATAAGTTATTCGGCTACTTGCTCACAAGACTTTAAAGAGGTTTTTCCAATCAGATTTTGCCTGATGATTAGCCTTTAATGGTCTGCTCGAGCACGTGCAGATCGTTGTTGAGGTGGCTGTCCTTGCTGCGCAGATCGACGACGGTGCGGCAGGCATGCAGGACGGTGGTGTGGTCGCGACCGCCAAAGGCCTCGCCGATCTCGGGCAGGCTGTGGGCGGTGAGTTCGCGGCAGATCCACATGGCGATCTGGCGGGGACGGGCAATCGCGCGCGTGCGCTTTTGCGAGTACATGTCCGCAACCTTGATCTTGTAGTAGTCGGCAACCGTCTTCTGAATCAACTCCAGGCTGATCTGGCGGTTGGTGGCGCCGATAATGTCCTTCAACGCATCCTTGGCCACGTCGATATTGATGACGCGGTTGTGGAAGCGTGCATAGGCCACAACGCGGTTGAGGGCGCCTTCGAGTTCGCGGACATTGGAACGTAAATGCTTGGCGATCAGGAAAGCCACATCGTCGCCCAGATCGATGCGCGATGCTTCGGCCTTCTTCTTGAGAATGGCGACGCGCATTTCGGTTTCCGGCGGCTCGATCTGTACGGTCAAACCCCAGTCGAAGCGCGAGATCAGGCGTTCTTCCAGCCCGTCGATATCCTTGGGATAGGTATCGCAGGTGATGATGATCTGTTTCTTGGCTTCGGCCAGTGCATTGAAGGCGTAGAAGAACTCTTCCTGCGTGCGGTCCTTCTTGACGAAGAATTGGATGTCGTCGATCAGCAGCAGATCGAGCGAGCGGTAGTAGCGCTTGAAGACGTCGAAGGCCTTCTGCTGGTATGCACGTACGACGTCGCTGACGAAATCCTCGGCGTGGATGTAGCGGATCACTGCACCCGGATTGGCCTGGTAGACCGAATTGCCGATGGCGTGAATCAAGTGGGTCTTGCCGAGGCCGACGCCGCCATAGACGAACAGCGGGTTGTACGAGATGCCGGGATTCAGCGCGACCTGCTGGGCGGCGGCGCGGGCGAGATCGTTGGCGCGGCCGGTCACCAGCGTGTCGAAGGTGAAGGTCGGATTGAGACGGGTCTTGTCGTAGGCGTCGTCGCGGCCGCTGATGATGGCCGGCGCCAGCGTGGCCGGGGCGGGGGCGTCGACGACGACAATCGCGTCGTCGTTGATTTCGGCTTCGCTCTCGATGTCGGTATTGCCGGCAAGGCCGAGATTGATGCTGACCGGCATCGGATAGAACTGCTGGCTGAGTTCCTGAATTTGCGACAGATAACGTTCGCGCACCCATTGCAGCACGAAACGGTTGGGAGCGAGGAGGTTGAGCTGGTCGGGGCTGCCGCTGGCTTCGAGGCGCAGACCCTTGATCCAGGTGTTGAACTGCTGGGCCGGCAATTCGCGCTCAAGCTGGGCCAGGCAGGCTGACCAGAAACTGGCGACGTTGGCGATGGCCTCCGAGCTGCTGAGCGAACTGGAAAGCGCCGGATCTAAGGAGTCACGCAAAGCCATTGAATTCTTGGGCTATATCTTCTTTTTGGTTACTGCTTCCCTGAAGCTGCCCGTGTTTGGTCTTGTGGGTAAATCGTCCACAAGAATATCTCGAAAATCTCCGAGAGGCCCATGGCAGCGCCCTTCCGGTCTTGCCCCGGGCCCAATTTGAGGGCCGCGTCGGCGACAAGATGAGGGGGGATTCTAGCCTTTTTGACCCGAGTTATCCACAGGCACGACTGCTTTGTCAAAAAATATCTGACTTGACAGTAAGAGTATTTTCGACTCTAATCTCGGGTTTTCCAATTTGCAGGAATCAGCATCATGAAACGCACCTATCAGCCCTCCGTCGTGCGCCGTAAGCGTACCCATGGCTTCCTCGTGCGCTCCCGCACCCGTGGTGGTCGCGCCGTCCTCGCCGCCCGTCGTGCCAAGGGCCGTCGTCGCCTCTCCGTTTGAACGCTGCCTCTTTTCGTTTTCGGCCGGCTAGCCGGCTGCTGAACGGAAAGGAATACACCGCCGTCTTTGCCAATCGTCGCGTTCTGCGCGGCGGGCCGTTCGAGCTTTATTATCGGCCACTGACTTTATTGGCAGCGCCTGCGGGACCGGAAACTCCGGCCATGCCAGCGTCCAGCGCATCGCATCGTACTGCCAGGCTCGGCCTGGTGGTACCCAAACGAAACGCCAAACGTGCCGTCCATCGCAATCTGGTCAAGCGATTGGCACGTGAGGCGTTTCGTCACGTCTGCAATCAGCTCCCCGCTTACGATCTGGTGTTGCGTCTGGGCAAGCCCCTGAACGCAAAGACCGAAAGTCTGGTGCATCAGCGCAGGGAATGGCGCGTGCAGATTGATGAACTGCTGCAGCGCTTGCCGCGGACGGTGTGATGAAGGCGCTGTTCGGATGGGTGAACCGGCTTGTCCAGTTGTTTTTTCTGGGACTGGTGCAAACTTATCGCTATCTGATCAGTCCATGGCTGGGCCGGCGCTGCCGTTTCCACCCTAGTTGTTCCGAATATGCAGTAGAAGCCTTGCACAAGCACGGCCCTTGGTGCGGATGCTGGTTGACGGTGCGCCGTGTCGGCCGTTGCCATCCGTTCAATCCGGGTGGTTACGACCCCGTGCCTTGATAAAATTCACGTTTGTTTTCTTGATTGCCGCCCGCGATGGATAAAAAACGCCTTAACGCTTTGCTCCTGGTGACGTTCATGTTCTCGGTGTTCATGCTGTGGGACGCATGGGAGCGAGCTCACAAGCCGCCTCCCGCACCCGAACCCGAGGCGGCCGCGAACGCCGTACCTGGAGCGCCGGCCGCTGCAGCACCCGCAGTGCCCGCCGTCACGGCAACCCCGGCGGCCACCGTGCCGGCCGCAAACGTGCCCAAGGTCGCTGTGCATACCGATCTCTACAAGGCGGAAATTTCAGCCCAGGGCGGCGATCTGGTGTTCCTTGAGCTGGAGAAGCATCGCGCAACTCTGGATGCGGGCAAGAATTTTGTTCTCTTTCAGAACGACTCGCAGCAGCACGTCTATATCGGGCAGTCGGGCCTGATCGGCGAAGGGCTGCCGAATCACAAGACCACCTTCTCGCCGGAAAAGAGCGACTACACTCTGGCCGAAGGTCAGGACAGTCTTTCGGTACGTCTGACGGCGCCGGCCGCCAACGGCTTGAAGGTTGCCAAGATCTACACTTTCAAGCGCGGCAGCTATCTGATCGACGTCAGCTACGAGATCACCAATACGGGCAATGCGGCCGTTACGCCGTACGGCTATTTCCAGACCGTGCGCGACGGCAAGGATGCGGAAGCGCATAACCACGGCCTCTTCGGCGTGACGACCTTCACCGGCCCGGCGGTGTACACGCAGGCCGAGCATTACCAAAAGGTCAAGTTCGTCGATGTCGACAAGAGCAAAGCCAGTTACGCACACAAGGCGGATAACGGCTGGATCGGCATGGTCCAGCATTATTTCTTTACCGCCTGGTTGCCGCAGGGCAAGGCCGAGCGTGAGTTCTACATCGACCGCCTGGATACCAGTCTGTATCGCGCCGGCGTGAAGTTCGCGCTGCCCGTGGTCGAGCCGGGCAAGACGGTCCGGGTCGATGTGCCGCTCTACGCCGGCCCGCAGGAGCAGGACAAGCTGGAAAGCATTGCGCCGGGGCTTGATCGCGTCGTCGACTACGGCTGGCTGACGATCATTGCGTCGCCGCTGTTCTGGATCATGGAAAAGCTGCACAGCATGATCGGCAACTGGGGCTGGACCATCATCGCCCTGACCGTGATGCTGAAGCTGATCTTCTTCCCGCTGTCGGCGGCCAGCTATCGTTCCATGGCCAAGATGAAGGCGGTCATGCCGCAGATGACGCGCCTGAAGGAAAGCTACAAGGACGATCGCGCCAAGCTCAATGTGGAGATGATGGAGCTCTACAAGCGCGAGAAAATCAATCCGCTCGGCGGCTGCCTGCCGGTGCTGGTGCAGATTCCGGTTTTCATCGCGCTGTACTGGGTGCTGCTGGGCACGGTGGAAATGCGCGGTGCGCCTTGGCTGGGCTGGATTACCGATCTGACGGCAGCGGATACGCTTTTTGGCGTGATTCCCTACGTCAATCTGCCGCTGGGTCCGTTGCCCTTGCTGATGGGCGCCACCATGTTCTTCCAGACGCGTCTCAACCCGACGCCGCCGGACCCCATGCAGGCCAAGATCATGACCTGGATGCCGGTGTTCTTCACCTTCATGTTCCTGTCCTTCCCGGCTGGCCTGGTGCTGTACTGGACGGTGAACAATATCCTGTCGATCGCCCAGCAGTGGTACATCACCAAGCAGATGGAGCGCGCGACCGCGAAGTAAGCGTTGTCGCAGCGATGGATGGGAGGCGGGGCTTTTGCCCCGCTTTTCTTTTGTCCCAACCCTTGGATAGTTTGTAAGCTAGCGCCATGAGAACTCAGGACACCATTGCCGCCATCGCCACCGCACCCGGGCGCGGCGGTATCGGCGTGGTCCGCGTTTCGGGCGGCGGGCTCGGCGATTTTGCCTTGTCCATATGCGGGCGCCGCCCCGAGCCGCGTCAGGCCACGCTGGCGAGCTTTCGTTCGGCCGACGGGGCGCTGATCGATCAGGGGTTGGTGCTCTATTTTCCCGGGCCGAACTCCTTTACCGGCGAAGACGTGATCGAGTTGCAGGGCCATGGCGGCCCGGTTGTCATGCAGATGTTGCTGGCGCGTTGCGTTGAGCTTGGCGCACGCATTGCCAATCCGGGTGAGTTCAGCCAACGCGCCTTTCTTAACGACAAACTGGACCTGGCCCAAGCGGAGGCGATTGCCGACCTGATCGACGCAGGCACGGCCGGCGCGGTGCGTTCGGCTCAGCGTTCGCTATCGGGCGAGTTTTCCCGCTCGGTCAATGCGTTGGTGGCCCAGTTGGTAGAGCTACGCATGCTGGTCGAGGCAACGCTGGATTTTCCCGAGGAGGAAATCGACGTTATTCGCGATACCGATGCGCAGCCGCGATTGGAGAAATTGCGTAGTGATATTGCCGATCTGTCGCGCCGCGCAAAGCAGGGCAGCCTGCTGCGCACGGGTCTGCATGTTGTGCTGGCAGGCCTTCCCAACGTAGGCAAATCCTCGCTCCTGAACCGTCTGGCCGGACAGGAGCGGGCGATCGTCACGGATGTGGCCGGTACCACGCGCGACACCTTGCGCGAGACCATCCAGATCGAGGGCATTCCTCTGCACATCATCGATACTGCCGGTTTGCGCGAGACCGAGGACAAGGTTGAACGCATCGGCATAGAGCGCACCTGGAGCGAGATCGAGAAGGCCGACATCGTTCTGCAACTGGTCGATGCGCGCGGCGGCGAGAGCGCGGCCGATCATGCGGTCGCGGTCAGATTGCCGGCGCGCCTGCCGCGCATCGTGATCCACAACAAATGCGATCTGGCCGGCCGGGCGCCTGAACGCCTGCCGCCGGAGATTCAGCAGAAGCGGCGCTATACGCATATCTGGCTGTCGGCCAAGCTGGGGCTCGGCATGGAGCTGCTTCACGATGAATTGCTGCGTCTGGCGGGCTGGGCAGGCCACGGTGAAGACGTGATCCTCGCCCGCGAGCGCCACCTGGCGGCCATCGCCAAGGCCTCGGCATCGCTTGACCGGGCTGCGGGGCAGTTGCGCCAACTGGAGTTCTGCGCCGAGGAGTTGCGGCTGGCGCAGCAGTCCTTGTCCGAGATCACAGGGGAGTTCACGCCGGACGATCTGCTCGGTGAAATCTTCTCGCGTTTCTGTATCGGCAAATAAGCGTGGCCGAGTGGCTGACACTGGCGGGGCCCTTCCTGTTTCTGCTGCCGGCCGCTTTTGTGGCCGGACTGGTTGATGCGGTTGTGGGTGGCGGTGGGCTGATCCAGATCCCGGCGCTGTTTGCCGGCTATCCCCAGTTGGCGCCAGCCACCATTTTCGGCACCAACAAGATGTCCTCCATCTGCGGCACCTTGTCTGCGACCCTGCGGTACGTAAGGCAGGTGCGTGTGCCCTGGCGCATCGCCTTGCTGGCGGCGGCGGCGGCCTTTGTCTTTGCCTTTTTCGGGGCCATGTCGGTGGCGCTGCTGCCCAAGGAATGGGCGCGCCCGCTGATCTTTGTGCTGCTGGTCGCGGTGGCGGTCTACACGTTTGTCCGCAAGGACTTCGGAGCCGAAGACATGGGCCTGGAACATGGCAACGGCCATCTGGCCGGTGCTTTGCTGGTCGGGGCGGGGATCGGTTTCTACGATGGTTTCTTTGGCCCGGGCACGGGCAGTTTCTTGCTGTTTCTGTTCGTGCGTTTTTTCGGTCTGGATTTTCTCCGGGCGACCAGTGCAGCCAAGATTGTCAATTTGTCGACGAATGCCGCCGCCTTGCTGTATTTCGTCCCGGCCGGGCATGTGCTGTGGGCGCTGGCCTTGAGCATGGCACTGTGCAATGTGCTGGGTGCCCAGCTCGGCACTGTCCTGGCTTTGCGCCATGGCAGCGGCTTTGTGCGCAAGCTTTTTCTTGGCGTCGTTGTGGTGTTGATCGCCAAGTTCGCCTGGGATACGTTTGTCTGAGACCTGTGCCGTTATTGTTGGTCGGCATGCTTAACGGCGATGGGGTCAGTCCGTTTGTTTCACGTGAAACGCATCTGTTGGCATAAGCGAAAACGAGGCCTTGTGCACGGACGGGCCGAGCAGGCGATTGGATTCTGTTTCACGTGAAACCTGCGGCCCTTTTTTGGTGTTTGACGCGGACCGGCGTATCATTGCGCCTCTTTGGTTGTTCGCCGGTTTCTTCCCATGTTGTTCCCCGAATCGTTTGATGTGATCGTGATAGGTGGCGGCCATGCCGGCACCGAGGCGGCGCTTGCCTCGGCACGCACCGGCGCCAAGACGCTGCTGCTTACGCACAATATCGAGACGCTGGGACAGATGTCCTGCAACCCTTCCATTGGCGGCATCGGCAAGGGCCATCTGGTCAAGGAAGTGGATGCGCTCGGCGGCGCCATGGCGGCGGCCACGGATGAGAGCGGAATCCAGTTCCGCATCCTCAATGCGTCCAAGGGCCCGGCCGTGCGCGCCACGCGCGCCCAGGCCGACCGCGTGATGTACAAGGCGGCGATCCGCATGCGCCTGGAAAACCAGCCCAATCTGACGCTGTTCCAGTCGGCCGTGGACGACATCACGGTCGAAGGCGACCGCGTTACCGGCGCAACCACGCAGCTGGGCATTGCTTTCCGCGGCAAGGCCGTGGTGTTGACCGCCGGCACCTTCCTCAATGGCCGCATCCACGTCGGCCTGGAAAACCACGTCGGCGGCCGCGCCGGCGATCCGCCGGCGACGACCTTGGGCGGTCGCCTGCGCGAGCTGGCTTTGCCCGTCGGCCGTCTCAAGACCGGCACGCCGCCGCGCATCGACGGCCGCACCATCGACTTCTCGGTCATGCAGGAGCAGCCCGGCGACGACCCAGTGCCGGTGTTTTCCTTCCTTGGCCATGCGTCCCAGCACCCGCAGCAAATGCCGTGCTGGATCACGCACACCAATGAACGGACGCACGACATTATCCACGGCGGCCTGGATCGTTCGCCGATGTTTACCGGCATCATCGAGGGGGTGGGCCCGCGCTATTGCCCGTCGATCGAGGACAAGATTCATCGCTTCGTCGGCAAGGACAGCCATCAGATCTTCCTCGAACCGGAAGGCCTGAATACCCACGAATACTATCCGCAGGGAGTTTCGACCTCGCTGCCTTTCGATGTGCAGCTGAGCTTGGTGCGCTCGATCAAGGGCCTGGAGAACGCGCATATCCTGCGTCCCGGCTACGCCATCGAATACGACTACTTCGACCCGCGCAATCTCAAGGCTACGTTCGAAACCAAGTCGATCGCCGGCCTGTTCTTCGCCGGCCAGATCAACGGCACCACGGGCTATGAAGAGGCCGCTGCCCAGGGCCTGCTGGCCGGTGTGAACGCCGCGCGCTTCTCGCGCGACCAGGAGGGCTGGTCGCCGCGTCGCGATCAGGCTTATCTGGGCGTGCTCGTCGATGATCTGATCACCCGCGGCGTGTCCGAGCCCTACCGCATGTTCACCAGCCGCGCCGAGTATCGCCTCAGCCTGCGCGAGGACAATGCCGACCTGCGCCTGACCGAGATCGGTCGCGAGCTGGGCCTGGTCGATGACGTGCGCTGGGACGCCTTCAATCGCAAGCGCGACGCCGTCGCCGCTGAGGCCGAGCGCCTGAAGAAAACCTGGGTGCGTCCGGAAACGCTGGTTCGGCACGAAGCTGAACGGGTGCTCGGCAAGCATATCGAGCACGAATATTCGCTCTTCGACTTGCTGCGTCGTCCCGAGGTCAGTTACTCGAATCTGATGACGCTGCCCGGCGCTGGCGGAGGGGTGGCCGAGCCGGCCGTGGTCGAGCAGGTCGAGATCCAGGCCAAGTACCACGGCTATGTCGAGCGCCAGAAGGAAGAGGTCGAGCAGAGCAAGGCCGCCGAGGAGTTGCGTCTGCCGGCCGATATCGACTACGCCGACGTGCATGGCCTGTCGATCGAGGTACGCCAGAAGCTGAACCAGCAACGCCCGGAAACCATAGGTCAGGCCTCGCGCATCCAGGGCGTGACGCCGGCCGCCATCTCCCTGCTGCTGGTGCACCTCAAGCGCCGCACCCTGAAGAAAAAAACCGCAGCATGAGCGTTCCCGGAAGCGACAAGCTGCGCATGCGTGCCGCAGCCATGGGCGTGGCCTTGACTGCCGAAATGGCCGACAAGCTGCTGGCCTATCAGGCGCTGATGATCAAGTGGAATCGCACCTACAATCTGACCGCGATTCGCGATCCGGAGGAGATGCTGGCCCATCATCTGCTCGACTCACTGGTCGTCGCGCCCCTGCTGCCCATGAACGGAAGCTCGGGCCCGCTGACGCTTGCAGATGTGGGCAGCGGCGGTGGTCTGCCGGGGATTCCGCTGGCGATTGCGCGCCCTGAAATTCAGGTCACGCTGATTGAAACCAGCTCCAAGAAATCGGCTTTCCAGCAGCAGGTCAAGATTGAGCTGGGGCTTTCTAATGTAAGTATTTACTCTGGCCGTGTTGAAGAATATGAGCCTAAATATAGCTTCGATGCGGTAATTTCCCGGGCGTTTGCCGAGCTCAAGGATTTCGTCGATTGGTCGGGCGATCTTGCCAAGCCGGAAGGGCGCTTGTACGCCATGAAGGGGCTTTACCCGGATGCGGAGGTTGCTGCCTTGCCGGCCGGGTGGGTGGTGTTGAACAGCCTGGCGCTGCAGGTGGTGGGGCTGGATGCGCGGCGGCATTTGCTGACGCTGGGGAGAACCTAGGTACGGGGAGCTGGCCTGGGCCAGCCCCGTGCTCCGGTTGGGATGAACAAGGGAAGGGGAAGGGATGCATATCTTTGCAGTAGCGAACCAGAAGGGCGGGGTCGGCAAGACCACCACCACGGTTAACCTCGCCGCCGCGCTGGCCCAGCAGGGTCAGCGCACATTGCTGATCGACCTCGATCCGCAGGGCAACGCGACCATGGGCAGCGGTGTGGACAAGCGCGGCCTTGTACGCTCGGTCTACCCTGTGCTGGTCGGCCTCGCCACGCTTGCCGAAGCCCGGGTGCTCTCTCCCTCCGGCGGCTATGATGTGCTGCCGGCCAACCGCGATCTCGCCGGCGCCGAAGTGGAAATGGTTGATCTCGCCAATCGCGAGAACCGCCTCAAGGACGCCCTGGCGCAGCACAAGGACGACTACGACTTCGTTCTCATCGATTGTCCGCCCTCGCTCTCCATGCTCACGCTGAACGGCCTGTGCGCCGCGCACGGCGTGATCATTCCGATGCAGTGCGAGTACTACGCGCTGGAAGGCCTGTCGGATCTGGTCAACACCATCAAGAAAGTGCATGCCAATCTCAATCGCGACCTCAAGGTCATCGGCCTCTTGCGCGTGATGTACGACCCGCGCAGCACGCTCGCCAACCAGGTGTCGGCGCAGCTCGAAGAACACTTCGGCGACAAGGTCTTCAAGGCCGTTGTGCCGCGCAATGTGCGCCTGGCCGAAGCGCCCAGCCACGGTATTCCCGGCGTGCTGTTCGACAAGGCGGCCAAGGGCGCGCAGGCCTATCAGGCATTCGCGACCGAGCTGATCGAGCGCGTCAAGACGCCCGAGTTCCAATAAGACAACCGTTAGAAAGAAAAGACATGACGCCTCCGAAGATGAAGGGTCTCGGCCGCGGCCTCGACGCACTGCTGGCCGGCAATAGCGATAGCGGCGACAACAAGTCGCGCCAGGACACGCTGCCGGTGGGCCAGTTGCAGCCGGGCAAGTACCAGCCGCGCACGCGTATGGATCCGGGCTCGCTCGAAGAGCTGGCCGCTTCGATCAAGGCGCAGGGCCTGATTCAGCCGATCTCGGTGCGCCCGGTCGGCAACAGCCGCTACGAAATCATCGCCGGCGAGCGGCGCTGGCGTGCCTCGCAGATCGCCGGCCTGATTGAAGTGCCGGTACTGATCCGCGAGATCCCCGACGAAAACGCGCTGGCCATGTCGCTGATCGAAAACATCCAGCGCGAAGACCTCAATCCGCTCGAAGAAGCGGCCGGCATCCAGCGCCTGCTCGACGAATTCGGCATGACGCATCAGCAGGCGGCCGAGGCGCTCGGTCGTTCGCGCTCGGCCACCTCTAACCTGCTGCGCCTCTTGCAGCTCGCCAAGCCGGTGCAGGACATGCTGATGGCCGGCGATCTCGAAATGGGTCATGCGCGCGCGCTGCTGGCCCTGCCGAAAGCGGATCAGGGATCGGTTGCCGCCTTGGTCGTAGACAAGGGCTACTCTGTGCGCGATACCGAACGGGCCGTCTCCCAGACGCTGAATCCCGCTGCCGGTAAGCTGGTTAAAAAGGCCGATCGCGACCTCGAACGCCTTGAAGAAGAGCTCTCCGACAGCCTTGGCGCCACGGTCAAGATCAGTGCCAACCGCAAGGGCGCGGGCGCCTTGACGATACGCTTCGGCAGTCTCGACCAGCTCGACGGCATTCTTCTGCGTTTGAAATAAGCGAAAGCTGTTTCTTGTCGCTGGTGTTTTTTCTTCAATTCTGGTGTCAGAACTGCAGGGCGCTTTCTTGCCGTGTGTGCGTCAGCGCGTAGAATGAAACAGCGGATCGAGCCGGATGCAGCGGAATTCTGAATGCGCACATCCGGAATGATCGGCGAGAACGCACGTTGAAAAAAGGTGTCCGATGTTCGTGAGCGCAGAAACGTTCAGCCCTTCACGGGCGGCCGTTTCCGGCTAATCAAACGGAGCTGATCATGGAACGACCGAGCTACAAACCGCTTGCCCAGGCCGCCATTTCTTCCGGCGGATGCTATTTGCTGGATGCGCACAATCCGGTCCCGGTGCGCGCCGACTCGCCGGCCCTTGAGGTCATGACCGATCTCGCCAAGATTCCGGCGGCGACGATTTCTCCGGGCGACACTCTGCCCGATGCCAACCAGTCCATGCTCCTGCGCGGTGTGCGCCTGCTGCTCGTCGCCGCCAGCGACGGCCGCATCCGTGGTGTGATCACCGCCAACGATCTGCTTGGCGAGAAGCCGGTGCTGGTCGCCCAGAATCGCGGCATCAAGCGCAGTGAACTCCGCGTCAGCGACGTCATGACGGCGGTCGATCACATGGAAGTGCTGCGCCTCGCCGATGTCGCCAAGGCCGAGGTCGGCCACATCGTTGCAACGCTCAAGGCCGCGACGCGCGTGCATGCGCTGGTGGTGGAGGATCGCGACGGCAAGCAGGCGCTGCGCGGCATCTTTTCCGCCTCGCAGATTGCGCGCCAGTTCGGGGTGAATGTCGTCACCCATGAGGCGGCGCGCACCTTCGCCGAAATCGAGGCGGTCATCTCCGGCGTCTAGCCCTTTCCCGCTGTACTTCTGGCAAGCAGCCCGGCCCACAGCCGGGCTGCTTGCCTTGTGCCGTGCGGGTTTGCACCTTACAGTAACAATTCCTCGCAAAAAGTCGTAGACAAATACTGCCTAGGCAGTTATATTGCTGCCTAGGCAATCACTGTTTAGGCATGAAAGGACGCGCCGTGGCAAATCCGAAGAAGTTCTACAGCGCCAGGAACTACAAGCTCGAAGACAGCGTCGGCTACCTGTTGCGCATGCTGACGCAACAGGTTTCGCGCGAAGTCGAGAGGCGCATGGCCGAGCACGGCCTGACCGACGCGCAATGGAAGCCGCTGCTGTTCATCCGCCAGGGGCGCGGTGAAACCGCTGCCGACCTGTCGCGCTCCACCTGCATCGACACCGGCGCCGTGACGCGCATGCTGGATAGGCTCGAAGACAAGACGCTGGTGCGTCGCGTGCGCTCCGAGCAGGACCGCCGCGTGGTCAAGCTCGAACTGACCAAGGAGGGCCTGCGTCTCGCCGATGAGGTGGTTCCGGAAGTCCTGTCCGGCGTGCTCAACGAAACGCTGGTCGGATTTTCGGCCGCCGAATACGAGCAGTTCAAGTCGCTATTGCAGCGCGCTCTGGAAAATGTTCGCAAGATGGACGAAGAGGGGGCTGCATCATGAAGCGCGTTCTCTCTCCGCTCTTGCTGTCGCTCATTCTTGCCGGCTGCGCCAGCTACTCGGGCATCCATACCGAGAGCAGCAAGCTCGAGGCGAGCGCGCTCGGCGCCCGCGATATCAAGACGGAATGGCCGCAGGGCGATTGGTGGCATGCGTTCAACGACGCCACCCTGGATCGCCTCATAGACCAGGCCTTGCGCGACAGCCCCAGCGTGCAGAACGCCGATGTGCGTTTGCGCCAGGCGCGCGCCATCGCGGGCATTGCAGACAGCGCGACCTATCCGCAAATCAATTCCGATCTTTCGACGACGCGCGAGCGCTTCAGCGAAAACGGCCTGGTGCCGCCGCCGTACGCGGGCTCGACCCAGAACGTGAATGAACTCAATCTTTCGGCCAGCTGGGAGCTCGACTTCTTCGGTCGCAATCGTGAGGCGCTCAAGGCGGCGCTCGGCGAGCTGCATGCCACCGAGGCCGAACAGCAGGCCGCGCGCATCATGATTGCAAGCGATGTGGCCAGCCGCTACTTCTCCCTGGCGCGCCTTCAGGCCCAGCTGCGCGTCGCCGAGCAGCTCGATCGGCAGCGCGCCGAGTTGCTGGCGATCACCAAGCAACGGGTTGATGCGGGTATCGATGCGCCGGGCGATCTGGAGCCGCTCAAAGGCGGGCTTGCCGAGGCGCATCGCGACAGCGTCGCCATTCGCGAGCAGATCGAGCTGACGCGACACGCCATCGCCGCAGTGTTGGGACAGGGCCCGGATGCGACGGCCACGCTGGACGCAACGCTGCCGCAGAACGGGTCCTTGGCCTTGCCGCAACAGATTCCGCTGGAGCTGCTCGGCCATCGGGCGGATATCGTCGCGGCGAAATGGCGCGTCGAATCGGGCCTGCACGGGATGGAGTCGGCCAAGGCGGCCTTCTACCCGAACGTCAATCTGAGCGGCTTCTTTGGCTTCTCGTCCGTCGGCTTCGCCAAATTCCTCAATGCGGGTAGCCGCCTGACCGGCGTCGGCGCGGCGGTGTCCTTGCCGATCTTCGATGCCGGCCGTCTGCGCAGCGAATACCGCTTTGTCACCGCCCAGACCGACGGCGCGGTCATCAACTACAACCAGACGCTGGTCAACGCCTTCAAGGACGTTGCCGATCAGCTGTCCAGCCTGGATTCCGCCGACCAGCAATTGAAGAAGCAGCAAGCGGCGTACGACAGCGCGACACAAAGCTATGCGCTGGCGCAGCAACGCTACGCTGCCGGCATTACCGGCCGTGCGCCGGTGCTGGGCGCCGAGGCGAACATGCTCGACCGGCGTCGTTCGCTGATCGACCTGCAAGCGCGCTGGAGCATCGCGCGAGTACAACTCATCCATTCCCTCGGTGGCGGTTTCGTGGAAACGAAGACAGGTACCGAGCAAGCCAGCAATAACGGAGGCCGCCATGGCTAATGAAACAACGACGACTCTTCCCGCTGCCGCCCCCAACGGCAAGCGCAAACGCCTGCTGCTGGGTCTGCTGGCGGCGTGCGGCATCGCGGGGATCGGTTACGCAATCTATTGGGCGACGATCGCGCGCTACAAGGTCGAGACCGATAACGCCTACGTGCAAGGCAACGTCGTGCAGATCACCTCGCAAGTCGGCGGCACCGTGGTCGCCATCGACGCCGACGACACCGACTATGTGAAGGCCGGCCAGGTCGTCGTGCGACTCGATCCGATCGACGCCCGCGTGGCCCTCGATCAGGCCGAAGCGCAGCTGGCAAGCGCCGTGCGCGAAGTGCGCGGCACTTTCAGCAGCAATGACGCGCTGAAGGCGACCGTGGCGACACGCGAAGCCGACCTGGCGCGCGCGCAGGCCGACCTGAGCCGCCGCGAGCCGCTGTTGGCGACGGGAGCCGTTGGCAAGGAAGAAGTTCAGCATCTGCAGACGGCCGTGAGCAACGCCAAAGCCGCGCTGACGGAAGCGCGTGAGCAGCTGGCCAAGAATCAGGCGCTGACGGACGGCACTTCGGTGGAAAGCAATCCGCGCGTGCTGGCCGCGGCGGCGCATGTGCGCGAGAGCTTCCTGGCCTACAAGCGCGCCGGCATTGCCGCGCCGATCGCCGGCGCCGTGGCCAAGCGCAATGTGCAGGTCGGCCAGCGTGTGCAGGCGGGCGCGCCGCTGATGGCGGTGGTGCCGCTGGACGATGTCTGGGTCGATGCCAATTTCAAGGAGTCCCAGCTCGAAGATTTGCGCATCGGCCAGCCGGTCATGCTGACTGCCGATGTCTACGGCGGAAGACAGGAATATCACGGCCGGGTCGTGGGCCTGGGCGCGGGAACCGGCGCGGCTTTCTCGCTGTTGCCTGCGCAGAACGCGACCGGTAACTGGATCAAGATCGTGCAGCGCCTGCCGGTCCGCGTTGCGCTGGACACGAAGGAGCTGCAGGAGCACCCCTTGCGCGTCGGCCTGTCGATGAATGTGACCGTCGACGTGCACGACCAGTCCGGCAAGGCCGTGACCGACGGCAGCAACAATCAACCGGCTGTCGCCACAACGGTGTTTGATGAACTGGGCAAGGCGGCGGATGAACAGGTCAACAAGATCGTGTCTGCAAACCTCGGCCACAAGGTCGTGCTGCCCACGGCCAACTAAGCGAAGAGAATCAGCATGGCCGATCCCGCAAGCAAGGCTGCGCCCGCCGCGCCGGCGCCGCTCGAAGGCGCGCAGCTGGTGCTGGGCACCATCGCCCTGTCGTTGGCGACGTTCATGAACGTACTCGACTCGTCGATCGCCAACGTGTCGATTCCGGCCATTGCCGGCGACTTCGGCGTCAGCGCCAGCCAGGGCACCTGGGTCATCACCAGCTTCGCGGTGTCGAACGCGATTGCGGTACCGCTGACCGGCTGGTTGACGCAGCGTTTCGGCATGGTGCGGCTGTTCACCCTCAGCGTAATCCTGTTCGTGATCGCCTCCCTGCTGTGCGGTCTTGCGCCTAACCTCGGCTGCCTGATTCTGTTCCGCGTCATTCAGGGCCTGGTCGCCGGCCCCATGATTCCGCTCTCGCAGAGCCTGTTGCTGCAGAGCTATCCCAAGGAAAAATCAGGCACCGCGCTGGCCATGTGGTCGATGACTACGCTGGTGGCGCCGGTGATGGGGCCGCTGCTGGGCGGCTGGATCACTGACAACATGACCTGGCCCTGGATCTTCTACATCAACATCCCGATCGGCATTGCGGCCGCCTTCATTACCTGGAGCATCTACCGCAGTCGCGAATCGGCCACCCGCAAGCTGCCGATCGACAGCATCGGTCTTGCGCTGCTCGTGATCTGGGTGGGCGCGCTGCAGATCATGCTCGACAAGGGCAAGGAACTCGACTGGTTCGCTTCGCCGGAGATCGTTGCCTTGGCGGCCGTCTCGCTAATCAGCTTCGTCGCCTTCCTGATCTGGGAGCTGACCGAAGCCCATCCCGTCGTCGATCTCAGCCTCTTCGCACGCCGCAACTTCTGGGTCGGCACATTGGCGCTATCGCTGGGCTACGGCGCCTTCTTCGGCAACGTCGTGCTGTTGCCGCTGTGGCTGCAGCAGTACATGGGCTATACGGCGACCTGGGCCGGCATCATCATGGCGCCGGTGGGTTTGCTCGCCATTCTCTTCTCGCCCATCGTCGGCAAGAACGTGACTCGCGTCGATCCGCGCATCTTCGCCACGATTTCCTTTGTGGTTTTCGCGCTGGTGCTGTGGATGCGCTCCCTGTTCAACACCCAGGCCGACGTCACGACCTTGATGATCCCGACCATCATCCAGGGCGTCGCCATGGCCTTCTTCTTCATTCCGCTCGTCTCGCTGACGCTGTCGGGACTGCCGCATGAGCGCATTCCCGCGGCATCGGGGCTCAGCAATTTCGCGCGCATTACCGCCGGCGCCTTCGGCACTTCGATCACGACCACGCTCTGGGACAATCGCGCCGCCGAGCACCACGTCGTCCTGGTCGAGTCGATCAACAATGCCAGCGCAGCGACGCATCAGACGCTGGACGTGCTGACGGCCCAGGGCATGACGCAGCAGCAGGGTCTCGCCTACATCAACCGCGTCGTCGACCAGCAGGCCTTCATGCTCAGCGTCAGCGACATCTTCGCGGCCTCGGCGATATTGTTCCTGCTGCTGATCGCCGTAGTGTGGCTGGCCAAGCCGGCCAAGTCAGGTGGCGGCTCCTCGGCCGATGCCGCCGGTGCGCATTAGGCGCCTGACCTCAGCGGTATCGTTCGGTGTCGTATGCATGTCTGCCTCCTCAGGCCTTTTCGGCCAGTTGCTTGAGCGTGACGTAATCGGTCTTGCCCGTGCCGAGCAAGGGCAGGGCGTCGACCGCGACGATCTTGCGCGGCACCGCCAGCTCCGGCAGGCCGAGTTCGCGGGCGGTGTTCTGCAGGCGCTCGCGATTCAGCGATGTGTCGGTGGTGAATAACACCAATGCCTCGCCGCGCGCCGGGTCGGGCTGGGTGCTGGCGGCGTGCATCATGGCCGGGCTGGCCGCGGCTGCGATCTTCTCGACGACTTCGAGCGAGACCATTTCACCGGCGATCTTGGCGAAGCGTTTGACGCGGCCCAGGATGCGCACGAAGCCGTCGTCATCGATATCGACCACGTCGCCGGTGTCGTACCAGCCCGAGCCGGCCTCGGACTGCGGCGCTTCAAGCAGACCGGGTTTGTCGTAACGGTAATAGCCGCTCATGACATTCGGACCCCGGACGTGCAGGATGCCGCCCCGCTCGATTCCGGGCACGGGTACGAGCTTGTGCTCGATGCCGGGCAGCAGCTGGCCGACCGTGCCGGTACGATAGGCCATGGGTGCGTTAACGGCGATGACGGGCGCGGTTTCGGTCGCGCCGTAGCCTTCGAAGATGCGGATGCCGAACTTCTCGAACCATTGCTCGCGTACCGACGGCGACAGCTTTTCCGCGCCGGCCACGACATAGCGCAGGCGGAAGAAGTCGTAGGGATGCGCGAACTTGCTGTAGTGACCGAGGAAGGTGCTGGTGCCGAAGAGTATCGAGCAGCCCCGATCGTAGGCCAGTTCGGGAATCACCCGATAGTGCAGCGGCGACGGATAGAGGAAGACCCGCGTGCCCGTCATCAGCGGCAACAGCGCACCGCCGGTGAGGCCGAAGGAGTGGAAGATGGGCAGCGCGTTGAGCACCTTGTCGGCCGTGTTGAAATCGACGATGGCGCGCACCTGCGAGATATTCGCGAGGATGGCGCGATGCGCCAGCACCACGCCCTTGGGCTTGCCTTCCGATCCGGAGGTGAACAGCACGACCGCCGTATCTTCAGGCGAGTTTGCGTCACTGTGGCCGTGATTGCCGGCGCTGCGCGGCAGCCAGCGCGCGTAGAACAGCCACCAGAGCTTGTCGCCCAGCGTGATTTGCTCGCGCAGATCTTCCAGATAGACGATGCGCACATTCTGCAGCGCCAGTACCTTGTCGGTGAGCTTGCCCTGTTCGAGGAAGGCGCGCGAAGTGATGATGGTCCTGATCTCGGCCGCGACGCAGGCGTTCTGCATGCCCTCGGTGCCGGCCGTGTAGTTGAGCATGGCCGGCACGCGACGGAAGGCGCCGAGCCCGATCAGCAGGCCCAGCGTCGCGGCGAGATTCGGCAGGAGCAGGCCGATCCGCTCATCCGGCTGGCCCAGGCGGCTGCCGACGCGGCCCAGCACCAGCGTCATTTTGATGAGATCGCCGTAGCTGTATTCGATCTGCTTGGCGTCCTCGACCATGCGGCGATGGCGGCCGAAGTTGCGGCTCGCTTCGAGCAGGGCGGTGAACAGCGTTTGCCGCGGCCGCGTGGCGAACAGCATTTCCTGCATGATGCGGCGCATGGCTTCGCCGGCCTTGCGTCGCCGCTCCTTGGCGCGGTCGGCCACCGGCATGTCGATCTTCGTCGCCGGTTGGACGGTGATGTGCATCTTCGGGAACCAGCCGCGCGGCGCCTCGCCGCTCATGCGCGAGAAGCGCGTGCGCGCGGGGCCGTCCAGGCGCACCGGCACGATGGTCGCGCCGGTCTTGGCGGCGACGAAGGCGGGGCCCTCATAGACCTTCATCAGGCTGCCCGTGGTCGTGATGCGGCCTTCCGGGAAGATCACTACAGGCCGACCCGATTCGACCAGCTTGATGATTTTCTTGATCGCCATCGGGCTGCTCGGGTCCACGGTCAGATAGTCGACCATGGAGAGGACCAGCCGGAACAGCGGCACCTTTGCGATTTGCGTATTGACGACGAAGACCGGATTCGTCGGCAAATACAGGCCGAGCAGCAGGCCGTCGAGAAAGGACTCGTGGTTGGCGACAATCAGCAGCCGCTCGGCGGTGAACCGCGTGTTGTGCGGATTGCGGAATTTGACGCGATAGAGGATGCGGGCCAGCAAACGCAGCACGGGGCGCAGGAGAGTCTTCAGCATGGGACGAATTCCTCAGGCCGCCTTGCGGCGACGGCGGATGAACATGAAGATGCCGCTTAGTATGGCAAGCAGCGCGGTGAATACAGCGGCAACCGGCGCCGGCACGCAGAAAGGCTTTTTCTGCGGCAGCGTCTGGCTGTCGCGCAAGGCCGCCGGGAAGGGCCTGGGTTCGACCGGAATGATCTTCCATTGACTGCGATCCGCCGGCGCTTGCGCCATGTACTCATCGAACGTGTAGACCGGCGCCAGGCCGAAAGCGCGGCTCGACGGGATCTGTGGGATATGCACGTAATAGATGGCCTCGACATCGTCGGCCAGCGCCTGCTCGTAAGCGGAGAGCGGTCGGTTGGCTTTGCCCTGCACGATGTTCAGCAGGTCCTCGCCCAGCGCATCGAAACTGCTGGCCGGGTACAGGCGCGTCGATTCTTCGAGCAGGTAATCGTAGATCTTGCGTCCGTCGGTGAGGCTGCGGCTCGTCGCCGCGACGTAGGCGTAAGCGCCGATGGCCTTGAGCCAGGACTCATGGCCGCGCCGAGGCGCGTTCCAGCCGAGTGTGCGCAAGGTGTCGATGCTGATGCCGGCGCAATTCGCGGCCGAGTGGTTGTAGTCGAAGTCGTGGCGATAGAAGTGGTTGTAGACGCGCTCGATGCCCGCCTGGTAGTGCAGTGCGGCGCGATCGTTCTTCAGCACCGCGACCAGCATGTAGGACGGGCGGTACCAGCTCTGGCCGCTGTTGAGGTCAAGCAGGTATTTGTCCATCGGCGTCGGCGCGGCGACGATGCCCTTCTCGCTGAAGGAGTCGAGGTTGTAGAAGTTGTACACCATCCAGCGCGACCAGTCGCCGTCGTCGCGGTAACGGCCGGTGGCGATCGCGAAATGGCCGCCGTGCGCTTCGTCGTCATCGCCCTGCGCGCCATTCAACATGATGCCGAGCACGGCCTTGCCGTTCCAGGCGTGCTTGTCGCCCGGATTGCGGGCCCACAGCAGGCGGCTCGAGAAGTCGTCGCGCGCGCCGCCCTTATTCGCCTTGACCAGGCTGCGCAACGATTCCTGTGCGGCGAGCGGCCTCGCTTTGTCTTGCGACGTAATGGCGAAGTCCAGCGGCCAGACGGTGCGCGCCACGAATTGCGGGCGACCGGTCGCATCCTGTTGCAGTTCGCCGCGCAGACGCAAGGGGCGTTGCGCCAGATAGGCCTGGCTGTCGGCGTTGTAGTAGGACTGATTGGTGGCGATTTTCTGTGTGATGGCAAAGCCGACGTTTTGTCCGTTCGCCAGCTGCAAGGTCTTGCCGTCGGTGGACAAGCGGGTACGCGGAATGACCTTGGACGAGCCCAACCAGATCAGCGGAGCTTGCGCTTCAAGGGTGGATCTGCCGGCCAAAAAGTCGGCGACGTCTGCCTGGGCGTTCGCGCCCGCAGCGAAACCCGCCGTCGGCGTTTCCTTGGCGGGTGCCGCGACGGGCTCGTCCTGGAAATACCACAGTGCTTGCGGGATGGTTGCGCAGTTGGCGCATCGGCCGGTGCCCAGCTTGAGGCCGTGGGCGTCATGCAAACCCAGCGGCCCGTCGTCGAGCGCATCGACCACGCCGCCGCCATGTGCGGACAGCGTCAGCGCGGCGGTCAGCGCGCCGACGACGGACAGGCGAACGGCGCGAAAGGGCGTCTTCATCGTCGCCTCCTTACTTGTCGCCAAGCGGCTTCCTGGCCAGCCAGGCGAAGAAGCGATTGATGAATTCGGGCCGCAGGGTATAGATATAGGCCGCGATGAAGGCGTTGAGCACGGCGGTGACGAGGAAGAGCTCCGACACGCTGCAGCCGGCGCCGAGCAGCACGATGGCGAGCAGGGCGGCGACGACCATGAACAAGGCATTGAGAATGTTGTTCGAGGCGATGATGCGCGAACGGTGCGAGGCTTCCGAGCGCGTTTGCATCAAGGCATACAGCGGCACGCAGTAGAAGCCGCCGAAGACCCCGATCAGCACCAGATCGGCGAGTATGCGCAGGCTGCCGGCTTGGCCCAGAAACTCGACGGCGCCCAGTTGCGTCGCGACGCCGCCGGCGGCCGGTGCGGCGAAGAAGAGATCGACGGCGAACACCGTCAGGCCGATAGAGCCGAAGGGCACCAGGCCGGGTTCGATCTGTTTGCCTGAGAGCTTCTCGCACAGTAGCGAGCCGAGACCGATGCCGACCGAGAACAGCGCGAGCAGCAGGGTCACGACGCTTTCGTTGCCGCCGAGATTGTTTTTGGCGAAAGACGGGAATTGCGACAGAAACATCGCGCCGTAGAACCAGAACCACGAGATGCCGAGGATGGACAGAAACACCGAACGATTCTGTTTGGCCGACTTCAGGTTGCGCCAGGTTTCGGTAAGCGGGTTCCAGTTGATGTGCAATCCTGGCACCGGCGGCGGTGCGATCGGCACGCCGCGGCTGGCGAGATAGCCCAGCGCGGCGATCAGGAAGCAGGTGGCGGAAGCGAAGTGACGACCGTTTTCGCCAAGGCCGATCAGCGTGCCGCCGAGCAGGGTGCCGAACAGGATGGCGAGGAAGGTGCCCGATTCGATCAGCGCATTGCCGCCGATGAGTTCGTCTTCGTGCAGGTGCTGCGGCAGTATCGAATATTTGACCGGCCCGAACAGCGTCGAGTGCATGCCCATCAGGAACAGCGCCGTGAGCAGCAGCGGCAGATTGGGCAGCCAGAAGCCGACGGCGGCGATGATCATGATGCCGATCTCGAGCGTCTTGACGAGGCGGATCAGGCGCGACTTTTCGTATTTGTCTGCAAGCTGTCCGGCCGTGGCGGAGAAGAGGAAGAAGGGCAGAATGAAAATGCCGGCGCAGGCGTTCACCATTAGCGCCGGGTCGACACTGCTCATGCGCGCGCCCTGGAAGGTGATGAGAATCACCATGGCGTTCTTCAGGACGTTGTCGTTGAAGGCGCCGAGAAACTGGGTAACAAAGAGCGGCAGAAAGCGACGCTCGCTCAGAAGCTTGAATTGGCCGGACATGTCGGGCTCCCTGTGATTGTTATATGTAACGGCGGCGCAACTGTACTATGTGAAATCGCGGGCATGTCGGCGGCATATTCGAACATTTCCATCCCAAATCGTGTTTCATCCTGCGCCCCTCCTTTGGATCATAAGATTAAACATATCGACACATTGCCCAAATAAAAACGGGCGGCGGCCCGTTATTGGTGCTCAGACTTCTTCTTCGATATAGCCGAGAACGCGCCCCAGCATGTCCTCCAAATCGTCTTTCGCGATCCAGTAAAACACTTCCTTGCCTTGTTTGGACGACGCCAGGACGCCCGCCTCGCGCAAGACCTTGAGGTGGTGCGAAACTGTCGGCCGCGACAGCGTCGAGACCTCTGCCAGCTGGCTTACGTTGAGACGTTCGCCGCGCTCGAAGGTCAGCAGAATGCGCTGGCGCTGCTCGTCGCCCAGGGCGGTGAATACCTTGGACACGCGCTTCCAGACATCGGGGATTTCCTTGGCGTAATGCTGTTTCATGTCGATAACTATAAACGCGTCGACATGAAAGTCAAGGAGAATGCCAGCCAACAAAAAACTTCTTGCCCCATAAGTTATGCGTATGTACTTGAATTTCGCTGGAAAGTTCCTTGCACCAAAATTGACTTTTGTCAGCGTTTCGTTTACATTCTCGCGGCTTTTTGGTGCGGAAGAACGGCTTCATTCCCGCATCGGAGGCATCAAGCAGAGGAGCGCATCGGCGGCAGAAAAAGCATGACGGCGCCCAGTTTTCAGGGGGCGGAATTGATAAAAGTCATACTTCTGCAGTTGAGCCTGGTAGCAGTGGTGGCCGCAATCGCGGCGGTTTGGGTGGGCGCGCGTGGCGCGACATCGACCCTGATCGGCGGTTTCGCCTACATCCTGCCCAATCTCTTGTTCGTGCTGCGCATGGCACTTGTGCCCGGGCGAGCCTCTGTATTGACGTTTTTCGCCGGCGAGTTTTTCAAGATCGCCGGCACGATAGGAATACTGGTTGTCGCGGTGCGGTACTACGAGGTGCACTGGTTGTGCATGCTGGTCGGACTGCTCGCGGCGCTCAAGGCGAATTTGTTTGCATTCTTGCTGAAAACTTGACATGTCCAACGTAACCGAAGCCGCTGCCAACGCAGCCGAACATGCCGGAGCCGCTGCAGCTCACGGCCCTTCCGCCGGTGAATACATCGTTCACCACCTCACGCATTTCAACAGCACCGGACATCCGCAAGCGTCGATCATCGATTTCTCGATCATCAACGTCGACACCCTGTTCTGGTCGATCGCGACCGGCCTGCTGACCATCTTCATCCTGTGGCTGGCCGCGCGCAAGGCGACGTCCGGCGTCCCGGGCCGTTTCCAGGGCTTCATCGAGCTGCTGGTCGAAATGGTCGCGGACCAGGCCAAGGGCATCATCCATTCCGACGAGTCGCGCAAGTATGTCGCACCGATGGCCCTGACCGTCTTCGTCTGGGTATTCCTGATGAACGCCATGGACTTCCTGCCGGTCGACGTGCTCCCGGCGCTCTGGCAGAACATCAGCGGCGACCATCACGCCTATATGCGTGTCGTGCCGACTGCCGACCTCAACGCCACGCTGGGCATGTCTGCCGGCGTGCTGCTGCTGTGCCTGTACTACAACATCAAGATCAAGGGTGCCGGCGGCTGGATTCACGAACTCTTTACCGCGCCGTTTGGCAGCCATCCGGTGCTGTATCCCGTCAATTTCGCCATGCAGTTGATCGAATTCGCCGCCAAGACCATTTCCCATGGCATGCGGTTGTTCGGCAACATGTATGCAGGCGAGCTCGTCTTCATGCTGATCGCCCTGATGGGTGCAGCCTGGGGTGCCTCCGGTGCGAGTGGCCCGATGCTGTTTTTGGGACACGTGCTGGCTGGTTCGGTTTGGGCCATCTTCCACATCCTGATCGTTGTCCTGCAGGCCTTCATCTTCATGATGCTGGCACTGGTGTACATCGGCCAGGCGCACGAAGGTCACTAAGCAAGTTCTGTTGTAAAACCCGTTTCGTTTTAATTTTTACTTTTAATAAAAGGAGTTGTTCATGGAACACGTTCTCGGTTACGTTGCTCTGGCTGCTGGCCTGATCATCGGTCTTGGCGCTATCGGTGCCTGTATTGGTATCGGCATCATGGGTTCCAAGTACCTGGAAGCTTCGGCTCGCCAGCCTGAGCTGATGAACGCCCTGCAAACCAAGATGTTCCTGCTGGCCGGTCTGATCGACGCCGCCTTCCTGATCGGTGTCGGTATCGCGATGATGTTCGCCTTCGCCAACCCGTTCATCCTGAAGTAATCGCCCTTTAATCTCGCAACGCTTTAAGGAGCGATACCGTGAATTTGAACGCAACGCTGTTTGCCCAGCTGATTGTGTTCTTCATCTTGGCCTGGGTCACCATGCAGTTCGTGTGGCCCCCCATCGTGAAGGCACTCGATGAGCGTGCGCAAAAGATTGCCGACGGACTTGCGGCAGCAGACAAGGCGAAAACCGATCTGGCCCATGCCGAAAAGAAGGCGGTCGACGAGCTGAAGAAGGCTCGCGAATCCGCCGCTGAACTGCGCGTCGGCGCAGAAAAGCAAGGCACCCAGATCGTCGAGGAGGCGCGCGCGGAAGCTGCGCGCATCGTCGCCGCCGCTCGTGAAGCTGCCGAAGCCGAAGCCGGCGTCGCTGCCCAGCGTGCCCGTGAAGCCCTGCGTGAGCAGGTTGCTACGCTGGCCGTCGCTGGTGCAGAAAAGATTCTCCGCAAGGAAATCAACGCCCAGGCTCACGCCGATCTGCTGGCACAACTGAAGTCGGAGCTGTAATCCGCCATGGCCGAAAACCTTACCCTCGCCCGCCCCTACGCCGAAGCTGCATTCCAGCTGGCCAAGGGCGCGTCGGCTCTGCCGGCGTGGTCCCAGGTGCTTGGCAAGCTGGCTGCTGTCAGTGCAACTGCAGAAATGCAGAACTGCATCAGCGACCCGCGCCTCGCCCCTGATCAGCTGGCCAATCTGTTTGTCGGCGTGGCCGGCGACGGTCTGGCGGCCGAGCAGCAAAATTTTGTCCGTGTGCTGGTCGATAACGACCGTCTGCAAGTCCTCCCTGAAATTGCCGAGCTGTTCGATGAGTTGAAAAACACTCACGAAGGCGTGCGCGAAGCGGTGGTCGAATCCGCCTTCCCGCTTGACGCTGCAGCAACCGCCGGCATCGTGGCCGATCTCGAAAAGAAGCTCGGCTGCAAGATTCAGGCGACTGTGACCGTCGTTCCCGAACTCATCGGCGGCGTCCGTATCGCCATCGGTGATGAAGTCATTGACGCCTCCGTGAGCGGCAAGCTTGCTGCCATGGCCATCGCGCTAAAGAACTAGGAGCAATTCCATGAACCTCAATCCCTCCGAGATCAGTGATCTGATCAAGAGCCGGATCCAGAACATGCAGCTGTCCGCCACGGCCAAGAACGAAGGCACCGTGGTTTCCGTGACAGACGGCATCACCCGCATCCACGGCCTCGCCGATGTCATGCAGGGCGAAATGCTGGAGTTTCCGGGCAACACTTTCGGCCTTGCGCTGAACCTCGAGCGCGACTCCGTCGGCGCCGTCGTTCTGGGTGAGTACGAGCATATTTCCGAAGGCGACACCGTCAAGTGTACCGGCCGCATTCTCGAAGTTCCGGTTGGTCCGGAACTCCTCGGCCGCGTCGTGAACGCGCTGGGCGAGCCGATCGACGGCAAGGGTCCGCTGAATGCCAAGAAGACCGACAAGATCGAAAAGGTCGCCCCGGGCGTGATCTGGCGTAAGTCGGTTGACCAGCCGGTGCAAACCGGTCTGAAGGCCATCGACTCCATGGTTCCGGTTGGCCGCGGCCAGCGCGAGCTGATCATCGGCGACCGTCAGACGGGTAAGACCGCTGTCGCCATCGATGCCATCATCAACCAGAAGGGTCAAGGCGTTTACTGTATCTACGTTGCCGTGGGTCAGAAGGCTTCGACCATTGCCAACGTCGTGCGCAAGCTCGAAGAAAACGGCGCGCTGGAATACACCATCATCGTCGCCGCCTCGGCTTCCGAATCCGCTGCAATGCAGTTCATTGCACCGTACGCCGGCTGCACCATGGGCGAGTACTTCCGCGACCGCGGTGAAGACGCCCTGATCGTTTATGACGACCTGACCAAGCAAGCCTGGGCCTACCGTCAGATCTCCCTGCTGCTGCGCCGTCCGCCGGGCCGCGAAGCTTATCCGGGCGACGTGTTCTACATCCACTCCCGTCTGCTCGAGCGTGCCGCTCGCGTGTCGGAAGAATGGGTCGAGAAGCTGACCAACGGCGAAGTGAAGGGCAAGACCGGTTCGCTGACCGCACTGCCGATCATCGAAACGCAAGCAGGTGACGTGTCCGCATTCGTGCCGACCAACGTGATCTCGATTACCGACGGCCAGATCTTCCTGGAAACCGACCTGTTCAACGCCGGCATCCGTCCCGCAATGAACGCCGGTATCTCGGTGTCCCGCGTCGGTGGTGCTGCCCAGACCAAGGTCATCAAGAAGCTCGGCGGCGGTATCCGTCTGGCGCTGGCCCAGTATCGTGAACTGGCTGCCTTCGCGCAGTTCGCTTCCGACCTGGACGAAGCCACCCGCAAGCAGCTTGAGCGTGGTCGCCGCGTGACCGAACTGATGAAGCAGGCTCAATACGCGCCGCAGTCCGTCTCCAAGATGGCCGTGTCGCTGTACGCCTCGAACGAAGGTTTCATGGACGACGTCGACGTCACCAAGATCCTGGCTTTCGAAGCCGCGCTGCTGCAGTACGTCAGCCAGAAGGCCGGCGCCCTGATGGACAAGATCGAATCCTCCAAGAATCTGGACAAGGACGACGAAGCCGCTCTGAAGGCTGCTGTCGCCGAGTTCAAGAAGTCCTGGGCCTGATCGTCACCTGATACCTGAATAGGAGAGATCATGGCCGGAGGCAAAGAGATCCGCACCAAGATCAAGAGCGTCCAGAACACGCGCAAGATCACCAAGGCAATGGAAATGGTGGCTGCATCCAAGATGCGCAAGGCGCAGGAACGGATGTGGGCAGCCCGCCCGTACGCCGAGAAGGTTCGTCAGCTGGCAGCTAATCTGTCGGCCGCAAACCTGACCGAGTACAAGCACCGCTTCCTGAGCAAGGCTGAAAGCATCAAGCGCGTTGGCGTCATTCTTGTGACCACCGACAAGGGCCTGTGCGGCGGCCTGAACACCAATATCCTGCGTCAACTGGTGAACAACATGCGCCAGTGGGAACAGAACGGTGTCACCGACATCCGCCTTGCCTGCCTTGGCAACAAGGGTCTGGGCTTCGCCCAGCGCATGGGCGGCAATGTCGTCGCTCAGGCGATCCAGCTCGGCGACACGCCGAATCTGGAGAAGCTGCTAGGCGCGATCAAGGTTGTCATCGATGCCTACCAGGCCGGTGAGCTCGACGCGGTGTATATCGCCAGCACTCGCTTTATCAACACGATGAAGCAGGAGCCCGTGGTTGACCAACTGCTGCCGCTGACGGGCGAAAAGCTCGGCACGCCGGAAACCGGTTGGGACTATCTGTACGAGCCCGAAGCCCAAGTCGTGATCGACGACCTGCTGGTACGTTATGTCGAGGCGCTGGTGTATCAGGCCGTTGCGGAAAACATGGCGTCGGAGCAGTCGGCACGTATGGTGGCCATGAAGGCCGCGACCGACAATGCCGGTAGCGTCATCAAGGAACTGCAGCTGGTCTACAACAAGGCTCGTCAGGCCGCGATCACGAAAGAAATTTCTGAAATCGTCGGCGGCGCCGCAGCGATCGCTGGTTAACGAATTACTGTATTAAGGAAATAACCATGAGCAACGGAAACATCGTCCAGTGTATCGGCCCGGTGGTGGACATCAAGTTCCCCCGCGAAGCCATGCCCAAGGTCTACGACGCGCTGCTTCTCGACGACGCCAATATGGGCACCGCCGAAGCCGGCCTGACTTTTGAAGTTCAACAACAGCTGGGTGACGGCGTGGTGCGTACCATTGCGCTGGGCTCGTCCGACGGCCTGCGCCGCGGCATGAGCGTCAAGAACACCGGCAAGGCCATCTCGGTGCCGGTGGGTGTTGGCACCCTCGGCCGCATCATGGACGTGCTGGGTCGCCCGATCGACGAAGCCGGTCCGATCCCGACCGAAGAGCTGCGCCCGATTCACGCCAAGGCCCCAAAGTTCGACGAGTTGTCCCCGTCGGTTGACCTGCTGCCCACCGGCATCAAGGTGATCGACCTGATCTGCCCGTTCGCCAAGGGCGGCAAGATCGGCCTGTTCGGCGGCGCCGGCGTCGGTAAGACCGTGAACATGATGGAACTCATCAACAACATCGCCAAGAGCTACGGTGGTTACTCCGTGTTCGCGGGCGTGGGCGAGCGTACCCGTGAGGGCAACGACTTCTACCACGAAATGGAAGACTCCAAGGTTCTGGACAAGGTCTCCATGGTGTTCGGTCAGATGAACGAGCCGCCCGGCAACCGTCTGCGCGTCGCGCTGACCGGTCTGACCATGGCCGAGAAGTTCCGTGACGAAGGCCGCGACATCCTCTTCTTCGTGGACAACATCTACCGCTACACCCTGGCCGGTACCGAAGTGTCCGCACTGCTCGGTCGTATGCCTTCTGCCGTGGGCTACCAGCCGACGCTGGCTGAAGAAATGGGCCGTCTGCAAGAGCGCATTACCTCGACCAAGGTTGGCTCCATCACCTCGATCCAGGCCGTGTACGTCCCTGCGGATGACTTGACCGACCCGTCGCCTGCCACCACCTTCCTGCACCTTGACGCCACCGTCGTGCTGTCGCGTGACATCGCCGCCCTGGGTATCTACCCGGCCGTCGACCCGCTCGACTCCACCTCGCGTCAGCTGGATCCGCAGATCGTTGGCGAAGAGCACTATTCGGTTGCCCGTCGCGTTCAGCAAACGCTGCAGCGCTACAAGGAACTGCGCGACATCATCGCCATTCTGGGCATGGACGAACTCGCTCCGGAAGACAAGCTGGCCGTTACCCGCGCCCGCAAGATCCAGCGTTTCCTGTCGCAGCCGTTCAACGTGGCCGAAGTCTTCACCGGTTCGCCCGGCAAGATCGTCCCGCTGGCCGACACCATCAAGGGCTTCAAAGCAATCGTGGACGGCGAGTACGACCACCTGCCGGAACAAGCCTTCTACATGGTTGGCGCCATCGAAGAGGCTGTCGAGAAGGCCAAGTCCCTGCAGTAATTTGGGCTGCACTAAGCTGTAGGTAGAGGACTGGGCTGCGGCCCGGTCCTCGCTAACAAGGAAACAAGATGGCTATGACCGTACATGTCGATGTCGTGAGCGCGGAAGAGAAGATCTTCTCGGGCCTCGCCGAGTTTGTGACGCTGCCTGGCGAAGCCGGCGAGCTGGGCATTCTGCCCGGCCACACGCCGTTGATCAGCCGTATCCGTCCGGGCGCTGTCTCGATCAAGGTGCCGGACCAGGAACAGCCTGAGCATGTGTTCGTGAATGGCGGCATTCTCGAAGTGCAGCCCAATCGCGTCACCGTGCTGGCTGACACCGCGATTCGTGCTGCCGACCTGGATGAGGCCAAGGCAGTGGAAGCCCACAAGGCTGCCCAGGAAGCCATGGCCAACAGCGCCGGCGACATGGACGTCGCTCGCGCCCAGGCCGCACTGCTGGCCGAAGCCGCCGCCAAGGTGGCGTTGATCCAGAAGCTGCGCAAGCACTAAGCGACAATCGATACAAACAAAAAGGGCAGCCCGGTGAAAGCCGGGCTGTCCTTTTTTTTGGATAAAACAATGAGTTAATCTCAGACAATAGATTTTTTTGATTTGCCCCGCCCAAAATTGGACTGTACAGTCCAGTCCATCATGATGACGCCCCAAGACAATCGCGACAAGATCATGCGGGCGGCGCATGAAGCCTTCATTACGGAAGGCTATCGCTGCAGCATAGACAAGATCGCCCAGTTGGCCGGCGTGGCCAAGCAGACTGTCTACAACCACTTCGCCACCAAGGAAGCGCTGTTCGACGAAGTGACGCGGCGCAATGTCTCCATGTTCACCGTGCCGCTGGCCGGTAGCGCAGAACAGCCGCGCGAGGCGTTGATCGAGTTCGCCCGCGCCTTCCGCAAATGCGTGCTCGGCGAGGAGTGCATGGCCGGTATGCGCATCATCGTCGCCGAAGCCGTCCGCTTTCCGGAGATGGCGGCCCGTACCTATCGCCTGGGGCCGGAAGAAACCATGCAGCGTCTCACCGAATACCTGGGCAAGGCCATGAGTCTCGGCGCCCTGCGCAAGGAGGATCCGCGCTTTGCAGCGGACATGCTGGTGGGCATGCTGATTGGCACGGAGCGCACCGCCCTCCTGTTTGGCGAACAGCCCGAAAAATACGACGAAGACACGAGAATTGCGGCGATCATCGACTGCTTTCTGCGTGCCTTCGCCTGAGAAATCGACGCATAGGCAAAATTCCTCGGAGACCTCCATGAAAGCCCCCATCCCCTTCGCCAGCGCAGCGCTGGCTATCGCAATGAGTCTGGCGCTGAGCGCCTGCGGCAACGACAAGGCGGCGCCGGGCGCGGCCGGTGCCGGCATGCCGCCACCGGAGGTAGACGTCATGGCCGTGGCCACGGCTACCGCTTCGGTGACCAAGGATCTTCCCGGTCGCCTCCAGGCTTGGCGCACCGCACAGATTCGCGCGCGCGTCGAAGGCGTGGTCGAAAAGCGCACCTTTGTCGAAGGTTCGGACGTCAAGGCCGGTACGCCACTGTTCGTGATCGATCCGCGCAGCTACAAGGCCGCTGCCGATGCTGCGAAAGCCAATGTGGCCGTGGCCAAAGTGACGCTGGAGCGCTACAAGCCTTTGCTGGAAATCAGGGCCGTCAGCAAGCAGGAATACGATCAGGCCGAAGCCCAGCTCAAGCAGGCCGAGGCCGCGCTGGCCAAGGCCAACATCGACCTGGAAAACTCCATCGTGCCGGCGCCGATCGCGGGCCGCATCGGCCGTGCGCTGGTAACCGAGGGCGCGCTGGTGGGCAAGAACGAGGCAACGCAACTGGCGACCATCGAACAGATCGACAAGCTCTACGCCAATTTCTCGCAGACCAACACCGAACTGCTGCAGTTGCAGAAGCAGTTGCAGGCCGGCAACGTGAAGCGCAGTGACAGCACGAAGGTGGAAATCGTGCTTGAAGACGGTTCGACCTATCCGCTACCCGGCAAGTTACTGTTCTCCGATCTCGCCGTCGATCCGGACACCGGTGCTGTCAATCTGCGTGCCGAAATCCCGAACCCGAAGAAGGAGCTGCTGCCCGGCATGTTCGTGCGCGTGCGTTTTGCACAAGCCGTCCTTGACGATGTGATCCGAGTGCCGCAGCGTGCCGTGCAGGCCAATCCGCAGGGTCAGTTCGTCACTGTCGTCGATGCGGAAGGCAAGGTGTCGGCACGGCCGATCAAGACCAGCGGCATGAGCGGCGCCAACTGGATCGTCGTCGACGGGCTGAAGAGCGGAGAAAACATCGTGGTGAACGGCCTGCAGAAGGCCAAGCCTGGCGGCACGGTCAAGCCGCATGTCATCGGCGCCGAAGAGGCGCTGGCGCCGGCCGGCCTGGCCGTGCAGCCACCACCGGCCACGACCGCCAAGCCGGCCGCCGGAAAAGAGGGCTGAGGTGGTGGCCGTTCCCCCGGCCCCTGATCTTGAAGCAGGGGCGATCAAAGGCCCGTCGCGCATGGCGACCGACCTCAACACGATTACGTTCGCGTCGCTTCTGAGCGGCCGCGCGGAGATGCTACATGTTCGCTAAATTCTTTATCGACCGGCCCGTGTTTGCCTGGGTGATCGCGCTGATCATCCTGCTCGGCGGCTCGCTGTCCATCAACAAGCTGCCGGTGTCGCAGTATCCGCAGGTGGCGCAGCCGTCGATCGCCTTCAACGTCACCTATCCCGGCGCGTCGGCTGAGGTCATTGAGGAAACCGTCATTGCCCTGATCGAACAGGAAATGAACGGCATCGAGCATCTGCTCTACATGGAGTCCTCGTCCGAACTGGGCGTGGGCACCCTGACGCTGACCTTCACCGCCGGCACCAACGTCGATATCGCCTCGGTGGAGGCGCAGAACCGCTACAAGCGCGTCGAGGCGCGTCTGCCGGACGATGTGCGCCGCATCGGCGTGCCGGTGACCAAGCCGCAGCGCAACTACCTGATGTTCATCATGCTGCACTCGCCCGACGGCAGCAAGAACTCAATCGACCTGGGCAGCTTTGCCGCCGCCAATGTGCTGGACCAGATCCGGCGCGTGCCGGGCGTGGGTGAGGCCATCCTGTTCGGTACCGAATACTCGATGCGCATCTGGCTGAACCCCTCCAAGCTTTATGCATACGGGATCACGCCGGCCGATGTGTCCAATGCCGTCAAGGCGCAGAACGTGCAACTCGCCACGGGTGAAATCGGCCAGAACCCGGGCGCACCCGGCCAGCAGTTGAATGCGGTGATCACGGCGCGCAGTCGCCTGACCACGCCGGAAGAGTTCGGCGACATTCTGGTCAAGACGCGCCCCGACGGTTCTGCGGTGCGCGTCAAGGACATCGCCCGCGTCGAGCTCGGCGGGCAGAGCTATGACGTGTTCGCACGCATGGACGGCAAGCCCGGCGCCGCGATTGCGGTACGCGTGGCGCCGGACGGCAACGCGCTGGAAGTGGCCAAGGCCGTCAAGGCGAAGATGGCGCAACTGGCCGAATACTTCCCGCCCGGCTATTCGTGGGAAGTGCCTTACGACACGTCTGCCTTCGTTGATATCTCTATTCAGGAAGTGCTGCACACCCTGATCGAGGCCATGGTGCTGGTCTTCCTGGTGATGTACCTGTTCCTCGGTAATCTGCGCGCCACCCTGATTCCGGCCGTGGTGGTGCCGGTGTCGCTGATCGGTGCGATGACGGGCCTGTACGTACTCGGCTACTCGATCAATGTGCTGACCCTGTTCGCGATGGTGCTGGCCATCGGCATCGTCGTGGACGATGCCATCGTGGTGGTCGAGAACGTCGAGCGCATCATGAGCGAAGAGCATCTGTCCCCGCGCGACGCCACGCGCAAGGCCATGGACCAGATCGTCGGCGCCATCATCGGCATCACCCTGGTGCTGTGCGCGGTGTTCGTGCCGATGATGTTCTTCGGCGGCTCGGTCGGCGCCATCTATCGCCAGTTCGCGGTGACGCTTGTGCTGACTATGCTGTTCTCGGCGCTGATGGCCTTTACGCTGACGCCGGCGATGTGCGCGACCATCCTCAAGCATGTCGAGAAGCCGACACACGATGTCGAGCAGAAGGGCTTCTTCGGCTGGTTCAATCGCTTCTTCGCGCGCGCCAGCGACAACTACCGCAATCGCGTCGCCAAGCTCGTCGCCAAGCCCGTCCGCTGGCTGATTCTCTATGCCGTCGTCGTGGCCGTGACGGCGGGGCTGTTCGCCAAGTTGCCGGGCAGTTTCCTGCCCGACGAGGACCAGGGTTACTTCATCAACCTCGTGCAGCTGCCGCCGGGCGCGAGCACCGAGCGTACGCGTGAGGTGCTGGCCCAGCTCGAGGACTACTATCTGAAGCAGCCCGAAGTCGATCACGTCATCGGCGTGCTCGGCTATTCCTTCTTCGGCCGCGGCCAGAACGCGGCGCTCGCCTTCGTGCGCCTCAAGGACTGGGATGCGCGCACGGGCAAGGACCATTCGGTGCAAAGCGTGATCCAGCGCGGCAACATGGCGCTGTTCGCAATCAAGCAGGCCTTCGTCTTCGGCGTCAATGTGCCGCCGATTCCGGAACTCGGCGCTATCGGCGGCTTCGACTTCCGTCTGCAGGATCGCTCCGGACAAGGGCGTGAAAAACTGATGGAAGCGCGCAATATGCTGCTCGGCATGGCGGCGCAGAATCCCGAGCTGGCGGGCGTACGCCCCGAAGGTCAGGAGCCGTCGCCGCAGCTGTCGCTGGAAATCGACCGCGCCAAGGCGCGCGCGCTTTCCGTCGATCTCGCGGACTTGAACACGACGCTGCAATCGACGCTGGGCATTTCCTACATCAACGACTTCGTGCGCGCCGGTCGTATCCTGCGCGTGCAGATGCAGGCCGATGCCGATCTGCGCCGGACGCCGGAAGACGTGCTGCGTCTGCCGATCCGCAACACCAAGGGCCAGATGCTGCAACTCGGTGAAATCGCAACGCCCAAGTGGCAGGTCGGCCTGCCCAAGGTGGATCGCTACAACGGCGTGCCGTCGGTAAAGATTTCTGGCGGCCCGGCGCCGGGCAAGAGCACCGGCCACGCCATGGCGGCGATGGAGGAAATGGCCGCCAAGCTGCCGCCGGGCTTTGGCTTCGAGTGGTCCTCGACCTCGCTGGAAGAAAAGGTCTCGGGCAATCAGGCGCCCTTCCTGTTCGGCCTGTCGCTGATCGTGGTCTTCCTCGCGCTGGCGGCGCTGTACGAGAGCTGGTCGATTCCCTTCGCTGTGCTGCTGGTGGTGCCGCTCGGCATCTTCGGCGCCTTGCTCGCCGTACATTTGCGCGGCATGCCGAATGACGTGTACTTCAAGGTTGGCCTGATCGCCATCATCGGTCTGTCGTCCAAGAATGCGATTCTGATTATCGAATTCGCGCGTGAATTGCAGGACAAGGGTATGAACGTCATCGATGCGACGCTGGAAGCTTGCCGTCTGCGTTTCCGGCCTATCCTGATGACGTCGATCGCCTTCATTCTCGGCGTCCTGCCGCTGGCAATTTCCAGTGGCGCCGGCGCACAGAGCCGCCATGCCATCGGCACCGGCGTGATCGGCGGCATGCTCGGCGCGACCATTCTTGCGGTGTTCCTCGTGCCCGTGTTCTTCGTCGTGGTGCGCCGCTTCTTCCCGGGCAAGGTGGGACCGCGCCACATCGACGACAAGCGCTCTTCCGGAGACAACTATGTTGAATAAGTCACTTCTGTCGCTGGCCGTGGCGAGCGCACTCGTCGTCAGCGGCTGCTCGCTGGCGCCGGACTATCTTCGTCCCGCAGCGCCGGTTGCGGCCGATTGGAACGGTGTGTCGGCTACCGGCAAGCGCACAATCGACAACACGCCGTGGCGCGAGTTCTTCCCCGATCCCCGCCTGCAGGGGCTGATCACGGCTGCACTCGACTACAACCGCGACATGCGCATTGCGGTCGCCCGTGTCGAAGAGGCGCGCGCGCTCTACGGCGTGCAGCGCGCCGATCGCTTCCCGACCTTGAACATTACCGGCGGCCAGACCGCGCAGCGCATTCCGGCCAGCGTTTCGAGCACCGGTTCGCAGATGTACACGCGCACCTATACGGCGGGTCTCGGCATGCCGGCGTTCGAGCTCGACTTCTGGGGCCGTGTCGCCAATCTGTCCAAGGCGGCGCTGGAAAATTATCTGGCGACCGAAGAGGCGCAGCGCGCCTTCCGCCTGAGCCTGATCACGGACGTGGCGAATGCCTATTTCACGGTGCTCGAAATGGAAGACCGCGCCAGGGTCGCCGAAGAGACGGTACGGGCGCGCCAGGAAGGCCGCGACATCCTCGCCAAGCGACGCGAGGTCGGCATCACCGGCGACCTGGATTATCTGCAGGCCGACGGCGCGCTCGAACAGGCCAAGGCCGATCTGGCCAGCCTGACGCGGCAGCGCGCCACCGCCGCGAGCGCTCTGGTGCTGCTGGTCGGCCAGCCGAATCTTGCCGCCGATTTGCCGCCCGGGCGCCGCCTGACCGAGCAGGGCGTAGTGGCCGATCTCGACGTCAGCGTGCCTTCCGAGGTGCTGCTCAAGCGGCCGGACGTGATCGCCGCCGAACACCAGCTCGTCGCGGCGAACGCCAACATCGGTGCCGCTCGCGCCGCCTTCCTGCCGAGAATTTCCATCGGCGGGACCGTGGGCAGCACGGCGCCGGCGATCTCCGGTCTGTTCGACAGCGGCAACGGCTCGTGGACGTTCACGCCGACGATCAGCATGCCCTTGTTCGACTGGGGCCGTACGCTGAACAACCTCGACGTCACGGAGGCGCGCAAGGTCGTGGCCGTGGCCCAGTATGAGAAGACCATCCAGCAGGCCTTCAAGGAAGTGGCCGACTTGCTCGTCGCCCGTGAGCAACTGGCCAAGCAACTGGCGGCGCTGGAAGCGGCAGAAAAGGCACAAACCGGCCGCTTGGCGCTGGCCGAGGCGCGCTACAAGGGCGGCATTTCCAATTATCTGGAAGTGCTGGATGCGCAGCGCGAAACCTATACCGCGCAGCAGGCGACGATCGCGACGCGCAGCGCCTTGCTGAGCGCCGCTTCAAGTCTGTACAAGGCGCTCGGCGGCGCCGAGGAGGACCGGGCTGTCACGGCCGATTTCGACAAGGTCGCGGAACAAAGCAAGACGAAGAAGTAATCGGGCGTTGCCAGCAAGCAAAAGGGCGTAGCGGATATCCGTTACGCCCTTTTGTTTTTAACCCAGCTTCTGCAGCCGTTTTTCCAGTCGCGCCGCATCATCGCGCAGACGGTCGATTTCGCTCGAGAAAAGCGAGATCTCCTGGGGAGAGGGCAGTACGCCTTTTTCGTCACGCAGGTATTCGGCCGCGTTCTCGGCCAGGTTCTGCGCCGCCTGTTTCTGCCATGCCGTCAGCGCGCGCAAGGACTCGGCAACGCGGTGCGCGGCGATGTCGCCGACCACGCGCGACAGGTCTTCCTCGAAATCCCACGACAGATTGCGCAACACGAAGCCCAGCGTATCGGCGAATTCCACAGGGCCATTGATGCGCGCATTGCGCATCGCCTTGTCGGCACCTTGCAGTGCGGCGAATGGGGTGTCGGCCGGCAGCGTGATCTCGACATCGGGCGTGCCCTTGCCGGCGGCAAAGTGGCCATTGCCCGAGACCTGCAGCTGCAGGCGGAACGGCGGCATGGCGAAGACCGCTTCGCGTCCGGCAAAGGGCGCGAGCTTGTCTTGAGCCCAGGGCGTGCGCACAATCACATGGTTGAGGGCGGCGATAATGGGTAGTTCGAGCATGGTGCGGATTCCGGACGCCCAAAGAAAAACCCGGGCATTGCCCGGGTTCGGTTGAGCAACAGACGCTAGCTTACTCGGCCTGCTGAATGCCGGCAATGATCCAGCCGCGCGAACCGTCGCGCGGGCGGCTCAGGTGCCAAACCTCATCGAAGTGCTGGGGTGCGCCGTTGGCCTCTTCGCGAATCTGGCCGTAGAAGTGTACGCTGGCGATCTGGTTGCTGCCTTCGTTGCTGACGTCCAGCAGTGCGGCGTCGAGCTGCACCACGTCGGTCTGCTGGGCGCTGCGGCCGCGCTCCTCGTACTGCATCTGGATCTCGGCGAACAGCTCGGGACCGGTGAAGTTGCGGATGTCGGCCATGTCGCCGCGATCGTTGGCGGCCTGCAGGCGCACGAAGTTCAGCTTGGCCTGGCGCAGGAAGCCCGGCGCGTCGAAGTCGGCCGGAATATCGGCGACGTTCGCTGCAATTGCAGCGGGCGGGGCGGAATGCGTGGCCTCATAACCCGCATTGAACTGCATGGCGTCGGCATGGCGCGGTTCGTTGCCGGCACCGGCGTACCGCATGCTGCTCTGCGGCTGCTGCTTGCGGCCGAAGATCAGGCGGAGCACGAACACGGCGGCCATCGCCAGCAGGGCGATCATGACGAAGTTGGCAACGCCTTCGCCGAGGCCGAAGTGCGAAAGCAGGGCGGCAATGCCCAGGCCGGCGGCGAGGCCGGCGATCGGACCCATCCAGCGGCTCATGCCGGAACGCTGCGCGGCGGGTGCCGGCGTCGGTGCTGCGCCGGGCGCGGGCCTGGTGGCCTGGCTCGGGGTCGTGGTGTTCTGGCTCGGCGCGGTACTGCGCTGCATGATGCCGCTGTCGCGCTTCATGCCGGAAGAGGTGCCGCCGCCGAGGCGCTTGGCTTCCGCATCCGGAATCATTGCGCCGTTGAGGGCAAGAGCCATCACCGCCGCAAAGGCGGTGCTCAGAATACGCTTCATTGTGTCTCCTCTTTTTGGGTGTGGCTTGAGCAAGAGCTGCCGGCCGAACGGCCTTACAGCTTGTAGCCGCGGTGCAGCGCCACGATGCCTGCGGTCATGTTGAAGTATTCGACACGCTCGAGGCCCACTTGTTCCATCATCGACGCCAAAGTTTGCTGGTCCGGATGCATGCGGATGGATTCGGCCAGATAGCGATAGCTGGCCGAGTCGCCGGCCACCTTCTCACCCAGCCAGGGTAGCAGCTTGAAGGAGTAGAGGTCGTAGGCCTTGGACAGCGGCTCCCAGACCTTGGAAAATTCCAGCACGAGCAGGCGTCCGCCGGGGCGCAGCACGCGCTTCATTTCGGCCAGCGCCTTTTCCTTGTGCGTCATATTGCGCAAACCGAAGGCGACCGTGACGATGTCGAAGTGATTGTCCGGGAAGGGCAGCTTTTCGGCGTCGCACTGCGCCGTCGGCGTAATGCGACCTTCGTCGAGTAGCCGGTCGCGGCCGACCGTCAACATGGCGTTGTTGATGTCGGTCAGCCAGACCTGGCCCTTGGGGCCGACCTTCTTGAGGAAGGCCGAAGACAGGTCGGCGGTGCCGCCGGCAACGTCAAGGACGCGCTCGCCGGGCCGCGGCGCGGCAATCTCGATGGCGAACTTCTTCCAGAGGCGATGCAGGCCTGCCGACATCAGGTCGTTCATGATGTCGTAGTTGCCGGCGACCGAGGAAAACACGCCGGCGACGCGCCCGGCCTTGTCGCCTTCGTTGACGGTTTCGAAACCGAAGTGGGTCTGGTTCATGGGTTTACGAATTCAATGATGATGGCCGCAACCGCCGCCGTGTCCGCCACCGCCGCAACCACCGCCGTGCTTGTGGCCGGCGTCGGTATCGATGCCGCCGCAGAGGCCGCCCTGACGTGCCGCCTCGCGGCTGGCACAGGCGCTCTTGATGCGGGACAGGTAGTCCATCCACATGGCTTCCTGATGCATGCCCATGTCGTAGAGCAGATCCCAGGAGTAGATGCCGGTGTCGTGACCGTCGGAGAAGATCAGCTTGACGGCGTAGTGGCCGATCGGCTGCAGATCGACGATTTCGACATCGCGCTTGCCGGTCTGCAGCGTTTCCTGGCCGGGACCGTGGCCGCGCACTTCGGCGGAGGGCGAGTAAACGCGCAGAAATTCGTAGGGCAGGCGGAAGGCACTGCCATTGTCAAAGGCCAGCTCCATCACGCGCGAGGCTTGATGCAGCTTGATTTCGGTGGGAATCGGGGTGTCTTTGGTCAGGCCGGCCATGAAGGGGCTCCGGTAATGCAGATCAGAGGCATAAGGATACTCCTATGCCCCAAATGAGGCCAGTTCGACGGGCTTCAAGCGCCATGGTCTTCCGCATGCAAATGATGGCAAACTGCCGCGGGTGTATCGACAGGGTTGAGCAAATGCGGATTTACTCATTGATGGTCTGTGCCGCGCTGGGGCTGGCGGCTTGCGCCTCGGTTTCCAAGGGGGATGCGGCGCGCGATGCGACGCTGAAGAACTTCATGCCCCGGCCCGGCGTCGCCGGCGTTTATGTGTATCGGAACGAGGGCATCGGCAGCTTTACCGCCATGGAGGTGCTGATCGACGGCAAAAGCGTGGGCCGCATCGCCGAAAAGACCTATCTGTTTGTCGAGCTTGCCCCCGGCCCGCATGTCGTGGCGGGCAAGTCGGGCGAGAGCCTCCTTGCCGGCGTCGAGTTCAACGCCGTTCCAGGCAAGCTCTACTACCTGAAGCAGGAGTTGAAGCGGACGAATCTGGTGTCGATCAGCAGCCGGCTTGCGCGCGTCGATGATATCGAGGGTCAGCACGAAATCAAGCGAACCTCTCTGGCGGCCGGCGCAGGGAGCGACGCCCCCTGAACGCCGCGGGTGCGCCGTCAGCTTTTCAGCAGGCGGGCGTGGTGAGCAATGTGATCGGCAATGAAGGTGCTGATGAAGAAATAGCCGTGATCGTAGCCGGCATGGCGGCGTAGCGTCAGCGGCTGGCCGACGGTGGCGCAGGCGGCCTCCAGACGCTCGGGCTTGAGCTGCACGTCGAGAAATTTGTCGTCCAGGCCCTGATCCACGAGGATGCCCTGCGGATAGGGCGCGGCTTTCTGCTGCGCCATCAGATGGCTTGTGTCATGAGCCGCCCACTGGCCGCTCTCGGCACCGAGGTAGCCGCTGAACGCCTTCGTTCCCCACGGGCAATCGATGGGGTTGCTGATCGGCGCGAAGGCCGACAGAGACTTGAACATGCCCGGGTGGCGCAAGGCCAGCGTGAACGCACCGTGGCCGCCCATGGAGTGGCCGAAGATGCCGAGACGCCCCGCATCCAGCGGCAGCTCCTTGCACAGCATGGGCAGCAGCTCGCGGATCAGCCAGCTCTCCATGCGGTAGTGCTTGCTCCAGGGCGCTTGCGTGGCATCGAGATAGAAACCGGCGCCGACGCCGAAATCCCAGTCGTCGGCTTCGCCCGGGCAGAGGGCGCCGCGCGGGCTGGTATCCGGGGCGATCAGCGCGAGCCCGTGTTCGGCGGCGAAACGTTGCGCGCCGGCCTTGATCATGAAGGTTTCCTCGGTGCAGGTCAGACCGGCGAGATAGAGCAGCGCCGGTACGCTGGTATCGGGCTCGGCCAGCGCCTGCGGCGGCAGATAAACCGAAAACCGCATCCTCAATCCGATCTCGGTTGAGGGGTGACTGTAGAAACGCTGCGAGCCGCCGAAGCAGCCGTGTTCGCTGATCAGTCTCAGCTTGTGGTTCTGTTCTTCCATGTTCTCTCAGTAAATAACGACGGAACGGATCGATTCGCCGGATTTCATCAGATCGAAGCCCTGGTTGATGTCCTCGAGTTTCAAGGTATGCGTGATCAGCGAGTCGATGTCGATCTTGCCTTCCATGTACCAGTCCACGATCTTCGGCACATCGGTGCGCCCGCGTGCGCCGCCGAAGGCCGAGCCGCGCCATGAGCGGCCGGTAACAAGCTGGAAGGGCCGCGTGCTGATTTCGGCACCGGCCTCGGCCACGCCGATGATGAAACTCTGGCCCCAGCCCTTGTGGCAGCACTCGAGCGCCTGGCGCATGACCTGCGTGCTGCCGATGCACTCGAAGCTGTAGTCGGCGCCGCCGTCGGTGAGCTGAATGATCTCGTCCACCACATTGGCGACGTTCTTCGGATTGATGAAATGCGTCATGCCGAACTGGCGCGCCAGTCCTTCGCGCGCCGGGTTGATGTCAATGCCGATGATCTTGTCGGCGCCGACCATCCTGGCGCCCTGGATCACATTGAGGCCGATGCCGCCGAGGCCGAACACCACGACATTGGCGCCGGCCTCGACCTTGGCCGAGAACAGCACGGCGCCCAGCCCCGTGGTGACGCCGCAGCCGATATAGCAAACCTTGTCGAAGGGCGCGTCCTCGCGGATCTTGGCCAGCGCGATTTCCGGCACCACGGTGTGGTTGGCGAAGGTCGAAGTGCCCATGTAATGAAACAGCGGCTTGCCGTCCATGGAGAAGCGCGAGCTGCCGTCCGGCATCAGGCCCTTGCCTTGGGTCGAGCGGATCGCCTGGCAGAGATTGGTCTTGCGCGACAGGCAGAACTTGCACTGACGGCATTCCGGGGTGTACAGCGGAATCACATGGTCGCCCGGCTTGAGCGAAGTGACGCCGGGGCCGACTTCGAGCACCACGCCGGCGCCTTCATGGCCGAGGATGGCGGGGAAAATGCCTTCCGGGTCGGCGCCGGAGAGCGTGTAATAGTCGGTGTGGCAGATGCCGGTTGCCTTGATCTCGACCAGCACTTCGCCGGCGCGCGGTCCGGCCAGGTCGACCTCTTCGATGGTTAGCGGCGATTTGGCATTCCAGGCGACGGCGGCTTTGGTTTTCATGTTGCTTCCTTGATTTGAATATGGAAAGTAGCAGACCTCGACTATACAAGAGGGTTCACACAAGGATCGGACGACCAGGAAACTTGTAATCAATTTGTCATGGTTCCGCCATAAACTGCCAGCATCCGATAATCCAATAGACGGCCCAATACTCGGGAGACCCTGATGGCTGCCAATATCCTGCTGGTCGAAGACGAACCGGCGATTCAAACGCTGATTGCCACCAATCTGCAACGTGCCGGCCATACCGTGCTCGCTTCCGGCGATGCCGAGCATGCCCAGCGCCTGGTGCATGAAGCGCTGCCCGACCTGATTCTGCTCGACTGGATGCTGCCCGGCATGTCGGGCGTCGATTTTGCCCGCCGTCTGCGCGCCGACGAGCGCACCCGCGAAGTGCCCATCATCATGCTGACCGCCCGAACCGAGGAGCGCGACAAGGTTCTCGGCCTCGAAACCGGCGCCGACGATTACATCACCAAGCCCTTTTCGCCGCGCGAGCTGGTCGCCCGCATCAAGGCCGTGCTGCGCCGCCGTGCGCCGCAGGTCACCGAGGATGTGGTCGAGATCGGCAAGCTGCGCCTCGATCCCGTCACTCACCGCGTCGCTGCGGCCGGCGACGCCATCAGCCTCGGCCCGACCGAGTTTCGTTTGTTGCACTACCTCATGACCCACCCCGAGCGCGTCCATTCGCGCACGCAATTGCTCGATGGTGTATGGGGCGACCACGTTTTCGTGGAGGAGCGTACCGTCGATGTGCATGTGCGCCGTCTGCGCAGCGCGCTTGAGCCTTCGGGCACCGACGCGCTGATCCAGACCGTGCGCGGTGCCGGCTATCGGCTTTCCGCCAGTCAAA
>JAGWTC010000027.1 GCA_028869135.1 Rhodocyclaceae bacterium
CACCACCCGGCGCTGTTCGAGCGCGCCTATGACTTCAGCTTTTGGGAACAGCATGGGCAGCAGACGCAGCAATACGACCTTGGCTTGAAACGCCAACCGAACGGTTCGGATGCCAATCTGACAGCGTTGCGTCACGCCATCTCGGCCTTCTACAAGCGCGAACTGCAGTGCGGAGACGGCAGCGTGGCGCACTTGGTCGAGCGCAGCCCGGGGGTGTTCCTGCTGTCAGTCCATGTCAAGGACATGGCGATGCTGCGCCTGGAGTTCGAGGGCGCGACCCTGAAGCGCCGGGTCGGCAACCCCAACATCCACATGGTGCTGGAGTACGCCAAGACCACTGGTGTGGTACGCACGCTGGTGCGCGGCGGCGCAAAGTATCAGCAAATGCTGGTCGAGGCCTTCGCGGAGCATGTGCTGGGCGTGAAAGCGAGCGCTCACAAAATCAAGTCGCCGACGCTGGATTTGTCGATGCTGCGCACAGGATTCGATGTGCCGGAGGCCTTTGACGACGGCTTCTCAATGGTTCAGTTGAAGGCACTCACCCTGCTCAGCCCTGACACGGCGCTGAAGATCGAATGCACGGCGATGCAATCCAGCCAGCAACGCTCGGTGCACGATTTGCTGAAGGAGAAGCTGCCAGGCCCGCTGGAGGGGCAGTGGGCGGTGACGGCGGCGCAGGTCAATCTCTACTACCCACCCGAGCCGGGCAGGACTCGCCCCAAGGTGGTCACCATCGAAGTGACCAGCAAAGGGAGGCTGAACCTGCACAAGTTCGACGCCAAGATGCAGGCGCAGCTGGAAGGCTACTTGGTTGCGGTGGGCATCTTGCAGAAGGGCCAGACCCTCAGCGCCCAGGAGTTGCCGCCGGAGACCGACCCAGTCAGTTCCTCATCCGCTTTCGAGGACTGACCAATGACGACGCACGATGCCTGGGCCCTGGTTTGCCGGCTGTTCGCAGGCGGCACGCCGGTGCTGCGGGCCACGCTCTCGCCACACGAGGTATCTGCTTTGTCTGTGCTCGGCAAAGCCGTCAGGCCAACAGTGGTGGATCAGTCTTTTGTGCTCTGCCCCCACTGCCAGCAGCATCGGGCGCAGGTCTGGAGTGATGGCCGGGGCGGTCGGATCTGCCGTTGCCCGGAGTGTGGCCAGGTGCCGGTCGAGGCAATCGATGGTGCGGCATTAGCCCTGGATGATGACTGGCTGCGGCAGAAAATGCGCCTCGCGCTCGACATCGAGAGTCGCGACGACATCGATGACTTGGGCGACGGTGCTTGGCGGCTCGGTAACGCCCGCAGATCTCCGGTCGTGCTGGCCCGAGATCTGACGAGAGTGCTGCATGAGCCGACCTTGCTGGATCGTGTCCGAGTTGCGGGTAGCAACATCCTTGTCATCACTCCCAGGCCGCGCACGACTCGTGGATCGCCCTTCGGCTCAGGAGTGGAATGGCTGGCGCTGGAAGAACGATTCACGTTCTATGGCGGCGGGATCTCGTTCATCACTTCGGCACCGTCTGCAGCGCCAGCAGTGGCCGATCCGGCCGCACCTGTGAATGGGCCATTCTCGGCGGACTTCAAGTGGGCGACGCTGCCGGACGTGCAGGCCACGCCGATCCGGTTCACCGATGGTCAGGCTAAGGTCTTCGAGTCGCTGTGGTCGTTCAAGGGAGTCGAGGTGGACGGAGAACGGATCATGCAGCGCGCTGGCCAGAAGAGCGACAAGCCGATTGACCTGTTCAAGATCAAGTCGAAGGACAAGGGCAAGCCGGAGCACGAGGCTCGACTGGCGGCCTACGGAGCACTCGTCGTCACGCAGCAACGCGCAGGCTTGTATTCCATGCCTTGCGCGGCGGCAGTGTTGGCGTGACGGACTGCTGCTCCAAGCAAGCCCGACAACGAATGGCAATGGCACGCGCACAAATCATGGTCGCAAAAGGCCATGTGCGTGTGCCACGGCGAAGAAGTTAGCGCCGATTTCGAGAGAAGAGAGGGCGGAACGGAGCGCAACTGGGGATGTTCCTGCCAGACCACAGGACCCCGGTCGCACACGCAGAATGTGCGGGAACCCCGCGTGGCATGCGGGAAGCACAAATGAAAACGCCCAACTGAGAACAGTTGGGCGTTGAATTTTGGTGGAGAAGAGGAGGATCGAACTCCCGACCTTCGCATTGCGAACGCGACGCTCTCCCAGCTGAGCTACTTCCCCGTTGCCGACAGTATATCAAGACTGTCTCAGATCATCAGCACTCCGACGACGATAGCGCCGACGATCAGCCATTTGCCGGCATAGTACAGAAACCGGCTGCGCGCCTTCAGGCGCTTGGCAGCGGCGCGCACCGTGTAGAGATACTTGAAGGCCTTGTTGATGCCGCCGGTACGGTCCTGGTCGTCATTGGGCGCCGCGCTGGCTGCCATTACAGTGTTGCTGAACCAGCGATTGATCGCCAGCGCCCAACGCCAGCGCATCTTGCGTTCGAGATCGCAGAACAGGATGATGCGATTCTTGTCGCTGTTGTTGGCGGCCCAGTGGATATAGGTTTCGTCGAAGATCACCGCCTCGCCGTCGCGCCAACTGTAGTCGACGCCATCGACGTTGATGAAGCAGCGATCGTCGTTGGGCGTAATCAGGCCGAGGTGGTAGCGCAGCGAACCGGCATAGGGGTCGCGATGCTTGCCGAGATCGGAGCCCGGCGGCAGTTGGGCGAACATGGCCGCCTTGATGCTCGGAATCGAGTTGATGATCGCCACCGTCTTCGGGCAACGCTGCAGTGCCGACTGGTGACTTTCGCCGTACCACTTCAGATAGAAGCGCGACCAGCCGCGACGGAAAAAGGAGTTGAAACCGGCATCATCGTACTTGTCCGAGCCCCGAATCGCGTCCTGCAGAGCGGCGGCCTCGTCACGGATGACTTCCCAGTTATCGGCCAGCTTCTTCAGCTCCGGATAGCTGTTCACGTCGTGATAGGGCTTGTCCGGCAGCGGCGAGAACAGCGTCATGAACGCATTGATCGGCGCCATGAAGGTCGAGTGGTCGGTCGACTGGCGCAGCCACTTGTAACGCACCTTGCCGCGATAGTGGGTGTAGATCACGCTGGAGAGAAACAGCGCGATGAGAGTCCATTTGATCATGTGAAGCAGTCCACCAGAGGATAGAGCAGGATTTTACTAAGCTACTGACAAGAATACAAAAACGAGGTTCCCGTAAGGCTGCCTCACGGCAGCGGTCAGGTAGACTCGTCGACGCCCGACCCGACTGCCGCGCGGCCCAGGCGATCCGCCACCGCGTGCCACTCGGCTTGATTCGGCGGCGACTCCACCAAGATGAGGTCTACCCCGGCCGCGTCCAGCAGACGCAGATTGGCGTAGAGATCGTGTGCGTAATGCGGGGCATCGTGCGCCGCGGCAAACCATAGCACTGCGGGGTGACGCAGCGGTGACACGCTGTACGCAAGCACGGCGATGGTTTGGCCCTTGCTCAGGCAGGCTTCCACTTGCCTGAGCAGGCCATCGCCGGCAATCAACTGCAGCGGCGTGCGCGGCGCATAGTGTGCGGCCAGCGCCCCGGAGACACGCGGCGCCGGGTGGGATGCAGCGGGGGCATCCGCGCCGGCTTTTTCGTGCAGGGTGGCGGCGATCTCTTCGGCAGTGATGGCGCCGGGACGCAGCACGACGGGGGTGCCGCGGGTCAGATCGACGATGGTGGATTCGATGCCGACTGCGGATTCGCCGCCGTCGAGGATCATGGCGACTGCATCGCCGAGGTCGTGCTGCACATGCGCAGCCCGGGTCGGGCTGATGCGGCCGAACTTGTTGGCCGAGGGCGCGGCCACGGCACCGCTGCCGATCACGGCAAAGGCCTTGAGCAGTTCCAGCGCCAGCGGATGGTTGGGCATGCGGATACCGACCGTATCCTGACCGCCGGTGACGGCATCCGGCACATCCGGCTGACGCTTGAGGATCAGGGTCAGCGGGCCGGGCCAGTATTGCGCGGCCAGCAGATGCGCCGCCGGCGGGATATCGCGCGCCCATTGTTCAAGCTGGCCAATGGCGCCGATATGCACGATCAGGGGATGATCGGCGGGACGTCCCTTGGCGGCGAAGATTTTCGCGACAGCGGCCGGATTTCGCGCATCCGCGGCGAGGCCATAGACGGTCTCGGTCGGCATGGCGACCAGCTCGCCGGCAGCGAGAAGTTCGGCAGCTTTTTCTATCAGGGCTTGATCGGACACGATTGCGCGGAAACAAATCGGGGAGCGAACACAGTTCGCGAACAACCGTCATCCCCTGCCGTGGGCAGGGGGTTGGGGGGATGGCTAGCCATTCTCGTCCGCGATGCCGATGGCCTTGCGCGCGGACAGGGCGGCGGCGCGGACTTCGGCCGGGTTGCTGCCAATCACGGTGAAGTGCCCCATCTTGCGGCCGGCGCGCGCCTGCTGCTTGCCATACAGGTGCAGCTTGAGATTGGGCACGTCAAACAGTTCCTTCCATTCCGGCTCGTTCGAGTGGTGCTTGTCCTGCTGGTACCAGAGGTCGCCGAGCAGGTTGACCATGACGGCGGCGCTGTGCGCACGCGCATCGCCGAGCGGCAGGCCGCACAGCGCGCGCACCTGCTGTTCGAACTGGTTGGTGATGCAGGCGTCGATGGTGTAGTGACCGCTGTTGTGCGGACGCGGCGCCATTTCATTGGCGAACAGTTCGCCATGCACGACGAAGAATTCGACGCCGAGCACGCCGACGTAATGCATCTTCTCGGCAATCTGGGCGGCAAGGATTTCAGCCTGGCCGATCAGCGCCTCGGAGCCGGTGGCGGGCACCGCCGACACGTCGAGGATGCCATTGGTATGCAGGTTCTCGGCCGGCGGGAAGCAGGCCACCCGGCCATCGGCACCGCGCGCGAGGACGACGGAAATTTCGTAGTCGAGCGCCAGCATCTTTTCCAGCACGCAGGTCTCGCCCTTGAACGCCTTGAAGGCGGCGCGCGCTTCCTCGGCCGTCTTGACGCGGGCCTGGCCCTTGCCGTCGTAACCGAAGCGCACCACCTTGAGGATGCCGGGGAAAAGTTCAGCGCCGGCCTGGTCGATGTCCGCTTCGCTGCGAATCTCGGCGAAGGGTGCATGCGGAATATGGTTGTCGCGCAGGAAGGTCTTTTCGGCAATGCGGTTCTGCGCGATCGACACGCAGCTCGCATCCGGGCGTACCGGCACGAACCTGGCGAGATAGGCCAGCGTCTCGGCAGGCACATTCTCGAACTCGGTGGTGACGGCGGCGCAGCTTTGCGACAGCACATCGAGCGCATTCTGGTCATCGTAGGCGGCGACGATATGCTGATCCGCAATCGCGCCGGCCGGGCTGTTCAAGTCGGGATCGAGCACCGCCACCTTGTAGCCCATCTCGTGGGCGGCAACGACGAAGAAGCGGCCGAGCTGGCCGCCGCCGAGCATGCCCAGTGTGGCGGGCGGCAGGATGGGGGCGTGGTTCTTGTGGCTCATTTTTGATCAGGCGTCATCAAGCTTGAGGGTCATGCCGAGGACCTTGTCGCGCTGCTGGGCACGGAAGGCGGCCAGTTTTTCGGCCAGTCCGGCATCCGTGGTTGCGAGCATGGCAGCGGCAAACAGGCCGGCATTGGCGGCGCCGGCCTCGCCGATGGCGAAGGTGGCGACGGGAATGCCCTTGGGCATCTGCACGATGGAGTAGAGCGAGTCCTGTCCCGACAGATGCTTGGACGGTACCGGCACGCCAAGTATCGGCACAATGGTCTTGGCCGCCAGCATGCCCGGCAGGTGCGCGGCGCCGCCAGCGCCGGCGATGATGGCCTTGAGGCCGCGACCTTGCGCCGCTTCGGCATATTCATACAGCAGATCAGGCGTGCGGTGCGCCGAAACGACGCGGGCCTCGAACGGGATGCCGAAGTCGCGCAGGATTCGGGCGGCAGCCTGCATGACAGGCCAGTCCGAATCCGAACCCATGACGATACCGATGGCGGGTGTGCTGCTGTTCATCGCTTATTCCTCTGCTGCACGTTCGGCTGCTTCCAGGGTATTGGCGAGCAGCATGGTGATGGTCATGGGACCGACGCCGCCTGGCACGGGGCTGATGGCGCCGGCGACATCCCTGGCGGAATCGAAATCGACGTCGCCGCACAGCTTGCCGTCTTCGGTGCGGTTGATGCCCACGTCGATGACGACGGCGCCCGGCTTGATCATGTCGCCGGTGATCATCTTCGGGCGGCCGACGGCCGCAACGAGAATATCAGCGCGCTTGGTATGGAAAGCCAGATCGCGCGTCTGCGAGTGACACACGGTGACAGTGCAGCCCGCCGCCATCAGCAGCATGGCCATGGGCTTGCCAACGATATTGCTGCGCCCGACGATGACCGCCTCGGCACCCTTGAGCGGCACATTGGCGGATTCGAGCATCTTCATCACGCCATAGGGCGTACAGGGAATGAAGCGCGGCTGGCCCTGCATGAGAGCACCGACATTCTCGGCGTGGAAACCATCCACATCCTTGTCGGCGGCGATGGTCTCAAGCACCAGGTCCTCATCGAAATGCGAGGGCAGCGGCAGTTGCACCAGGATGCCATGGATCCTGGAATCACGATTCAGTTCGGCCAGCTTGTCCATGACCACGGACTGGGGCGTATCGCCGGGGAATTCGAGCTTCAGCGAATACATGCCGGCCTTTTCGCAGGCCGCGACCTTGTTGCGCACATAGACGGCCGAGGCCGGATTGTCGCCAACCACGATCACGACCAGTCCGGGCGTCACGCCCCGGGCCTTGAGATTGGCCACGCGTTCGGCAAGTTCGCCGCGCACGCTGGCGGCCAGGGCATTGCCATCGATGATGCGAGCAGTCATATGTCCAGAGAACCTAATTCAAAATCCGGCCGACCTGTCCACCGGCTTGCCACAGGCGACACACCCGCCTTGCATGGCCATGGCGCCAATCGTCTGTAGCCACCAAAAAAGCAAAACCCGCGGAGGAAAAGACATCCCGCCGCAGGTAAAACGCGATTATCTGACAAAGCCCCCGCTCCCGTCCAGCCAATTTCACCGCCCAAATGACGCTAAGCCACTGTTGCAATTAAGGCGTTGCGCATTGCGGATTCGTTTTTTATAATGCGAAACAAGAAAGCACTCCGGGCGCATCAGTTCGGATAAGCTTCGGGAAAACGAGGGGCATTGCCGCCACCCGACCTGGCCTACCCGCCATGTCGGGCGTTGTCGTGCCAAAAAAAGCTCACCTACCCGTGGGCACACACCACTCTCACAAGGAGGAGGAGACAGGATGTCTTCCATGCCGAAAATCAGCACGTCCGCGCTTGGCGAGGATGTTGATCCCCAGGAAACCCATGAATGGCTCGAAGCGCTGGAAGGCGTCATCGCCGAAGTGGGCCCAGAACGCGCCCACTATCTGCTCGAACGCCTGATCGAGCATAGCCGCAACACCGGTGTGAACATGCCGTTCGCACTCAATACCGATTACCTCAACACCATCTCCGTCGACAAGCAGGTTGCCGCGCCCGGCGACTACGCGATCGAGAACCGCATCCGCGCCTACATCCGCTGGAACGCGATGGCCATGGTACTGCGCGCCAACCGTGACAACTCCGGTCTGGGCGGCCACATTGCCAGCTTCGCTTCCGCTGCCACGCTCTACGACGTCGGCTTCAACCATTTCTGGCGCGGCGGTGCCGACGGCACCGGCGACCTCGTCTACATCCAGGGCCACTCGGCCCCCGGCACCTATGCCCGCGCCTTCCTGATGGGCGAACTGACAGAGGAACAGATGGACAACTTCCGTCGCGAAGTCGACGGCAAGGGTCTGCCTTCCTATCCGCACCCCTGGCTGATGCCTGACTTCTGGCAGTTCCCGACCGTATCCATGGGTCTGGCGCCGCTGCAGGCCATCTATCAGGCCCGCTTCATGAAGTATCTGGAAGATCGCGGTCACGCCAAGACCGAAGGCCGCAAGGTCTGGGCCTTCCTCGGCGACGGCGAGTGCGACGAGGTCGAATCGCTCGGCGCCATCGGCATGGCCGGCCGCGAAAACCTCGACAACCTGGTCTTCGTCATCAACTGCAATCTGCAGCGTCTCGACGGTCCGGTGCGCGGCAACGGCAAGATCATCCAGGAACTCGAAGCCGAATTCCGCGGCGCCGGCTGGAACGTCATCAAGCTGGTCTGGGGCTCCTACTGGGATCCGCTGCTGGCCGCCGACACCACCGGCCTGCTGCGCAAGCGCATGATGGAATGCGTGGACGGCGATTATCAGACCTTCAAGGCCAAGGACGGCGCCTATGTGCGCGAACACTTCTTCGGCAAATATCCGGAACTCGCCAAGATGGTCGCCAACTGGTCCGACGAGGACATCTGGCGCCTGAATCGCGGCGGTCACGATCCGCACAAGGTCTATGCGGCCTACCACGAAGCCGTGCACAACAACAACGGCAAGCCGACCGTCATCCTCGCCAAGACCGTCAAGGGTTATGGCATGGGCGAAGCCGGCGAAGCGATGAATATTTCGCACCAGCAGAAGAAGATGGGCACCACCTCGGTGAAGGCCTTCCGCGACCGCTTCAAGCTGCCGGTGCCGGACGATCAACTGGACGACCTGCCCTACCTCAAGTTCGAGGAAGGCTCGCCCGAACTCGCCTACATGCGCGCCTGCCGCGAGAAGCTCGGCGGCCGCCTGCCGGTGCGCCGGACCAAGGTCGAAGCCCTGCCGGTACCGCCGCTCAACACCTTTGAAGCCCAGCTCAAGGCCACCGGCGAAGGTCGCGAGATCTCCACCACCATGGCCTTCGTGCGCATCCTCAACACCATCATCCGCGACAAGGTGCTCGGACGCCGCGTTGTGCCGATCGTGCCGGACGAATCGCGCACCTTCGGCATGGAAGGCATGTTCCGCCAGCTCGGTATCTGGAACCAGCTCGGCCAGAACTACACGCCGCAAGACCATGACCAGATGATGTTCTACAAGGAATCGCAGGACGGTCAGGTGCTGCAGGAAGGCATCAACGAAGCCGGCGCCATGGCCGACTGGATCGCATCCGCCACCTCGTACTCGGTGCACGGCGTGCAGACGATTCCCTTCTACATCTTCTATTCGATGTTCGGCCTGCAACGCACCATGGATATCGTGTGGGCAGCGGCCGACCAGCGTTCGCGCGGTTTCCTGATCGGCGGTACCGCCGGTCGCACCACGCTCAACGGCGAAGGCCTGCAGCACGAGGACGGCCACAGCCTGGTGCTGGCCGGTGCCGTGCCGAACTGCGTCTCCTATGACCCGACCTTCGCCTACGAAGTCGCCGTCGTGGTGCAGGACGGCCTGCGCCGCATGGTCGCCGAACAGGAAGACGTCTTCTACTACATCACGGTGATGAACGAGAACTACGAACATCCCGAGATGCCGGAAGGCGCCGCCGAGAACATTCTCAAGGGCATGTACCAGTTCCGGAAGGGCACCGCTTCCAACGGTCCGCGCGTGCAGTTGCTCGGTTCCGGCACGATCTTCCGCGAAGTCATCGCGGCTGCCCAGCTGCTCAAGGACGACTGGGGCGTCGAGTCCGATCTGTGGGGTTGCTCCAGCTTCAACGAACTGGCCCGCGACGGCCAGGACGTCACGCGCTGGAACCTGCTGCACCCGACCGAAAAGCAACGCACCACGCACGTCGAGAACTGCCTCAAGGACACGCGCGGTCCGGTCATCGCCGCCACCGACTACGTGCGCCTCTACGCCGAACAGATCCGTCCGTGGGTCTCGAACAAGTACGTGGTGCTTGGCACCGATGGTTTCGGCCGTTCGGACACCCGCGAGCAACTGCGCCACTTCTTCGAAGTCGATCGTTACTGGGTCACGCTGGCCGCCCTGCGCGCGCTGGCCGACGAAGGCCAGGTCGACGTCAAGAAGGTGGAGGAAGCGATCAGGAAATACAAGCTCGATCCGAACAAGCCGAACCCGACCAAGGTGTGACCACCGGAAGGGGGCCCGCTGGGGCTCCCTTCGGTCATAACGAAGGTTCAGCATCGGGCTAGCCCGATGCTTCCAAAGTTTTCTCAGCCGCGGCATCTCTCCGTGGCAATGGAGATAAGTAAATGAGCGTTATCGAAGTCAAAGTTCCTGACATCGGCGATTTCAAGGATGTGCCGGTCATCGACGTGCTGGTCAAAGTGGGCGACACCGTCAAGCCCGAAGACGCACTCGTCACGCTGGAGTCCGACAAAGCCACGATGGACGTGCCCTCGCCCGCCGGCGGCGTGGTTAAGGAAATCAAGGTCAAGATCGGCGATTCCGTCGGCGAAGGCAGCCTGGTGCTGATCCTCGAAGGCGCAGCCGCCGAGGCTGCGCCCGCGCCGGCACCCGCCGCTGCGGCCGCTCCCGCTCCGGCACCGGCCAAGCCGGCTGCGCCGGCCGCCAGCGTGGCCAGCCTGCTGACCCCGCCGCCAGTCGTGTCGAGCAGTCGCGCCGCACCCGCTACGGCTGCTCCGGCCGTCAAGGCAGCGGCGCCGGTTGCCAGCGGCGACATCGTGCGCCCCACCGCCGAAGAAGAGCCGACCACCGCGCCCGCTGCCGTGCGCATGCCGACCCCAGCCGAACTCGCCAACAGCAATGGCGGCCAGGCCCACGCCAGCCCGTCGGTACGCCAGTTTGCCCGCGAGCTCGGCGCCGATATCAACAGGATTCCGGGCACCGGCCCCAAGAACCGCATTACCAAGGAAGACGTCCAGGCTTTCATCAAGGGCGTGCTGACCGGCGCGATCGGCAATGCATCCGCACCGGCCGCAGCGGCGACCGGCGGCGGCGAGCTGAATCTGCTGCCGTGGCCCAAGGTCGACTTCGCCAAGTTCGGCGATGTGGACGTCCAGCCGATGTCGCGCATCAAGAAGATCTCCGGCGCCAATCTGCATCGCAACTGGGTGATGATCCCGCACGTGACGCAGTACGACGAGACCGACGTCACCGACCTCGAAGCCTTCCGCGTCGCCATGAACAAGGACAAGGAAACCGAGAAGCTGGGCGTGCGCTACACCATGCTGGCTTTCGTCATCAAGGCCTGCGTCGCGGCGCTGAAGAAGTACCCGCAATTCAACACCTCGCTCGACGGCGACAATCTGGTCTTCAAGAAGTACTACCACATCGGTTTTGCGGCTGATACGCCGAACGGTCTGGTGGTGCCGGTGATCAAGAACGCCGACCAGAAGAGCGTCACCGAGATCGCCCAGGAAATGGCCGTGCTGTCGAAGAATGCACGCGACGGCAAGCTGATGCCGGGCGACATGCAGGGCGGCACCTTCTCGATCTCCAGCCTCGGCGGCATCGGCGGCACCTATTTCACGCCGCTGATCAACGCGCCGGAAGTCGCCATCCTCGGCCTCTCCAAGCTGCAGACCAAGCCGCTGTGGGACGGCGAGAAGTTCGTGCCGCGCCAGGTGCTGCCGCTGTCACTGTCGTATGACCACCGTGTCATCGACGGCGCCGAAGGCACGCGCTTCGTCGATTACATCGGCAAGGTACTGTGCGACCTGCGTCGCTCGCTGCTCTAAGACATGACGACCATTACCGTCGTACGCAAGAACGGCGAGGTGGCGATTGCCGCCGACGGTCTCACGACCTTCGGCGACACGCGCCTCAACCGCAGCTACAAGGGCGAACACGACAAGATCCTGACCGTCGGCGACTCGTGGATCGGCATCTGCGGCAGTTCGGCGCATCACCTGGTGTTCGCCAATGTGCTGACGCTGCTCGGCGATGCGAAGTTCGGCACGCGCATGGAAGTGTATGAAACCTTCCGTCGTCTGCACCCGCTGCTCAAGGAGCATGCCTACCTCAACCCCAAGGAAGAGGAAGACGACCCCTACGAGTCTTCGCAGATCACCGCCTTGATCGCGAATCCGTCCGGCATCTACGGCGTGTACTCGTATCGCGAAGTGTTCGAGTTCGACCGCTTCTGGGGCGTAGGCTCGGGCCGCAACTTTGCGCTCGGCGCCATGTATGCCGCGTATGACACTCAAGCAAGCGCCGCACAGATCGCCGAAATCGGCGTCAAGGCCGGCATTGAATTCGACACATCCTCGGGTGCGCCCATCGTGCTGCACTCCGTTACGCTAAAGAAAGACTGACATGGCAATCACTGAAGTCAAAGTCCCGGATATCGGCGACTTCAAGGACGTCCCCGTCATCGACATCCTGGTCAAGGTTGGCGACACCATCAAGCCGGAAGACGCACTCGTCACGTTGGAGTCCGACAAGGCCACCATGGACGTGCCTTCGCCGGTTGCCGGCGTGGTCAAGGAAATCAAAGTCAAGCTGGGCGATGCCATCGGCGAAGGCAGCGTGATCCTGACCGTCGAAGCTGAAGGCGTCGCTGCGGCGCCCGCCGCTCCGGCCAAGGCGGCCCCTGCGGCTGCTCCGGCCCCCGCACCTGCTCCCGCCCCAGCGAAGGCCGCTGCTCCTGCAGCACCTGCACCTGTCGGCAGCTACAGCGGCAAGGTCGACATTGAAACCGACATGCTGGTGCTCGGCGCCGGCCCCGGTGGTTATTCGGCCGCCTTCCGCGCCGCCGACCTCGGCATGAAGACTGCCATCATCGAGCGCTACGCCACGCTCGGCGGCGTCTGTCTGAATGTCGGCTGCATCCCGTCCAAGGCACTGCTGCACGTGGCCGAAGTGATCGACGAGGCCGAACATCTCAAGGCCGCCGGCATCACCTTCGCCGCGCCCAAGCTTGATCTGGATGCGCTGCGCACGCACAAGGAAAAGGTCGTCGGCAAGCTGACCACGGGTCTCGCCGGCATGGCCAAGGCGCGCAAGGTCGAGGTCATTCGCGGCCTCGGCCAGTTCCTCGACGCCAACCACATCGAAGTCGAGGTCACGACCGGCACCGCCCAAGACAAGTCCGGCGAAAAGAAGGTCGTGCGTTTCCAGCAGTGCATCATCGCTGCCGGCAGCCAGGCCATGCATCTGCCCTTCCTCGAACTCGACGATCCGCGCATTGTCGACTCGACCGGTGCGCTGGAGCTGCGCCAGACGCCGAAGAAGATGCTGGTCATCGGTGGCGGCATCATCGGCCTGGAAATGGCCACCGTGTATTCCACGCTCGGTGCTCGCGTCGATGTCGTCGAGATGATGGACGGACTGATGCAGGGCCCGGACCGCGATCTGGTCAAGGCCTGGGAAAAGCAGAACGCCCATCGCTTCGACAACCTCATGCTGAAGACCAAGACGGTCTCGGCCGAAGCCAAGAAAGATGGCATCTGGGTCAAGTTCGAAGGCGAGAAGGCCCCGGCCGAGGCGCAACGCTACGATCTGGTGCTGCAGGCTGCCGGCCGTACCCCGAACGGCAACAAGATTTCCGCAGGCAAGGCAGGCGTCGTCGTCACCGATCGCGGCTTCATCAACGTCGATACTCAGATGCGGACCAATGTGCCGCACATCTTCGCCATCGGCGACATCGTGGGTCAGCCCATGCTGGCGCACAAGGCCGTGCATGAAGGTCACGTGGCCGCCGAAGCCGCCGCCGGCCAGAAGTCGCATTTCGATGCCAGAGTGATCCCCAGCGTCGCCTACACCCATCCCGAAGTGGCCTGGGTCGGCGTCGGCGAAGACGAGGCGAAAAAGGCGGGGCGCAAGATCGAGACCGCCAAGTTCCCCTGGGCAGCCTCCGGTCGCGCCATCGCCAACGGCGCCGAGTACGGTTTCACCAAGCTGGTCTTCGACGCCGAGACCCACCGCATCATCGGCGGCAGCATCGTCGGCCCGTCCGCCGGCGACATGATCGGCGAGATTTGTCTCGCCATCGAGATGGGCGCCGACGCCATTGATATCGGCAAGACCATCCATCCGCACCCGACCCTGGGCGAAACCATCGGCCTCGCCGCCGAAGTGGCGCACGGGTCCTGCACGGACCTGCCGCCGCAACGAAAGAAATAAGCCACACTTTTGTCCTACAGGGGCCGGCCTTTGCCGGCCCCTGCCGTTTCTGGCGCTGAATTTCTGCGCGATAATACGAAAATGCTCAATAAGCTTGCCAGCCTGCTGCAAGGAGACAAATCGGACCACCCGCTGGGTTCGCCGGAGAATCTCGACCATACCCTGAGCGAGATTCCGCTTACCGACCCCAGCCGCGTCCTGCTCGATGTGGCGGTTCTCATCGAGGAACCCGGCCGTTACGACACCGAACTCACGCCTGCGGCCTTGCGCCAGGCTGTGCTGCACATCGACGCCTTTGCGCGCACCGCCTACGAGGACCTTCTGTTGGCCTATCTGCTGCCGGGTTCGCGCTGGCACGCCTCGGAACTGGCCTGGTCCACGCTTGACCGGCACAACAAGCTGCTTTTCGACGCCTACGCCCATTGTTTGACGGCAGCCCTGGGCGGCAACGAAGACCTCAGCCGCGCCAAGCTGCAACTGGCGCTCTGTTCCACGCGCGCCATGCAGGCGTGGGTGGAAAGAAAGAAGCTGCAGCATTTCCGCTATCGTCCGCCGGATCTCGAATGGTGGCTCGACGCGCACAAGCTGGTCGGTCTCGCTAGCCAGCACAACGTGATTTCGCTGGTGCAGACCACCTACCCCGGCGACGCCCAGATGCGCAACACCATCCATGCGTATCTGGTCGGGCTGTACCTGGAAATCGCGCCGCTGTCGAATCTGGTCGCGGTCCAGATCGAGGCGCTGCACCGCTGGCTGCAGCAGAATGCCACCACATTCGAGTTCGCCGAGGCGCCGAACGCCGGCACGACGCATTTCATCAGTCTGCACAACCCGGGCAACCCGACGCGCTACACGTCCAGCGTGATCCACAGTCCGGCCATGCGCTACTGCTCGACCCAGCGACTGCGCGCGCCGCTGCTGCAACTGGCTCACGCCATGCGCAGCCAGAATATTCCTGAGTGGCTGCAGCCCCTGATGTCGCAGAAGCAGCCCATCGACAAGCTGATGCAGACGCTGATGCGCCACTGGACGGATCAGCCGCCCGAACGCAGCAGCCCGCGCCACATCGACAGCGCGCCGATGCGCGTCGTGCACGGCTTTTCGCTGGCGCGCCGCATGATCGCCTGCTCGGCCTTCGCCAAACGCGGTCGCTCGCTGAACTATCGCGGCACGGACATGACCAACCTGTTCAACGAGCTGCGTTTCGGCCATAGCGGACAGGCCGCTCGCGTCGTCGAAGAGGCGCCCGAGACGGATCCGATGGAGACGCTGCTCAAGCTCGAAACTTCGGGCGACAAGCAGATGATGGAGGAATGGCTGATGGTGGACAGCAGCGGCACCGGCATCGGCGCCGTCATGCCCGGTCTGCGCAGCCGCAATCGCATCGGCGAACTGATCGGCTTCCGTATCGACAGCAGTCTGGACTGGCGTATCGGCATCGTCCGCCGTATCGGCCGCGATGCGCAAAAGCGCGTCAATATCGGCTTCGAGACGCTGCCCTACCCGTCCCTCTCGGCCCAGATCAGGCCGAGCAATATCGAGCTCACGGTCTGGAGTGAAGCCAGCGAGGCCGGCAACGGCTATGTCGATGCCATCCAGATTGAAGCGGGCGGGGACACCCTGCTGCTGATGCCCGGCCTCTTCGTGGCCGAGCTGCTCGTCAGCCTGATTGTCGATGGCAAGAAGAGCGACGTGATTCTCACCGAAAAACTCGATTCGGGCGGCGACTGGGAGCGCGTTCGCTTCCGCCCGGCCGGACAGGACACTCAATGACTCAGGACGAACTCAAGCAGGCCGTAGCCCAGGCTGCCGCCGACTATGTGGCAAGCAACATTGCGGCAGGCGCCATTATCGGTGTCGGCACCGGCTCCACGGCGAACCTCTTTATCGACGCACTGGCCGGCATCAAGGAACGAATCGCCGCCACCGTCGCCAGTTCCGAAGCGACGCGCAAGCGGCTGGAGGGGCACGGTTTCAAGGTGCTCGATCTGAATGAGGTCGAACGCATGCCGGTTTATATCGACGGCGCCGATGAGATCGATCCGGGCTTCGCCATGATCAAGGGCGGCGGCGGCGCGCTGACGCGCGAAAAGATCGTCGCGGCCGTAGCCGATACCTTCGTCTGCATTTGCGATGCCAGCAAGCAGGTTGCCACGCTGGGCAAGTTTCCCTTGCCAGTCGAGGTCATCCCCATGGCGCGCTCCCAGGTGACCCGCGAGCTGGCCGCACTGGGCGGAACTCCCAAACTGCGTGAAGGTTTTCTTACCGACAACGGCAACATCATTCTCGATGTGCACGGGCTTGCCATCGGCGATCCGGTTGGCCTCGAAACCCGGCTCAACCAGATCGTCGGCGTCGTCACCAACGGGCTCTTTGCCCGCCGCGGCGCCGACGTGCTGCTGCTGGGCACGGCTGATGGCGTCAAAACGCTGCGGCGCTAGGCCCGCTACCGCACCTGCAACAAATCCGTCACAATCGATTGGTAATATTTCAGGCCCGGAGACCATGCCATGAGCCCCCCCATGAACGACCACATTGCCAAGCAGTTCGACGCCGACCTTGAAAACATCCGCAACCGCGTGTTGCAGATGGGCGGGGTGGTCGAGCAACTCATCGTCATGGCCATGGATGGACTCTCCAGCGGAGACATGCTGGTTATCGACGAGGCCATCGCGACCGACGAGCGCGTCAACCGCCACGAAGTCGAGCTCGACGAAGCCTGCAACCAGGTCATTGCGCGCCGTCAGCCGACTGCCAGCGATCTGCGTCTGGTCATGACCGTGGTCAAGATCATTACCGATCTCGAACGCATTGGCGACGAGGCCAAGAAAGTCGCCAAGATGGCCAAGCAGATCCACGGTTCCGACTTCCACTCGGCGCCGGCCATTGAATTCCGCCATGTCTCGGGCATGGTCGTCAGCATGCTGCGCCAGGCGCTTGACGCCTTCGCCCGTCTCGACGTTGTTGCCGCTGGCCAGGTGGTACGTGCCGACCAGGAAGTCGACGTCGAGTTCAAGTCGGCCATGCGCCAGCTGATCACCTACATGATGGAAGATCCGCGCACCATCTCCCACTCGCTGGACATGGTTTTCATCGCCAAGGCCATCGAGCGCATTGGCGATCACTCCAAGAACATCGCCGAGTATGTGATCTACATGGTCAAGGGCCGCGACGTGCGCCATATCGGCCTGGCCGAAATCGAGCGCGAGATCGCTAGCTGACCTTCCTGATCTCCATAAGAAAAAGGCCGCGACTGCGGCCTTTTTTCATTTGAGCGCTGCTTGCTGCGGCAAGGGCCAGGCCCAGCCTTTCTCCCATGCCCCTCGCACCATGTTCGGATACTCGGGCTTGCCCAGACTGCCGTTGTAACGCCCCAGAGCGCGATACAAATCGCCCTTCTCGATATCGAGATAGTGGCGCAGGATCGTGCAGCCGTAGCGCAGATTGGTGCGCATATGAAAAAGGTTGTTGTCCGGCGCGCCAATCAACTTGACCCAGAAGGGCATGACCTGCATATAGCCGCGCGCACCGGCACCGGACACGGCGTACTTGCGGAAACCGCTTTCGACCTGGATCAGCCCCAGCACGAGCTGCGGATCGAGGCCGGCGCGGCGGGCCTCGTAATAGACGGTCTTGAGAAACTCAATGCGCGCTTGCGGATCCGGTATGCGCTTGTAGAGGCGCTCCGACATCGTGGACAGCCAGTTCACCTTGTCGATGACGCTGGGGAACTCCGGCTCGGGCGAAGCCTGGTCGGCGACCGCCGCCTGCAGCGCCGCCTGTACGCTGGCGGCCAGCACCTCCTCCTGTTGCGCGCCGGCATACGCCGGCGCCACAGCCAGCGGGCTCAACACGACGCAAAGGAGGAGCGCCGCCCGTCGCATCTCAGCGGCCCAGCAAACCCTGGACGTGGGCAACAACCGCGCCGGCGTCCAGCAAACTCGCTTCGGCGTCGGTGCGCGCCTTGTATTCGATCTTTCCTTCCTTGAGGCCGCGCTCGCCGACCACCAGACGGTGCGGCACGCCGATCAGCTCCCAGTCGGCAAACATCGAACCGGGACGCTCGTCACGATCATCGAGGATGACATCGACGCCGGCGGCCTGCAGCTCGGCGTAGAGCTTGTCTGTCGCCGCCTTGACGTCCGCCGACTTGGCGTAACCCATCGGCACGATCACAACCTCGAAGGGCGCAATCGCCGCCGGCCAGATGATGCCCTTGTCGTCGTGGTTCTGCTCGATCGCGGCTGCGGGCAGGCGCGTGATGCCGATGCCGTAGCAGCCCATCTCGAAGAACTGCGGCTTGCCGCCTTCGTCCAGGAAGGTGGCGTTCATCGCTTTGCTGTACTTGGTGCCGAGATAGAAGATGTGGCCGATCTCGATGCCGCGCTCGATGGCCAGCACGCCCTTGCCGTCCGGCGACGAGTCGCCCTCGACGACATTGCGCAAGTCAGCCACCAGCTCCGGTTCAGGCAGGTCCCGCCCCCAATTCACGCCGGTGATGTGGAAGTCGGCTTCGTTGGCACCACAAATCCAGTCGGCCATGATGGCCACTTCGCGGTCGGCGACGATACGCACTGGCTGCTTCAGATTGAGCGGCCCGAGATAGCCGGGCTTGGTGCCGAAGTGTTCGACGACCTCAGCCTCAGTGGCAAAGCGGAAGCCCTTCTCGAAACCCGGCAGCTTGCCGACCTTGACCTCGTTCATGTCGTGATCGCCGCGTAGCATCAGCAGCCAGACCTGGCTTTTGACGATCGCGCCATGCTCATCGACCTCGTCGGTCGCCAGCACCAGCGACTTGACCGTGGTGGCCAGCGGCACTTGCAGCAACTGAGCCACATCAGCACAAACGCTCTTGCCAGGCGTGGGCACTTTGGCGAGCGGCTGGCTGGCCGCCGGACGCGTACCCTGCGGCGCCAGCGCTTCGGCCTTTTCGATATTGGCCGCGTAGTCGCTGGTCGGGCAGTAAATGATGGCATCCTCGCCGGTGGCGGCGATGACCTGGAACTCTTCGCTCAAGTCGCCGCCGATGGCACCGCTGTCCGCAGCGACGGCACGGTAACGCAGGCCGAAACGATCAAATGCCGCACGGTAGGCTTTCGCCATCGTCTGATAGCTGGCCTGCGCCGCCGCCGGATCGCGGTCGAAACTGTAGGCGTCCTTCATGACGAACTCGCGCCCGCGCATCAGACCAAAGCGCGGACGACGCTCGTCGCGGAACTTGGTCTGGATCTGATACAGGTTCTTGGGCAACTGCTTGTAGCTCTTGAAATCCTGGCGCGCGATGTCGGTAACAACTTCTTCGCTGGTCGGCTGCAGCACGAAGTCGCGGTCATGGCGATCCTTGATGCGCAGCATCTCAGGGCCCATTTTTTCGAAGCGCCCCGTCTCCTGCCACAGGTCGGCAGGCTGCACGACCGGCATGGACAGTTCGATCGCGCCAGCGCGATTCATTTCCTCGCGCACGATGGCGGCAACCTTGTTGATCACGCGCAGTCCCATCGGCATGTAGGTATAAACGCCCGCGCTCAAGCGCTTGATCATGCCGGCGCGCATCATCAGCTTGTGGCTGACGACCTCCGCATCCGACGGGGCTTCCTTGAGAGTGGCGATGAAGAACTGCGAGGCACGCATGAACTGAATCCGAATTTGATCAAAACGCGATTTTACGGGCTTTTGCCCGCCATATGCAGCGCTGGACCGGCTTTGCACCCGCCTTGAATTATGAAAGAATGGAGGCAGTCAAAAATTTAAGGTGTTCCCATGCTAGATCGGGAAGGCTATCGGCCGAACGTTGGCATCATCCTGGCCAACAGCCGCAACCAGGTGTTCTGGGGCAAGCGCATCCGTGAACACGCCTGGCAGTTTCCGCAGGGCGGCATCAACAGGGGTGAATCGCCCGAGCAGGCGATGTTTCGCGAACTGCACGAGGAAGTCGGGCTGCTGCCCGAGCACGTCAAAATACTCGGCCGCACGCGCGAGTGGCTGCGCTATGACGTGCCCAAGAACTGGGTACGGCGTGAATGGCGCACCACCTACAAGGGCCAGAAACAGATCTGGTTCCTGTTGCGTCTGGTCGGCCGCGATAACGATGTCTGCCTGCGCGCCAGCGCGCATCCGGAGTTCGATGCCTGGCGCTGGAGCGACTACTGGACGCCGCTCGACGGCGTGATCGACTTCAAGCGCGGTGTGTATGAATCGGCACTGACCGAGCTGGCGCGCCTGCTGTTCGCCAATCCGTCGCAGCAGAGGCCTCAATGGGGCGACCACAACCTTGCAAGAAAGATGGAGGAAGAGCGATGAGCCGCTACATTCCCTTGGCCCTTTCATTGTTTATCGGTGCCTGCCCCGCGTTCGCCGAGCCTCCGCAATTGAATACAAACTATGCAGAGCCTGAAGAAACCGTCTGGGCGGAAAGCAACTACACCTTGCCGCCATTCCCGAAGGACGAGAATCTGGCCGAGTTTTCCGTAGGCGGCGTATCGGCGACCAAATACTATGTGGACAAGACCGCCATCGGCGCAGGGACCCCGGACGAAATCGTTCGTTATGTCATGGTTGTAAAAACCGCTGGCGGCGCAATCAACACAAGCTACGAAGGCATACGCTGCGACACCAACGAATATCGCATCTATGCCACCGGGACGCGCGATGGCACATGGTCAAAGTCGCGCATCACGGAATGGCGGAAGTTCCAGCCATACAACCAGCAGCAGAAATCCCTCGCCAATTTTTACTTCTGCCCCGAATTCCACGCGATTAAAACCGCTGAAGAAGGGCTGGACGCGTTGCGACGCGGAATGCATCCCGCTGTCGCCGCAAAATACGCGCAATAGGACGCCATGCTGGACCAAGCCATCGTCGAATTCGACAAGGTTCTGAGAACCGTCTTTGCCCCCGCACCGACTGCCCGCGCGCGGCCGGGCGCCCACCTGCCTGAAGGGGAATTGTCGTCCGCAGAGCGCCTTCACGCTGCGGCGCTGATGCGCATCAACCATGTCGGCGAGGTCTGCGCCCAGGCCCTGTATCAGGGGCAGGCCCTGACCTCGAACGATCCGGCGACGCGCCAGGCGCTGGTGCAGGCGGCCTGGGAAGAGACCGAGCATCTCAACTGGACGGAAACGCGCATCGGGGAGCTGGGCGGTCGCAAGAGCCTGCTCAACCCGTTCTGGTACTTCGGCTCCCTGACCATGGGGCTCATTGCCGGCAAATGCGGCGACCGATGGAATCTCGGATTTCTGGCTGAAACGGAACGCCAGGTCGGCGCGCATTTGGCTGATCATATGCAGCGCTTGCCGGCGAACGACCAACGTTCGCGGGCGGTGCTCGAACAAATGGCCATCGACGAAGCCGAGCATGCCGCCACGGCGGTGAGCCTGGGCGCGGCCGAACTCCCGGCGCCCCTGAAGTCGGCCATGCGGCTAAGCTCGAAGCTCATGACCGGCACCGCCTACTACATTTAGCCTGTCCTCTCGTCCCATTTCGGGGAGGACAGCTCCGGCTCGCTGGCACAACCGGCTCCCCAAGCAGGGGCTCTTCGCTTTATCCGCGCACGATTTGCCATCCAGCGCGTGCCGCGGCGTCCAGCCTTGCACAGCCCTCCCACGGCCAGACGACGACGCGGCTTCATTCAATTGCTCAGGCTTCGACGATTTCCCAGGTATGCGTGATCTCGGCGGTCTTGCCGAGCATGATGGATGCGGAGCAGTATTTCTCCGCCGACAGCTTGATGGCGCGCTCAACCGCTTCCGGTTTCAGATTGCGGCCCGTCACCACAAAATGGAAGTTGATCCGGGTGAAGACCTTGGGATCGGTCTCGGCGCGCTCGGCCTGCAGGCGCGCATCGCAACCCGTGATGTCCTGACGTCCGCGCTTGAGAATCAGCACGACATCGTAAGCCGTGCATCCGCCCGTGCCCAGCAGCACCATTTCCATGGGGCGGGGCGCGAGATTGCGGCCGCCGCCTTCGGGCGCGCCATCCATCGCCACCATATGGCCACTTCCGGTTTCGGCGATGAAGCTCATGCCTTCGCCCCAACGAACCACGCATTCCATGCTGCATCCTTTCTCAAAGAGGCGTGATTTTAGCCCTTCGTCACAAGCCCGTCCAAATTCAAATGCTGCATTGCACAATGAATACCCATAAGGCAAATTATCAGACTTTCTTATGGCCGGATAATTTTGACGCTGTGACTTTAGTCACACAGATTAATCATTTGTTTTTTATAGACATAAGCAGACATAAAACGTCTTGCTTATAGAAATAAAAACATTTGTTGTGCAATGCACAAATACAACTTGCTTCGGGATTTCCTCTTTGAGACAATGCATGCAACCAGAAAGACACAAGTGCTTTACCTGTCTGTGTAAAACGGCTTGTCCGCAAGGCTGCCACCTTCGCTCGATCCGATCTTGTTGTAATTCGCGGTTCTCCTCCACCCTCCTCCTCTGGTGTGGAACTCCAAAGCGCAACCCACGGGTTGCGCTTTTTCTTTGCGCCGTCGGAATATTGCGTCCGCGGCCCAACCTCGGCTAAACTATTTCCGACAAAAAAGATCAACTATTGAGTTGGTCCATTACTTACTCAGGAAAACAGATGAGCACTCAAGACCGTATTCGCGAAACCGTCACCGGCAGCCCCGTCGTTCTGTTCATGAAGGGCACGCCGCAATTTCCTCAATGCGGCTTCTCGGCAAAGGCCGTGCAGATCCTCAAGGCATGTGGCGTCGACAACCTCACCACCGTCGACGTGCTGGCCGATCCGGATATCCGTCAGGGCATCAAGGAATACGCCAACTGGCCGACCATCCCGCAGCTCTATATCGGCGGCGAATTCGTCGGCGGCAGCGACATCATGACCGAGATGTACCAGTCGGGCGAATTGCAGCAGCAGATCGCCGCACTCAAGTAAGCGACGCGAGCGAAATAAAAAGGCCTGCAACGCAGGCCTTTTTATTTTCAGGGGCCGATAACGCGATTGTTGGTCGCCGCCAGCCGGCGCGACACCAGGCCCAGGAATGCCTCGTAGAAATGCATGCGTGCCGAATCGGACGCATGGCGCAGCGCATTGCGCGACACGATCGCCACCTTGACGGTGGTCTGCGCCACTGCATCGGCAGTGCGGCCGTGCAGCGTAGGCGTGACGGCGACGATTTCGCCGAAGATATCGCCCGGACCCAGCACATCGAGCAAGGTGCCCTGTTTGCTGATACGGACCTCGCCATCGATCAGGATGGCAAAGGTGTCGCCCACCTCGCCCTCACGCATCAACTGCGTGCCGGGCGCGACCTCTTCCCAGCGCGAGAAGCGCACCGCCTCCCAGATCTCGATATCCGAGAACTCCTTGAAGAAGGGGAGGGCGCGCAAGGTCTCGAACTTCTCGATGTCAGGCGTATGCGCACGCTCGGTCAGGCGGCGGTTGCGGTAGGCCTGCGCCAGATCGACGGAAAACTCTTCCCAGCTTTGATAGCGGGCCGTCAGGTCCTTTTGCATTGCGCGCTGCACCACGGCGTCGAGCGAGGAGCGCAGATCGCTGCGGAAGGTAGAAGGCGGTGGCGGCGTGCTGTTGCAGATCTGATAAACCATGTTGTAGTTGCTGCTGGCCTGGAAGGGCAGGCGGCCCGTCAGCAACTGATACATGACCACGCCCAGCGAATAGATGTCGGTCTGGTGATTGAGCGGATGCTCGCGCACCTGTTCCGGCGACATGTAGGCGGGTGAACCGACCGCCGACACCTGGGTCTGCTCGTTGTCCGGCGTGATCGCCGCGCCGAAGTCGGAGATCTTGATGTCTCCGGACAGATTGCCGGCCTGCACCAGCAGAATATTGGCCGGCTTGATGTCACGATGCGTGATGCCGAGCCGCTGCGCATACTGCAGCGCACGCGTGCATTTGAAAATCACCTCGACCAGCGTCTCGATCGGCATCAGGTGCTCGGGCGTGCAGAAAGGCTCGAGCGTGCCGCCGGCGACATACTCCATGACGATGTAGCTCTGCTCTTCGTCGCTGAGCACGGCTTCGTGGATCTGCACGATGCTCGGATGGTCGAGCTTGCCCGCGAGAGAGGCCTCGTTCATCAGGAGATGGCGATACATCAGCCCACGCTCGCGATCCTTGAGCACATGCGGGTAGATGACCTTGATGGCCACTTCGCGATCCTTCTCGGGATCGTAGCCAAGGTACACAATGCTGGTGGCGCCTTCGCCCAGCTTACCCCTGACTTCGTAGCGGCCGATTTTTTCCATGTGCGGCTACAGCTCCTGACGGCGACGGGCGATGGCGGCGCGCACCTGTTCGGGCGCAGTGCCGCCGATATGGTTGCGCGCGGAGAGCGAGCCTTCGACGGTCAGCACAGCGTACACGTCCTCGGCAACCAGCGGCGAGAAGGATTGAAGTTCCCCCAGCGACAGCTCGCTGACATCGCAGCCCTTTTGTTCGGCCGCGCGCACCGCGCGCGCCACGGCTTCATGTGCATCGCGGAAAGGCAGGCCCTTCTTGACCAGGTAATCAGCCAGATCGGTCGCGGTGGCGAAACCCAGATTGAGGGCGGCGCGCATATTGTCCGCCTTGACCGTGATCCCCGGCACCATGTCGGCAAAGATGCGCAGCGTGTCGATCAGCGTGTCGGCCGTATCGAACAGCGGCTCCTTGTCTTCCTGATTGTCCTTGTTGTAGGCCAGCGGCTGGCCCTTCATCAGAGTCAGCAGGCCCATGAGATGCCCGTAGACACGTCCGGTCTTGCCGCGCGCGAGCTCGGGCACGTCGGGGTTCTTCTTCTGCGGCATGATCGAGGAGCCGGTGCAGAAGCGGTCGGCGATGTCGATGAAGCCGACGCGCGGGCTCATCCACAGGATCAGCTCTTCCGAGAAGCGCGAAATGTGCATCATGGCCAGCGACGCGGCGGCGGTGAATTCAATGGCGAAATCGCGATCGGAGACCGCGTCGAGCGAGTTCTCGCAGACGCCGTCGAAGCCCAGTTCACGCGCCACGAATTCGCGGTCGATCGGATAGCTGGTGCCGGCCAGCGCGGCGGCGCCCAGCGGCAAACGATTGACGCGCTTCCTGGCGTCCTGCATGCGCTCGCGGTCGCGCTTGGCCATTTCGACGTAGGCCAGCAGATGGTGGCCGAAGGTCACCGGCTGGGCCACCTGTAAATGCGTGAAGCCGGGCAGCGGCGTCGCTGCATGCTGCTCGGCGAGATTCAGCAGCGAGGCCTGATAATTCGCCAAGAGGCCATCGACGGCGTCGATGGTGTCGCGCAGCCACAGGCGAATGTCGGTGGCCACCTGGTCGTTGCGCGAGCGCCCGGTATGCAGGCGCTTGCCGGCATCGCCGATCAGCGCGGTCAGACGCTTCTCGATATTCAGGTGCACGTCCTCGTCGTCGAGGTTCCAGTCGAACTCGCCGCGTTCGATCTCGCCCCGGACCTGCTCCAGGCCCTTGCGAATGGCGGCCAGGTCGTCGGCGCCAATGATGTTCTGCTTCGCCAGCATGGCCGCATGCGCGAGCGAGCCGCGAATGTCCTGCAGCGCCATGCGCCGGTCGAAAAACACCGAAGCGGTATAGCGCTTGACGAGGTCGGACACAGGTTCGGAAAAGCGGCCCGACCAGGCCTTGTTTTCGGCAGCGCCGTGGGATTGATCTGTCATAATGAAAATTCTTGTAAAGCAGCGGGTTGCAGCGAATAATTAAGTGATTTTCTTATATTTCGCCCATGTCTCCAAGTATACGGCATAACCTCATCGCCACCGCCCTGCCGGATTTCCGCAATCTGGGCGTATGGCTGCGCGTGCTGCTGGGCGTAAATCTGCTGGGGCTGCTCTGGGTGGTCGCTCGCAATGGCGACTGGCATCTTCTGCCGGGCGAGTTTGTCGACATCGCCTTGTGGCTGGAACCTCCGCTGTTCGTGCTCTTGCCGCTGCTGCACCTGCTCAGCACCCGGCTGGCGGAACTGCCGCCCCGGCTGGGCAAGCTGACCGTCATGTGCCTGGCGCTGCTTGTTGCCGGGGCACAACACCTGGCCTTCTCGTTCAGCTTCCTGATCGCCGAAACGAGCCTGGCGCGCGCGCTGTTCTGGGCTGCGCTGACCACGGGCGTCATGCTGGTCTACTTCGCCCTGCGCAGCGCCCTGTATTCACCGGCCCTGGCGGAGGCCCGCCTGCTTGCGTTGACGGCGCGCATACGCCCCCACTTTCTCTACAACAGCCTCAACGCGGTGCTGGGCGTGATGCGGCGCGACCCGCGACGCGCCGAAACGGCGCTGGAGGAGTTGTCCGACCTGTTCCGGGTGCTCATGAAGGAAAACCGCGAACTGGTACAGCTCTCCGACGAAATCGGCCTCGCCCGCCAGTACCTCGAACTGGAAAAGCTGCGTCTGGGCGAACGTCTGCGTATCGACTGGCAGATCGATGCATGCCCGCCGGACACGCTGATGCCGCCGCTCATGCTTCAGCCCCTGCTCGAAAACGCCGTGTATTACGGCATCGAACCTTCGGAAATGCCGGCCACCATCACGGTCAGCGTCGGGACGCAAGGCAAGCGCGTGCGCATCGCCATCGCCAACCCTACGCCGGCGGGCACCGGCGCGATACACGTCGGCACGCAGGGACGCGGCAACCAGATGGCGCTGGCGAATATCCGCGAGCGCCTGATGCTGTTCTACGACCTTGAAGCGGACCTGTCCGTGCTGGAGCGAGACGGCAGCTATACGGTCACGGTCGACCTGCCCTTGCGCCGCCGGGATCAAGCATGAAGCCATTGCGGATTCTCATCGTGGACGACGAGGCGCCAGCGCGCGCGCGGCTGCGCGATCTGCTGTCCGACCTGGCCGCCAGTCTGCCCCATGAGATCGTGGCCGAAGCGGCAGACGGCATGGCAGCGCTGGAAGCCTGCGAAACGCACGCGCCCGATGTCGTACTCACCGACATTCGCATGCCACGCATGGATGGGCTGGAACTCGCCCAGCACCTCGGCCGCCTGCCGCGCGTTCCGGGCCTGATCTTCGTCACGGCTTTCGATCGGTATGCGGTCAAGGCATTCGAGCTTGCCGCGCTCGACTATCTGCTCAAACCCATACGCGCCGTTCGCCTCGCTGCCGCGCTGGAAAAGGCGCGTCACTCGAGCTTGCGCAGCGAGCAATTGCAGATTCTTGCGCCCCAGGGTCGCAGCGTCCTGCGCAGCACCGAACGCGGCCGCAGCCTGCTGGTCCCGGTGGCGGACATCCTGTTTCTGCGCGCGGAGCAGAAATACGTGACGGCCCATACGCGCGAACGCGAATACCTGCTGGAAGAATCGCTGAACCAGCTCGAGCAGGAATTCGGGGAAATTTTCGTGCGCGCCCACCGCAATTGTCTGGTCGCGCGCAAGGCCATTGCCGGCTATGAACGCGGCCAGCATGCCATCGGCGACGGCGAGGAAGGCAGCGAAGCCCAATGGCTGCTGCTGCTCCACGATGTCAGTGAAAAGATCCCGGTCAGCCGGCGGCAGTGGCCCACAGTGAAGGCCTTGATCAAGGCTTGATCGACCGGGGGTGCGCCAGCCCCAATGCCGTCTCGCCAGCGGGCGAGGGGCTTTCAGATCGAAAGCAAAAGGGCCGGAGAATCTCCGGCCCTTTTGCTTGACTGATGGCGCAGGCTTAACCGCTATTGCGCAAACCGGCGGCAATGCCGTTGATGGTCAGGTGGATGATGCGCTTGGTGCGCTCGTCCGTCTCACCGGTGCGGTGACGCTCGAGCAACTCGATCTGCAGGTGATTGAGCGGATCGAGATAGGGGAAACGGTTGCGGATCGAACGCGCCAGCAGCGGGTTGCTTTCCAGCAAGGCCTTCTGCCCCGCGATTTCCAGCAGCGCGTCGATGCTGGCCTGCCATTCGCCCTTAAGGCGCGGGAAGATGGCGTTGCGCAGCGCTTCATCCTTGACCAGTTGCGAGTAGCGCTCGGCAATCGCGATATCGCTCTTGGCCAGCACCATGTCCATGTTCGACAACAGGGTGTTGAAGAAGCCCCATTTGCGATCCATCTCGGCGAGTAGTTGCATGCCGGCCTCGCCGCGGGCCTTGCGCCACGCAGTGATGGCGGAGCCGAAACCGAACCAGCCCGGCAGCATGAGACGACACTGCGACCACGAGAACACCCAGGGAATCGCGCGCAGGTCTTCGATCGCGGTGGTCTTCTTGCGCGACGCCGGACGGCTGCCGATGTTCAGCGCGGAAATCTCGCTGATGACAGTCGACTCCCAGAAATACTGTTCGAAGCCCGGCGTCTCGTAGACCATATTGCGGTAGGCCTTGAAGGCTTCGGCCGAGAGAAAATCCATGGCTTCGATGAATTCCGGGCGCGGGTCGTCATGCTCGTGCGGCAGCAGCGTGGCTTCCAGCGTCGCCGAGGCGAGTATCTCGAGATTGCGGCGACCCAGCTCCGGATTGGCGTACTTGGAGGCGATGACTTCGCCCTGCTCGGTAATGCGGATGCGCCCTTGCACCGCGCCTTGCGGCTGGGCCAGGATGGCCTGGTAGCTGGGGCCGCCGCCGCGGCCGACGGAGCCGCCGCGACCGTGGAACAGGCGCAATGCGATGCCGTGCCTCTTGAACACCTCGACCAGCGAATTCTCGGCCTGGTACAGCGACCAGCCCGAGGTCATGAAGCCGCCGTCCTTGTTGCTGTCGGAATAGCCGAGCATGCATTCCTGCACCTTGCCGCGCGCTTCGAGCAGGCGGCGATAGACGGGCAGGCTGAACAGTGCGTCCATGACCGGGCCGCTGCGCTCGAGATCCTCGATGGTTTCGAACAAAGGAATGATGTTGGCGTCGAGCGCGTCTTCCTGCGGGCGCAACATGCCGGCTTCCTTGAGCAGGACGGCGACCTCGAGCACGTCGGAAACGCCATCGGCCTTGGAGATGATGACGTTCTCGATGGCGGCCTTGCCGAAGCGCTCGTGAATCTGGCGCGCGGTCTGGAATATCTTCAGCTCGTCGGCGGTCTCTTCGCTGTACTGCGCGTAAGGCGAGGCCAAGAGGCGCGGCGACGCAATCTCGGCGACCAGCAGTTCGATACGCGCCTGCTCGTCGAGCGCGGCGTAGTCGGTGCCCGGCCGGGCCACCGCCAGCAGTTCGCCGACCGTGCGGGCGTGCACATCGGAGTTCTGACGCAGGTCCAGAGAGGTCAGATGGAAACCGAAGATGGTTACGGCGCGACGCAGACGGCGCAGACGACCGCGGCTGATGAGGAAGGAGCGATCCGCGACCAGCGAGTCATGAATGACGTCCAGATCGCGCTTGAATTCGGCGGCATCGGCGTAGGGCGTGCCCAGCGGCACGCCGCTCGGCGGCGGGATATCGTCGAGCATTTGCGCCGTGGCGCAAAGACGCGCATACATGCCGGCGATGGCCAGGCGATAGGGTTCAGCCTCGCGGTGCGGGCTGGTTTCCGGCGACTTGTCGGCCAGCGCCTGCAGCTCGGGCGTGATGTCGACTAGGCCGGCGGCGGCGGACAGCTCGGAGCTCAGTTTCTTGAGCTGGGGAATGTAGAAGTCCATGGCGCGGCGGCTTTGCGCACGCACTGCCTGGATCAGCACATCGGCGGTGACGAAGGGATTGCCGTCGCGATCGCCGCCGATCCACGAGCCCGGGCGCAGGAACGGCGTCAGCTCCGGCGTACGCTCATCACGCTTCCATCCCGGCACGGTCTTGGCCAAGTGATCCTCAAGCTCGTTGTAGAGCAAGGGCAGCTGCTTCAGGAAGGTGGTCTCGTAATAAGTCAGCGCATTGGAGACTTCGTCCATCACCGACAATTTGTTCTTGCGCAGCAAACGCGTCTGCCACAGCGTCAGCACTTCGCGACGCAACATTTCCTCGCGTGCCGCCAGCTCGTCGGGCGTAAGCATGGTGCGATCGCGCTCTTCGAGAATGCCGGCGATGGCCCACTGGCAATCGAGAATGCTCTTGCGCTGCACCTCAGTCGGGTGCGCGGTCAATACCGGGCTCACCAGGGCCGACTTGAAGAACTCGGACAAGCCCTTGGCGTCGACGCCGCTGTCGAGCGCGCGCTTCAGCGTGTAGGGCAGCTCGCCCTCGCGCGGCGGGGAACCGGCCAGCGCATGGGCGCGGGCGCGGCGGATGTGATGCTGATCCTCGGCAATATTCGCCAGATGCGAGAAATAGCTGAACGCGCGCACGACCTGGCTGGTTTCTTCCAGCGACAGGACGTCGAGCACCGCCACCAGCTCGCGCCGCGCATCGCGATCCTCGTCGCGGTGATAGCGCAGAGACAATTGGCGTATCTTCTCGATGGTGTCAAAGACGGCCTCGCCCTCGCGTTCGCGCACCGTCTCGCCGAGCAGGCGCCCGAGCAGGCGGATGTCTTCGCGCAGCGGCTGATCCTTGTCGAGGGTATCGTTACTCATCGCATTCCTTCATGCCGGCATGTGCCGGCCGTCAATCTAACAGTACTAGTCCAAAACCGTCCTCGCGTCACGCACGAGCGACCCCGGGCGCCTTTCCAGCATGGTTGGAACCACCCCCATGCTAGAATCGACGCCACTTTCCAGACGCACGGCACCGGTCCGTGCGCCCATCCAGACTCCTATAGAGATTCCCTCGTGAGCACTGCTGCGCCAAACCATCCTGCCCCCGAACGCATTGTCATCGCAACCCGGGAGTCGCGTCTCGCGCTGTGGCAGGCCGAGCATGTGCAAGGCCTTTTGCGTCAATTATATCCGGGTTGCAAGGTGGAGCTGCGCGGCATGACCACCCGCGGCGACCAAATCCTCGACCGTCCCCTGGCCAAGGTCGGCGGCAAGGGGCTTTTCGTCAAGGAGCTGGAAACCGCCCTGCTCGACGGCAGCGCCGATATCGCCGTGCACTCCCTCAAGGATGTGCCCATGGTACTGGGCGAAGAATTCCGCCTCGTCGCCATCGGCCCGCGCGAGACGCCCTTCGACGCCTTCATCTCGAACAAGTACGCCAGCCTCGACGAGCTGCCGCCCGGCGCCGTGGTCGGCACCTCCAGCCTGCGCCGCGAAGCGCAGCTGCATGCGCGTCACCCCTATCTGGCCGTCAGCCCGCTGCGCGGCAATCTCGATACCCGCCTGAGAAAGCTCGACAGCGGCGAATACGACGCCATCATTCTCGCAGCCGCCGGCCTGATCCGGCTGGGCCTCAAGGATCGCATCCGCTCCGTATTGCCGGCCGAAGACTCGCTGCCGGCCGCCGGCCAGGGTGCGCTGGGCATCGAAGCCGCCGCGCATCGCGCCGATGTCGCCGCCTGGCTGGCGCCGCTGAACGACGCCGCCACCGCCGCCTGCGTGCGCGCCGAGCGCGCCGTGTCGCGCGCGCTGGCCGGCAGCTGCGAAGTGCCGTTGGCGGCCTTCGCCGAGATGCGGGACAGCACCATCCACCTGCGCGGCCTGGTGGCCCTGCCCGATGGCAGCCGTGTCGCTGCCGCCGAGCTCAGCGGCAGCGCCAGCGATCCGGAAGCGCTGGGGCTGCAACTCGTCGAACAACTGCGCGCCGCCGGCGCCGACGCCATCCTCGCCGAACTTCCGGCCAGCCCGCCGGCCAATCACGCCTGAAAGGCGCCCGCATGTCGTTGAGGGGGCGCCATGTCGTCGTTACCCGGCCGGCCGGCCAGGCCACGCATCTGGCCGAAGCGCTGGTCGCTGCCGGCGCAACGCCGGTACTGTTTCCGGTGCTGGCGATCGGGCCGCTCGATGACAACACAGCCCTGGTCGAACGCATCATCGCCCTCGATCGCTACGATTTCGCCGTTTTCGTCAGCCCGAATGCCGTCGCCATGGGGCTGCATGAGGTACTGACGCGCCGCGCCTGGCCTGCCCACCTGCGCGTCGCCACCGTCGGCCACAGCAGCGAGAGCGCACTGCAGGCGCACGATCTGGCCGGGCAGGAAAAGCAGGTGCTGTGTCCGCAAGGGCGCTTCGATTCGGAGGCCTTGCTGGAACTGCCGGAGCTGCAGGACGTGCAGGGCCGGCGCGTCGTCATTTTCCGCGGCGACGGCGGCCGCGAACTGCTCGCCGACACCTTGCGCCGGCGCGGCGCCGAGGTCGATTACGCCAGTTGCTACACGCGCCGCTGCCCCACACACAGCCCGGACGGCCTGTTGCGCCTGTGGGAAGCCGGCCGGCTCGACGCGGTGACCGTGACCAGCAGCGAAGGGCTGCACAATCTGGTCGCCATGCTCGGGCAACTGGGCCTTGCCTGGCTCAGGAAAACGCCCCTGTTCGTGCCCCACGCGCGCATCGCCGCCGCCGCTGAGGCGTGCGGCATACACACGGTGGTTCTGACCGATCCCGCCGACGCCGGACTGATGGCGGGTTTGCTAAGATACTTCGACCATGAGTGAAACGCCTGCCTCCACGCCCGCCGCACCTGCTGCTACGCGCTCGTCGCCGCTGAAGCAGCCGGCCCTGTTGTTCGCACTGGTCGCCATCGCGATCGCCGCCGCGACGTGGGTCGCCAGCGGCAGCCGCATTTCCGGTCTGCAGGAAGAATTGGCAAGGCGCCTCAGCGAAGGCGACGGCGCCATTCGCGACAGCCGCAGCGACAGTCGTCAGGCCAGGGAGGAAACACAGGCGCTGGCTGCTCGCGTCGCGCTGCTCGAGGCCAAGCTCAACGAGGCCCAGGGTCAGCAGGCGGCGCTCGAATCCATGTATCAGGAGCTGGCGCGCGGCCGCGATGAACGTCTGCTGGCTGAAATCGAGCAATCGGTCGCCATCGCCGCCCAGCAACTGCAACTGGCGGGCAATGTGGAGGCGGCGCTGATCGCGCTGCAAGGCGCCGACGCGCGCCTCACGCAGAACGGCAACGCGCAGTTCGCCGGCGTGCGCCGCCTGATCGCACGCGACATCGAACGGCTCAAGGCCTTGCCGCAAGCTGATGTTTCCGGCATGGCCGCCCGGCTGGAAGGTGTGGTCTCGGTCGTGGATACCTTGCCGCTCGCCTATGCGCAGCGGCCGCCGCGCAGCGCTGTCGCCAAGACACCGGACAGGGCCGCGATGCCGTCCGTTACCGAGGCCGCCTACTGGAGCGGTCTGCTCGACGGCGCCTGGACCGAGATGAAGCAGATGGTGCGCATCGAGCGCATGGATCAGGATGCGCCGGCACTGCTCGCGCCCAGCCAGTCGCTGTTCCTGCGCGAGAATCTGCGCCTGCGCCTGATCAACGCCCGCCTGTCCCTGCTGCAACGCGACGGCAACAGCTTCCGCGACGACCTCAAGTTGTCGGTGAAATGGCTTGAGCAGTATTTCGATATGCGCGCGCCGGCCGTCAAGTCGGC
>JAGWTC010000028.1 GCA_028869135.1 Rhodocyclaceae bacterium
CGGCACAAAAACAAACCCCGCGCGGGGTTTGTTTTTAACGAAAGGAGGTACGGCCGGCAGGGGAAGAGGCGCCGGCCGCACCAGCGCCTTGCAAGGGAGGAACAAGGCGCCTACATGGGCAGCCAATACTCGCGCTGTCCATAGTAGTCGTGCACTTCGCTGGCCCAGCGGCTGTCGGCCATCGACGGCCAGTGGTCCTTGTCGAAGCCCGGGGCGGCTTTCAGGCGCTCCTTGTCGATGTCCAGGACGAACTGCTTCTGCGACGCGTCGAGCGTCAGCGCGCCCCACGGAATGGCGAACAGCTTGTCGCCTATGCCCATGAAGCCGCCGCAGGACAGCACAGCGTAGGCGACCTGGCCGGTCTGGACGTCGATCATGATGTCGGTGATTTCACCGAGTTTCTCGTCCCGGTTATTTACGACGCTGTCTCCTTCTAGCGTGTCGGCCGCCATGACTTCAGGGCCGGGGCCTTCGCCCCTGTGCCCGCCGATAATCTGCGTCTTCCTGTCGCCACCTGGATGGATGCTTGCCATTTTGGATCTCCAACATTTGATTGAATTTGCCGGCCGTCGGACAAGCCGGGCCGCCGCTACTGATGCCGTCACCACGTTCTTCGGCATCGCGAGACAGGATGCAATCGCTGTTCCTTATCGCGCTTGCTACATCGCCGCTGTTACAAAATAATCGCGCGGTATTGGCGCATTCCTATAGCTGAGACGGGAGCGCGCAACCAAGATGAGCAGACCCCTAAACGTAAAGGAGAGCTCAAATGCCCCAAAGCAAAATGCACACGAAATCGCACTCGAAAACGACCAGCGCTTCGCGCAGTCGTTCTTCTGAAAAGGATGTGATCCAGCTGCTGCAGGAAGACCACCGCAAGGTGCAAAAACTCTTCAAGGATTTTGAAAAACAGGCCGGTAAGGATGACGTGTCATCCAAGGTGGAAATCGCCGAACAGATCTGCATGGAGCTGAAGGTGCATACGCAGATCGAAGAGGAAATTTTTTATCCGGCGCTGTACGAGGCACTCGATGAGTCCGATCTGGTGGATGAGGCCCTGGTCGAGCACGCAACCGCCAAGGACCTGATTGAGCAGATCGAGGCCATGTCCGGCTCGGAGGATCTGTACGATGCCAAGGTCACGGTGCTCGGCGAATACGTCAACCACCATATCGAGGAAGAGGAAAAGGAGATCTTCCCGGAGGCCAAGAAATGCGGCCTTGACCTAGACGCGCTGGGCGAGTCCACTCAGTCCCGCAAGGAGGAATTGACCTCCAAGGCAGCGCACTAGTTCGGTTTCGCCAATTGGCGGAGGTAAAAAAGCGGCTGCCCGCAGGCAGCCGCTTTTTCATTGTCGTCTCCGCGCCATGTCAGGCATGGGGCACGGCATTAGAAGCGGTAGGCGACCCCTACAGTCAGCATGTCCTGCTGGGGCTTGCCGTTCGATTGCACGGCGGACTCGCGACTGTAGTCGATATGGTTGTATTCCGCGCTGATTTCAACATTGCGATTCAGTGCGTAGGCGTAGCCGAGACCGTAGCCGAAGCCATTGTGGGTCGTGTCGCCTACTGCCGGAAGTGTGTCGTTGTAGTGGCCCTTGGCTTGGTGGTAAGCCAGCTTGCCGTACACGAGAGAGTTCGGGGCAATGCGGTAGCCCGGCGCCAGGAAGACAGCCCAGTCATCCTTCATTTCAAAGCGCACCGTCTGGGTGCCGCCCGAAACATAAGTGGTACTGCCGAATTTCTGCTTGTTGAGTGTGTATTCCGCACCGGCGTTGAGCACCCAATCGCTGCTAAGCGCCCAACCGTAACTTGCTGACAGCTTGGCAACGCCGTCATCGTCACTGGCCGACTTGCCATTGATGAAACCACCGAACTTCACCTTGTTATGGCTACCGCCCAAGGCTAGACCGACGCTGGCACCGGTGAAGGTGTTATCTGCGGCGAAGGCGGATGTCGCGATGCACAGGGACGAAATAATAAGCAGGTGTTGTCTCATTGGTTTCATTGTTTTAGTTAATGGGGCTCAAATGTACCATTTTTATGACTGTTTTGTTCATGTTTATTGGTGTTGTTTGGCTGCGTAGTCGGCATTGTTGGAATTATTGGTGGTTGTGACTTTAGTTCTCCATCCCGGCTGCAGCTCAATCGAAGGGAAGGTTGGCTTGGGGCTCGGCATAAGACGCGGAGACATCCTTTAAAGGTAGAAGCTTGCCGGCGCGTACCCCCAGCAGGCGCAGACGTCGATCGAGCGGGACGCGTTTAAGGCATTCGCGCGCGGCGCGCAGAATCTCGTCTGCCGAGGCCGTGGCGACGGTGAGGGTGTGGTCGCGCGTGACGCTTTCGAAATTGTCGTAGCGCAGCTTGATGCCTATGGTCTTGCTGGCGTAGCGTTTGCGTTCCAGATCTTCGGCGAGACGCGTGCACAGGTGGATGAGGATTTCGGACAGGCGCTCGCGATCATGCCGCGCGTGCAGGTCGCGTTCGAAGGTCGTCTCGCGGCTGATGGATTTGGGTTCGGATGCGGTGACGATGGGCCGGTCGTCGATGCCGTGGGCGGCATCGGCCAGCCACGCGCCGTAGCTGCGGCCGAATTGCGCGATCAGGAAATCGCGCGGCTGGGCGGCGAGCTCGCCTATGGTGTTGATCCCGAGTTGCTTGAGCTTTTCCGTCGCCTTTGGACCGACGCCGTTGATCTTGCTGGCCGCCAGCGGCCAGATGCGCGCAGCGATGTCCTCCGGCATGACGATGCTGAGGCCGTCCGGCTTCTGCAGATCGGAAGCGATCTTGGCGATGAGCTTGCAATGACTGATGCCGATCGAGCAGGACAGTCCGGTCGCATCGCGTACCGCCTGCTTCAGTCGTAATGCCAGGGGCTCGGTCTCCTCCTCGATGTGGCTGAGATCGATGTAAATCTCGTCGATGCCGCGATTCTCGATCAGCGGCGCGATGTCGGCGACGGCAGCCTTGAACAGGCGCGAGTAGTGGCGGTAGGCGGCAAAGTCCACCGGCAGCAGCACCGCGTCGGGCGCCAGTTTGGCTGCCTTCATCATGCCCATGGCCGAGAAAACGCCGAGCGCGCGCGCTTCGTAGGTTGAGGTGGTGATGACGCCGCGGCCGACATAGTCGCGCAAGCGGGCGTAGCGGCGCGTGCCGTCGCTCAGCGTTTCCGGCTGCGCATCGCGCCCGCCGCCGATCACGACCGGCAGCCCCTTGAGATCGGGGTAGCGCAGCAGTTCGACCGACGCGTAGAACGCGTCCATGTCGAGATGGGCGATACGGCGTCGGGAGGGCGATGCGGCGGACATTCCGGGGCGGGGTGCGCGAAAATCAGTGCGCCATTTTCGCTCAGAAGCCCGTTTTGAAACACGCGTGCGCAGCGGCGATATACTGTTTCAAGTGAATTCAGGAGGCCGGCCATGTCCGCCAAAACACACTGGGAACAGGTTTACGGCAGCAAGCCGGCGCAGAGCGTGAGTTGGTATCAGCCGCATGCAGCCAATTCCATTGCCCTGATCAAGGCCGCCGCAGCCGATCTGGATAGCCGCATCATAGACATCGGCGGCGGCGCTTCCACGCTGGTCGATGATTTGCTGGATCTTGGCTACACGAATCTCAGCGTGCTCGATCTGTCGGCCGAGGCCCTGGCCGTCGCCCGCCGCCGTCTTGGCGAACGTGCCGGCTCGATACACTGGATCGAGGGCGATATCACGACGATAGCGCTGCCCCGACACGGCTTCGACGTTTGGCACGACCGCGCCGTTTTTCATTTTCTGACAGAGCCTGAGCAGCGCGCCGCCTATCTTGAACGTGTGCGGCATGCGGTCAGGCCGGGCGGGCACGTCATCGTGGCGACGTTTGCGCTCGACGGCCCCGCTCAGTGCAGCGGTCTGCCTGTCGCCCGTTATACGCCGGAAGGCTTGCACGACGAGTTCGGTGCGGCTTTCGAACTCATCGAGCATCGCGAGGAATACCACCAGACGCCGGCCGGGAATACGCAGCACTTCATCTACTGCTTCTGCCTCAAGGCGGGATGAGGAGTGCCGCCTCGCGAAGCCCGGATATCGGGCCTTTGTCGAATACCGCCTGCGGGCCGGCTTGAGGCGAGCGTCGGTGAGGTTCAGCCTGCGTGGATTGCCTGCAGGCCGGTGATGCCGACGTAGAGTCCGACGCCGCAGATCAGCACGGCTGACAGATACGGGGCCTTGCGGGCGAAGCTGCCGAAGCCCTTGAAGCGCGAGGCTGCGTGCCTGACGCTGAGCGCCGCCAGCGCGCCCGAGGCGACCATGGTCAGGGCCAGCCCGATGCTGAAGCAAAGCACCAGCGTGGCGCCGAGCGCGATCTGCTTCAGTTGCAGGCAGAGCAGCAGCACGGTGATCGAGGCGGGGCAGGGGATGAGCCCGCCGGTCAGGCCGAACATCACGATCTGCCCGGTGCTGACCTGCCTGCCGGCGAAGCGACGCTGGATGTCCTCGGCGTGGGCGCGTTCGTGGGCGTCCTGGTACTCGTCTCCCAGCGTGGCTTCGAGCGCCGTCATGTGGCCGTGTCCATGATCATGCCCGTGATCGTGGTGATGATCGTGACGGTAGTTGTGGGCGGAATGGCGATAGGTGGTCCGGATCATCCAGGCGGCGACGCCGAGCATGATGAGGCCGGAAGCGGCTTGCAGATAGGGCGTGGCCGTTTCGGCGTTCCAGTTGTTGCCGAAGTACAGGCCCGCCATGGCGATTGCCCAGACCACGGCGGTGTGCGACAGCGTGGCCGACAGGCCGAGCAATACCGCCTGCGTCAGCGTGCCGCGCACCGCGACGATGAAGGCCGCCATCATGGTTTTCGAATGCCCCGGCTCAAGGCCGTGCAGCGCGCCGAGCAGAATGGCGCTGGGTGCGAACAGCCAGGCATTGCCTTGCTGGAGGAGAGGGGCGAACTCGGGCATGATGATTTTTCCAGCGGGTGTTATATACTCCCCCCTAGTATATATCGGAATCGATAGAGCTGCCGGAGATGAAAGCATGGCTCATACCATCAAGGACAAAACCAAGCTGCTGGCCCGTGTGCGCCGTATCCAGGGCCAGTTGCGTTCGCTCGAAAGCCAGCTCGATGCCGAGGCTGATTGCACGGCGGTCCTGCAGCAGATCGCGGCGGTGCGCGGCGCCGTAAACGGCCTGATGGGCGCCGTGATCGAAGGGCACATCACGGATCATGTGGTGCGCGAAAGCAGGCAGGAGCGGCGCGAGGAGGAAAGCGAGGTGTTCCTGCAAGTGCTCAAGTCCTACCTCAAATAGCCGGGGCGCCTTGGGCTTGGCTTGGTTCAGCGCCTGCGCAAGCGCTGCGCCTCTCCATGAAGGAATACGGCGTCGCCCTGATGATTACCTTAACGACGCCGCATCCACGCTGTGCCGTTATCTGGGTGTACATGCTCGTCGAGCATGCGCAGCACTTCCGGTCTCACACTGGCGCGCTCGGATAAAAAAAGGGGCCGCAATTGCGGCCCCGGCACCGGATATGGCCTGTCAGTACAGGCTCACTGAGAACCGTGACTAAACTTTGAAGCGGCGGACCTGTCGCTTCAGGCCTTGCGCGATTTCCTCAAGGCTCGCGGCAGTGTCGGCTGTGCTTCTGATGGTTGCCGAGGTTTCGTCGACCATCTGGGCGATTTGTTCCACCCGCTGCGCGATGGAAGTGCTCGCCGAGCTTTGCTCACGTGTGGCGTCGGCCACTTCGCCAATGCGGTCGAGATTGCGCTTCGAACCGGATTCGATCGACTTCAGCGACTCCGAGGCGGATATACCCAGTTCGACGCCGTGTTCGACCTGTGGCAAGGCTGCTTCCATCGCCCCGACGGCGCCGACGGTTTCCGACTGAATCCCGCCTATCATTTCCTCGATTTCGTTCGTCGCCGTAGCAGTTCGCTCCGCGAGCTTTCTCACTTCGTCGGCCACGACGGCGAAGCCTCGTCCCTGCTCGCCGGCGCGCGCCGCCTCGATGGCTGCGTTCAAGGCCAGCAGGTTCGTCTGTCCGGCGATGTCCTTGATCACGTTGGCGATCGAGGTTACCTCGGTGGTGCGCTTTTCAAGCGCATGAATGCGCGAGGCCGCGTCGACAACAGTCGTCGAGATGTTCTGCATGGCCGTGGTGGCCTGCTCGACGCGGGCACTGCCTTCGGTTGAGTGGTTCAGGGCGGCTTCCGAATCGAGCTTGGTGTCCTTGGCGCTGTCGGAGATGTGGTTCGAGGTGACCGTCAGCTCCTCGATGGCAGCCGCGATCGAAGCAGTGGCGTCGGCCTGAAGCTCGGCCGCCGTCGCCACTTCCTTCGAAGCCGTGTTGATCCGCTCGGCACTGTCCACAACCTGGTCTGCGCCCTTGTCGATCTCGGTGACCAACTCCCGCAGCGAGCCGACCATGAGGCGCAGCGTATCGAGCAGACTACCGGAGCGGGGCTGGCCGACGTCTGCCGTCAGATCTCCATCAGCGATCTTGTGCATGACCGCCGATGCTGCCGTCGGTTCTCCGCCAAGCTGGTTCACGATACTCGAAGCCACCATCCAACCAAGTGCAACCAGCAAGCACAGCAGGGCGAGCGATATGCCGCCCAGTATTGTCACGCTTCTCTTGAATTCCCGGTCGACATCGTCGATATAGATCCCGGTACCTATCGCCCATCCCCAGGGTTCGAACATCGCCGTGTAGGACAGCTTGGGCTCCTGCTTTGTTTGCCCTGCCTTGGGGAACCAGTAGTCCACAAAGCCGCCGCCCTGGGCTGCGACCGCAAGCATTGCTCTGACAATCAGTTTGCCGTTGGCATCCTTCTGGTCGATCTGGTTCTGACCTTCGAGTTCGGCTTTCGCGCCGTGAAATACATAGACGCCATTCTTGTCGAAGGAGAAGAAGTATTCCGTCTTGCTGTAGCGTAGTTTGCGCAGGGTGTCCTTCGTAGCTTCCTTGGCTTCCTCTTCGGTAAGCTTGCCGGCGGCGGCCAGGGCCTGGTTGCGTTCGGCGATACCCAGCGCGAGCTCGACCAGATTCTCTATCTTGCCTTTCCGGTCCTCGAGCATCGTGCTCTTGAGCTGGTAAAGACTGGAGGCACTCAGCGCGAGCAAACCCACCAGCGTAATAAAGACCAGAATGTAGAGTCGTGTTGCGACCTTCAGCCTCTGAAACGCTTCCATGCGATATCCCCCCTTAGGATAGACGGTGCAATTCTCGAACGACTTATGTTTTCTTTAGATCGCTAACGCTTCATCCCAGATTAGGCAGCGGTTCGAGTATGTACCTTGTTATAGACCAACGTTCCGACCGAGTTCAGATAAACCTCGTCATGCGATACAAATGTTGTAGAACTCCACTCCTGTCGCCGCAGGGCATTCCTTGGAGAAAAAAAAGCCCCGCGTATTCGAAGCGTACGCGGGGCCGGGGGGGGAGTTGAATCAATTAACCTTCAACGAGAGCTGGGCTATCACTGTCTTCACACCGGGAACGGCGCTGGCGAGCTTGACGGCGTGGTCTATGGTTTCGGCTTTGTCCACGGTGCCGTTCAGGGTGACGATGCCCTGATTGCTCGTGACCGAGATCTTGAACAGCGAAGTGATGCTGTCGCTGAGCAGCGCGGTCTTGACCTTGGTTGTCAGCGTTGCATCGTCGATGTATTGGCCTGCGGTGAGGCCGGCTTCGGCAGCAGAACGGGGGGGATTATCTGCTGCCAAAGCCGGCACCGCAGCCATGGTCGCGATCATCAGCGCGACATCTATAGGGCGGAATTGCATGGTGGCCTCCTTTGGGGTTGCTCGCTTAAGTCAGCAATGGGCCGGTGTTCTAGAGCTTCATCACGTCGCGTCCGACCGTGATGCTGGCGACCTTGACCATGAGATGAGTGTTGATGGCCTTCACACCGGGAATGGCGGAAGTCAGTTTGATGGCGCGCTGTATGGTTTCGGGCTTGTCGACTTCGCCGCTCAGGGTGACGATGCCGTGCTGGGTGTTGACCTTGACTTCGAAGGCGGACAGCAGGTTGTCCGAAAGCAGCGCGACCTTGACCTTGGTGGTGAGCGCCGCGTCGTCGACGTATTGTCCCGTTGTCTGTCCGATGCGCTCGGCCGCGCCCGTTTCGGGGCGGGGACTGCTGTTTGCGGCATGCAGGCTCGGAGTGACAAACAGAACGGCGAACAGGCCGGCGGCGATATCGATATGGCGTAGTTTCATGCTGGGCTCCCTTGAATTGCGGGGACTGGCTGCAATACCGAGTCCTGCCCGGGGTACTGCAAACCCCGTGCCAGTGAGCAATTCCTAGCTCTATCAGTTACTTATCCGCCGGGCGCGGACTGCGAGCCGCGTATGGGTGTTGGGGATAGGCGACAGCGCCGGATGGCGTTTGTTCAACGGGCTGTTTTTAAAAGGAAACCGCTGTCTGTGATCGGCGACAGATGCGGAACGCCCGCGAATTTGAAGAAGATTTTTTGAGGCTCACGCTGTGAGCCTTGTCGACGCGAAGATGGCTCCGTCATTCGTTGAGGAGTCCGTCATGAACCGCCTGTTTTCGCATCTGCCGCCACTTTCCGACCGTTTCGTTTTCCGTTCCACGCTGCTGCTGTGGGTGGTCGCCGTGCTGCTCGGGTAATATCCGGGCCCATGTTCACCTTCATCCACGGCAACCGGCAGGAGCTGCTTGCGCGCCATTTCGCCGCGCAACTGAGAAGCCGACCGCTGGACATCTTCGAGCGCGAGGTTGTGGTGGTGCAAAGCGGCGGCATGGCGCGCTGGCTGCAGATGTTTCTGGCCGAGGAACTGGGCATCGCAACCCAGTTCCGCTTCACCTTTCCCGCCGGTTATCTGTGGGAGCTGTTCGGCAAAGTGCTGCCGGACGTGCCCAAGGAGACGCCGTTCGCCAGCGATATCCTGATCTGGCAGCTCTTGCGTCTGATGCCGACAGCGCCGACAGGCGACGCGTTTGCGCCCTTGCATCGCTATCTCGCCGACGGCGACATGGTCAAGCGCCACGGCCTGGCGCGCAAGCTGGCGCAATGCTTCGACAGCTATCTCGCCTATCGCCCCGAGTGGGTCGGCGCCTGGCTGGCCGGCAAGCAGGTCGGCCTGGGCGAGCACGAAGCCTGGCAGGCGTGGCTGTGGCAGCGCATCGGCGAGGAAGCCGGCGAGCTGCCGGCGGCGCATCCGGCCGAGCTTTTCTTCAAGGCGCTGGAAAATTCCTCACCCCTCTCCCCGGCCCTCCCCCACGAGGGGGGAGGGAGCAAGACAGCCGTGGATTTGTCCGCTCTGTTACCCAAACGTCTTACCGTCTTTGGCATCGGCGCGATGCCGCCGCCCTATCTGGATATCTTCAAACGGCTCGGCCGGCATGTCGACGTTTCCTTCTATCTGGTCAATCCCTGCCGCGAATACTGGGGTGACTTGGTCACGCAACGGGCGCTGGCGCGGGCCGCGCTGGAAACCCCGGAAGCCGTTCCGCTGCTGGAAACCGGCCATCCGCTGCTGGGGTCGCTGGGGCAGGTGACGCGCGCGAGCTTCGAGCGGCTCGCCGGCGAAAATGACATCGAGCTGTTTGTGGAGCCGGGTGCCGGAAACCTGCTGGACGTCTTGCAGGCCGATTTGCTCGACATGCGCCGCCGCGAACCCGAGGAACGTATTGTCCTGGCGGCCGACGATGAGTCGATCCAGTTCCATGTCTGCCACGGCGCCACGCGCGAGATCGAGGTGCTGCACAACCGCCTGCTCAAGCTCCTTGCCGCCGATCCGACGCTGCAGCCGCACGACGTGCTGGTGCTGACGCCGGACATCATTGCCATGGCGCCGCTGATCGAGGCGGTGTTTTCCACCGCCGGCGGCCGCCATTCGATTCCCTTCACGATCGCCGACCGGCCGCTGGAGCTGGAAGCGCCTCTGTTGCGCGCCTTCAACGCCTTGCTCGATCTGGCTCACGGCCGTTTCGACGCCGAAAGCGTCCTCGGCGTGCTCGAACAAGCCTGTATCGCCGAGCGCTTCGGTTTCGACGCCGACGCACTGGAGCTCGTCCGCGCCTGGGTCGGCGAAAGCGGCATCCGCTGGGGCCTGTCCGCCGCCGCGCGCGCCGAGCGCGGCCTGCCGGCCGACGATACGCACAGCTGGCATTTCGGCCTCAAGCGCATGCTGCTCGGCGTAGCCTTGCCGCAGCGTCTGATGGCGGACGGTGTCGCTGCTGACGCGCCGCTCGAGGCGCGTTTGACGGGCAACGAATTGTTCGAGGGCATCTTGCCCTTCGACGCCATCGAAGGTGTGCGTACCCAGGTGCTGGGCAAGCTGCTCGGTTTCATGGATGCGCTGGAGCAGACCATGCAGCAGCTCGCGCGCGACCGCAGCGTCGGCGAATGGGCGGAGTTGCTGCCGCAGATCTGCCAGCGCTTCTGCTACGACGAAGCCCGGCTGGCTTTCGCCGACAACAGCGCGCAGCGCGCCGTGAATACCTTGCGCACGACGCTGCAGCAACTGGCCAAGTCCGCCGCGCGCGCCGCCGGCAGCGAGGCCGTGCCGCTCGACGTGATGCGCCGCGAACTCAAGGCCCGCCTCGACGACATGCCGCCGGGCTGGGCCTTCCTCGGCGGCGGCGTGACCTTTGCGCAACTGCTCGCCTATCGCGGCATGCCGGCGCGCGTGGTGTGCCTGATCGGCATGAACGACGGCGCGTTCCCGCGCAATCCGGCGGCGCCGGGCTTCGACTTGCTGCACAAACATCCGCGGCTCGGCGACCGCGAGGCGCGCGCCGAGGACAGGCATGCCTTCTTCGAGGTCTTGCTGTCGGCGCGCGAATATCTGCATGTGAGCTACAGCGGACGCGGCATCCGCGACAACGCCGAGTTGCCGCCGTCGACGCTGGTGGCCGAATTGCGCGACGCGCTGGACATGACCGCCGTTGCGGAGACGGGCGCTGGAAGCGCCAGCGCTGCGCTGACCATTCAGCACCGCTTGCAGGCCTTCTCGCCGCGCTATTTCGACGGCGCCGATTCGCGCCTTTACAGCCACGCCGCGAATTACGCGCATGCGGCCCGTGCCGCGCAGGACGCCGGCACAGCTGAGTCGGGGCCTTTCCTGGTCGAGGTTTTGCCCGAAGCGCCGCCTGAATTGCTGGCGATTACCCCGCAAGCTTTCGTGAACTTCTTCCGCAATCCGGCCCAGCACCTGTTGAGGAACCGGCTCGGTATCCATCTCGAAGAAAGCGAAGGCCTGCTCGACACGGTCGAACCCTTCGTGCCTGACGGCCTGTCGCGCTACTGGCTGCGTACGCAGCTGGTCGAGGACTGGCAAGCGTGTGTCCGGGCGCGCGACGACGCTTATGCGTTGGCGCATGCGCGCGGCATGCTGCCGCACGGCGCCGCGGGCCGTGTCTGGTTCGACCGGCTCTGGGACGAGTTCGCGCCGTTCGCCGAGCAGATTGCGGCGCGCGGCGGCGTCGCCTTGCCGCCATGCCGCATCAACCTGAATGCCGCCGGCCTTGCGGTGCAAGGCAGCATCGGCGGATTGCAGCAGTGCGACGACGAATTCGTGCATCTCGAATGGCGGGTCGGCGATATCCGCCCCGTCGATCGCCTGTCGCTGTGGCTGCAACATGTGCTTTTGCATGCCGCCGGACAGCACTGCAGCAGCGTGCTGCTGACGCCGGCGGAAAGCTGGACGCTGGCGCCCTTGCAAGGCGCCGACATCGAAACGCTGTTCGCGCTCTACAAGCGCGGCAGCAGCGAACTGCTGCCTTTCTTCCCGGCGACCTCATGGCACTGGCTCGTCGCCCAGCGCGAGGGCAAGGAAACATTTTGGCGCCGTGACTGGGAGCCCAGCCAGTTCAATGCGCGCGCCGAGAGCCTCGATGCCTACGTCGATCTCGCCTGGCGCAGCTGCGACCCCTTCGATCAGGAATTCGAAATCCTCGCCGGGCAGATCTACGGGCCCATGCTTGAGCATGCGGCGGCCGAGGAGGGCGAGGCATGAGGACCTTGAACATTCCCGAGGTTCAGCTCGGCGGTCTGCAGATGATCGAGGCCAGCGCCGGCACCGGCAAGACCTGGACCATCGCCGCGCTGTATCTGCGCCTGCTGCTGGAACGCCAGTTGCCGGTGGAGAAGATTCTCGTCGTCACCTACACCAATGCCGCGACCGCCGAGCTGCGCGCGCGCATACGCGCTCGCCTGCTCGAGGCGCAACAGGCCTGCCTCGCCGGCACGGCCGGCAAGGATGCGGTGCTGGCGGACATTTTCGACCGCGTCGAGATCGGCCATGCGCAGGCCTTGCTGACGCTGGCCTTGGAGAGCTTCGACCTCGCCTCCATCCATACCATCCACGGCTTTTGTCAGCGCGCGCTGGCCGAGCGCGCCTTCGAGTCGGGCCTGTCGTTCGAGTCCGAGCTCGCCAGCGATGATCGCCGCGTATTGCACGAGGCCATGGAGGATTTCTGGCGCACACAGGTCGCCCGCGACGGCGACGATCCGCTGTGGCTGGGCTGGCTGCTGACGCGCATGCCCGGCCCGGCGGCGCTGCTGCAGCAACTGTCTCCGCAGTTTGGTAAACCGTATCTGCTGCATGTGCCGGCGCCGGATTTCGATGCCGCGGCCGGCACGCGCTTCGCGGAAACCTTCAAGCGCGTGCAGTCGATCTGGCAGCGCGAAGGCGCCGTCGCCGTCGATCTGCTGAAATGTCATCCGGGCATGAACGGCCGCAGCCACAGCCCCGCGCAGATCGAAGCCGTCGCGGCGACGCTCGGCGTCTGGCTGTCCGGGGCGCCCAGTCTGGCCGTGCCGAAGAACGCCGAGCGCCTTGCCGCCAGCGGTCTCAAGGTCAACAAGGGTCACGAGCCGCCGCAACACGTACTGTGCGACGCGCTCGACGAACTATTGCTGGCCGTGGCGGCCGTCGATGCCGCCTTCGAGGCTCGCCTCGGTCATTTGCGGCAGCAGGCGCTGCTTCAGTGCGAGCAAAATGTACGCGCTGCGCGCCAGCGTCTGGCGACGCGCTCCTTCGACGATCTGCTGCTCGATCTGCACTCGGCCTTGCAGGGCGAGGGCGGTGAGGCGCTGGCCTTTGCGCTGCGGCAGCGTTATGCGGCGGCGCTGATCGATGAGTTTCAGGATACCGACCCGCTGCAGTACGGCATCTTTTCCAAGGTCTTCGTTACATCCGACCCGCTAGGGCAAGACAGGTCGATGCCGCAGGCGTCGGCGGGTTTCTGTGCATTCGTCGGCGATCCCAAGCAGGCCATCTACAGCTTCCGCGGCGCCGACCTGCGCGCCTATCTGGATGCCAGGCGGCAGGCGGGCGAACCGCTGGTGCTGGATACCAATCGCCGTTCCACGGCGCCGCTGATCTCCGCGGTCAACACGATATTCGCGCGTAGCGAACGGCCTTTCCTCGACGCGGAGCTGGGCTTCGACCCGGTGCAGGCGCCGCCGACGGCGCCGCAGCCTATCCTGCTCGACGGCCGGCCGCTGCCGGCCATGGACATCTGGTTCATGCCGCGCGGCGGCAAGGAGCTGGAGCCGAGAAAGTCGGGCGAGAACAAGGGCAAGCTCGGCGTCATCGCCAAGAACCGCGCCAATCCGACCATTGCCGAAGCCGTGGCCGGATCGGTCGCGCAACTGCTGGCGGCGACGCAGGCGGGCCGCGTGACGGTAGATGACAAGGGTACGGTGCGTCCGCTCCAGGGACAGGACATTGCGGTGCTGGTGAAGTCCCACCATCAGGGCCAACTGGTGCGCGACGCGCTGCAGGCATTGGGCGTGGCCAGCGTGCGCTACGGACAGGACAGCATCTTCGAGACGCAGGACGCGATCGAGGTCGAGCGCGTCCTGCTGGCGATTGCGCATCCGGCGCGCGAAGGGCTGGTGCGCTCGGCGCTGGTGACGCAGTTCATGGGCGTGCGCGGCGACGAGCTCGCGGCGCTGGACGGCGACGACTGGCTGCGCCGGCTGGAGGATTTCCATCGCTGGCATGCGCTGGCGCGCGACCACGGCTTCATCCGCATGTGGCGAACCTGGCAGCTGGAGGCCGGCGTGGCCGAACGCCTGCTGGCGCTGCCCGACGGTGAGCGCCGCATGACCAATCTCCTGCACCTGTCCGATCTTCTCGCGGCGCTGGCGCATGACGACAAGCTCGGCATTGAAGCCCTGGCCAAGCATCTGGCCGATGCGCGCAACGATGAACGCAGCGAAACCAATAGCGGGGAAGGGCGGCTGCTGCGGCTCGAGAGCGACGAGAACCTCGTCCGCATCGTCACCATCCATACTTCCAAGGGCCTCGAATATCCGGTCACCTACTGTCCCTTCCTCTGGGACGGCAAACTGCGCGAGGACGACGGGCCGGTGCGCTATCACGATCCGGCGCATGAGCGCCGCGCGGCGCTGGATTTCGGTTCAGCCGAAATGGAGGCGCACCGCGAACTGGCCGTGGAGGAGACGCGCGCCGAAGCCTTGCGTCTTGCCTATGTGGCGCTGACGCGCGCGCGCCAGCATTGCGTGCTGGTGTGGGGCGCCTTCAGCGATGCGGAATCGTCGCCGCTGGCCTGGCTGCTGCATGGCAGCGAGCGGCTCGACTTCGGCCTGCTCGGCGACGACGAGTTGCGCGCCCGCCTCATGGACTGGCATGCCGGCTGCGAGCATATCGCCGTGCGCGAGCTGCCCGAAGACGAGGCTGGAGTCTCCATCCAGAACAAGCCGAGCCAGCAGACGCTGGCGGCCTTGCCGTGGCCCGAGCGCTCCATGCCGCCGTGGCGCATGCACAGTTTTTCGGCCTGGCTCCTGAATGCCGTCGAGGCGGCCGTCGACGAGCTGCCGGAGCACGACGCGATCGCGCCCTTGCCGCTGGACACAAGCGGCAATGCCGAAGTCGAGGTCAGCAAGTTTCCGGCGGGGGCGAACGCCGGCACCTGCCTGCATGCGATGTTCGAGCGCGCCGATTTCCTCGATCCCGAGCCCGAGGTGATTCTCGACAGCCTTGCCGAGTTCGGCTTCGACGCCGCTTTGCAGCCGGTGGCGACGCAATTGCTCAACGACGTGCTGGCGACGCCGATGAGCGACGCGCTGCCGCCCTTGCGCGACATTCCGCTGGCGCGGCAGATCCGCGAAATGGAATTCATGCTGCCGATACAGGCGCCCGATATCGACGCGCTGGCCGCTGCCGTCGGCCCCAAGGCCGGCGCCGACGGGCGTCTGGCCGAGCGCATCCGTACGCTGCAGCCGGCGCATCTGGCCGGCTTCCTCAAGGGCTTCGTCGATCTGGTGTTCGCGCATGAAGACAGGTTCTACGTGCTCGACTACAAGTCCAACCACCTGGGGCCCTTGATGCGCGACTATGCGCAGCCGCAACTGGCCGCGGCAATGGCCGAGGCCATGTACGACCTGCAGGCGCTGCTCTACGGCGTGGCGCTGCACCTGTCGCTGCAGCAGCGCCGGCCCGATTACGACTACGACCGCCATTGCGGCGGCGCGCTCTACCTGTTCCTGCGCGGCATGCAGGCGGACGCACCGGGCAGCGGCGTATTCTCGTGGCGACCATCGCGCGACATGGTCGAGCGCGTGGCCGCCTGCCTGGCGACGAAAGCGCGGGTGTTCCTGTGAGTAAAACGAACGCCATGATGAAGCAGATCGAAGCGGCGCGCCGACAGGGGCTGCTGGGCGAACTCGACGTCCATTTTGCGCGCCTGATCGCCGGCTACGATGAATCGCCTCCGGCGGTGCTGGCCGCCGCGTTGCTGAGCCAGCTCACCAGCGCGGGGCATGTCTGCCTCGATCTGGCCGCGTTCGCCGAGCAACCCGTGCTCGGCGATCTGGTCTCGACGCCGCCGCTGGCGGAATGGATCGCCGCGCTGCAAGCCCATCCGGCCTGCGGAAATGTCGGCGCGTATACGCCGCTGGCGCTTGAGGGTTCGCGTCTCTACATGCGCCGCTATTTCGACTATGAACGCGCCGTCGCCCAGGCGTGGCAGTCCGGCGCGCCCGTCGAGCTCTCGGCGGCGTTGCAGGCCAATGTTGCGGCTTTGTTCCCTGAGACGCAATCCGGCGAGGACAAACTGCGGGATCAGCGTTCCGCTGCGGTTGCGGCCTTGCAGAACCGGCGTGTGCTGATTTCGGGCGGGCCCGGCACCGGCAAGACGACGACCCTGGCCAGCATCCTCGCCTTGCTGATCGAGCAGTCGCAGGCGGATCTGCCGGCCAATCCCGGCTTGTTCGATCCCAGGCCCTCGCCTATGAAAATTCTGCTTTCCGCGCCGACCGGCAAGGCGGCCGCGCGCATGCAGGATGCGATACGCGAGGCCAAGGCGCGGCTGCCGCTGAGCGCCGAGGTCCGGGCGGCGATGCCGGAAACCGCCCAGACCCTGCATCGCCTGTTGGGCGCTCGTCCCCAGGGCGGCGGGATGGCGTGGCGGCACGGCGCCGATAATCCCCTGAGCTGCGACGTGCTGGTGGTGGACGAGGCCTCGATGATCGATCTGGCGCTGATGGCGCGCCTTCTGGCCGCCTTGCCCACAGACGCGCGGCTGATCCTGCTCGGCGACCGCGACCAGCTGGCCTCTGTCGATGCCGGTGCCGTGTTCGCCGATCTGTGCAGCGCCGGCGCGGCGACGCTGGGCGTGAGCTTCCGTTTCGGCGCCGACAGCGGCATCGGTCGCCTGGCCGCGCTGCTGCGCGTCGGCGACGCCGATGCGGCGATACGTCTCCTGAACGCGGCCAACCCGGATCTGCACTGGTCCCCGGATGCCGCCCGCCCGGCCGTGGTGGCGCATGCCTTGCGGCGCTATGCCGAATTCATCGAGCAGGCCCGGACTGTGCCGGGGAGCGGCGTTTTCGAGCGCTTCGCCGCCTTCCGTCTGCTCACGCCGGTGCGCAACGGACCACTCGGCGTCGGCGCGCTGAACGCCGAAATCGAGAAGGGCCTCGCCGCGCTGGGCGCCATTCCGCCGCGCAGCCGCTGGTATGTCGGCAAGCCCGTCATGATTGCCGCCAACGACTATGCCTTGCGGCTGTTCAACGGCGATATCGGCATCTGCGTGGCCGACCCGGTCAGCGGCGAGTTGCGCATCGCCTTTCCGGCCGGGGACGAGGGCGCCCCGGCGGCGACATCTTCGGCGCCCGCTTCGGGCGCCCCGCGCGGCGTGCGCCTGCTGGCGCCGGCGCGCCTGCCCGCGCACGAAACGGCCTGGGCCATGACCGTGCACAAGAGCCAGGGCTCCGAGTTTGACGAGGCCGCGCTGGTCCTGCCCGACGAGCAGAGCGAGGTGGTGACGCGTGAGCTGGTGTATACGGCCGTGACGCGGGCGCGCCGCACGGCGACGATCTGGGCCGCGGAGCCGGTGCTGCGGGCCGCCAGCCAGCGCCGTATTGCCCGCCATTCAGGCCTTGCTGAGCGTCTGCGGCGGCGCTAATTTGAGCCGGGGCGGGAACAAGCGGCCGGCGGCGCCTATAATCGGCACTGTTCCCGGGAGTCCCGCTTGAGTCGCCAAATTCTGCTGACGCTGGTCAACAATGCCGCGCTGTTGCTGCTGATCGTGTATCTCTACGATCTGGGCAGCCGCAGCCTGCGTTTCCGCCATTTGCGCGGCATCGGTATTCCGGTCGGCGTTGCGCTGGGTCTGGTCGGCCTTGCGATCATGCTCAATCCGCTGTATCTCGCGCCGGAGGTGTTCTTCGATACGCGCTCGGTCATGCTGGGCGTTGCCGGCCTGTTTTTCGGCGCGGTTCCAACCTGCATCGCCATGCTCGTTACCGGCGCCTATCGCATCTACGTAGGCGGCGCCGGTGTCTGGGTAGGACTCAGCGTGATTCTGTCCGCGGGCTGTCTTGGCCTGTTGTGGCGTCGCTGGCGCCGCGATGCAGGCCTGCGCATCGGCCTGCGCGAGCTGTACCTGTTCGGCGTGGTCCTGCATGCGATCATGCTTGTGCTGGTGCTCGGCCTGCCGGGAGCGCATGCAAAGTTCACGCTGGAGGCTGTGGGGCTGCCGATCATGCTGATCTACCCCGTCGCCACCGCCATGCTCGGCGCATTGATCGGCACGCGCATCGAATACGAAAGACAGGCCGACGCGCTGGCGGCGAGCGAGACGCACTTCCAGGCGCTGTACCAATACGCGCCGGTCGCGCTGTGGAAGGAGGACAGGTCGGCGGTCAAGGCGGCGCTCGATGAGATCCGCGCCAAGGGGCATGAGGATCTGGTGGCGTATTTCGCGGCGAATCCGGCCGAGCCGTGGCGCCTGGCCGCGCTGGTCAAGGTGCTGGATGTGAACGAGGCGGCGCTGGCCCTGGTGGGTGCCAATTCGCTCGGTGACACCCGCAACACCATCGATGGTTTCTTCAACGAGAGAACCATCCTGATCTTCACGGAGCAACTGATATCGATGGCCGAGGGGAGCTACTACCACCACGGCGAGAGTTGCATCACCCGGCTCGACCGCGAGGTGCGCGAGGTCGCCGTCAGCCTTTTCGTGCTGCCGGGGCATGAGGAGACTTTCGAGGTCGTGATGGTCGCCACCATCGACATCACCGAGCAGAAACGTTATCAGGCCGAGATTCGCGAAAGCCACAAGCTGCTGAGCAATCTGGCCGAGCATGTGCCCGGCATGATTTTCCAGTACGAGCGGTCGCCCGATGGCAAAGGTCACTATCCCTATGTGAGCCTCGGCGCCAAGGCCATCTACGGCGTGACGCCGGCGGAAGTGAACGCCGATCCGGCCATCATCCTGTCGCGCATCCATCCGGACGACCGCGCCAGCGTCAAGGCCAGCGTCGAATACTCGATGCGCACGCTGGAGCCGTGGAGCGAGGAGTATCGCGTGCTGCTGCCGGACGGCAGCCTGCACTGGCGCAGCGGCAACGCCCAGCCCGAGCGACAGCCCGACGGCGGCACGATCTGGCACGGCTATGTGCGCGACATCAATGAGCGCAGGCGTTCCGAAGAGCGCCTGCAACTGGCCTCGCGCGTGTTCGAATCGGCGGGCGAGGCGATCCTGGTCACCGATGCTGCCGCCAACATCATCGCCGCCAATCCGGCCTTTACGCGCGTAACCGGCTACACCGAGGCCGAAGTCAAGGGCCGCAATCCGAGCGTGCTGGCCTCCGGCCGGCATGACGACAACTTCTATCGCAACATGTGGGCCACGCTGCAGAAGCAGGGTGCCTGGTCGGGCGATATCTGGAATCGTCGCAAGAACGGAGAGGTCTACCCCGAGTGGCTGAGTGTCAGCGCCATACGCGATGCGCGCGGGCATACGCAAAGCTATGTGGCGGTATTTTCCGACCTGACCGAAATTCACCGCGCCCAGTTGCTGGCCGAGCGCATGGCGCTTGAAGATGCCATGACCGGCATGGGCAATCGCAGCGCCTTCGTTCAGCAGCTGGACAAGCGCATCGACGAGCTGGTTCAGAACCGCCGCCATGCCGGGATGCTGATTGTCGATATCGATCGCTTCAAGGCGATCAATGAAAGTCACGGCCTGATGTTCGGCGACCGCCTGCTCAAGGAGGTGGCGATGCGCATGCGGCAGATGCTGGGGCTTGAACATTTCGTCGGTCGCGTCGGCGCGGACGAGTTCGGCATCCTGCTTGCGCACCAGAGCGCCAGCCGCGACGAAGTGGGCCGCCAGGCGCTCGACATGGTCGAACAGATGCTGGTGCAACTGCGCGAAACCTACCGCATCGGCGACGAAACCGTCGATATGGATTTCAGCGTGGGTATCGTCGTGTTTCCCGACGATCCATCGGACAAGGCCAACGACGTGCTGCAGCAGGCCGACTGGGCAGCCAGCCAGTCCCGGCAGGCGGGTGGCGGCCAGACTGTGTTCTTCCAGGCCGTCATGGGCCAGCAGATTCGCGATCGCTATCGTCTTGAGCAGGAGCTGCGCAGCGCGGCGCCGGAAGATCAGTTGCGCATCTACCTGCAGCCGCAGGTAGACAAGCACGGTCGTCAGGTCAGCGCGGAGGCGCTGATGCGCTGGCAGCACCCGGAGCGCGGCCTTGTGCCGCCGGGCATGTTCATTCCGCTGGCGGAGTCTTCCGACCTGATCTTCGAGCTCGAACGCTGGATGCTGCGCGAAGTTTGCCAGTTACTGGCCCTGCTCGATGCGCGCGGCAGGCAACTGCGCATCGCCCTCAATATCAGCGCCAAGCATTTCGAACAACCGGGTTTCGTCGAGGAGGTGCGCCGCATGCTGGCGCTGACCGGCGCCGAGGCTTCCTATCTGGTGTTTGAAATCACCGAGAGCATCATCATCGGCAACATGGCCGGGGTCACGGCCAAGATGCTGGAACTGGCGGGCATGGGCGTGCATTTCTCGCTCGACGATTTCGGCACCGGCTATTCGAGCCTGTCCTATCTCAAGCGGCTGCCGATACACGAGCTCAAGATCGACCGCAGCTTCATCATGGACGCGCCGACCACGCCCAGCGACGCCGCGCTTGTCGAAACCATACTCGGCGTGGCGCGCACGCTCGGCCTGCAGGTGGTGGCTGAGGGCGTCGAAACCCAGGCGCAGGCCGACTTCCTCAAGGCGCGCGGCGATGTGGTTCATCAGGGCTACCTGTACGACAAGCCGATGCCGCTGGTCGAGTGGCTGGAAAAATACATAGACGGAACAAAATGAAGAGTTTCCTGAGCGAGATCGCCGTTATCGATATCGTCGCCTTCGTCTGGTTCCTCGCCTGCTGGGGCGGCTACAACTGGTTTGCCAGCCATGGCCGGCACGGGCGCGGTTCCCTGGTCGGCGCATCGCACGGCTACCGCCTGCAGTGGGCGCGGCAGTTGTTGCTGCGCGAAAATCGCGTCGCCGACTCCTCGCTGATCGGCAACCTCATGAGCAGCGTATCCTTCTACGCCAACACGACGATCTATGTGATTGCCGGCCTGATGGCGCTGTGGAGCACGCTGGACCAGACCATGGGTATTTTCTCCGAACTGCCTTTCGCCCGCCACTCCGCGCGTGCGCTGTGGGAGTTGCGGCTGGTCCTGCTGATCTTCGTTTTCGTCTTCGCCTACTTCAAGTTCACCTGGGCGCTGCGCGAGTTCAATCTGCTCTCCATCATGATCGGCGCCGCGCCGGATGCGAAGGCGGTGCTGGCATCCGACGACAGACAGGAAAGCTACGCGCAGAGGATGGCGGCGGTGAATTCCATGGCCGGCGAAGAGTTCAATCGCGGCGTGCGCTCCTACTATTTCGGCCTGGCGGCCCTGGCATGGTTCATCCAGCCCTGGCTGTTCATCGGCGTCTCGACGCTGGTGGTCGTGGTGCTGTACCGGCGCGACTACGCGTCGCCGCTGCTCAGGATATTCCAGCCCGACTGAGCCCGGAACGGGCGTTCGCGCCGTCCGCCGGCGCTTTGCCCCGTCCGGGGACGCATTGCGCTTTCGTTACGCCGGAAAGTCATTTCATCGGTCTGTAATGTTGCTCTGATTAAATCCCGCCCCGTAGTCGCCCTGAGGGCATTTCGGGAATACGTTTTTCATGAGCATCAAGCATCGCAGTTCCATTCTTCTCGGCCTTGGCCTGTTCGCCATGTCGCTGGCCGGCGGCTTCGCCCAGTATCGGGCAACGCAGACGAGGGAGCCGGCGGCAAGCCTGGCCCGGGCCATTTCCGCCGATATGGCCCGCATCTCCCATCGCTTCCGCAGCGCCGACTGAGTCTGACGGCGTCGCTGCTCCGCACGCGGTGCGCATAATCAAAAATGATAGAGACGTCACGGCCGCGTAACGTGTGCTGTCGACAATTCACGCCCATCCCTGCTGCGTTTCCGGCGCAGGACCAACTCCTTAAACAGCTTCAGTCTGCGAGGAAAAAGAATTGAATTTGAATCTCAGCATACGCAGCCGCATCACCCTGCTGGTTGCCATCGCCTTTCTGACGTCGCTGGCCATCGGCGGCTATGCGGTGTTCAAGTCGAACGTCAATGCCAACAAGGTCCAGCTGGTGACTGACGGCGTGTTCAAGAGCGCCCTGGCGTCCGCCGACCTGGTGTCCAAGCTCAGGACGGTGCAGATCGCCACCATGGACATGGTCAGCGCGCCCGACAAGCAGATGGCCGAGCAGGCCAAGGCCATCATCGACACGCAGCGCAGCGAAATCTTCGGCGACCTGGCGTTCCAGGAGCAGAGCGCCACCAGCGAAACCCAGAAAGGGCTGGTCAGGCAGGCGGTCGAGAGCTTCAACAACTACTTCGACGCGATCAGCCAGACCGCGCAGTTCAAGCTGGCCGGAGACACCGACACCGCCCAGGCGCTGCTTTTCGCCAGCGTCGCCCAGTATCAGCGCGAAATGTCCTCCATTGTCGATACCCTGCGCGTGGAAAAGAACCGCAGCAAGGACGAAGCCGTGCAGGACATGAACGAGGGCATGATCAGCGCCGTCACGACCATTTCCATTCTGACCGTGCTCGCGCTGGCCGGCCTGTCCATCCTCGGCTGGCTGCTGTATCGCCGCGTGGTCCAGCCGATCGGCCGGATGCAAAGCATGATGACGCAGATCGCCGAAAGCCACGACTACTCGCAGCGCCTGCCGGTAGAGGCGGACGACGAAATCGGCCGTTCCACGGCGGCGTTCAACACCATGGTCAACGAGATCGACAAGAGCTCGGCCATGCTGCAGCAGAAGACCAACGACATGCTGGCGCTGCTGCAGAACATGCCGCAGGGCGTGCTGGCAATCGAGGGCGACGGCCGCATCCATCCCGAATATTCCGCCTATCTCGAAACCATCCTGCAGAGCGGCGACATCTCCGGCCGCCCCTTCATGGAGGTGGTGTTCTCGCATGCTTCGCTGTCGCGCGATACGCTGTCCCAGGTCGAGGCAGCCGTCGGCGCGTGCCTCGGTGAGGACGAGATCAACTTCGAATTCAATTCGCATCTGCTGACGAGCGAATTCGAGAAGCAGATGGCCGACGGCAGCAACAAGATTCTCGACCTGAACTGGTCGCCCATTACCGACGCTGCCGGCAATATCGTGCGCCTGCTGCTTTGCATCCGCGACGTGACCGAACTGCGCAAGCTGGCCGCCGAAGCGACGGCACAGAAGCGCGAGCTGGAAATGATCGGCGAGATTCTCGCGGTCGATGCCGGCAAGTTCCACGACTTCGTCGTCTCCACCATCAAGCTGATCGACGAGATCGACGTGCTGCTGCACGAGAGCCTCGCGCCCAGCCAGGACGTGCTGGCCCAGCTCTTCCGCAACATGCATACCGTCAAGGGCAACGCCCGCACCTACGGCCTGCGTCATCTGGCCGACCTGGCCCATGAAGCGGAGCGTAGCTACGAGGAATTGCGCAAGCCGCATCCGACGCTGGCCTGGGATCACAATGCGCTCATCGATGAGCTGAATATCGTCCGCGCAGGCGTCGAACACTACGCGCGGATCAACGAAGTCAGCCTCGGCCGCAAGACTGGCGGCGCGAGCGAGCACGTCGGCGAGAATTACCTGCTCGTCGATCCGGTCCGGATTCAGGAGGCGATCCATTATCTGGAGCGCATCAATACCTCGAATATCAGCGAGCTCGTCGCGGCGACCGAACAGGTGCACAAGGTGCTGCGCCTGCTCGGCACCGAGCGCATCACCCAGACGCTGGGCGAAGTGTTCTCCTCGCTGCCGTCGCTGGCCGCCGAGCTGGGCAAGGTGCCGCCCATCGTCGAGATCGAGGACAACGGCTGCTTCATCAAGGCCGAAGCCGGCGCGACGCTCAAGAATGTGTGCATGCATCTGGCCCGCAACGCCATGGATCACGGCATCGAGTCGCCGGACGAACGCTCGCTGGCCGGCAAGCCGCTGGCGGGCAGGATCGCGCTGACACTCGAAATGTCGAACGAACGTTTCATCATGGCGCTGGCGGACGATGGTCGCGGCCTGGCGCTGAACCGGATTCGCGAAGCGGCGGTCGCTCGCGGCCTGCTCAAGGCCGATCAGCCCGCCGACGACGAATTCGTCGCCCAGCTGATCTTCCATTCCGGTTTCTCGACCGCCAGCAAGCTGACCGACATCTCCGGTCGCGGCGTCGGCATGGATGCGGTCAAGAGCTTCATCGAACGCATGGGCGGCACGCTGGCCATCGTGTTCAGCGATGCCCACGAGGGCGCGGAATTCCGCCAGTTCAAGACCGTCATCGAGCTGCCGGGGGAGTATGCGGTGCAGGTGGAGGGCGAGGAACTTGAGCGCATCGCCTTCCATGCAGGTCATCACGAAGGCGAGGCCGAGTCGGTCCCTAACCAGTCCTTTGCGCCAGCCGCCGTGCGTGAGGGCGCCCGATGAACGCGCCCTGCAATACCCTGATCAGCAAGGTGCTGGTGCTGGACGAGACCGGCAGCGGCGGCGAAATGCTCAAGGCCTTCTGCGACGAGACCGGGCTGGCGCCGATACGTCCGCAGAAACACGCGGTCGCCGGGGTGATGGCCATCCTCAACTCCAACGTCGATCTCGGCGGCATCCTGCTGTACGAGGATTTTGGCGGCTGCGGGCGTGGCATCGCGCTGGCGCGTGAAATCCACGCCTCCCGCCCCGAGCTGCCGATCTTCCTGCGCCGTCGCGCCGTTGCCAGCATGGCCGGCTTCGACGCCGACACCGCCGCCATGTTCCGCTGTGCCTACACCATGGACGACCTGTCTGTCCTGCGCGGCTCGATCGAGGCGTCGGTCTTCAGTCGCGTTTATCCGACCGATCTGGTCCGCAACATCGGCAGCATGACGCGCGAATCCCTGCGCACCCTGTTCAGGCACTGCGACGTCGAGGTCGAGACGCCTTATCTGGTCAAGGACAAGATCATCTACGGCGAAGTCTTCACCATGATCGCCATCGAGAGCGCCTGGTGCAGAGGCTACATGATGCTGCAGGCGGCGGAGGAGCAGGCGCTTTCGCTGCTCGATTCCGCTGCGGCGGACGGCGCACGGCGCAGCTTCCGCGAACTCAACAACGTACTGGGCGAGGCCACGAACCTGATCTGGGGCGGCTTCAAGAACAAGTACGTTTCCCCCGTCGGTGCCCCGCCGGCCGGCCAGACCCAGGTGCCCATCGTCATCAATCACCAGCGGCGCTACATCTCGTTCGGCTCGGAAGATCCGCAGCTGTGCTTCAAGTATGTCCTCAAGGACAGGGAGCGCCCCGATGCGCCTGGCGTTCCCATCTATCAACGTTTTGTTTTCAATCTCAACTGGGCACCCGAAAGCTTTGCCGAAAATCCCACGGTCGAGTCCTTCGTCGAGTCCGGTGAACTCGAACTTTTCTGAAAGGTCAATGCAATGGCAAAAATTCTGGTGGTAGACGATTCCAGCACGGTCCGCAATGAAGTGGTCAGCTATCTCAAGGGCAAGGGCTATTCCGTCAGCGAAGCCGTGGACGGCAAGGACGGGCTCGACAAGATCAAGTCGGATGGCGAACTCAAACTCATCATCAGCGACGTGAACATGCCGAATATGGACGGCCTGACCATGGCCGAGAAGGTGCGCTCCGACCTCAAGAACCCGGGCGTCAATATCATCATGCTGACCACCGAGAACAGTCCGGCCATGAAGGAGCGCGGCAAGGCCGCCGGCATCAAGGGCTGGATTGTCAAGCCGTTCAACGGTGACGCGATTGTCGGTGCCGTCGGCAAACTGGTGAGCTGAACCGCGCAGTCTTCATGATCTACGAATTGATAGTTGCAGTTGCGCTGCTACTGCTGGTCGCGGACGCGGTGTTCCATTTTCGCGCCCGCAGGCAGCTCGCCGTATTGCGTGCCGAACTGGCAGTGCGGGCGCAGGAGGTTGCGACGCTGGCGCAGCGCCCCGACGATCTGGCACTGACCGATATCCTGAGTCGCGAACGCGAACGACTCGGACACGAACACGAGCGCCGCGTCGCCGAGCTGGCGGAGGCCAACGAAAGGCAAGCCTCCGCAGCGCTGGCTTCGGCCGAGGCGCGATTCCGCGCCGAGCTTGATGCCGGAACGCAGGCCGCCCGAGACGGACTGCGCGCCGCGCTCGACAGCGTGGATGCGCAGTTCGGGCGTCTCAAGAACGATGCCGAATCGCTGCTCGGTGTGGTTTCCATGCTGGAGCGCTGGCACGAGGAGATCCAGTCCATCCTCGACAATAACAAGGACCTGAAGCGCAAGAATGGCGAATTCAAGTCGATCAACCAGAACGTGGTCATGCTGGCGCTGAACGCGGCCATCGAAGCGGCCCGCGCCGGCGAATACGGGCGCGGCTTCGCGGTGGTGGCCGACGGCGTGCGCGAGCTTGCGCTGACCTCCACCAAGCTGGCCGGCGAATACCAGCAGTATCTGGACATGAACGATCTGGTCACGACGACGACCTTTCAGGACATGCAGGCCAGCGGCAATGTCATTCGCACGACGGTTTTCAACCTGAATTCCATCTGCGATCGCATCCGGTCCGACATTCAGGCGAACGCCGCATGAGCGCGGCCCGTTTTTCCGGCCAGATCAACGCCTTCCTCGAGGGCGCGCTGCATTACGGCGTCTCCTCGCTGGGCGCCGACGCGTCCTCGATCCAGCTTGAGGCCGTGACACGGGAGGAGGGCCGGACTCAGCCGCCGACGTCCAAGCTGAAGCCCGGCAGCCAGGCCGCGCTGATGAGCCGCGACAAGCAGGAACACCTGCTGGTCTCGCTCGGCGTGTGCGGCTTCGACTACCGTCTGGTCCTGCTTTTCCAGATCGAGGACAAGGCCGCCACGCGCGACTTCTTCGGCAGTACCGAGGCGATCCAGGACCGGCTCGGCGAATTCACCAACCTCGTCTGCGGCTCGCTCAATCGTTCGCTGCAACGCGCCTATCCCTCGACCGGCATGTCCACGCCATTCTCGATGAGCGGCGCCTGCTTCGATCAACTGCAGATATTGCGGCCGGATCTGCGCGTGACGCTGAACTTCCTGCTCAACGCCGACGTCCGCCTGCGCATCGCCTATGCGCTTTCCCTCGGTCGAACCTTCGGCTTCGTCGAAAACCCGCCAGCCGAGGAAGAGAGCGTCGGCGAGCTTGAACTGTTCTGAGTAGCGCGGCGGCTAAGGCGCCTTTGCTTTCTGTTTTGCGGCCAGCGCCTTGAGTTCAGCCATGTCTGTGGCGAAGCGTTCGCCAGCCTGCGCCAGTTCCTTCTCGATCTGCGCGGATCGTTCGGGGTCGGCGGGCACCGGTTTACCGCCGCCATCAGGGAAGCTCGCCTCCATGGCGAGGGTTTCGATCATCAAGGCGGTGATTGTGCGTACATCCTCAAGCACGGCTTCACGAGGGTCACCCGGCCTCAGCTTTACCTCAGCCAGCAGATCGGAGATATGCCTGAATTGGGGCGCAAAAACCGTACGCGAGCGATCGTCAACTTCGCGTTCGGTGAGCTTGCCGTCGCGCAAGTCTTCGCTTTCCTTCTTGAGCGCTTTCGCGCCGTCTTCGAAGGCTTGAAAAGCCTGGGTCACCAGAGAATTGCTCGCGAAGATGTGCTGTTGGTCGAGCGCGGCCGGCGGCGCGATTAGCGCCAGACCTGCCGTTGCAAGCAGCACGGCGATTATGGCAACAGGAGCGCGGGTGGACTGGGTGCTCAGGAATCTTTCCATATCCAGGCGCCCGGGCAGGATCGCCGCCAAGATGCAGCCGCTGACCAGGCCTCCAATGTGGGCCGCATTATCGATGCCTGCATGTGTGAAGCCCTGCAGCAAGGAATAAAGAATGAAGAAGGCGAGGCCGCTGATATTGCTCTTTCCCAGCGCTTTGGGCACTGTGTCGCGATGCTGGAACAGGGCGACCAGCAGGGCACCAGTGGCGCCGAAGACCGCACCCGAAGCGCCGACGGAGACCGCCGTTTGCGCAGCGTAGGAAAGGCTGAGCGCGCTGCCGACCAGGCCAGAGCCTAAGTAGATGATGGCGAACAGCCTGGGGCCGTAGATGCGCTCAAGCAGCATCCCTACGCTGTAGAGGCCAAGCATGTTCATGGCGACATGCATGAAGCCGCCATGCAGAAAGAGGGCGCTCAGCAGACGCCACCATTCTCCGTTTTGCACCGCAGACGCTGCGTTGCCGCCCACGGCCAGCAGCTTGTCGGCCGGCGTCTGCATGAAGTTGCCGACACTGAGAGAGACGCCGATCCATACGACAATGTTGGTAGCGATGAGCGCCCACGTCACCCATGGCGTAGGGCCGAGGGACTTCAGTTTCTGATGGAAAGCGCGCTCTTCTTCCAGCTCGTTCGGCAGCGGCGTGTCGGGATTGCCGCCTTGGTGAAGATGAAGGCGCGTATTGATCGCACCGAGGAGTTGCGCCTGTTCCGGCTCATCCAAACCTGATAGCGGCAATGAAATCCCGCGCCCGAACATCGTGCCCCAGAAGCCGCGCTGTTCATGTATGGGTGAGCTTTCCCTGATTGCGAATTGCAAATATGCCTGACCCTGCTGGCGCATGACCGAAACGGTTTCGATCTCGGTCCAGGGCAGGCGCTTGACCTTGCCCATGAGTCTTTGTGATTCGAGTGCGTTGGCGGTCAGTATGGCGACCGGCTGCTTGGGGTTGGATTGCGAAGTGAGGTAGGCATGCATGGCAAGACAGAGCAGCGCCATGATGCCTATGAAGATCCAGAAGGGCGGGGAGGTCAGCTCCTTCGCAATATCACCTGAGCGCAGCAGCCACATGAGGGCTCCCAGCCCCAGCCCGCTCCATAAACCCAGGAGCATTTTTCGTTGCGTGCCGCTGTTCCGGGCTGGGTAGAAAGTCTGGTTGTCCAGTGTCGTCTGTTTATGTTCCATAGCACCCCCTGAGTTTTCGGGTGGCACTATAGCGCAAAATATGAAACTTTAATGTGTGTTTCGTTTTTGCGGTTTTGGGGACCGGATGCCGCTGGCGGATTTCAGCCCGCCAGCGCCGCGTCGACATCCACCGCGTCGATCTGTTCCGGCATCATGTAGTGCTGCGCGTAGTCGCGGTAGACGCCGGAGCGCAGGAATAGCTCGAACAGTTCCGGGTCGATGTGGCGGTCTTTCTGCATGGCACTCATGATGCGGATGGACTCCGACAGCGTTTTTCCCTTCTTGTAGGGCCGGTCCCGCGCCGTCAGGGCCTCGAAGATGTCGGCGATGGCCATCATGCGCGCGACCGGACTCATGTCGTCGCGCGACAGCCCCTTGGGATAGCCGGTGCCGTCCATCTTCTCGTGGTGGCCGCCGGCGATTTCGGGCACGTTCTTCAGGTGGCGCGGGAAGGGCAGAGCCGACAGCATGATGATGGTCTGCACGATGTGCTCGTTGATCTTGTAGCGATCCTCCGCCGTCAGCGTGCCGCGCATAACCGAGAGATTGTGGAGTTCGCCGCGGTTGTAGAGCAGCTCCGGCACTTTCATGCGGAAGCCCCACTTGTTGTCGGGCCGGATTTTTTCCGACTCGCGCCGTTCGAAACGATGCTCCGGCTTGTCCGCCAGCAGCGGCTCGACGGCCGGCAGCGCGGCGGCCTCCTTGCGCGTCTTTTCCTCATGCGAGACGCCCAGCCTGTCGTCCAGCGTGCGTATCCAGGTGCGCGCGGCAATGCTCTGGAGCCGCTCCAGCCTTTCCGGCGCCATGGATTCGCCGCCTTCGTTGCAAGCGGCGATGAAGGCAAAGTCGTCGTCGAGCCGCGCCTGTTCTGCCTGCATGCGGGTGTAGGCCTCGGTTTGCGGCATGCCGGCGGCGATGCCCTTCAGGCATTCGATCTCGGCATCGCGCTTCAGCACTTCGAAACGCATGCGGATCTCGTGAATGCGGTCGTAGATGGTTTCCAACTTGGTGGCCTTGTCGACCACGAACTCCGGTGTCGTCACCTTGCCGCAGTCGTGCAGCCAGGCGGCGACATGCACGGCCTCCCATTCGTCGTCGCTGAGGCTGAAGTCGGCATAGGGGCCGGTGTCGGCCTCGCAGGCGGCGCGGGCGAGCATCTTGGTCAGCACCGGAACGCGCGTGCAATGGCCGCCGGTGTAGGCGCTCTTGGCGTCGATGGCGCCGGCGATCAACTGGATGAAGGCTTCGAACAGCGCCTTCTGCTCGCGGATCAGGCCGCGGGTTTCGAGCGAGCTGCTGGCCGAATCGGAGATGGCGCCGGCAAAGGCCAACTGGGCCGGATTGATCGGCGTCTCGCGTTGCAGCAGGATCAGGCCGAGCATCTGGTGCTGGCGGTTGATCAGCGGCACGACGACCGTATGCGCGGCGGTGCCGCCGGCATCGATGCAGGCCAGCCCCAGGCCTTGTCTTTCCCCGGCGGACAGTTCGCCGCTCAATGCCGACTGCCGGGCGATGGCATCGCTCAGCAGTTGCGGCATCTGACTCAGCGGCACCGGCTGGAGGCCGACGCCGACCTCGCTGCCGTCGTCCGCGTAGGCGATGCTGGGCGTCAGCCGGTCCTCTTCGGCCAGATAGAGCGCGCCGGCGACCGCGTTGCTGACGCTCATGGTGTCCTTGAGCAGCATGGCCAGCAGCGCCTCGAAATCCTCCGCAGCGGCGACCGAGTGCGTGATGGACATGAATTTGCGTATGGCCCCTTTCATCAGGTCCATCGTCTCCGCCAGCGTGTGTACTTCGGAAATGATCGACACCACCTTGACCGGCGAACTGTAGTCGAAGTGGCGGATCGCTTCGGCCTCGCCGGTGAGCGCGCGCACCGAGGCGGAGATGGTGCGCGCCACGAACCAGATCACGGGAATGGCGACCAGCAGGATCAGCACGATGCTGGTGATGGAAGCGGCGCGTATCTTCAGCGCGACCGCGAACAACTCGTTCTCGGGGATCGCCGCCATCAGGTAAACGGCGTCGCCGCTCTTCAGATACAGGGGGTGGACGGTAAGCTGCCAGATCGTTCCGTCCAGCGTTATCGAGCGCGAGGCCTGGCCCTTGTCGCGGGCTTCCTCAATGCCGCCGGCCAGCCCCCGCATGGGCGCAATCCCGAATTCGTCGATATGCCGGAGTGCCGGCTTGGCATCGGGTTTTTCGGGCACTGACAGCAGTCGGCCCAGATGCTCGTTGGCGATCACCATGCCGTCGCCGCGTACCAGCGCAAGCTGGCTGGACGGCGTGATCTTCTGACGGGCGAGAACGGCATCCAGCGTATCCAGCGGAATGTCCGCGCCGATTACCGCGTGCCCGTTGCCGGCGCGCCGGGCGATCGTCACGCCGACCTTGCGCGCAGTGTAGAACACATAAGGCTGGGTCGTGATGGTTGCCAGCGTCTGCTGCGCCTCCCGGTACCAGTCGCGCGCGCGCGGATCGTAGCCGCTGGCGTAGGACGGGCGTTCTTCCTGATCGAGGAGCGCCAGATTTTCATCCAGATAGAAGATGCGCCCGCTGGCATGCCCGCCTTCATGGTCGATGCTGCGGACGATGAAGTTCGTTCCCGGGGGCGCCTTGAGCTTCTCGCGCTCCTCATCGTTGCCCACGCGCTGCAGCATGAAAAAGTCGCCGTTCTCGTAGCCGATGTAGAGGCTGGTGACGCCGGCGGATTCCTGCAGAGGCACGGCCATCGCCCGAATCTGCGCGAATCGCTCCTTGACCGTGCCCGCATGAACCAGCGGCCCCTCGGCGAAGATTTCGACCGTCGTGTTCACCGGGCCGATCAGGGCGCGCAGTTCGCCCACGATCTCGCGGCCGGCGCGATGGGTCAGGTCCTCGGCCGAGGCCGCCAGCATGTTGTAGGACATGCGGTAGCCAATGGCCGCAATGGCGCCGCTGATGAGCACCGTCATGACGATGAACAGCGTGGAGAGGTGGATGTGCAGCGGAAACCGGAATTTCGTCATGACACCTGCTCCAGTGGGCGCACGGCTCAGCGCTGGCTATTTTTCGGGCGGTGCTTCCCGGCGTACATGCACCATGCCCAGGGCGCCGACCGATATGACATTTTCATCGACTGAAGTATAGGAAACAACGCCGAAGGAATGATATTCAACCGTCATGGCCTTGAGCGAACCTATGCCCAGCATGCCGGCAATCGGGCTGCGTTGGGCCACCGCATCGCGGATGGCGCTGCGGTGCTTGGCGTCGGACGGATTGAGCGCCATCGCCACGACCAGCGCGAGCAGGACGGCAATGATGACGAGCAGCGATTTTTTCGACATGGCTTGGCTGTGAATGTTGAGCGGGCCGGCACTGCCGGCCCGTTAAGTGGAAGATCAGGGCACCACGCCGCAGACGATGCGGCCGCCCCCGCCGCCGAGCGGCGCCGGATGGTCGGCGTGATTGTCGCCGCCGGCATGCACCATCAGCGCGCGACCGGCCAGGTCCGCCAGCTTCAGGCGCGGCGCCAGCACCGGCTGATCAGCCTTGCCGCTGGTATCGACATACAGCGCAGGCAGATCGCCGAGATGGCCGTTCCCCCAGGGTGTGCCGTGCTGGCCGCTCTTGGCCGGGTCGTAGTGGCCGCCGGCACCC
>JAGWTC010000052.1 GCA_028869135.1 Rhodocyclaceae bacterium
GATCTGCGCGCCCACGATGTGGACATGCTGACCATAGGCCAGTACCTCGCGCCCTCGGGCCATCACCTGCCGGTCGTGCGCTACGTCCACCCGGACGTCTTCGACCGCTACGCCGCGCTGGCCAAGGAAATGGGCTTCACGCACGCCGCCTGCGGCCCCATGGTACGGTCTTCGTATCATGCAGACCAGCAGGCCCACGAAGCCGGCGTCGCTGCAGCCAACGAGGGGTAAGCAAAGCGGCGCCCGGCCGGGGCAGGCAGGCGTCGCCTTGGGGTGAGATAGCGGTCCGCCTGCGCCGATTTGATGTCGGCTACGGCAAGGGCAGTTGTCTAGCGGCGCAGCTTCAAGGCCAGCATGCCGAGCAAGGCCAGGAGGCTGAATGCAGCGCCGGCGAAGAATGTCGTGCTGGCGCCATACGCGTCCCACAGAAGCCCCGCCAGCGCGCTGGCGATGAGCAGCGCCACGCCGCTGACCAGATTGAAGACGCCGAAGGCGGTACCGCGCAGATCGGCGGGCGCCGTATCGGCCACCATGGTGGCCAGCAGTCCTTGCGTCATGCCCATGTGCAGCCCCCAGCACACGATGCCCGTCCACACCCAGCCCCAATGGCCATCCCAAGCCAGCATGAGGTCGGCCGCGATCAGCACCAGCAGCCCCATCGCCAGCAAGGCGCCATGGCTCATGCGGTCGGCGAGTTTGCCAATGGGATAGGCCGACAGGGCGTAGACGACGTTCATGCTGATCAGCACTAGGGGCGCAAAGGCGAGCCCCAAGCCACCCTGCTGGGCGCGCAACAGCAGAAAGGCTTCCGAAAAGCGCGCCAGCGTGAAGACACCGCCGATGCCGACGACATACCAGTAGGCGGCAGGCAGGCGGCGCAGGCTGTCGCGGTGTATCGGGCTGACCAGACGTTTCGCCCGCGGTATGTCGGGCTCCTGCACGCCGAAAGCCAGCATCGCCACCGACAGCAAGGCCGGAATGATGGCGACCCAGAACACCGCACGGAAGTCGTCCGCCCACCACAGCATCAAGCCCATGGCGAGCAGCGGGCCGAGAAAGGCGCCGACAGTATCGAGCGACTGGCGCAGGCCGAAGGCGGCGCCAGATCGGCCACCAGCGCGTCGCGCGGGGCGCCGCGTATGCCCTTGCCGATGCGATCGACGATGCGCGCCGTGAATACCATGTCGACGCTGGCGGCAATTGCGAACAGCGGTTTCGACAAGGCGGCCAGCCCGTAGCCGGTCAGGGCCAGGGCCTTGCGGCGACCCAGCCAGTCGCTCAACGCGCCGGAAAACACCTTGACGATCAGGGCGGTCGATTCTGCCACCCCCTCGATCAAGCCTATCGTCAGGGCGCTGGCACCCAGGGCCGTGGAGAGGAATACGGGCAGGAGGCTGTGGATCAGCTCGGAAGACGTATCCATCAACAGGCTGACGATGCCCAGCGCCCAGATGCCGGATGGAATGCGATGATCGACGGGTGGTTTTGCCAAGATTCGCTCCGGGTTTGTCCGCAACAGCTCAGACAGCATCGACCTGCGTTCTTCGTGCAACGGCTTTCGACATGGCGCCTCTGAATGGCCGCCATGCTTGCCTTGACGAGGCCATTTCAGCGCCCACTGTACCCCGGCAAGGGGCGCGCGATATCGCTCTGCGCCAGAGCAATGGCGTGCTTGACGGCATCGTCGAAATTCCCTTTCACATCCTCGATCGCGACATTGCGGCGGAAGAAGTCCGCCCACACGAACTCGGCAAAGGCGGTCGGCGTCTTCAGGTAGCCGCCGGCATCGCGCACATAGCCGGCCAACGAGCGATACAGGTCATCGACCAGAGCGTCGAGATGATGCGGAATGTTCGTGTAGTAGTGGCGCACCCCGTTCTCGTCGAGCGGATGCACCCAGCGCCGCTTGTCCATCTCGGCCCAGAACGCCGGCTTCGCAAGCGACGACAGGTCCGCCTCGATCGCGACGAAGCCCGATTCCACCCTGGCCTCCAGCGCCGCACGGCCGAGATGGTGGTGATCGGTGATGAACAGCTTTCCATCCGGCCCCTGCACGGCCGGAATCGGATGCGCCAGCATGAAGTCTCTCTGTTCTTGCGGCTTCATCTTCTCCAGGTGCGCCTGCTTATGCCGCACCTCGATCATGCCGACCGTGAGCTGGGTAGGACGCAACTGGTGAATTTCGACTTCCCGGACATCGGTCATGGTGCAGCTCCGTGATTAGGATGCATCGAAGTGTAGCGGGATTGCTTGCTGTTCCGGTACTGTCAAGGCATCGGCCAGGCCACCGTCACCGCCAGCCCCGACCGGCCCGGCACGTCGTCCAGCGTCAGCCGCGCCTGATGCAGACTCGCGATTCTGGCGACGATCGCCAGTCCCAGGCCGCTGCCCCCTGCATGACCGCTGTCCAGACGATGGAAGGGCCGCAGCACGGCGCTTCTTTCTGCGGCGGGAATGCCCGGCCCGGAATCGCAAACATGCAGCGTCACCAACTTCGGCGTTTGCCGAATTTCGACGGTTACGGTGCCGCCCTCCGGCGTATAGCGCGTCGCGTTGTCGACCAGGTTTCTGACCAGAACCCTGATCCAGTCCGGCTGCCCGTGGATGGTAATGCCGGGTTCGGCGCGGAGCTCGAATTCAAGATTCTTGCGCAGGATTTCGGGGCCGATGTCCGCACACACCTCGGCGCAGACGGCGCTCAGATCGACAGGCTGAGGGTCCGGCAGCGCTGCCTGGGGGTCGAGCCTGGCCAATTGCAGCATCTGGTCCACCAGCCGGGAAGCCCTTTGCAGCCCCTTTTGCAGTTGCTGCAGGGATTGTTCGCGCTCCTCGTCGTTGCGCGCGCGCTGCGCCACCTGAAGGTGGGCCTGCAATACCGCCAGTGGCGTTCTGAGTTCGTGGGCGGCGTCGGCAGTGAAACGCTGCTCCGCTTCGAGCGTGTATTCAACCCGCGAAAACAGACCGTTCAAGGCCTCAACCATGGGACGAATCTCGCTCGGTGCCGCTGCCGGGATGAGCGGGCGGAGCTGCTGCGGGCCGCGGCGCGCGATCTGCTCGGCCAGCTCGTCCAGCGAGGACAAACCTTTGCGCGTCGCCACCCAGACCCAGGCGCCGATCAGCGGCAGGCCGAACAGGGCGGGAAACAGCAGGCGACCGGCAATCTGGCCGATCAGGTCGTCGCGGAAATAGTGGTTCTCGCTGACCTGGACCTGCAAGGTCCGGGCGGCGTTCCATTGGCTGTAATGCCGCCAATGCCCATCCTCGTCGTTGCTCTCGGAGAAGCCGTCCTCGTCCACCAGCGGCGTATCCGGCGCATTGCCCGATCGCATCAGCATGCGACCATCGGCGCGCCATATCTGGAAGCGCAGTTGGCGCTGGTACTTGTGGGCCGGATCGCCCAGGTCCTCGACCAGATCACCGTTCTGCACCCTGGGCAAGGCGAGCAGCGTCTGCGCGGCTTGCGAGAGCTGCGCATCGAACAGCTCATCGACTTCATGATGCGCGTCGAGATAGCTCAAGGCCATGGTGATCAGCCACGCCACCGAAACGCCACCGAGCAGCAGCGTCAACAGGCGACGACGCAGCGAGAACCAGACGGTGTTCATGCCGGAATGGTGTAGCCGACGCCGCGCAGGGTGCGGATCAGCGACTGCCCGAGCTTGCGGCGCAGGTGATGGATATGGACTTCGAGCGCGTTGCTGTCCGGCTCCTCGTTCCAGCCGTACATCGACTGTTCGAGCTGCCCCCGCGTCAATACCCGCCCGGCATTCTCCAGCAGCATCTGCAGCAACGAGAACTCGCGCGCAGACAGCTCGACCTCGGCGCCGGACAGGGTGACGCGATGCGCGGCCGGATCGAGCACCAGCTCGCCATGGCTGAGCAAGGGCGCGGCGCGTCCGGCGCTCCTGCGCGCAAGCGCGCGAATGCGCGCGGACAGCTCGTCGAGATCGAGGGGTTTGACCAGATAGTCGTCGGCGCCGGCATCGAGGCCCTCGATCTTGTCGCGGGTCGCGTCCTGCGCCGTCAATATGAGGATGGGCAAGGTCTGACCGCGCGCGCGCGCGCGCCGCAGCACCTCCATGCCCTTCAGGCGCGGCAGGCCGAGATCGAGGACGAGCAGATCGAACTGCTCGCTCGACAGGGCATGATCGGCTTCCTGCCCGTCGCAGATCCAGTCGACGGTAAAGCCCGACTGTTTCAGGCCGACGGCCAGACCTTCGCCAAGCTGGGGATCGTCTTCGACCAGAAGAATGCGCATGGCGCCGATTCTATCAGCGCAGCAAATACCAGAGCACAACGCCGATACAGGCGAACAGCGGAATCAGGCCCAGCGCTTTCGCCGAGGCGATTCCGGCCGTCACCGCGCCCTGCTTGCGCCCATCGACCATGGCCCGGGCCAGATTGAAGCGATGCAGAACACTGTCCAGCACGACGCCGCCGATATGCACGCAAACGACGGCGAGCATCAGCGAGGCCGCGAATTCATGCACGTCCTTCAACCAGTCGCCACCCCATTCCAGCTCGGCACCCCAGCCCAGCAGGGCGGTCAGCGCGCCGAGCCCCAGCATGACGAGGATGGCAACGCCGCCGGCGGGATTGTGGCCGATGAAGGTGGGGGGATCGAGCCGCAGCAAGGCGCGAAGATATTGCCCGATCTCGCGGGGCCGACGGATGAACTCGGCGAAGCGCGCATAGCGCGTCCCGATCAGCCCCCAGAGAATGCGGAAAATCACGACGCCGAGAAGGGTGCCGCCCGCCGCCAGATGCAGCGTATGCCAATCTTCCGATTCGGCCGTCAGCCAGGCCACGAGAAAACTGCTTGCCATCAGCCAGTGTCCGATGCGAACCGGCAGATCCCAGACGAGTATGCGTTGTTGCATGATGCACTCCTGCAATTGATCATGCGTCCAGCATAGACGGTCTGCCTTAAGGAAGCCTTATGCCGGGCGGAAACGGCTACTCGTCGAAATCCCAGATCTGGTGGGCATCGAGCAGCAGCCTGTAACGGTATTCAAGCGCGTCGAGACGCATCTGCCGCTCGGCCAGTTGTGCCTCGTTGGCGAGTCGGCGCGCCATCAGGAGCTCGTTCAGGCTGCCTTCGCCGAGCTGATAGGCGCGCGCCGTCATGCTCGCCGCCTGCTCCATCTGATCGGCGGAATCCCGGCTGCTTTGCCAGCTCTCGCGCGCCGCCATGACAGACTGGTACAGCACGGCCGCCTCCGCCTGAGTCTTGCGGCGGGCACTTTCCTCCTGGCGCATGGCCCAATCGAGCTGCGCCGACGCGGCGTCGCTGGTGGCACGCCGCGCCTGGCCCGGCAGCGGGATGCTGACGAAAACGCCGACGAGACGTTCCTCGCCGGCGCGCTCGCGCGAGGAGCTGACGCCTATGGTGGGGTCCGGCACACGATCGCTGGCGGCACGCTCGGCCGCGAGCCGCGCCCTTTGCACCTGCGCTCTCGCCAGTTGCACTTCATGGCTGGCCGTGATGATTTTTCCCAGCCACAAGTCGAGTCCGCCCTCGGTGGGCATGGGTTCGCTGATGTCCTGCACATGCGGCAGCGGCAGTCCCGGATAGCGGCGGCGCAGCTCCTCCTCGGCGCTCTGGCGGCGCAGGCGGGCTTGCGAGAGTTGCGTCTTCGCCTGCGCCAGGGCGGCCTCGGCGAGCACGCTTTCCAGCCGGGCGGCATCGCCGAGCTGCTGACGGCGCCTGACGCTGCTGCCCTGCTTTTCGAGAGAAGCCAGCTGCAGCTCCCATTGCCGGACCGCCGCCGATTCCCGCAGCCAGATGAACCACGCATGCAGCAAGGCGCGACTGGTTTCATGGCGCGTATCGCCCAACGCGGTTTCCGCGATCTCGATGCCCTTGGCACCGATCTCGGCATCCAGCGAGGCCTTGCCGGGCAGACGCACGGCGCGTTCCAGCGTTGCGTTCCACTCGTGGAAGCGCTGCGCGTCCGCGGCGGCCGGATAGGTGCGCCGCTGCTGTTGCCCGTACCGAACGGTCCACTCGTAGGGGCCGGCCTCAAGACGATCGCGATTGGCCTCCTCGAGCCGCACCTGAGTGGATGCGGCCTGCACGCCCGGATGTTCGAGCAGGACCTTGCGCACGATATCGTCGGGCGGCAGATTCGGCGTTGGCACCTCGGCGTAAACGGGAGCGGCCGTCAGGCAGGCGACGACGAAGGGAACTGCCTGGATAAGCTTCATAGATAGCCCGCCTCGATTACCGATTGCAGCCAGCAGTAAATTCGCGCATGCGGCCATTCGCGCTTGATCTTCGCCAGCAAGTCGCGCATGGCCGCTTCGCTGCCGATCATCTGGATCCGGATTCTGGGAGCGCTGCCGCCGACCATTTCCGCAGCCGCCGTGAGCGACACCGACTTGCCGTAACCGGCGACCTGGCTGCTGGTGAATCCGGCCACCTCTTCCGTCTGCTCCAGCAGGAAATCCTCGACGTGCTGGGCAATGCTCGCCGGCACGACAAGCGTCAACAGAACCTCAGCCATGAGCGCGCACCTCCGTGTTCCCGGCATGGACGCCAAAGCGGCGGAACAGAATCGGCAGCAGCACCAGCGTCAGCGCGGTGGACGTCACCAGCCCGCCGATGACGACGATGGCCAGCGGCCGCTGCACTTCCGATCCGGGCCCGCTGGCGAAGAGCATGGGCAAGAGGCCGAAGGCAGCGATGCTGGCGGTCATCAGGACCGGCCTGAGCCGGCGCCTGGCGCCTTCGACAATCACGTCCTGCAGCGCCATGCCGGCGGCCAGCAACTGGTTGAAATAGCTCACCATGACGACGCCGTTCAACACCGCGATCCCGAGCAGGGCGATAAAGCCTACGGACGCGGGGACCGACAGATACTCGCCCG
>JAGWTC010000029.1 GCA_028869135.1 Rhodocyclaceae bacterium
GTGAAAAAGTGGGCTCAATTGGATGCCGATCTCAATATGGCGGGTTTAGAGAGCGAATCGATTGAGATTTTGAGACGAGCATCGGTGGCGGTTTTGATGTGAGAACATCTGTCGGTTTTGGTGAGAATACTCAATTGTGCGAAGGCAAGGATTCCTGCAGCTATAGGACCTTCTGCGTTTACGGACAAGCCCTTGGTCAGCCTCACAATCGGGGAGACGATATTTCTGTCGGCTAATAGGATCGTCGTTGTACCGGAAACCGCGTCAGAGAGATACGTGTTGGGGTCGTACAAGCTACCTGGAGCCGGAATATAGCCAGGGATGAAGACGTCATTGTTTGCTAGCTTGCTCGCGACTTCAGATAAATCCCTGTGGGGAAAATCAGGCGGCATGACGATCAACTGTGCAACATCATCTAAATCGTCAAGTGCCATATTGGTTCCCAAGGCGTCGGGGCCAAAGCAAATCCGAGCGGGAAGACTGGCCCTGACAATTGTCAAACACGGTTCGACAAGATTATCAGGTCAAAGGTAGAGCTGGTGCGGCTTGACGAGTTTTGACAAGATAGTTGAGAAAGCTAAACTTGGAGCTCGTCAAGGAAGAGCACGCCGTGATGCGCGAGTGAAATTTCGCCGGGGCACGGAATCGAGCCTCCCCCTACCAGCGCTGGCGCCGATGCGGAATGGTGCGGGCTGCGAAAGGGTCGCTGGCGCCATTGTCCCATTTCGAAAATGCCGGCCAGCGAATGGATGGCCGCCGCTTCGAGCGCCTCCGCATCGTCCATGTCCGGCAGCAGGCCGGGAAAGCGCTGCGCCAGCATGGATTTGCCCGTGCCCGGCGGGCCGGACATCAGCACGCTGTGACCGCCGGCGGCCGCGATTTCCAGCGCCCGCTTGGCGGCCGTCTGGCCACGCACCTCGGCAAGGTCGGGATAGTGCGGGGCCGAACCCGCCGTCTGGCGCTCATGCAGGGGCAAGGCGTGCTGACCGGCCAGATGCGCGCAAACGTCGAGCAGATTACTGGAGGGAAGCACGCGGATATTGCTGACCAGTCCTGCCTCGTCGGCATTGACTTGGGGTAGCACAAAGGTGCGGTCGCTACTGGCCGCCGCCGCGCACATTGCGAGCGTGCCGTGGATGCCGCGCAATTCGCCGCCCAGCGCCAGCTCGCCGGCGAATTCGTACTGATCGACATCCTTGACCGGAATCTGGCCCGACGCGATGAGTATACCCAGCGCGATCGGCAAGTCGAACCGCCCGGACTCCTTGGGCAGATCGGCCGGCGCGAGATTGACTGTGATGCGCTTCTGCGGAAAGTCGAAGCGGCAATTCTGAATCGCGGCGCGGACGCGGTCGCGCGCTTCCTTGACCTCGGTGTCGGGCAGTCCGACCAGCGTAAATGAGGGCAGGCCTGCCGCAATATGGACCTCGACGGTGACTTCAGGCGCGGCCATGCCGGCCAGCGCGCGTGAGCGAAGAACGGCAAGCGACATGAAGGCCCCTTGAGAAAGCTGGATATTTTATAGATGAAACCCAGTCGTGTTGCCGCCCAATTTTGCCGAAATTGTCTGGTCGCGTGGAGAGTGTGGCTAAACTCAAGAAAGCGTTTGATTTGGCTGTTAGTGCTTTTCCCGACATCTGCCACTCGCGGATCCAAAACAAAAGGGCCGTCCGATGCTTTCCGGACGGCCCTTTGGCATGGACAGGCGCTGAATTACTGCTTGTAGGCCTCGATGGCGGACGAGATCTTGATGTCGTCGCCGATGGCCGGCAGGTACTTCATCATGCCGAAGTCGCTGCGCTTGATCGTGGTGCTGATTTCGGCGCCGCACATTTCCTTCTTGGTCATCGGATTCGCGCCGCACTTGAAGTTGCTGACGGCGAGCTTGATCGGCTTGGTCACGCCGAGCAGCGTGAAGTCGCCTTCGGCGGCAACGACCTTGTCGCCCTCGAACACGAGCTTGTGCGACTTGAAGGTGATGGTCGGAAACTTCGCGGTATTGAAGAAGCCTTCATCCGCCATGTGCTGATCCCAGGTCGGGAAGCCCATGTCCAGCGAGGTGACGTCGATGGTCAGCTCTACCGAGCCCTTCTTGGCGGCGGTGTCGAGGACGACGGTGCCGGCAGTCTTGTTGAAGCGGCCGCGCTGGGTCGAAAAACCAAGGTGATTGACCTCGAACAGCGGGAAGGTGTGGTTCGGGTCGATGGTGTAGGTGTCGGCGGCCTGTGCCGTGAGGGCCGGAACGGCCACGGCGGTGGCCAGTGCGAATGATGCAAAAAACTTCTTCATGTATTTCTCCTGGGGTTGGTGATTTACTTCTTTGCTGCGATGCCCGGGCTTGCGACCAGGCGAAACTTGATGGGAACTTCGTCGGCGACGACCGAGGTATCGGCCCATGCGCCTTCGCCGATGCCGAATAGCGTGCGCTGCAACGGCAGCGTGCCTTCAAACACGCCCGTGGTCGCGTTACCGGCACCTTCGGGCTTGTACGTGAAGGGCACGCTCATCTCGCGTGTCTTGCCCTTGATCGTCATCTGGCCCTTGGCTTCAAAACGATTGTTGCCGAGCGCCTTGACCGAGGTCGTGGCGAAGCGCGCCTTGGGGAACTCCTTGACGTTGAACCAGCCCTTGCCGACGACTTCGTCGTTGGCGTCCTTGCTGCCGGCGTCCACGCTGGCCAGATCGATATCGATCAGGGCCTTGGCGGCCTCCGGTTTGGCCGGGTCGAAATTCAGCGTCGCGGCGAACTTGCCGAACTTGCCGTCGACCGGCACGCCCATCTGCCTGGACGTGAAGGCGATCTGGCTTTTCTCGGCAATGACGGTGTTGTATTCGACGGCATGGGCGCCGAACGAAGCCAATAGAAGGGCGGGCAGCAGCAGGCGTTTCATCAGCGATTCTCCTCGGGATGGGATGCGGGCAACATGCGATTCAGGGTGCCGTCACGATCCAGCCACTGATGCTTGACTGCTGCCAGCGCGTGGCCGATGACGACGGCAAGGAAAGCGAAATTCAGATACTCATGCACGAGCTTGAGCAGCTCGCCCAGCTCCTTGTTCTTGGCGATCAGATCCGGCAGCGGTAATACGCCGAACCAGACCACCGGGAAGCCGAGCGCCGAGCTCATCAGCCAGCCAGACAGGGGCGCGGCGAAGATCAGCACATAGAGCAGTCCGTGGCCGGCATGAGCCGCGAGTTGCTGCCAATGCGCTTGTGAGGCGGGCAAGGGCGGCGGCTTGTGCACGATGCGCCAGAGCACGCGCAACAGCGCCAGCGTCAGCACGGCGATGCCGGCCCATTTGTGATAGCTGTAGAGCTTGAGCTTCTGCGGCGACAGCGGCAGGTCGGCCATGTAGATGCCGAGGCCGAACAGGCCGAGGATGAAGACGGCCATGAGCCAGTGCAGCAGCATGGCTGTACGGGTGTAGCGCGGCATCGTCATGGTTTCCCCTTTTCCTCGAGTATGCCGCGCAGATAATGAAGTTCTTGTTGCAGTCGCGACATGCGCTCGGCATCGACACCGGCGAGCAGCTCGTCCATGTAGCGGATTTGCGCCGGAAAGGTCTGCGCGAACACCTTCTCGCCTGCGGCGGTGAGCTGAACGATCTGGCTGCGGCCGTCGGTCGGCGAGGCGACGCGCCGGACCAGGCCCTTTTCGGCCAGGCGATCGACGATGCCGCTCAAGGTGCCCTTGGTGCACAGCGTCTTTTCGCCCAGCTCCTTGAAGCGCATGCCCGGCGTATTGCCCAGCGTGGCGATGATATCGAACTGCGGCGCGGTCAGCCCCATGCTGCGGATATGCGCGCCGGCAACGGCGTCGAAAGCCTGATAGCAGCGAACCAGTTCCCGGATGACGGGTAGCGATGGCGTGGTCATGAATGAATATACGAAGGGGCGAGAAAGAAATAACAGTCAGATAGTTCGTGTGCGAACAATATAGTTCGTGTTAGAACAAATGTCAAATAAAAAAGCCGCCCAGCAAAAAGCCGCCTTGCGGCGGCTTGGGCGGCTTGCTTCGGTGCGTTACCGAGCGCTTATTTTCGACCGGCTTCCAGTTCGGCGATACGGGCTTCGAGCGCCTCCAGCTTGGCGCGGGTGCGAGCCAGTACCTCCTTCTGCACGTCGAACTCCTCGCGCGTCACCAGATCCAGGCGGCTGAAAGCGCCGCCGAGAACGGCCTTGACGTTCTTTTCCACATCCTGCAGCGGGCTGTTGGCGATCAGGGCGCTGAGCTTGGCGGAAACGTCGTTGAGGAGCTTGTTGTCGAGTGCGGGCATGATGGGCGTCTGTAATATCGAAGTGGTGAAAGTCTAGCATGGCGGCATTCCTGGGCCGGGACCGGGGTCCGCTTCCAATTGGTGCAGTGAAGAAATTAAACGCCATGTTATGGTGCGGACACTCACGGCAAGTTCGATAGTATCTACATATCTGTTTGTTAACAAAGGAAATATCTGTCTGGCATGGCTTGTGCATTGGCTGTCTTGCAGCTTGCCTTTTCCTTTTGGAGACTTCGATATGAAAAAAGCCTTGATCGCCGCCGCCGTTGCCGCCGCGTGCGCTGCGCCCGCCATCGCACAGCAAGCAGCGCCGGCACCTGAGCATACCTTTACCGCCAACGTCGGGATCGTCAGCGACTATCTGTTCCGCGGCATCAGCCAGACCAAGGGAGAGCCGGCCATTCAGGGCGGTTTCGACTACGCGCATTCGAGCGGCCTCTACGCCGGTACCTGGCTGTCCAACGTGTCCTGGTACAACGATGCCAATCCCGGCGCCAGCAAATCGCTTGAGTTCGACCTTTACGGCGGCTACAAGGGCAGCTTCGGCAGCAGCGATTTCGGTTATGACCTTGGTCTGATCCGCTACAGCTACCCGGGCACCCATCCAGACGGCAGCGTCAGCCCGAATACGACCGAGGTGTACGGCGCGGTATCGTGGAAGTTCCTGGCGCTCAAATACTCACACGTCATATCCGAGAACTTCGTAGCCTGGGGTACCTCGAACGGTGTCGCCAAATCCAGGAACTCGCATTATCTGGAACTCAACGCCAACTATGATCTGGGTGACGGCTGGGGCTTGCTGGGTCATGTCGGCCACCAGAAGGTCGCAGACTACGACAATGCCGGGCAGCCGGGTTCCGTCACCGCCGATGGCGTCGCGTCCTACACTGACTGGAATATCGGCGTGTCGAAGGATGTCGGCTTTGGCGTGGTCGCGGTCAAGTATTCTGATACCAATGCCAAGACACATTGCGGCGCTACCCCGCAGGCTTACTGCTGGGGCGGCTACGAAGCCGGCAAGGGGCGTGGCGTTATTTCCTTCAGCAAAACTTTCTAAACGTTTAGCGAAGCTCCCGCCAGTCGGTATCGGCGGGAATTCAGTCTGAACCCCAACTTAATGAGGATGCACTCATGAAACTCGTAACTGCCATCATCAAGCCGTTCAAGCTTGACGAGGTGCGCGAAGCGCTTGCCGCCGTCGGCGTGCAGGGCGTCACCGTCACCGAGGTCAAGGGCTTCGGCCGCCAGAAAGGGCATACCGAACTCTATCGCGGCGCCGAATACGTCGTCGATTTCCTGCCAAAAGTAAAGATCGAAGCCGCAATCAGGGACGACCTGCTCGATCAGGTCGTCGAAGCCATAGAAAAGTCGGCCAGCACCGGCAAGATCGGCGACGGCAAGATCTTTGTCTTCGACGTCGAGCAAGTCATCCGCATCCGCACCGGCGAAACCGGTGAGGAAGCGCTCTAAGGGAGAGTTCGTCCATGAAAAAATTCTTCGCCATCCTGATGGCCAGCTTGACGCTCGGCCTTGCCGGCGCCGCCCATGCCGACGAAAAGCCGGCCGAGGCGCCGGCAGTCACCGCGCCGGCGGCCGCCTCAGCGTCCGCTGCCGCGCCTGCCGTGATCGCGACAGCCGCCCCTGCGCCGGCCGCCGCAGTGCCGGACAAGGGCGACGTCGCCTGGCTGCTGGTGTGTACCGCCTTCGTCATCCTGATGTCCACTCCCGGTCTCGCGCTGTTCTACGGTGGCCTGGTGCGCAGCAAGAACATGCTCTCGGTACTGATGCAGGTGTTCACCGTGTTCTCGCTGATCAGCGTGCTGTGGGTCGTATACGGTTACAGCGTTGCCTTCACCGAGGGCAACGCTTTCTTCGGCAGCTTCGGCAAGCTGTTCCTGAAGGGCGTCGATGCCGCCGCCGTCACCGGCACCTTCAGCAAGGGCGTCGTGATTCCCGAGCTGGGCTTCGTCGCCTTCCAGGGCGCCTTCGCGGCCATCACCGTCGGCCTGATCCTCGGCGCCTTCGCCGAACGCATCAAGTTCTCGGCCGTGCTTCTGTTCGCCGTCCTGTGGTTCAGCTTCAGCTACCTGCCGATGGCGCACATGGTCTGGTATTGGGCCGGCCCGGATGCCTACACCACGGCCGACGCTGCCGAAAAGGCCGGCGCCACCGCCGGCTGGCTGTTCCAGAAGGGCGCGCTTGACTACGCCGGCGGTACCGTCGTGCATATCAACGCTGCAGTGGCCGGCCTGGTCGGCGCCTATCTGGTCGGCAAGCGCGTCGGCTACGGCAAGGACTCGATGGCGCCGCACTCGCTGGCTTTCACCATGGTCGGCGCCTCGTTGCTGTGGTTCGGCTGGTTCGGTTTCAATGCCGGTTCGGGCCTCGAAGCCAACGGCGCCGCCGCGCTGGCCTTTGCCAACACCTGGGTTGCCACCGCTGCCGCGACCATGAGCTGGGTCATCGCCGAATGGCTGTTCAAGGGCAAGCCCTCGATGCTGGGCGCCGCTTCCGGCGCCGTTGCCGGCCTCGTTGCCATCACACCCGCCGCTGGTTTTGTCGGCATCTGTGGAGCACTGATCATCGGCCTGCTGGCGGGCGCAGTTTGCCTGTGGGGCGTGAGCGGCCTGAAACGCATGCTCGGCGTCGACGACTCGCTCGACGTCTTCGGCGTGCATGGCATCGGCGGCATCCTCGGCGCCATCCTGACCGGCGTATTCGCCGCACCCAGCCTCGGCGGCGTCGGCATCTACGACTATGTCGCCAATGCCACCGCGCCCGAGTACGACATCCTCCAACAGGTCGGCATCCAGGTTACCGGCGTGGGCGTGACCATCGTCTGGTCGGCCGTGGTGGCCTTCATTGCCTACAAGCTGGTCGACATGTTCGTCGGTCTGCGCGTCGCGGAAGACGAAGAACGCGAAGGCCTGGACATCGCCTCGCACGGCGAATCGGCTTACCACCTCTAAGTCGTTCGACGCGGGTCTTGCACAGCAAGATCCGAAGACAAAAAGGGCATCCTCGCGGATGCCTTTTTTCATTGTGCTGAGCCGACGCGGCCCACAGCATGTGATATACCGGGAACTAAGTCGTGCATCGCTTGTCGCCGCGGGGATTGCGGGCAGCATGTTATTCTCGACGCATCCCATTGCTTCGCCACGCTTGCCGCAGTTTCGTTCAGGAGACCCCGGTACGGGATTTTTGCGTCCGCTTTTTCTGTACTCACGCCATCCATGCTTCTGCCCGTCCTGCTCATCCTTCCCTTCGCCTGCAGCGTCATCGCCGCCTGCATGCCGGCGAGCGCGCGCAATCGCGAAGCGTGGCTGGCGGGAGTGATGAGCTTCGCCGCGCTGCTCGGCGTGGTCTCGTTGTTTCCGCGCATCAGCGCCGGCGAGGTGGTGCGCTACGATGCCGCGTGGATGCCGGCCTACGGACTCGACTTCGTCCTGCGCATCGACGGTCTGGCCTGGCTCTTCATGGTGCTGGTGCTCGGCATCGGTCTGCTTGTGGTGCTGTATGCGCGCTACTACATGTCGCCGGAAGATCCGGTGCCGCGCTTCTTCTCCTTCCTGCTCGCCTTCATGGGCGCGATGCTGGGCATTGTCATGTCCGGCAATCTCGTCCAGCTCGTCGTGTTCTGGGAGCTGACCAGTATTACCTCCTTCCTGCTGATCGGCTACTGGCATCATCGCGCCGATGCGCGGCGCGGCGCGCGCATGGCCTTCACCGTCACCGCCAGCGGCGGACTCTGCCTGTTCGCCGGGGTGATCATTCTCGGCCGCATTGTCGGCAGTTACGATCTGGACGTGGTGATCGCTGCGGGCGAGCGCGTACGCGAGCATGCGCTGTACTTCCCTGCACTCGTGCTCATCGTTCTCGGTGCGCTGACCAAGAGCGCCCAGTTTCCTTTCCATTTCTGGCTGCCGCACGCCATGGCGGCGCCGACGCCGGTGTCGGCCTATTTGCATTCGGCGACGATGGTGAAGGCCGGCATCTTTTTGCTGATGCGCCTGTGGCCGGTGCTGTCGGGCACCGAAGAATGGACCTGGATCGTGGCCGGGGCCGGCGTCTGCACGCTGCTGATCGGCTCCTTTGCGGCCATCTTCCAGCATGACATCAAGGGCCTGCTGGCCTATTCGACGATCAGTCATCTTGGCCTCATCACCGTGCTGCTCGGCATCGGTACGCCGCTGGCCATGGTCGCCGCCATCTTTCACACGGTCAATCACGCCACCTTCAAAGCCTCGCTGTTCATGGCGGCCGGCATCATCGACCACGAAACGGGCTCGCGCGACATGCGCATCCTGCGCGGCCTGGGCCGCTCCATGCCGATCACCGCCACGCTGGCCATCGTCGCCAGCGCCGCCATGGCCGGCGTGCCGCTGCTCAACGGCTTTCTCTCCAAGGAAATGTTCTTCGCCGAAACGCTGCTGGTCGGCGGCGACACCAATTGGTGGATGTCGGTCGCCGCGCTGGTCATGGGCATCTTCAGCGTGACCTACTCGCTGCGCTTCATCAATGTCTTCTTCGGTCGCCGCCAGGTTGAGCTGCCGCGTCAGCCGCATGAACCGCCGCGCTGGATGCGCTTCCCGGTCGAGCTGCTGGTGCTGTTGTGTCTGATCGTCGGCGTGCTGCCGGGGTTCAGCGTCGAACGGATTCTGCATAGTGCGGTGTCGTCGGTGCTGGGCGCGCAGACGCCCGACTATGATCTTGCCGTCTGGCATGGCTTCAATATTCCTTTGCTGATGAGCGTCGCCGCGCTGGTTGGCGGCATGCTGTTCTACCGGCTACTACGCCGCCGTTTCAATCCCGATCTGCGCGACAACGTGCCGCTGATCCATCGCTTCAGCGGCGCCCAGGCGTATGAAAACGTTATGAGCGGCCTGTCGGTCAGCGCCGACTTCCTGCTCGGGTTGTTCGGCACCACCCGCCTGCAGCCGCAAATTCTGTGCATGATCGCCGCCATGGCGGCAGTGATCGCGGTGCTGGGGCTGCCGTCGTCGCGGCATCTGGCCGACCCCTTCGCCAATCTCGATCCGCTGTTCGCCCTGCTACTTGCCATCGGCTGTATCTGCGCTGTTGCCGCCGCCTGGCAGGCCAAGTACCACCGTCTCGCGGCGCTGGCGCTGCTCGGCGGTACGGGCATTGTCGTGTCGGTGGTTTTCCTGTGGTTGTCGGCGCCCGACCTGGCGCTGACCCAGCTGATGGTCGAGACGGTGACCACGGTGCTGCTCCTGCTCGGCTTGCGCTGGCTGCCGCCGCGCATCACGCCGCGCGAATTGGCCATCGAGGTGCCGCGCCGCGTCTGGTTGCGGCGTTCGCGCGATCTCCTGCTGGCGGTCCTCGGCGGCGGCCTGATGGCGGGCATGACCTATGCCGTCATGCAGCGGCCGGCGATCGACACCATTTCCGATTTCTTCCTGTTGCACGCACAGTCCGAAGGCGGCGGCACCAACGCCGTCAACGTGCTGCTGGTCGACTTCCGCGGCTTCGACACCCTGGGCGAAATCACCGTGCTCGCCGCCGTGGCGCTGACGGTCTACGCGCTGCTGCGCCGCTTCCGGCCGGCATCGGAGAGTCTGACCCAGCCCGAACAGCAGACCAATCCCGTGGATCCGGCCATACGCCAGACGCCGGACAGGCAGGCGGCAAGCGGCTATCTCATGGTGCCTGGGGTATATCTGCGCCTGCTGTTGCCATTCATGCTGATGTTCGCCGCCTATTTCTTCCTGCGCGGCCACAATCTGCCGGGCGGCGGCTTCGTCGCCGGCCTCATCTTCGCAGTCGCCGTCATCCTGCAGTACATGCTGTCCGGCGCCATCTGGGTCGAGGCGCATCTCAATCTCCGCCCCTTCCGCTGGCTCGGCGCGGGCCTCATTGCCGCCTGCGTCACCGGCCTCGGCGCCTGGGTCTTCGGCTACCCCTTCCTCACTAGCCACGCGCTGCACCTGAGTCTGCCCGTGTTGGGCCAACTGCACTTGCCCAGCGCCTTCTTCTTCGACCTCGGTGTGTTCGCTGTCGTCGTCGGTTCCACCATGCTGATCCTGATCGCGCTTGCGCACCAGTCGATTCGCAGCCATCGTCAGCCCGGAAAGAACGCCGACGCTGAACAGAACACCCAGGAGGCGAGCTGATGGAAGCCGCCATTGCCCTCACCATTGGCATCGTGTTCGGCTCCGGCGTCTGGCTGGTGCTGCGGCCGCGCACCTTCCAGGTCATCACCGGCCTGTTGTTGATGTCCTATGCGGTCAATCTGTTCATCTTCGTCATGGGCCGCCTCTGGATCGACCAGCCGCCGCTGACGCTCGCGCCCGGTACGCCCGATCCGATGCTGCATGCCGATCCGCTGTCGCAGGCGCTGGTGTTGACCGCCATCGTCATCGGCTTCGCCACCACCGCGCTCTACCTCGTCATGATGATAGGTGCGCGCGGCCTGACCGGCACCGACCACGTGGACGCCGAAGAGGACGACGACGAATGAGCGCCCTCGCCTGGCAACAGCATCTGCTCATGCTGCCCATCGTCGTGCCGCTGCTGGTCGGCGCGCTGCTGATCCCGGTCAATGAGAAGCATCATTTCGGCAAGTACGCGGCCAGTTTGCTGTCGACGCTGCTGCTGTTCGCCTGCGCCTTGCTGCTGTTCCGTTGGACGGATAGCGAACATTGGCCGGGCGGAATCGGCGTCTATCTCGCGGCCAACTGGTCGGCGCCCTACGGCATCGCGCTGATGGCGGACCGCCTCGCGGCCCTGATGCTGCTGCTGACGGCGGTGCTCGCGCTGGCGGTGCTGGTGTTCGCCGCCTCGCGCTGGAGCCGCATTGGCGTGCATTTCCATTCGCTGTTCCAGTTCCTGCTGATGGGTTTAAACGGCGCCTTCCTGACCAACGACCTGTTCAATCTTTTCGTCTTCTTCGAGGTCATGCTGGCCGCTTCCTACGGTCTGGTGCTGCACGGCTACAACGTCGAACGCATTCGCGCAGGCATGCAGTACATCACGGTCAATCTGGTCGCCTCCTTCCTGTTCCTGATCGGCGTCGCGCTGATCTACGCCAGCGCCGGCACGCTCAATATCAGCGATCTCGGCGCCCGCGTGGCGGCGCTGGGCGCCGATGAGCTGCGCCTGCTCAAGATCGGCGTCGGGATACTCGCGCTCGCCTTCCTCACCAAGAGCGCCATGTGGCCGCTGGGTTTCTGGCTGCCGACGACCTATGCGGCGGCCTCACCGCCGGTGGCGGCCATGCTGGTGCTGATGACCAAGGTCGGCGTCTATGCCCTGCTGCGCGTCTGGCTGCAGGTATTCCCCGGCGGGAACGGGCCCCGGGCCGACTTCGGTTTCACGGCGCTGTTCTACGGCGGCCTGCTCACCGTGCTGTTCGGCGGCGTCGGCATGCTGGCCAGCCAGGCGCCGGGGCGCATTGCCGGCTACGGCGCCATCGTTTCCTCCGGCACGCTGCTCGCCGTCATCGGCTACGGCCAGCCCGCGTTGATCGCGGCTGGCTTGTTCTACCTGCTCGGCTCGACCGTTGCGATGGCCGCCTTGATGCTGCTCATCGAGTTTATCGACCGCATTCGCACCCCCGGCGCCTCGCTGCTGGCCGTCACCATGGAAGCATTCGCCATCGACGAGAAGCCGGAAGAGCCGGTCGGCGTCGGCATTCCCGGTACGCTGGCTTTCCTCGGGCTCGCGTTTGCCGCGTGCGCGATGGTGATCACCGGTTTGCCGCCGCTGTCCGGCTTCATCGCCAAGTTCAGCCTCTTCCATGCGCTGCTCAATCCCGAAACGGGAGCGGCCGGCCCCAATGCCTGGATGCTGATGACGCTCATCATCGCCGCGGGTCTGGCCGGCACCATTTCGCTCATGCGTTTCGGCGTTCGCACCTTCTGGGCTGCAGGCGCGGTGGTGCCGCCGCGCCTGCAAATTTCCGAAGTCGCGCCGGTCGCGGCGCTCTTGCTGCTGTGCGTCGGCCTGACCGTGATGGCCGGGCCGGTGACCGATTATCTGCAGCGCGTCTCCGACAGCCTGCACCAGCCGGGCCGCTACATCGAGCGCGTGCTCGGCGAACCCATCGTGCCCAATCCACCTGAAGGCGCCCGGCCATAAACATGCTGCTGCCCTTCCCCTATCTTTCGACCGCGCTGCTGCTGTGCTGGCTGCTGCTCAACCAGAGCCTGGAGCCGGCGCAGATCCTGCTGGGCATGCTGCTGGCGGTAGCGATTCCGCTATTGACGCGCTCGCTGCTGCCCTTACCGCGCGCCCGCGTGCGGCGGCCGTGGCTGCTGTTGCGCCTGCTGGCGGTGTCCATGGTCGAGATCGTGCGCTCCTGTCTGAGCGTCAGCCGCATTATTCTTTTCCGCCGCTCCAGGGGCATCCATTCGCAATTCATCCGCGTGCCGCTCGATCTGCGCGATCCCTACGGCCTTGCACTGCTGTCCTGCCTCATCAACTGCACGCCGGGCACCGTCTGGGTGGAGATCCTGCCGGGCACGCACGATCTGGCCCTGCATATCTTCGACCTGCAGGACGAGCAGTGGTGGATAGACACCATCAAGTCACAATACGAACGCCCGTTGATCGAAATCTTCGAGGGATAGGAATATGCTGACCGATCTGCTTACGCTGGCCATTGGATTTGCGACCCTTTGCGTCGTGGCGGCCATGCTGTTCTGCATGGTGCGCCTGCTGCTCGGCCCGACGGCGCAGGATCGCGTGCTGGCGCTCGACACCCTGTGGATGTGCGCCATGCTGCTGATCCTGATGCTGGGCATCCGCTTCGGCAGCCTGATTTACTTCGAGGCCGCCGTCCTGATTGCCCTGACGGGCTTTGTGTCCACTGTGGCCCTGGCCAAGTTCCTGATGCGCGGCGAGGTGATCGAATGAACGGCCTGGAAACCCTGCCGGCCTGGGCGGCTGTCATCGTCATCTGCCTGCTCGTGCTGGGCGGGGCCATCGTGCTCATCGGCGCGTTGGGCCTGATGCGCCTGCCGACTTTCTATCAGCGCATTCACGGCCCCGCCATCACCGTCACGCTGGGCGCCGGCGCGATATTGATCGCTTCGATGGTCTACTTCACGGCGGCGCAGTCGCGCCTCGTCGTGCATGAGTTGCTGATCACGCTCTTCATCATGATGACCGCGCCGGTCGTGTCCATGCTCATCATGCGGGTGGCGGTCTATCGCGATCTGCGCGGCCGCAAGGGCGGCTTTGCCGGCGAGGGCGACGTGTACCGCCAGCCGACTACGGCGCAGGACAGGCCAGACACCAAATAAAAAGGCATCCCGAAGGATGCCCTTTGCGATGCCGAGACAGCGCTCAGATGCGCTGCGAGGCCTTGAGGATTTCGGCCTTGAGTTCGGCGTAGCTCTTCGTCACCGGGAATTGCGGGAACTCGCGGATCACGTTTTCCGGCGGATGGAAAAGTATGCCGGCGTGGGCTTCGCCGAGCATGGCCGTGTCGTTGTACGAATCGCCGGCGGCGATGACCTTGAAGTTGAGCTCCTTGAAGCGCTGCACCGCTTCCTTCTTCTGGTTTGGCATGCGCAGGTGGTAGTTCACCAGCGTACCGTTGCCGTCGCTTTCGAGCTTATGGCAGAACAGCGTCGGCATGCCGAGCTGCTGCATCAGGGGCATGGCGAATTCGTAGAAGGTGTCGGACAGGATGATCACCTGAAACTGCTGGCGCAGGTCGTCGAGAAATTCCTTGGCGCCGGCCATCGGCCCCATTTCAGCGATGACCTTCTGGATGTCTGGCAAGCCCAGCTTGTTCTTCGCCAGCAGATCCAGGCGGAACTTCATCAAGGTGTCGTAATTCGGTTCGTCGCGGGTGGTGCGGCGCAGCTCGGCAATGCCGGTACGCTCGGCGAATTCGATCCAGATTTCGGGGACCAGGACACCTTCGAGGTCGAGGCAGACGAGTTGCACGGCATCACTCCAAATTTGGGAAAGTCCGCCATTTTACCCGCTGCCACAGTGTAGGATAGGACCATCCCCACTCAGTTCCGACATCGCTTCCATCATGGCCGCTGGCAGTCTCTTCATCGTCGCCGCTCCCTCTGGCGCCGGCAAAACCACCCTGGTCCGCAAGCTGCTCGAACAGGACAAGGCGGTGCAGCTGTCGATCTCGTATACGACGCGGGCGCCGCGCCCGGGCGAGCAGGACGGGCGTGAATACAATTTTGTCGATGCCGCCAAATTCCGCGCCATGCGCGAGCGCGGCGACTTTCTCGAATGGGCCGAAGTGCACGGAAACTTCTACGGCACCTCGCGCGTCTGGTTGAAAGAGCAGATGGATGCGGGCCGCGATGTCCTGCTCGAAATCGACTGGCAGGGCGCGCAGCAGGTGCGCAAGCAATTCCCGGAGGCGGTCGGCATCTTTATCCTGCCGCCCTCGCTGGCGGAGCTGGAGCGCCGTTTGCGTGGGCGCGGCACCGACAGCGAGGAAGTGATTGCGCGTCGACTGACCGCAGCCGTGGGCGAAATGCGGCACGTCGATGAATTTGACTTTGCTATAATCAACAATGACTTGGATGAAGCCCTTAAGGACTTGGCTGCAGCCGTGCACGCTGCCAGGCTGCGTTGTGCCCGCCAGCATGCGCGTCATCCCGAGGTTTTTGCGCAGATATCCGACCCGATTCATTAATTAAAACAGGACATAACCATGGCCCGCGTTACCGTAGATGATTGCCTGAAACGCATTCCCAACCGCTTCCAGCTCACCCTGGCCGCCACCTATCGTGCCCGTCAGATCACCATGGGTGGCTCCACCCAGGTCGAGGCCGACAAGGACAAGGCGACCGTGATCGCCCTGCGTGAAATCGCTGCCGGCAAGGTCGGTGTGGAAATCCTCAATCGCACTCAACCCTGAGTGATGTGGGGGCTGTATGCGAATGCCGCATGTTCTAGCCTCCCGCACTGCGCCGGCCGTCGCGCCGGCGCCACTTGATGCATCCCTATCCGGCATCGCGGCGGCCGACACTGTCAAAGCGCGTCTGCCCCATCACGCTCCACCCATCACCACAGCCGAAGTCAGCGCCGAATTCGAGCGCTTCAAGGCCCATCTCGCCTCCTACCTGAAGCCGGAGGAAGTCGACAAGATCGACGCCGCCTTTGTTTTCAGCCGCGCGGCGCACGAAGGTCAGTTCCGCTCCAGCGGCGACCCCTATATCTCCCATCCGCTGGCCGTCGCCGAATCCCTGGCCGAGTGGCACATGGATGCGCAGGCGCTGTGCGCCGCGCTGCTCCACGACGTCATGGAGGACACGGGTGTCTCCAAGGACGAGCTGGCGCAACGCTTCGGTCAGATTACGGCCGACCTCGTCGACGGCGTCTCCAAGCTGGAGAAGGTCGAGAACCAGTCCTGGCAGGAAGCCCAGGCCGAGAATTTCCGCAAGATGCTGCTGGCGATGGCGCGCGATGTGCGCGTCATCCTGATCAAGCTCTCCGATCGTCTGCACAACCTGCATACTCTCGATGCGGTGCGCCCCGACAAGCGGCGCCGCGTGGCGAAGGAAACGCTGGAAATCTACGCGCCGATCGCCAATCGCCTCGGCTTGAACCAGCTCTATCGCGAGCTGCAGGAAATTTCCTTCAGCCATCTCTACCCAGGCCGTTATCGGGTGCTCAGCAAGGCGGTCAAGGCGGCGCGCGGCAATCGCCGCGAAGTGGTCGGCAAGATCCTCGATGCGATCAAGGAAAGCCTGCCCGCCAACGGCATCCAGGCCGAAGTGATGGGGCGCGAGAAGCATGTCTACGGCATCTATCGCAAGATGCGCGAAAAGCACCTGAGCTTTTCGCAGGTGCTCGACATCTACGGCTTCCGCATCATCGTCGACGACATCCCCAAGTGCTATCTGGCGCTGGGCGTCCTGCATTCGCTGTTCAACCCTGTGCCCGGCAAGTTCAAGGATTACATTGCGATTCCCAAGGCGAACGGCTACCAGTCGCTGCACACCACGTTGATCGGCCCGTATGGCACGCCGGTCGAGATGCAGATCCGCACGCGGCAGATGCACCATGTCGCCGAGGCCGGCGTGGCTTCGCACTGGCTGTACAAGGACGACGGCGACTCTTCGGAGATCCATCAGAAGACGCACAAGTGGCTGCAGTCGCTGCTCGAGATCCAGTCTTCGTCGGTCGATTCGGCCGAATTCCTCGAACACGTCAAGGTCGACCTCTTCCCCGGCGAGGTCTACTGCTTCACGCCCAAGGGCAAGATCCTGGTGCTGCCGCGCGGCGCGACGGCGGTCGATTTTGCCTACGCCGTGCACACGGACGTTGGCCATCGGTGCGTCGCGTGCCGCATCAACTTTGAACTGATGCCCCTGCGCACCGAGCTGCAGGACGGCGACCGCGTCGAAATCATTACCGCGGTCAATGCCAACCCGAATCCGGCGTGGCTTTCTTATGTGAAGAGCGGTCGCGCGCGTTCGAAGATCCGTCATTTCCTGAAGACGCAGCACACCGAGGAATCGGCGGCGCTGGGCGAACGCATGGTGACGCAGGCATTGCGTTCCGTGGGCTACGCGCTGGCCAAGATCACGACCAATCAGTGGGAGCGCCTGTTGCGTCTCACCGGCGCCAAGTCCAAGAAGGATGTGCTGACCGACGTGGGCCTCGGCAAGCAGCTGCCGGCCATCGTGGCGCGCCAATTGACCGAAGGCCTGGAGGCGGAGGATGACGTCGAGGATCGCTCGACCTCGACCATCGTGATTCGCGGCAACGAAGGCTCGGCGGTGGTGCTGGCGCGTTGCTGTCGACCGATTCCCGGCGATCCCATCGTCGGCGTTCTGCGCAAGGGTCAGGGTCTGATCGTGCATACGCACGACTGCAAGACCCTCGCCAAGCTGCGCGGCGAGCGCGACGGCTGGATCGACGTCGAATGGCAACCCGAGGCCGAGCATCTGTTCGAAGTCGGCATTCGCGTGATCGCGGAAAACCGCCGCGGCGTTCTGGCCCGCGTCGCTGCCGAGATTTCGGCCAGCAATTCGGACATCATGAATGTCAGCATCGATGAAGGCCAGGGCCTGTACTCGATGCTGCAATTTACCCTGCAGGTCACCGATCGCCAGCATTTGGCGCGTATCATGCGCAGTCTGCGGCGTCTGCCGGAAGTGGTGCGCATTCAGCGCGCCCGCGACTAATCACAATCCTAGCAACTGGAGTAGCAGCAAATGGCAATTTACGAGTCCGAGCACACCAAGTTCATGCGCGAATGGATGACAAAGCATCCGGAGGAAATTCAGGAGCAGAAGGCCGGCCGCGCGCTGTGGTGGGACAAGGGTGAACAGGATCTGGAAACGGCACGCCGCAACGCGCAATCCAAGGTGCCACAGAAGTCCTACTACTACGATATCGAAGGCTGAGTCAGGCCGGACCTCCCGTACCTGAAGCCGTTTCCGCCCGCTATTCGGGGCGAAAACTTATAGCGTTGCCTGTAGGAAGGCCGGGATCTTGGGCACCGGCCCGGCCGTTGGCGCGGCGTGCCAGGTGATGCGGCGACTACCCCGATTGCTTCTGGGCGGTGCCATCGGCGCGGTGACCGCGCGCACCCATTGCCCCGGCACATTGTTGTCCTTGGCGCGATTGTTCTGCCATTGCAGGGGCTGCAGGTTTCCGAGATTGTCGCTGCCGCCGCGGACCACGGCGAAAATATGGTCGATTTCCCAGCCCGTGCCGTTCTCGTCGGCCACCCCATACTGATCCCGGTCTATCCACGCGCCGCAAGCATCCTTGCGACGTATTGCGGGATCTACTCCAACGACGACGATGCCCTTGCGCCAGACCGCTTCGACGATATAGGCGTTGAACTTCTGATTGGCAACGGTGTTGCCATGATTGCGCACTGCCATGATGACCCCAGCTGACTGGCAAATCTTGCAAAGACAAGATTTGTTGTGGCGCCCCCTTTATTTTGGCAACGAATGTAAACGTTTATGCTGAAATGTCAATATTGTTTGTGACTCTGTGTGGCAGCAGGCTGCCTCGGCATCAAGATGCTGGGCCGAAGCAGCTTTGCGGCCCGAATGATCAGGGCTTGAGCAATTGCCGCAATTGGCGCATCCGTTGTTCTCCACCCGTCGAAGGAACAAAGCGTTGCGGATGGTCGACCAGATAAAGCCCTTTGCTGCCCGGCTGCAAATGCAGCAACCAGAGGCCGCGATCGCCGCGGCGGAATGTCATGTCGCTGCTGCTGCGCAGCGTGCGCGAGGCGGGCAAGGCGATCAGGACAAAGGCAGGCGTGCCACCCTTCCATGCTTCATTCACCAGCACCACGCCGACTTCCATGTCGCTGCTGCCGGCCGAAAAAGCCACCTGCCCTTGCCATTCGCCCATGACAATCAGGTCGGAGCTGCGTAGCAGCTCCTCGTCGCTGAGCGGCGCCCACATCGCAAAAGCGTTAGCTGTCAGAAAAAGCGGCAGACAGCACAAGCACCATGCCATCTGCCGCCAGCGCTTTGCGAAGGGGCCGCCAAATCGCATTCAGGAGTGGGTGCGGCGCCGGCTCAGCATCAGACCGAGCAGTGCGATGGCCACCAGTGCCAGCACGCCGGGTTCGGGGACTTGCGCGACGGGCCGACCGTAGATGTGCTGCATGCCGGCGATGTCGTCGGCCTGCGGTCCGTAGAACGACTCGGAATAGAAGGGATTCATCAGCGAACCGGGCACGTTGGTATGGTCGAGACCCAGCGCGTGGCCGAGCTCATGGGCGAGTACCTGCACGATATCAAATCCGGGGCCGCCAAAACTGACCTTCCAGTTTTCCGCGACGTCGAAGTGAATGTCGCCGGCGGCTGATCCGCCGTTGAGCGGCGGATAGTAACCATGGGCGAGAATACCGAAAGCGCCGTCGAAAGTGTGCAGGCCCAGGCGGATATCGCCGGAAGCCGTCGGTGCGTTGAAGGCTGCGCCGTCATCCGGTACCTGGACGAAGGTGAGGTTGGCCACCGAAGACCACATGTTGAATGCCGTATTGACGGCGTTCAGCCAGCCGGCCGGCATGGCATCGGCGAAGGAGGTCATGGTGCAGCCGGCGAATTCCTGGGCACAGGAGGATCCGGTCGGCATCAGGCTCCAGGTCACCGTGGCACCCGTGCCCATGACGGGCGAACCCCATTTGCCGGGGCTGGTGGGCGATAGCACGTAGGCCGATGCGGTCAGCGGGGCGGCAAGGCTGAAGATGGCGACTAGCGTGGCAAGCAAACGTTTCATGATCATCCTTTTAATGTGTCGAGCTGTTTTAGTGGCTTGAAGAACGAAATTTGAAACAGCAATATTCATGCCTTTTCAAATCAGCACAATCCAAGTGGTTGATCATGAAAGTCAAGTTTTTCTGCAAGCAAGGTTGGCGCTTTGCTCTGTCATCCGGCATGTAAAAAATGCTGACATGCCAAGTCTGCGGGGCCACAGCCCTGGCAAGCTTGAACGGCTATAATCCCGTCTCGCAACTCCCTGATTTTTCGCATGACCACCAAAAAGCTGTACATCCGCACCTTCGGCTGCCAGATGAACGAGTACGACTCGGACAAGATGGCCGATGTGCTCGCCGTCGGCGACACCATCGTCAAGACCGATACGCCCGAAGATGCCGACATCATTCTGTTCAACACCTGTTCCGTGCGCGAGAAAGCGCAGGAGCGCGTGTTTCACGACCTTGGCCGCGTCAAGGCCCTGAAGCAGCAGAATCCCAATCTCGTCATCGGCGTCGGCGGCTGCGTTGCCTCGCAGGAAGGCGCAGCCATCGTGCAGCGCGCGCCGTATGTCGACGTCGTGTTCGGTCCACAGACGCTGCATCGCCTGCCGCAGCTGATTGCCGCCAAAAAGGAAACCGGCAAGTCGCAGGTCGACATCTCCTTCCCCGAGATCGAAAAGTTCGACCATCTGCCACCGGCACGCGTTGAAGGCACCGCCGCTTTCGTATCGATCATGGAAGGCTGTTCCAAGTACTGCACCTTTTGCGTGGTGCCCTACACGCGCGGCGAGGAAGTGTCGCGCCCGCTTGATGACGTGTTGACCGAGGTTGCCAATCTCGCCATGCAGGGTGTGCATGAGATCACCCTGCTCGGTCAGAACGTCAATGCCTATCGCGGCGCCATGAAGAACGCCGACGGCAGTATCGATAGCGACAGCGAGCCGGCCGATCTGGCCTTGCTGATCGAGTTGATCGCCGAAATTCCGGAGATCCAGCGCATCCGCTACACGACCTCGCATCCGCGCGAAGTCACACAACGCCTGATTGACGCCTATGCGCGCATCCCCAAGCTGGTGTCGCAACTGCATTTGCCGGTGCAGGCCGGCTCCGACCGTATCCTCGCGGCGATGAAGCGCGGTTACACGGCGCTTGAGTACAAGAGCCTGGTCAGGAAGCTGCGCGCCGCGCGTCCGAATCTTTCGCTGTCCTCTGACTTCATCGTCGGTTTCCCCGGCGAGACCGAAGAGGATTTTGAGAAGACCATGCAGCTGATCGAGGACGTGGTCTTCGACGGCAGCTTCTCCTTCACCTATTCCGCCCGTCCCGGCACGCCGGCTTCGGATCTTGCCGATGACACGCCGCAGGAAGTGAAGCTGCGCCGTCTGATGCGTTTGCAGAAGCGCATCGACGAAATGCAGCAGGAAGTCAGCCGTAGCATGGTCGGCAGCGTGCAGCGCGTGCTGGTCGAAGGCAAGGCGAAGAAGGATGAGTCCGAACTCGCCGGCCGCACCGAGAACAACCGCGTGGTGAACTTCCCCGGCAATGAGCGTCTGCTCGGCCACTATGTCGAAGTGCGCATCACAGAAGCCCAGCCGCACAGCCTGCGCGGCGAAATTATCATCACTGAATAAATGGCCAGTACCCCGCGTCCGCGCAGCCTTGAAGTCAATTTCACCCCGGTCGATAACGGCCGCCTCGCCAATCTGTGCGGGGCGCTGGATGAGAACTTGCGTCAGATCGAGACCGCCTACGACATCACCATCGCCCGCCGCGGCGAGCACTTTCGCGTCACCGGAACGGCCGACAAGGCGCGTCTCGGCATCGCCGCGCTGGAACGTTTCTACGCACAGTCCGACGCACCAGTGACCATCGACGACATTCAGCTCGGCGTGATCGAGATCGAGCGCAGCAGCGACGAGCCCGGCCAGGCGGGCATGGTGCTGATGACGCGCAAAGGCGACCTGCACGGCCGCACGCCGCGCCAGGTGCAGTATCTGCGCCAGATCCAGGATCACGACATCACCTTCGGCATCGGCCCCGCCGGCACCGGCAAGACCTATCTTGCCGTGGCCTGCGCCGTCGACGCCATGGAGCGCGATCAGGTCTCGCGCATCATCCTCACGCGGCCGGCGGTCGAGGCGGGCGAGCGCCTCGGCTTCCTGCCCGGCGATCTGGCGCAAAAGGTCGATCCCTATCTGCGCCCGCTCTACGACGCCCTCTACGACCTGATGGGCTTCGACAAGGTTACCAAGATGTTCGAGAAGGGCAGTATCGAGATCGCGCCGCTCGCCTACATGCGCGGCCGCACCTTGAACCACGCCTTCATCATTCTCGACGAGGCGCAGAACACCACCCCCGAACAGATGAAGATGTTCCTGACGCGCATGGGCATCGGCTCAAAGTGCGTCATCACGGGCGACGTAACGCAGATCGACCTGCAGCGCGGCCAGAAGAGCGGCCTGATCGAATCGCGGCAGATCCTCAAGGACGTGCGCGGCATCGCCTTCACCGATTTCCTCGCCGAGGACGTGGTGCGCCATCCGCTGGTGGCGCGCATCGTCGCCGCCTACGAAAAGAACGAAGCCAAGAAATAAGATGGCGATTGCGAAAAAGAGCGCGCCTAAGGCCGCCGCGGCGACGCTGAGTCTCAGCGTGCAATATGCCTGTAACGACGATGCCCTACCCTCGCGTCCGCAGGTGCGACGCTGGGTGAAGAAGGCGTTTGAGGGCGACAGCGCCGAAGTGACGGTGCGCTTCGTCGACGCCGAAGAAGGCCGGACGCTCAATCGCGAGTATCGGCACAAGGACTATGCGACCAACGTGCTGTCCTTCCCCTACGTGCCGAACCCGGAAATGGCCGGCGACCTGGTGCTGTGTTTGCCGGTGGTGTTGAAGGAAGCCGCGGAGCAGAAGAAGCCGGCCGAGGCGCACTTCGCCCACCTGATCGTGCATGGTATGCTGCACCTGCAAGGTTACGATCATGAAACCGGCGATGAAGATGCCGAAATCATGGAAGCCCGCGAGCGCGAAATCCTCGCCGCGCTGGGCTATCCCGACCCTTATTTGAGCGAACGCGAGTTGCGGGCGTAGTACCCAGGTACCAAGCCCAGACCGCAAACGAAATGGACCCTTCCCCTAGTAAGCCGAACCTCCTCGAACGTCTTTCCTCGCTGCTAATGCGCGAGCCCGAAGACCGCGAACAACTCCTCAATCTCCTGCACGGTGCCTTCGAGCGCAATCTACTCGACGCCGATGCCTTGTCCATTATCGAAGGCGCCCTGGCCGTCTCCGACATGCAGGTCCGCGACATCATGGTGCCGCGCGCGCAAATGGACATCGTCGACATCAACGACGACCCCGAGAAAATCGCCGCGCTCGTCATCGAAGCCGCGCACTCGCGTTTTCCCGCCATCGACGAACACAAAGACGACGTGATCGGCATCCTGCTGGCCAAGGATCTGCTCAACTGCTTCGTCGGCCGCGACTTCGATCTGCGCGGCACCCTGCGTCCGGCCATCTTCATTCCCGAATCCAAGCGCCTCAACGTGCTGCTGCGCGAGTTCCGCGCCAGCCATAACCACATGGCCATCGTCGTCGACGAGTACGGCGGCGTCGCCGGCCTCGTCACCATCGAGGACGTGCTGGAACAGATCGTCGGCGACATCGAGGACGAATACGATTTCGACGAGACCGCCGGCAATATCGTGCTCGACAATACCGGCCGCTACAGGGTGAAAGCCACCACCGAGATCGAGGACTTCAATACCGCCTTCGGCACCGAACTCAAGAATGACGATTACGACACGGTCGGCGGTTTCGTCATCCATGAACTGGGCCGCCTGCCCAAGCGCGGCGAGGTGCTGTTCCACAAGGATTTGCGCATTTCCATCCTGCGCGCCGACAGTCGCCGCGTGCATACCCTGCTGATCGACAGGCAGCGCACGCTTCCGCTTAGTCCCGCCAAGGACGACGCCGCGACATGAGGTTCTGGCGGCAGCTCGCGCTGCTGTTTGCGGCCGGCGCGCTGCAGGTCGCGGCGTTCGCGCCCATCGACAGCTGGCCGCTCGGCTTTATCAGCCTCGCAATTCTTTTCGCCAATTGGCGCGATGCCGCGCCGCGTGCTGCCGCGTGGCGAGGCTTCGTCTGGGGGATGGGCTGCTTCCTGGTCGGCGTGTCCTGGGTCTATGTGAGCATGCACGATGTCGGCGGCATGCCGGCGCCGATAGCGGCCCTGATGACATTGTTGTTTGCGTTTTACCTTGCGCTCTATCCGGCCCTGTCCGGTTGGGTGACCGCCCGCGTGTCAGGCGGCAGAACGCTTTCGCTGTTTACGACGGCCGCTGCATGGACCTTGGGCGAGTGGCTGCGCGGCCTCATTGCCACTGGCTTTCCTTGGCTTGCGGTCGGCTATGCGCAGACGCCGCCCAGTCCGCTTGCGGGGTTTGCGCCGCTTCTTGGCGTCTATGGCGTCAGTTTTGTCGTCGCGCTGATTGCGGCTGCGCTCGCCGAACTCTACCGGTCGCGCCGGCTGGCGCTACCGCCCTCACTTGTCGTCCTTGCGTGCTTCCTCGCCGGCGCTGGTTTGCGTTTTGTGCATTGGACCCAACCTCAGGGGCAGCCCTTCACGGTCAGCCTGCTGCAGGGTAACGTGCCGCAGAGCCTCAAATGGGATCCGGAGCGGCTCAGCCTGTCGATGGAAACCTATATCGGGCTTGCCAGCGCCCATCCTGCTCAGCTCATCGTGCTGCCGGAAACGGCGATTCCGTTGATGTTCTCGGAGATCCCCAAGGACTATCTGCGCCAGCTCGGCGGTGGCAAGCATCATGTCTTGATTGGCGCGGCTGTCGGCGTCGGCGATAGCGGCTACGCCAACGGCGCCGTCCTCCTGACGCCGCAATTGCAGCCCAGCGCCTACTTCAAGCATCATCTTGTGCCTTTCGGCGAGTTCGTTCCGGCAGGCTTCCAGTGGTTTCTGGACATGATGCGTATTCCGATGTCGAATTTCACCGCGGGCGCACAGTTGCAAGAAGCGTTGATGTTCGACGACCAGAAGATCATGCCGAATATCTGCTACGAGGACTTGTTCGGTGAAGAGCTGATCGGGGGCGCCGCGCAGGCCAACGTACTGATCAACCTGTCCAATACGGCGTGGTTCGGCCATTCGCTGGCACAGCCTCAGCATCTACAGATTTCCCAGATGCGCGCGCTCGAAAGCGGCCGCATGATGCTCCGGGCGACAAATACCGGCATGACTGCGGCGGTCCGCCCCGACGGAACAGTCGCGGCCGTGCTATTGCCCTTTGAGCACGATGCGCTGGTCGTCAATGCACAAGGCTACGCGGGGCTAACACCCTATATGCGCATCGGCAACAGCGGCATCGTCGCCCTTGCCTTGGCCTTGCTCGGCTTCGCCTGGCATCGGACGCGCCGCCGCTAATGCGGCATCGCTTGCAACCATGGTCGCCGCAAGATGCGGCGACCATGGCGACGCTCAGAACTTGAAGTTGGCCGTCAGCAGAACATTGCGGCGCGATCCGTAACCGCAGTCCTGATTGAGGCCGCGGCACCAGGACACATACTCCTTGTCGCCGATGTTCTGCATGTTCAGACGGAAATCCCACTGTCCGATGCTGTAGCCGACCATGGCGTCATAGAGCGCGACGGAGGGGGCGATGGGCGTCCCGTTGGCGCCGGTAACGTCGCCGATGTAACGCCCGCCGACGCCCGCCCGCCAACCGCCCGTGAAGTGATACTGGGCCCATGCCGAGGCCGTCTTCTCCGCGACCGAACTCAGTCGCTGCCGGGTCTGATCGTTGAGCGCGTTCATGTCGGTGTAGTTGCCTAGCAGTTCGAGCCGTCCCATGCGATGCCGGGCCTCGATTTCCCAGCCCTCGATGACCGAGCCGACCTGTTCCTGTCCGCCCGGGGTCGAGCCGGCCACGACGCGATTCTTCTGCTTGATGTCGAACATCGCGAATGCCACCGAGGTATTGCCCGACGGCGCCAGATACTTGATCCCGACCTCATCCTGCGAGCCGGTGGTCGGCTTGAGATAGCCGCCTGCGCCGTCCGTGCCCAGGTTGGGCACGAAAGCCTCCGAAGTGCTGATGTAAGGAGAAATGCCGTTGGCGAAGCGATACATCAGGCCGAGCTGGCCGGTCGTGGCGCCGTTCTTGACGCTGCTTACGCCGGCGCCCGGCGTGATCGTCTGATTGTCGGCCTCGTCGCGCCGGACGGCCCCGGACAGCACCCAGGGACCCCACTCCATATGATCCATCAGGTAGAGGCCGGTCTGGATGATCTTGTTGTCGGGCCGGTCGGTGCCGGTGTAGCTGTTCGGATTGATCGTGCCGTAGACCGGGTTGTAGATATTGAACGTTCCCGGCAAGGTGGCCGAGAGATAGTTGCCTTCCGTCCACAGCGCGTTCTGGTAGTCGAGGCCTGCCGTGACGCGGTGGCGCGTCGGACCGAGACGAATATCGCCCTCGAGGCGGACGTCTGCCGCCCATACGTCGGTGCTGCGGTCGGCGGCGCTGATGGTGCGTTGCATATTCCCGGCCGCGTCGGGGACGGAGCCGACCCGCGTGTAGATTTCCTTGGTAACGCTGGAGGAGTCGGTTCTGCGCAGATTGGCCTTGACGTTCCAGGTCTCGTTGAGACGGTGCTCCGCGAGCAGGGTCAGCTCGTTCTTCTTCGTGTCGTAGCGATCCCAGCCCGGCTCGCCGGCAAAGCGGCTGCTGGGGATATAACCCTGCGACCCCGAGACCAGCGTTCCCTGCATCGGCAGGAACTGCGAAGATACCTTGCTCTCATTCTTCTGATAGGTGTACAGCACGGTGACGCTTGTATCCGTATTCGGCCGCCAGGTCAGCGAAGGCATCAGCACTACCGCATCGTCGTTGACGTAGTCGACCTGCGTGTCGCTGTTGCGCTTCAGTGCCACCAGTCGATACAGCAAGGTGCCGTCTTCGTTCACCGGGCCGGTGAAGTCCATGCCGACCTGTTTGCGGTTGTGCGATCCGACCTGGACTTCGATTTCGCGCGATCGTTCGCGCTTCGGCAACTTCGACACCGCATTCACGATGCCGCCAAGCTCCGCCTGGCCGTAGAGCACGGAGGACGGTCCCTTCAATACCTCGACGCGCTCCAGCGTGTAGAACTCGGGCCGGACGTTGTTGTAGAAGCCGTAGATGCTACGCAGGCCGTCGACGTAGGAAGATGTGGTCATTCCGCGAACGGCGGCCCAGTCGCCGCGCGTGTCGAAGCCGTAGCGACCGGCATAGACGCCGGCCGAATAGAGCAGCGCGCTTTCGATATTGGTGGCGCCTGCTTCGGCCGCCTGCTTGGCGTCGACCACGCTGATCGAAAACGGCGTGTCCTGAATGCTGGCGCGGTTTTTACCGACCGATGCCGCCTTCCCTTGCGTGATGAACTCGTCGCCGGCCGCGGGCGCGGCCGTTACTCTGACCTCGGGCAGCGTGACGGTGGTTTGCGCACCTGCCGACATGGAAAACCATGCGCCGGCCACCGCGAGCGCAATGCGATTGATCCCGGCCACCGGCAAGACCTTGCCCGAGCCGCCTTTCCCCTTGCAATGAATGTTGCTGAACATCTGTCGCCTTTTCCTGTTTTATCCGGGCGTGGCGCCCGGGTTGTTCGGGCGTGTCGCTGTGGCGCGGTGGCGCAGCGGTCGATCCGGAAACGGACGTGACGGCAGAGCGCGGCCGGTGCGAGCGGCACACAAATTCCTCCGGAGAGGAAACCGTGTGTGGCTGGCTGCCGACCTGTCGAAGAAAAGGCGTGGGTAGCTGGCTATGAGGCCGCGGGCAATCGGTCATGCCGCAGCGCTGGGTTCATGCGATCGACGCAAGCGCGCCGAAAGAATGATTTAGTTGATAGTAATTCTCATTTGAAAGCTTGTCAAATTTCAGCCTCGCAGCTGCCCGGTGCGGATGCTGAGGTCTGTGCGATGCGAAGACAAGTGCTGTGCGCCGATGCGCGGGAGCGCCCGACCGCTTCGCATAACGCTGATGCAGGAAACCGAAGCCCGCGCTCGATCCCGATCTCGGCTGGCCACGCAAAACCCTGTAAAATTGCGGCTTTGCGAATTCCAGGCCGTCTCATGGCAACGCCGTCTTTTCAAGAAATCATCCTGCGTTTGCAGAACTATTGGAGCCAGCAAGGCTGTGCTCTCCTCCAGCCCTACGACATGGAAGTCGGCGCCGGCACCAGCCATACCGCCACCTTCCTGCGCGCCATCGGTCCCGAGCCCTGGAAGGCCGCCTATGTGCAGCCGAGCCGCCGCCCCAAGGACGGCCGCTATGGCGAGAATCCGAATCGCCTGCAGCACTACTATCAGTTCCAGGTCGTGCTGAAGCCCGCGCCCGAGAACATTCTCGAACTCTATCTCGGCTCGCTCGAAGCACTCGGCTTCGACCTCAAGCAAAACGATATTCGCTTCGTCGAGGACGACTGGGAAAACCCGACGCTGGGCGCCTGGGGTTTGGGCTGGGAGGTCTGGCTCAACGGCATGGAGGTCACGCAGTTCACCTACTTCCAGCAAGTCGGCGGCATCAACTGCAAGCCGATCACCGGTGAAATCACTTACGGTCTCGAGCGCCTCGCCATGTACCTGCAGGGCGTGGACAATGTCTATGACCTGCGCTGGACCGATGGTCTCAGCTACGGCGACGTCTACAAGCAGAACGAAATCGAGCAATCGACTTATAACTTCGAACACAGCGATGCCGAGTTTTTGTTCACCGCTTTCGGCGCACATGAGAAGCAGGCCCTGCATCTGATGGAAGCCCAGCTGGCGCTGCCGGCCTATGAGCAGGTGCTCAAGGCGGCGCATACCTTCAATCTGCTCGATGCGCGCGGCGCCATCTCCGTGACCGAGCGCGCCGCCTACATCGGCCGCATCCGCAATCTTGCCCGCAGCGTCGCCAAGAGCTATCTCGACAGCCGCGCGCGCCTGGGCTTCCCCATGGCCAAGCGCGAACACGCCGCAGAAGTCCTCGCTCAACTCGAGAAGGACGCTGACAAATGACCCCCACGCTCACAATGTTCGCTGCCCTCCAAGGGGGTGCGTTTTTCCTTGAGACGGCTCGGCGGAAAAACTGATCATGACCAACAAGAATTTGCTCGTAGAACTGTTCGTCGAAGAACTGCCGCCCAAGGCGCTGAAGAAAATCGGCGAAGCCTTTGCCGCCACGCTGGAAGCCTCGCTCAAGTCGCAAGGCTTGTTGGCTGCCGACAGCAAGCTCACCGGCTTTGCGTCGCCGCGCCGCCTCGGCGCGCACATCAGCAATGTTGCCGCGCAAGCCGCTGACAAGCCGATCGCACAGAAGCTGATGCCGGTCGCTGTCGGCCTGGATGCCGCAGGCAAGGCGACGCCCGCCCTGCTTAAGAAGCTGGCCGCGCTCGGCGCGGATGAATCCGCTGTCGCCGGCCTCAAGCGCGAGAGCGACGGCAAGGCCGAAGTGCTGTTTTTCAACAGTGTCGCCAAGGGCGCAACGCTGGCCGAAGGCCTGCAGAAGGCGCTGGAAGAAACCCTCACCAAGCTGCCTATCCCCAAGGTCATGACTTACCAGCTGGCCGATGGCTGGGACACGGTGAACTTCGTGCGCCCGGCGCATGGCCTCGTTGCCCTGCATGGCAACGAAGTGGTGAGCATCTCCGTACTTGGCCTCCAGGCCGGCAATGCCACGCACGGCCATCGTTTCGAAGCCAGTGTCGATCCGGTCGTGATCAAGGACGCCGACAGCTATGCGCAGCAGCTCGTCGCCGACGGTGCCGTGATCGCTTCGTACGCCGAGCGCCGCGCCGAGATTGCGCGTCAGCTCGCCGCAGCGGCGGCTGGCGTCAATCTCAAGCCGATTGAAGACGATGCACTGCTCGACGAAGTCACCGGCCTGGTCGAGCGCCCCAACGTGCTGATCGGCCAGTTCGAGGAAGCCTTCCTCGAGGTGCCGCAGGAATGCCTGATTCTGACGATGAAGGCGAACCAGAAGTACTTCCCGCTGCTGGATAGCGCCGGCAAGCTCAGCAACAAGTTCCTCATCGTCTCGAACATCCAGCCGGCCGATGCCAGCGCGGTGATCGGCGGCAATGAACGCGTGGTGCGCCCGCGCCTTGCCGACGCCAAGTTCTTCTTCGATCAGGACCGCAAGAAGAAACTCGAAGTGCGCGTCGAAGGACTGGCCAAGGTCGTCTATCACAACAAACTCGGCACCCAGGGCGAGCGCACGCAGAAGGTGCGCGGCATTGCCGCCGCCATTGCCGCCGTGCTGGGCGACGCCGCGCTCGAAGCGGCGGCTGATCAGGCCGCGCTGCTGGCCAAGGCCGACCTGCTCACCGACATGGTCGGCGAGTTCCCCGAGCTGCAAGGCATCATGGGCCGTTACTACGCGCTGCA
>JAGWTC010000030.1 GCA_028869135.1 Rhodocyclaceae bacterium
TGCCCTGCATGGCAACGAAGTGGTGAGCATCTCCGTACTTGGCCTCCAGGCCGGCAATGCCACGCACGGCCATCGTTTCGAAGCCAGTGTCGATCCGGTCGTGATCAAGGACGCCGACAGCTATGCGCAGCAGCTCGCCGCTGAAGGCGCCGTGATCGCCTCCTATGCCGAGCGCCGCGCCGAGATTGCGCGTCAGCTCGCCGCAGCGGCGGCTGGCGTCAATCTCAAGCCGATTGAAGACGATGCACTGCTCGACGAAGTCACCGGCCTAGTGGAGCGCCCCAACGTGCTGATCGGCCAGTTCGAGGAAGCCTTCCTCGAGGTGCCGCAGGAGTGCCTGATTCTGACGATGAAGGCGAATCAGAAATACTTCCCGCTGCTCGACAGCAAGGGCAAGCTCAGCAACAAGTTCCTCATCGTCTCCAACATCCAGCCGGCCGATGCCAGCGCGGTGATCGGCGGCAATGAGCGCGTGGTGCGTCCGCGCCTTGCCGACGCCAAGTTTTTCTTCGATCAGGACCGCAAGAAGAAACTCGAAGTGCGCGTCGAAGGGCTGGCCAAGGTCGTCTATCACAACAAGCTCGGCACCCAGGGCGAGCGCACGCAGAAGGTGCGTGGCATCGCCGCCGCCATCGCCGCCGTGCTGGGCGACGCCGCGCTCGAAGCGGCGGCTGATCAGGCCGCGCTGCTGGCCAAGGCCGACCTGCTCACCGACATGGTCGGCGAGTTCCCCGAGCTGCAAGGCATCATGGGCCGTTACTACGCGCTGCATGACGGATTGTCGACCGAGGTGGCCGACGCCATCGAGGATCACTACAAGCCGCGTTTCGCCGGCGACGAGTTGCCGCGCAATCCGGTCGGCATTTGCGTCGCGCTGGCCGACAAACTCGAAACGCTGGTCGGCCTGTTCGGCATCGGGCAAATTCCGACCGGCGACAAGGACCCGTTTGCGCTGCGCCGTCATGCGCTCGGCGTGATCCGCATTCTCATGGAGCGCGATCTGCCGCTGCATCTCGATCAGCTGCTGTTTATCTCTTGCGGTGTGCGCGGTTTCGGCAATGAAGTGGCCGAACAGGTCGCGACCTTCATGTACGAGCGTCTGGCCGGCCTGTTGCGCGAGCAGGGCTACAGCGCCCAGGAAGTCGACGCGGTACTGTCGCTGCGTCCGCAACGCCTCGGCGACGTTGCCAAGCGCCTCGCCGCGGTGCGCGCTTTCGCTGCGCTGCCCGAAGCCCCGGCGCTGGCCGCCGCCAACAAGCGCGTCGGCAATATCTTGAAGAAGGTCGAAGGCGAAGTCGCCGCCAAGGTCGATGCGTCCCTGCTCAAGGAAGCCGCCGAGACGGCGCTGAACAGCGCGCTGGCCGCCGCCAAGCCGCAGGCCGACGCCGCCTTTGAGCGCGGCGACTACGCCGCTTCGCTGCAGACGCTGGCGGCGCTGAAAGACCCCGTCGATGCCTTCTTCGACGGCGTCATGGTCAATGCCGAGGATGCCGCGCTACGCAACAACCGCCTGGGTCTGCTGGCGACCTTGCATCAGGCCATGAACCGCGTTGCCGACTTGTCCAAACTCGCAAGCTGATCGGAGCCGCTTACACATGAAGCTCATCGTTCTCGACCGTGACGGCGTCATTAACTTCGACTCCGACGAGTTCATCAAGTCGCCGGACGAATGGAAGCCGATTCCGGGCAGCCTGGAGGCGATCGCGCGCCTGACCCAGCTTGGCTATCACATCGTGGTGGCGACCAATCAGTCCGGCGTCGGTCGCGGCCTGTTCGACATGGACACGCTCAACGCGATTCACGACAAGATGAGCAAGTCGGTGGCGCAGGCCGGTGGCCGCATCGATGCGGTGTTTTTCTGTCCTCACACGAACGGCGACAACTGCGAGTGCCGCAAGCCCAAGGCCGGCATGCTGATCGACATCGCCAATCGCTTCAATACCGACCCGGAAGGCATGCCGGTGGTTGGCGATGCCCTGCGCGATCTGCAGTCCGCAGTCCTCGTCGGCGCACAGCCCATCCTCGTCCTCACCGGCAAGGGCAAGAAGACGCAGGCCGACCCGGCGCTGCCGCCGAACACCAAGGTTTTTGCCAATCTGGCCGCTGTTGCGGAGAGCTTTACCGCATGAGCATTGTCCTGTGGAGCCATGCGCGCAGCATGGCGAACCGTAGTCACCCCTTGCCTTGTGCAGGGGAGTGGGGGGAAGGCAATTGAGTTATCTCCGTTCGGTGCTGTTCTTCGCGATCCTGCTCGTCGTCACCCCCGTTTTCACCACGCTGCAGATCGTTCTCTGCTTCTGGATGCCGCACCGCTGGCGGCGCATTAGCGTGGCGCCGTGGGTGGCTTTCACGAACTTCCTGGTCAAGCACCTGCTCGGCATTAAATACGAGCTGCGCGGCGCGGAAAACATCCCTCAGGGTCGCCCGGCCGTGGTGCTGTGCAAGCACCAGTCGGCCTGGGAGACCCTGGCGCTGCAGGAGATCTTTCCGAGCATCCTTTTCGTCTGGAAGAAGGAGCTCAAGCTCATTCCCTTCTTCGGTTGGGCGCTGGCGGTGACGCCGTCGATTTCCATCGACCGCGGCGCCGGCAAGGAAGCCATGAAAAGCCTGCTCGACCAGGGCACGCTGCGGCTGCAGCAGGGCTATTCGATTGCTATTTTCCCCGAGGGCACGCGTGCGGCGCCCGGCACGCAGCGCCGCTACAAGATCGGCGGGGCGTATCTGGCCGCCGAGGCCGGCGCGCCGGTACTGCCGGTGGCGCTCAACTCCGGCGAGTTCTGGGGCAAGAACGCTTTTCTCAAGGAACCCGGTCGGGTGACTGTGAGTATCGGCCCCGTGATCGAAACCGCAGGCCTGAGCGCCGATGAAGTTAACAACCGTGCCGAGGCATGGATAGAAGGCGAGATGCGTCGCATCAGCCCGCATTTGTATGAGAGCAAGAAACCCGCAACTCAGTCTGAGGCTTGAAACCGCTGCGCCCAGCGCCGTTGTGCGCTGGTGTGAAGGCACGCGCCTGCCTTATCTCGGTGTAGAAATCACCCTGCATCTTTCGCGCGAATGCCGCGAGGCGGAGTTGCGCGAAGGCACGCTGCATTTGCCTCTTCCCCCGGAAGCCCTGCCGCGCCAGATTCAGGATGCGGCCGAGGCCTGGCTGCAGCGCGAGGCGCTGACGCGTTTCAACGAGACGGCGCAGCGTCAAGCCGTGCGCCACGGCACCGTCGTTCTTCCCTGCGTGCTGTCGTTTGCCACGCGCGCAAGCTGGGTTGAGGCGGACACCAAGGGCGAAGCGCAGTGCCTGCGCTGCAACTGCCGCCTGATCGGACAGGCGCCCATCGTCATCGAGCAGGTCATCGGCGCGGTGGTCGCCGCCCTGCCTCAGGCAAAGCCTACATTCGATCTGTTCGGTAATCCGGTACAGTAGTGTCATAGCAGTCAGCAGTAGCAGCAATGAAAGAACAGATGAACGAGCAATTGAACCTGTTCCGCCTCGACCCGGAAACGCCGTCACCGCGGGAACGCCATGTCCAGCTCGGCATGCGCATCGTCGGTTACACCCTGCGTCATGGCCGCAACAAGCGCCTGACGCTGAGTATCGACGAGCGCGGGCTGCGCGTCGGCGCGCCGAGGCAAACTCGCCTCATGGATGTGGAAGATTTCATCCGCAGTCATGGCGACTGGGTTCTCGAAAAGCTCGAGGAATACGCGGTTGCGCATGCGCCGCGCCAGTTGGCAATCCGTGCCGGAGTCAAGATCCCCATGCTCGATCGCGAGATTACGATCGACGTCATTCCCGGCGGCAATCGCGTGCGCTGGTTCGGCGACACGCTGATTCTGGAGGCCCGTCCCCATACCGCGCTTGATGTGCTGGCGCGTCGCGGCCTGCAGCGGCGGGCGCTCGACGTCTTTGGGGATCGCCTTGCCCATTATTCGGAGATGATGGGATGCGCCGTGCCCATGCTGGGACTGTCTTCGGCGCGTACGCGCTGGGGCAGTTGCACGCACGCCGGCGACATTCGCCTGAACTGGCGCCTCATTCATTTGCCGCTGTATCTGGTCGACTATGTGGTCGCGCATGAAATGGCCCATCTGATCGAGATGAACCACAGCCCCGCATTCTGGTCCGAAGTCGAGAAGCTTTATCCCGACTGGCAGACTGCGCGCGATGAGCTCAAGCAGCGCGCCGCCAGCATTCCGATCATCTGAGTCCGTCGCGGAAACCGCGGCGATTGCAATCGCATTCAAGGAGACATTCATGCGCGTCCTTCACACCATGCTGCGCGTCGGCGATCTCGACCGTTCGCTCAAGTTCTATACCGAGGTTCTCGGCATGCAGGTCCTGCGCCGCAATGATTACCCGGACGGCAAGTTCACCCTGGCCTTTGTCGGCTACGGTAGCGAGGATGAGGGCGCGGTCATCGAGCTGACCTACAACTGGGGTGTGGACAAGTACGAGCTGGGCACCGCCTACGGCCATGTCGCGCTGGCCGTGCCGGATGCCTACAAGGCCTGTGAAGACATCAAGCAGCGCGGCGGCAAGGTTGTGCGCGAAGCGGGTCCGATGAAGCACGGCACCACGGTCATCGCCTTCGTGGAAGACCCCGACGGCTACAAGATCGAATTAATCCAGAGAGCCTAGACCTTCTCTTCCAGATCCACCCGCATCGCCTCGCCGAGATCCCGTACGGCGACGACGGTTTCCTGCACAAGTTCGGCGGCGTTGTCGACCATCCCGCCCTTGAGCGCCATTTCCAGCGTGCGCGCCGCGGCCGTGGCACGCGGCGCCGAGAAGTTGCTGATGGCGCCCTTGAGGCTGTGCGCGATGCGATGCAGTTTTTCCGCATCGTCCGCCGCCAGCGCATGCTGGAGATTGTCCAGCTCTTGCGGGTAGTGCGACAGGAACAGGCGGACGATCTCCCCGTAGAGTTCCATGTCGCCGCCCAGGCTCTCGATGAGCGCGCGGCGATCAAAAAGTGTGGGGCTGGTCATGGCATCGGTCCCGGGTTCGGTCGAAGGTTCATCGGATACGCCGATGGCGTTGGCGAGAGCGGCGTCAAGCACCGCTGATTGTATGGGCTTCGACACATAGTCGTCCATACCGGCATCGAGGCAGCGTTCGCGGTCGCCCGCCATGGCGTGGGCCGTCATGGCGACGATGGGGATGTGCGCGCCCGTTTCCGCTTCCCTGGCGCGTATCGCGGCGGTTGCCTCGAACCCGCCCATGACGGGCATTTGCACGTCCATCAGAACGACATCGTAGGGCCGCGCATCGATGGCATCAATGGCTGCCTGGCCATTGGCGACCACATGGGCATGGTGCCCGAGCTTTTCGAGCATGCGCAGCGCCAGCGTCTGATTGATCGGATTGTCCTCGGCGAGCAGGATGTTGAGCGAGCGGCCGACCTTCCCTGTCGGCTTGCGCAGCGCGGGCTTGCTGCGTTCCTCCACTGTGCCCTCGCCGATTGCCGTCAACAGGCCGTCAAGCAGTTCGTCGGCGAGCAAAGGCTTGAGCAGACGTCCGCTTGCGCCGGGATAGGGCTCGGCGTCGGTGCTGCGTCTGCGCATGTGCACATGCTGCATCACGATCAATGCCGGCGGCGGCAGGACGGAGCGTGCGCGCTGGATGATCTGGGTGCCGTCGACCTCAAGCAGCCCTGCATCCAGCAGGACGATGCGCATCGGCAGTCCGCAACGCGCCGCGCTTTCCAGCTCCGATAGCAGCGCCGCCACGGAATCGACGCCGCGCGCGCGCATGCCCCAGTCCGAAAGCTGCTCGCCCAGCAGGGCCCGATGGCGCCGATTGGTGTCGGCGACCAACACCCGGATACCGGCGAGCGAGGTCGGGAGCGCCGGCGCCGAAGCCGTCACGTTGCGCTCGAAGCGTGCGCTAAAGCGGAACACGCTGCCGCGGCCGGGTTCGCTTTCAGCCCAGATGCGCCCGCCCAGCGCTTCCACCAGCCGGGTGCAGATCGCCAGCCCCAGACCCGTGCCGCCGAATTTGCGCGTGGTCGATGTATCGACCTGCGTGAAGGCTTCGAAAATCACGGCGAGCTTGTCGCGCGGAATGCCGATGCCGGTGTCGCGCACGCCGAACTGCAGCATGACGTTTGCGTCCTCCTGTACCGGCAGTTGCGACACCTGGACTTCGATTTCGCCTTGTGGCGTGAACTTGATCGCATTGCCGATGAGATTGGTCAGGATCTGTCGCACGCGATGCGGATCGCCGATCAGCGCATCGGGAACATCGCGGCCGATGTTGATCAGCAGTTCCAGCCTTTGTTCATTGGCTTTTGGCGCCAGTGCGCGAACCGCCATGGCAACCGTGTGGCGCAGGCTGAACTCGATGTGCTCGAATTCGAGATGGCCGGCCTCGATCCTGGCGTAATCGAGCAGCTCGTTGATGATGCTGAGCAGCGTTTCGCCGGAGTTGCGCACGAGATTCAAATATTCGCGCTGTTCCTGGTTGAGCTCGGAGTCCAGGGCCAGCTCGGTGATGCCGATAATCGCATTCAGCGGCGTTCGGATCTCGTGGCTCATATTGGCCAGAAAGTCGCTCTTGGCGCGATTGGCATCTTCAGCAGCGACACGCGCCTTGAGCATGGCGTCGGCCGCTTCGCGCACCTCGGTCATGTCACGCAGCCAGACTGTGAATTCACGGCGTCCCGATACATTGCTGGCGATCACCACGACTTCGACAGAAAATTCGCTGCCGTTGCGGCGCCGGGCCGTGACCGTGCGGCGATGGTCGAGAATGCGCGTTTCCCGCCCTTCCTGATACACCTGCATCGCCTCGATGTGCTGCGCCATCATGGGCAGTGGCAGCAACAAGGTGCTCATGTCCTGCCCGATGGCTTCCTCGCGGCGGTAGCCGAAGATTTTTTCCGCGGCGCGGTTGAACTCGGTGATGCGTCCGCCGTTGTCGATCGAGATGATGCCGTCCAGCGCCGATTCAAGCAGCGCACGGCTGCGCAATTCGCCTTCCAGCGCGGCACGGTTCCGCGCGCCCTGCTTGTCGGCAGCCTGATTCAAGGCTTCGCACAGGGCGGATTCTTCGCGGCTGCCGCGCAGCCTCAGCGGGGGTGGGCCCAGGTGCAACTGAGCGGCGAAGGCGCTTGCGCTGGCGAGGTTCCGCTGCAGGGCCCGCAGCATGAACGCCGGCAGCAGCAGGGGCAACAGCGTCAGTAACAGGGCGCCGATCGGTTCGGGCAATATCTCCGGCACCAGCCATGCGCGCAACAGCAGGGCCACGAGCAGGCCCGCCGCAGCGGCGAGCGCCAGCCGGATCGGCAAGGCGGCCGGCAGCAGAGTGGCGTGGAATGGCAGTTTCATCAATAACGGGCGCTGTTCATGCAACAACCCTCATGGGAGACCGCGTTGGCAACGGCCGCACGCAGCAGACAGCGTACTGCGCGGGGCATTGCCATTCTAGCCTAGCGCAGGGGGAATTCCGGCGCCCGCCCGGCAGGCTCACGCCCGGCCGCAGATGCCGGAAAGTCGCATGCTAACCTTGACGGGTTCGATCTCCTGGCGGAATCTTCCCCCATGAACTTCATACGGAAACTCTCACGGCGAGGGCTGAGCGCATATCTGGCACTGGCCTTTTCGGTGCTGACGATCTGGCTGACCCTGGTGCTCGTGGCCGGCGTCGAGAAAATCGGCAGCCAGCAGGTCAAGGCCTCGATCGGGCATGGCCTTGCCGAACTGGCGCTGCAGACATCGGACAAGCTCGACCGCGGCATGTTCGAGCGTTACCGCGAGATACAACTGCTGGCCAAGCGCGACGACCTGATCCGCCACGGGCTTGCGCCGCAGGCCCGGCGACAGATTCTTGAGGACAGGCAAGCCACCTATCCTTACTACGCGTGGATAGGCATGACCGACCCGAGCGGCAAGGTGCTGGTGGCGACCCAGGGCCTGCTTGAAGGCACCGATGTTTCGCGGCGCCCCTGGTTCGCCAATGTAAAAGAGAACATCCATCTGAGCGATGTGCACGAAACCCGGACCCTGGCCGGATTGCTGCCGACAGACAACGGCGAACCCCTGCGATTTGTCGATGTCGCCTTCCCCTACATGGATGAGTTCGGCCGGCCGGCCGGCGTGCTGGGCGTGCATCTGTACTGGCGCTGGGCAACGGATGCCGATCAATCCATCATCGCGCCGCTCGCGGCACGACGCCATGTCGAATCCATGATCGTCAATACGCTTGGCACGGTGTTGCTTGGGCCCCCGGCGCTTCAAGGCAAGACGCTGTCGCAGGCAAGCTTGCAGGCAGCGCAAAAGGACGGCACGGGCTATCTCGTCGAGGAATGGCCCGACGGCCACACCTATGTGGTCGGCTACAGCAAAAGCGTCGGATACCAGAGCTATCCGGGCCTGGGCTGGACGGTGCTGGTCAGGCAGCGACTCGACGACGCCTACGCGCCGATACGCCAGATGCGCAGCCAGAGCTTGTGGATCGGGCTGGGCATGGCGGTGCTGTTCTCCCTCTTCGGCATCATCGTGGCGCAGCGCATTACCCGCCCCCTCAAGCAACTGGCCCTGGCATCGGAGCAGATCGAGCGGGGCACGGCCGGCAAGATTCCGGATCTGTCCGACAGTTACGCCGAGGTGCGCATTCTGAGCTGCGCGCTGAATTCCCTGCTCGGCAAGCTCGTGAAACGAAAGGAAGAGCTCGGCGAGTTGAACGCCTCGCTGGAGTGGCGGGTCGATGAGCGCACGCGGGCCCTGGAGAGCGCCCTGTCAACGGTGCAGGCGGACGAAAGGCGGATCGCCTCCATCATCGAGGCGTCGCAGGACGCATTCATTGGCGTCGATCTTGAAGGGCGCATCGTCGATTGGAGTTTGCGAGCGGAGCAGATGTTCGGCTGGAGCAGGGCCGAGGCGCTGGGTCAGATGCTGGCCGACCTGGTCTTGCCGGAGCCTTCAAGGCCCGCATTTTCCGAGACGCTGCTTGACTTCAGAACCGGCACGCTGGAGCTCATGCAGCGCCGCGGCGAACGGCTTGCCCTGGACCGCCAGGGGCGGGAGTTTCCGGTCGAAGTCACCGCCGGCCTGGCGGGATTCGGCGACGCGGTCTTCTTCAGCCTCTTTCTGCACGACATTTCCGAGCGCAAGAAGGTCGAACAGATGAAGAGCGAGTTCATCTCCACGGTTTCGCATGAGCTGCGCACGCCGCTCAGCGCCATACGCGCCTCGCTGTCCCTGCTGGTCGACGATGTGGCAGCCCCCCTGCCTGCAGATGCGCGCGAACTGATCGGCATCGCGCACCAAAGCTGCGAACGACTGGCCCGGCTGGTCGACGAGGTTCTCGACGTTCAGAAAATCGAGGCGGGCAGCATGCGCTATCGTTTCCAGCGCCAGTACTTGCTGCCTATCGCCATGCATGCAGCGGAGGTCATGCAGAGCTATGCCCAGCAACTCGGTATTACGCTGGTGTGCCGCGCGCACGAAGGCGAAGCGGCGGTGATGGCCGACGCGGATCGCCTGCATCAGGTGCTGACGAATCTGATTTCGAACGCCATCAAGTTTTCGCCGCCGGGCGGCGCCGTGGAGATCGATATCAGCCGGCACGAAGGCCATGTCCGCCTGTCCGTCAGGGATCACGGCCGCGGCATTCCGGACGATTTCCGGCCGCGTATCTTCCAGAGGTTCGCCCAGGCCGATTCAGGGGATTCGCGCGACAAGGGGGGCACCGGGCTGGGGCTTAACATCTGCAAAAGCATTGTCGAGGCGCATGGCGGAACGATAGGCTTCGACAGCGTACTCGGCCAGGGCACCGTGTTCCATGTCGATCTGCCGCCGGCCTAGACTGCGCTCAGTCCTCGCTGTGCCAGCTACCTTTGCGCTTCATCACGCCCCACTTGGATTCGCTGCGGCGTATCCAGCGGTAGGTGCCGATCAGGCGCCAGTAGGAGTTGAGCTGTCTGTAGCCGAAGTTCTCGACGATGGCGGCCAGTCCGAGCCGCAGCAATTGCTTGCCGCGCGGATAGGTATGGAAGGACATTTCCTCAAGCAGCAGTCCCGAGGCCGAAAGCAGAATGCCCATGCCTATGGCAACGAAGAGAAATGCGCCGTAGGCCTGCCACGATATGCTGCCGCTCAGATATGCGATCAGCATGACGATATATCCGAACAGCTCAAGGATGGAGCTTAGCCATTCAAACAGCAGCGCGTAGGGAAGCGCCAGCCAGCCCGGAACGCCGCCGTTGCGGCTGAACATGAGTCGCCAATGCCTGGCGAGGCATTCCGACAGGCCGCGCTGCCAGCGTATGCGCTGATTCTTGAGCGTCTCCAGATCCTCTGGCGCTTCGGTCCAGCACACCGGGTCCGGCATGAACGCAATGCGGTAGGGCTTGCCCTGGGCACGCAACTGACGATGCATGCGCACGACCAGCTCCATGTCTTCGCCCAGGGTGTCGCTGCGATAGCCGCCGGCGAGCATGATCGCATCGCGCCGGAAGACGCCGAATGCGCCTGAAATGATCAGCATGCCGTTGATGGACGACCAGCCCACCCGGCCGAACAGAAATGCGCGCAGGTATTCGACCACCTGAAACAGCGCAAGCCAGTTGCTCGGCAAGCCGACCTTGGTCAGAAAGCCGCCGCGGACTTCGCAGCCATTGGCGATGCGCACGGTGCCGCCGGCGCCCACCACGGTCGGGTCGCTGAGGAAGGGGCGGACGACGCGCGCCATGCTGTCGCGTTGCAGGATGGAGTCGGCATCCACAGGGCAGACCAGCGGATAGCGGGAAATATTGATGGCTGCGTTCTGCGAATCCGCTTTGCCGCCGTTTTCCTTGTCTATGACGCGAACATTGAGGTAGCGCGTCGAGCGGTAAATGCCGCGGATGGGCTTGCTCGGCAGGTAGGCCCGATAGGCTTCGGGGAAGGGCAGCAGGCCGAACTCGCGTTTCAGCACCTCCAGCGTGTCGTCCTGCGAACCGTCATTGATGACGATAATCTCGAATTCGGGATAGGCCAGTTGCAGCAGCGAGAGAACCGAGGTGCAGATGGTGCCCTCCTCGTTATACGCGGGCACCAGGATGCTGACTGGCAGCTCAAGCCCGGAGTAGGCCTGGGGCAGGTCGTCCAGCAGGCGCTCATCGATGCGAAGCCGGAGCGCGCGCAGCGACAGCAGATTGAGGAACAGGTAGCTGCCGTTCAGGGCGATGAAGTAGCAGAGGATGAACCAGGAGAACCCATTCAGCAATGTCATGCCAGCCCCCTCTCGGCCATGACCTGGGACAGCATGTCCACCGCAAAGCGGTCGTTGAGGGCATTGCGCAGGCGCTGAATGTCCTCAAGCGAAAATTCCGGCAACTCGGTCAGCGCCTGTGCGGCGCGATAACGCACCCACCATTCGGAGTCCTGCAGCAGTGCGATGAGTCCGGCAATGTCATCCCGGTTGCCAATGCGCCCCAGTGCCTTCGCTACCTGAACACGCACCCGCCAATCCTCATGCCTCAGCAGCGCGCGCGTCTGGGGCAGCGGCTCGGGCGTGTTGATGCAACGCAGGGCGGTAACCAGCAGCGTGGGCGAATCGCTGCGCAAGAGTTGTATCAGCAGCGAAGTCGGCATCGCCACCCGCATCGCCTCGACAAGACGCAGCGCATGCGGCAGATGTTCCGGCGGGAGAGTCGGAATCATCGTCGTCAGCGCCCTGTGAGCGCCCTCTCCGACTTCCTGCAGTATGCTCACGACCCTCGTCATGGCCCAGTCTTGACGTTCGAGCAGAGATGGCAGCAGCTTCTGCAATCCGGCCTCTGGATTGATTCTCAGCGCACCCCAGACCGCATTCAGCGAAAGCAGATTGTCCTTGTCTGCAGCGAAGTGCAGCAGCCGCTCCCATGCCTGCGGGTCCCGCATGTAACCAAGCACCAGCACCGCCGACAGCTTTTCGGCACGGTTGCCGTGCGCCAGCATTCGGCGGGCGATCTCATCGATATGCAGGCGGCGCGCGATCTCATTGAGCGCTTCCTGCGCCTCTCCACGCAGCGAGAACTGCAGGTGCAGCCACAGCGTCAGGAAGGGCTGGATTTCCTTCTTCGGCAGCGTGGACGGCAGGCGCGGCATTTCGCCGACGATGGCGGTATTCAGCAAAGGGCGCCATTTTCTGTGAACAGCCTGATCGCGTCGTTCACGACGACGCAGCAGGATGCGCAAACGGATGATCTGCAGGCTGAGCAGTAGCGTCAGTAGCAGCGCGCCGAGTCCTGTCCAGAACGCGGCGGCGACATAGGGGTCAGAAAGCGTACTGGAGCCCAAGGTTGAGTCCCTTGCGGGTGTAAAAATCGCCTTGGCGCGAGTAGGTTGCGCCATAGTTGAGCCCCCAGCGGGGCGTCAGCCAATGCCGCCCCACCAGCGCTGCCGACGTCACGTTCGTGAGCATGATGCCGGTTGGAATGCTGGCCGCCTCGTCACCATTGGATACGATCAGGCCGATGGAATCCCGGTCCCCGTAGTAATAAGTGCCGCGCAGCTCGAAGCTGTTGGCGGTGGTGCCGTAGGCCCGGGTGGGGTGCCAGCCGACGATCCAGCTGAAAGACGAGAAGTAGTGCTCCAGCAGAAAAATGCCTTCATTGACGCTCACCGCATCGTAGCCGCTGTGGCGCATGCCGGCATGCACCAGCCAGGCATGCGCAAATTCGTACTGCAGGCTGCCGTTGAATGCCTGTCTGGCGAGGAACTGATGACTGGGGCTGCTCGTGGCGCCCAGGCTGGCGACCAGTTTCGGGTCCAGCGGCTGCGAATAGTTAACTGCGTACTGGCTGTCGCGTATGCCGAAACGATGCATCTCGGCGGCAGCCAGATCGAGCGTTTGCCGCGGGCTCAGATCGAACTTCACTCCCAGCCCATCCTCGCGCCAGTCGGGGCTCCCGTTGCTGAGCCTTTCGTTGGAGGCAAACGCCCTCACGGATGTCGTGGTCTCGGCGCCTTGCGCGTGAGCCAGCCCGGCCATGCCGGAGGCCAGGAGTGCGAACAGTGCGTATTTCATCGTGAGGGCGGAAGGAATCGCCGCAGGCGCGCCAGCAGCTCGTTGGGTTGAAAGGGCTTGAGCACATAGTCGTTGGCGCCCGCGTCCAGCGCGCGCACGATGTCATGCTCCATGGTCTTGGCCGTCAACATGACGATGGGCACCGAAGCCCACACAGGATGGGTGCGGATGATATTGATGATCTCGAATCCATCCACATAAGGCAGCATCACATCGAGCAGCACCAGGGCGGGCGGTTTCGATGCTTCAATGTGCGCGCGGGCGGCGCGCCCGTCGCTTGCGTGCGCGACCTGATAGCCCTGCCGCTGAAGCATGAACCTGAGAACCTGGAGGATATTGTCGTCATCCTCAACAACAAAAACGGAAAGCGGGGAAGCGGACGCGTTTTGCATCGGGTGAGCGTATGGGTGTGAAGCTGGCGCAGGGCAAATTCTAGATCAGCGCGCGTTGGGCCAGAGCGGTCAAAATGGCCAGCGGGCAGGATTCCGGGCGGTACAGATACGAGGTCGGCAGATGGAAGGTCTGCTCCATCATGTACTGACCCGACATCACGGCGTGGGGCGTCTGATCCGAATAGCAAACCCAGACCGCTCCGCTGGGGAAGGGCTGAACAAGCTGCGGGCCGTTTTGCTGGTAATCCGCATCCGACTTCATGCCGTCGTGCAACTGAAGCATCAGGTGGTCGTACTCGCTGCGCAGCGACTTGGTCACGCCCAGCGTGTTGAGCAATCCGGCCTGCCAGGCAGAGTAGGGCTTGGCTCTGGGCAGGAAACGTCTGGCGATATCCTCGAACGGCTCGCCGACGCGCCATACGCGGGATTCGGCATCCGGGTTCACGTTGATGAAGACGCGAAGAATGCGTTCGCCGCGGTTGGGGCGGCTGGGAAATGCATCCACATGCATCCTGCGGTCATCGGCGCGCCAGGACTGAACGCGCGTCGCCACTTGCATGGGGCGATAGCTCGTCGGCGCCAGACGCAGGCCGGGCGCATATTTCGGAAAGAGGCCGTGCACCAGCTTTACGGCGCGCTCGCGAAAGTCGCCGACCATGGCGGTCAAGGCTTCCTGCGTGGCCGCGTCGCCGGCCGCACCTTTCAGCTTGCCGTCGGTTCCGAGGCTGATATTGCGCGATTTAGGATCCAGCACCGCCGGCGTAAACAGATTCGCGGCCTTGGCGGCATCGAGAGGGAATGGCAGATGGGGAAAGTACAGAATCTTGCCGGCCTCGATCGCAGTGATCCAGTCGTCCTGAGGCGTATCGACCTGCCACTGGTCGACGGCGATTTCGACAATCTGGTCTTTCAGGTTCGTCATTGCAAACACCTCACGGCACGACTTGTACGACTAAGGGTTTTGGTGGGCCCCCTGGGAGTCGAACCCAGCACCAACGGATTATGAGTCCGCTGCTCTAACCAAGCATGAGCTAGAGGCCCATCCGGTCCGCATGATTACATACGGACCGGGTGAAGCGGTGATGGTCAGGTTTCCGAGTCGAGGAAGCTGCGCAGCTTTTCCGAGCGGGTCGGGTGACGCAGCTTGCGCAAGGCCTTGGCTTCGATCTGGCGGATGCGCTCGCGGGTCACGTCGAACTGCTTGCCGACTTCTTCCAGCGTGTGGTCGGTGTTCATCTCGATGCCGAAACGCATGCGCAGCACTTTGGCTTCGCGCGGGGTCAGGCTGTCGAGAATTTCCTTGGTGACTTCGCGCAGGGAAGAGTACATGGCGGCGTCGGCCGGCAGCAGCGTGGCCTGGTCCTCGATGAAGTCGCCCAGATGCGAATCGTCGTCGTCGCCGATCGGGGTTTCCATGGAGATCGGCTCCTTGGAAATCTTCAGGATCTTGCGGATCTTGTCCTCGGGCATGTCCATCTTGACGGCCAGCGTCGCGGGATCGGGCTCGGCGCCGGTTTCCTGCAGGATCTGGCGCGAGATGCGGTTCATCTTGTTGATGGTCTCGATCATGTGCACCGGGATGCGGATGGTGCGCGCCTGGTCGGCGATCGAGCGGGTGATGGCCTGACGGATCCACCACGTTGCATAAGTCGAGAACTTGTAGCCGCGACGGTATTCGAACTTGTCCACCGCCTTCATCAGGCCGATGTTGCCTTCCTGGATCAGGTCGAGGAACTGCAGGCCGCGGTTGGTGTACTTCTTGGCGATCGAGATCACCAGACGCAGGTTGGCCTCGGTCATTTCGCGCTTGGCGCGGCGTGCCTTGGCTTCGCCGGTGGACATCTGCTTGTTGATGTCCTTGAGTTCCTTGAGCGGAATACCGATGCGTTCCTGCAGGTCGATCAGCTTCTGCTGCTCTTCCAGGATGGCCGGCGCGGCGCGCATCAATTGCGCCGAATAGGGCTTGTTGCTTTGCACTTCAGCCTTCAGCCATTCCATGTCGGTTTCGTGGCCGGGGAAGACCTTGATGAAGTGCGGGCGCGGCATGTGCGATTTGTCGACGCACAGGCTGAGAATCTTGCGCTCGTGGCCGCGTACCTGCTCGACCATGTGGCGCACGGAGTCGCACAGACGTTCGATGGTCTTGGAAGTGAAGCGGATGTAGAGCAGCTCGTCGGAGATCTGCTTCTGGATCTTGAGGTAGCCCTTGTCCTGCGAGCCCTTCTTGACCAGGGTGTTGTAGAGCTTGCCGTAGAGTTCGTGGATGACGGTGAAACGCTCCATGGCGTCGGCCTTGAGCTGCAGCAGGGCCGCGGAGCTTGCGCCGCTGCCGCTGCCGCCTTCCTCGTCCTCTTCGCCATCGCCTTCGTCGGCCTCGATCTCGGCTTCTTCGTCCTCTGCCAGCTCTTCAACGTCCTGGGCGGCGTTCGGATCGATCAGGCCGTCCACGACCTCGTCGATGCGCATCTCGTCGTTGGCCACCTTGGCGGCCAGGTCGAGAATCTCGACGATGGTGGTCGGGCAGGCGGAGATGGCCTGCACCATGTGCTTCAAGCCGTCTTCGATGCGCTTGGCGATTTCGATTTCGCCTTCGCGGGTCAGCAGTTCGACCGAGCCCATCTCGCGCATGTACATGCGGACCGGGTCGGTGGTGCGACCGAATTCGGAGTCGACGGTGGTCAGCGCCTGTTCGGCCTCCATCGCGACCTCTTCTTCGTCGACGGGTGCCGGGCCGGCTTCGTTGAGCAGCAGGTCTTCAGCCGCCGGGGCTTCGTCGAACACCTGGATGCCCATGTCGCTGAAGGTCGAGATGATGGTCTCGATCTGTTCGGCGTCGACCATGTCGTCGGGCAGGTGGTCGTTGATTTCGGCGTAGGTCAGGTAGCCGCGTTCCTTGCCCAGGGCAATCAGGTTCTTCAGGCGGGTGCGCTTGGCTTCGATATCGGCGGGGCTGGCTTCGGCCGCCGCGATGACGCGATCCAGTTTGTCCTTGGCGCCGCGCTTGGCCTTGGCGGCGGGCGCGGGCGCCGGCTTGGCTTCAGGTTTGGCCGCGGGTGCCGGTGCGGCAACTGCCTTGGGTGCGGGCGCTGCGGCCTTGGCTGGCGCCGGGGCAGCTTTAGCCGGGGCCTTGGCGACCGGCTTGCCGGCCACGGTTTTGGCCGGGGCTGCCTTGGTTGCCATGGGCTTGCTTGCCGCCTGGGCCGGAGCCTTCGTCGCCACCTTCCTGGCCGGCGCCGCCTTGGCCGCTTGCTTCACGGCGACGGGCTTCGTGGCGGCGACAGCCTTCTTGACCGGCGCGGCTTGGGCCTTCACAGGCTTGGCAGCAGCGACTTTCGACTTGGTCGGCTTGGCGATTTCCTTCGGCATACTATCCTCGGCGGGTCAGGGCGGCGCCGCTCAAAAGGCGCGGCACGGTAAAATTGGGGAACTGATCATTATACATCAAGTGCTTGGCAAAGCTCGGGCGCTGCTTTTGCGGCGCAGCAAGTCCATCAGACGCTGCTGATCGGCGGCGTCCAGACCGCCGTTTCGCGCCTGGGCGGTCAGGGCAGCGATTTCCTCGGCCAGTCCGGCCGTCCGGATGCGTTCGACCGCATCGTTGAGCACGGCTTCGAGTTCGGCCGGGTCGATTTCCTCGGCCAGATGCACGGCAAAGCGGGAAATCACTTCCTCATGCGGGGTACTGCGGAAATGCTCAAGCAGCATGCCGACGCCGCCGGCCGGCAGCTCGCCGTGCTCAAGCTGGTTGGCGATCACATGCAGGGTTGCGGCCTCGGCGCTGTTGTCCGGAATCAACTCCAGCGGGATGCGACTGGCCCAGGTCGGCTGCTGCAGGACGATTTCGAGCAAGGTATGTTCCAGCGGGCGGGCGCTGGGGCGGTTGCGCGGCGCCGGCGGCGGGCGCCGGCCGGGCATGGCGACCGGCTTGATCTTGTACTGGCCTTCGAGTTCGGCCTGGGAAAAGCCGCTTCTGGCGGCCAGCTCCTTGAGCAGTTGCAGGCGCAGCAAGGGCGCCCCCGGGCCGATTTGCGTGACCAGGGGTTCGGCTTCGGTGACGAGCAGGCGTCCGCTATCGTCGCCGTTGCCTTCGATGCGGTTGCCCAGCTCGCGCACGAAGAACTCGATCAGCGAGGTGGGATGCGCGGCCAGTTTGTGGAAGGCCTCGGCGCCGTGTTCGCGCACATAGCTGTCCGGATCGTGCTCGGGCGGCAGGAACAGAAAGCCCATGCTGTGATCGTCGGCAAGGTGCGGCAGGCTGTTTTCCAGCGCGCGCCAGGCGGCCTTGCGACCGGCCTTGTCGCCATCGAAGCAGAACACGATTTTCTCGGCCTGGCGCATCAGCTTGTGCACATGCTCGCCGGTGGTGGCCGTGCCCAGCGTGGCCACAGCGTTGCCCACGCCGTGCTGGGCCAGCGCCACGACATCCATATAGCCTTCCACGACGATGACCGTGTTGCTGTCGCGGATGGCCTGGCGCGCCTGGGTCAGCCCATACAGTTCGCGGCCCTTGTCGAACAGCGGCGTCTCCGGCGAGTTCATGTACTTGGGCGTGTCGTCGGGATTGATGATGCGCCCGCCGAAGCCGATGACATTGCTGCGCGCATCGAGGATGGGGAACATGATGCGGTCGCGGAAGCGGTCGTAGCGGCGGCCCTGTTCATTGTCGATGACGAGACCGACGGTCGCGAGTTCGGCGGCCTTGTAGTCCGGAAACGCGCTTTCCAGGCCCTGCCAGTCGTCAGTCGCATAACCGAGGCCGAAGCGCGCGGCGATCTCGCCGGTCAGGCCGCGGCCCTTGAGATAGTCGATGGCACGCGGCGACTGCTTGAGCTGGTCCTTGTAGTAGCGCTGCGCGCGCGCCATGATTTCGGTCAGCGAGGCCTTCTTTTCGGCGTACTGGGGGTTGCGCTCGCGGCCCTCGTTGGGGACGGTCAGGCCCAGATTGCCGGCCAGTTCCTCGACCGCATCGACGAAGCCCAGCCCCTGGTGCGCCATGACGAAGCCGATGGCGCTGCCATGGGCCCCGCAGCCGAAGCAGTGATAGAACTGCTTGGTCGGGCTGACCGTGAAGGACGGGGATTTTTCCGAGTGGAAGGGGCAGCAGGCCTGGTAGTTGGCGCCGGCCTTCTTGAGCGTGACGTAACGCTGGACGACGTCGACAATGTCGACGCGGTCCAGCAGTTCCTGAATGAAGCTGTCCGGAATCACGGCGCCTGCCGTTCAGGCCGGGTTCAGCCCAGCGCCGCCTTGATGCGCTTGGAGACTTCGCCCATGTCGGCGCGACCGGCGACCTGCGGCTTGACCAGCCCGACCACCTTGCCCATGGCGGCGGCGCCTTCGGCGCCGCTCTGCGCGATGGCGGCGGCGATGACGGCATCGATCTCTGCTGCCGTGAGTTGCTGCGGCATGTAGGCGGAGAACACATCGACTTCGGCCTGTTCGGCGTCGACCAGATCCTGACGGCCGGCGGCGAGGTATTGGGTGATCGAATCCTTGCGCTGCTTCAGCGCCTTTTCGATGACGGCGAGCACGCCGGCGTCGTCGAGTTCGATGCGTTCGTCGACTTCCTTCTGCTTCACGGCGGCCAGCAGCAGTCGCAGGGCGTCGCGGGTCTTGCCGTCGCCAGCGCGCATGGCGTTCTTCATGTCGTCGTTGATGCGGAGCTTGAGAGTCATCGTGATTGCCCGATCCGAAAAGGCCATAGGAAAAACCTCAGTTGCCGCTCAGTATAGGCGGCAGCCGAGGTTTTGAATTTGGTGCTAACCCCACGCAACGTGGGGTAAACCCACCCCGCAATGCGGGGCGCCGATCAGTACAGCTTCGGCGGCAGGGTCTGGCTGCGCACGCGCTTGTGATGGCGCTTCACGGCAGCGGCCAGCTTGCGCTTGCGCTCGGCGGTGGGCTTCTCGTAGAACTCGCGTGCGCGCAGCTCGGTCAGCAGACCGGTTTTTTCAATGGCGCGCTTGAAGCGACGGATCGCAACTTCAAACGGCTCGTTTTCCTTGACGCGGATACCTGGCATTGCAGTTGTACCTGATGAGTTGGAACAAAATGAGGCGCGGAGTATGAACGTTTCTGGTCCGCGTGTCAAAGAAAATGTGACACGCAAGGAATTTGCCTTCGGACATGATGATTACGGGAACCTATGGCTGCCCCAAGCTGTCCGAAAAAAGTACTAAGCACTGTCGCGACAAATCCTACACGGCTTGGCCCTCTACCGCTAATAAGATAGAATCCTCCATATGAATACCATCGTTCATCTCAACTCGGGCGACGAGCGCCTGCAACGCCAGCAGGAGTTCCGCCGTCAATTCGCCGCCAACTTCAACGCTGCGCTCGACCGCCGCGGCTCGATTCCGCCCGGCTACGGTCGCGTGACGGCCGTAGCCCAGCTCTTCGACGTCAGCCAGAACACGGCAACGGCCTGGGTACGTGGCGACGGCGTGCCGGAACTGTTCCGCCTGCCCGAAATCGCCAAGACGCTGAACACTACCGTCGAGCAACTGGTGATGGGCGATGCCGGCAGCGGCGCACATATCGTCGATGAACAGTATGCGGTTATCGACCTGCACCCGGACAATACCGCCGACGGCCATGCCATCTACACGCTGCCCGAAACGCTGCGCGACATCGGCCTGCCGCGCGACGTGAAGATGATGCGGGTGCAGTCCGAGGACATGGAACCCTATCTGCGTTCCGGCGACATCGTGGTCTACGATCCGCGCGTCAATCGCATCCAGACCAACGGCGTCTATGTGCTGGAGGTGAACGACAAGTTCGTCGTGCGTCGCGCCCAGTCCGGCTTGAAGAAGGAAGTGCGCCTGATCTGCGACAACGCCAAGTTCAGTGAAGAAGTGCTGGCCTCCGAGGATTTCGCCGAAACGCCGGACGACAGCGGCCGCGTCGCCGTCGTCGGCCAGGTGCTGGCCCGCGTGCTTCTGGGCCGCTAAGCCGCTTCCCGGCCGTTCGGCCGTACAATCAATGCCCCGGTGCGTCCGGGGCATTGTCGTTTTTGAAGATCATCCAGCATGCTAGTCCTCGGCGTTGAATCCTCCTGTGACGAAACCGGTATCGCTTTGTACGATACCCAGGCGGGCCTGCTCGCCCATGCCGTGCATACCCAGGTCGCGATGCACGAGGCCTATGGCGGCGTGGTGCCCGAACTGGCCTCGCGCGATCACATTCGTCGCCTCATCCCCCTGCTTGAGTCGGTGCTCAAGGAGTCTGGAAAAGCAAGGGAAGAGATAGAAGCGATTGCTTACACTGCCGGCCCCGGTCTGGCCGGCGCGCTACTGGTGGGTTCAAGCTTTGCCGAGGCCCTGGCCGTGGCCTTGAACGTGCCCGCCCTGCCCGTCCACCACCTTGAAGGGCATCTGCTGTCGCCGCTCCTGGCGTCGGATCGTCCCGAGTTTCCCTTCGTCGCCCTGCTCGTTTCAGGCGGTCACACGCAGTTGATGGAGGTCACCGATGTCGGCGCCTATCGTCTGCTTGGTGAGTCGCTCGACGACGCGGCCGGCGAAGCCTTCGACAAGACGGCCAAGCTGCTGGGCCTGGGCTATCCCGGCGGGCCGGCGCTGGCCAGGCTGGCGGAAACGGGTACGCCGGGCCGGTACAAACTGCCGCGGCCGATGCTCAATAGTGGCGATTCCGACTTCAGTTTCTCGGGTTTGAAAACTGCCGTGCTGACGGCGGTGAACAACGGCGTGCTGAATGAGGCCGCCGGCCCCGCTGATCTGGCTGCCGAGTTTCAGGAAGCTGTGACTGAGGTATTGGCCGCAAAGTCCCTGGCCGCTGTGCGCGCCTGCAAGCTGTCGCGCCTGGTGGTCGCCGGCGGCGTCGGCGCCAACAAACGGCTGCGCGAGCGCCTCAATGCCATGGGCGCCAGGCACAAGATCCGCGTCTACTATCCGGAAGTCGCGCTATGTACCGACAATGGCGCCATGATCGCCTTTTGCGGCGCGCAACGTCTGCTCAAGCAAAAGGCGCAGCCTCGCGGCGGCGCCTTTGCGATCCGTCCGCGCTGGTCGCTGGATCAGATCGATACATGAGTCGCATGCGGTTCTCCGCACCCCGCTTCGACCGACTCAGCCCAAACGGCTCGGGAGTTCCCGGCTTTAAGCGGAAGGCCTGAACCGCCGGCCGGGCCGAGCAGCGAGCTTGTCGAACCATCGACGCCGCGCGTACAGCGGCGTCCGCAGGCCTTACTTCTTCTTGCTCCCCATCTTGCCTTCGGTGCCGGCAATCAGGCGTTGAATATTCTCGCGATGGCGACGGATCACAATGACGGCGATGGCGCTGACGGCCAGCGCCTGTTGCGGATACGGCAGCAGCCACCATGCGGCGAAAGGTGCGGCAATCGAGGCGACGATGGCGCCGAGCGAGGAATAGCGACTCGCGAAGGCAGTGATCAGCCAGACGGCCAGCACAAGCAGGCCCAACTGCCAACTGAAGCCGAAGAACACGCCGGCGGCCGTGGCGACACCCTTGCCGCCCTTGAAGCGCAGAAAGACCGAGAACACATGGCCGAAGAAGGCGCCGAAGCCGGCCAGCGTCACGCCCAGCATGTCGGCGCCGAGTTTGGCGGCGATGAGCATGGCCAGCCAGCCTTTCAACGCGTCGCCGAGCAGCGTCAGCAGCGCGGCCAGCTTGTTGCCCGAGCGCAGCACATTGGTGGCGCCGGGGTTGCCTGAGCCCACGGTGCGCGGATCGGCGAGGCCGAAAGAGCGGGAAACGAGGATGGCGAAGGGCACCGAGCCAAGCGCGTAGCCGAGTGCGAGAAAGGAAAGCGAGTGGATATCGAAATTCATGGCGGGATGCGCTGGTGAAGCGCGGTGGCATTCTCTAGAATGCCGGCATTGTAAAGGAAGGGCTGGTGCGCCTGTCGCGGGAATAAACGGATGGCGGGCTTGCTGCGGCCGGCGCAGGCTTCCCAAGGGAAAAACATGGACTTTATCTTTATCGAAGAAATGCGCGTCGAAGCCAATGTTGGCATCTACGAGCGCGAACGCGTCACGCCGCAGATGGTGGAAATCAATCTGACCTTCGGCGTGCCGGACGAAGCGGCAGCCGACGACGACATTGCCAAGACCATAGACTACGCGGTGGTCATCGAGCGCGTGCGCAAGGAGCTGGCGGAGCGCCATTTCAATCTGCTCGAAACTCTGGGTGAGTATGTGATCAAGCTCATGCTCGACGAATTTGGCGCGCCCTGGGTCAAGATCTCCATCGCCAAGGTCGGCGTGGCGCGCGGCGTCAGGCGCGTCGGCGTGCAGATCGAGCGCGGCCGCGCCTGAACGATTTGCGGGCGTAACGGTCCATAGTCGCTGGAACCCTGTCAGAAAGATTCCCATGAAGCATGTGTGGATTGCTGCGCTGTTTGCGCTCAGCGGCCTGGCCCAGGCGGCCGGGCCCCAAGTCGAGATGTGGAAGACGCCGACTTGCGGTTGTTGCAAGGACTGGGTGCGCCATCTCGAAGACAACGGTTTTGACGTCAAGGTGCACGACGTTGCAGACACCTCGGCGCAACGCGCCGCGCTGGGCATACCGTCGGAACTGGGCTCCTGCCACAGCGCGCGCGTCGAAGGCTATGCGCTGGAAGGGCATGTCCCGGCCAGCGAGATCAAGCGCCTGCTCAAGGAAAGGCCCAAGGCGGTCGGGCTGGCGGTGCCCGGCATGCCGCTCGGCGCGCCGGGCATGGATGATCCGGCCTATCGTGGCGTGAAGCACGAATACCGTGTACTGCTGGTCGACAAGAGCGGCAGCTACCGCAACTATCGTCCATATCCGGGCAATCAGACGGACAGAAACGCGGCCCGTTGAGCCGGGATTTGGCGTCCCCGCTCAGTCGGGCAGGGCGACTTCCACCAAGCGGGCTTCCAGCGCCGGCACGATGTCGTGCGGATGCACGCCGACGAGATAGCCGCGCTTGCCGCCATTGATGTAGATCAGTGGCAGATCCAGAATCGACTTTTCCATGAAGACCGGCATGCGCTTCCTGGTGCCGAAGGGCGAGGTGCCGCCGACCAGAAAGCCGGTATGGCGGTTGGCGGTGTCGGGCGCGCACGGCGCAATCTTCTTCACGCCGGCCTGACGCGCCAGCTCCTTGGTCGAGACCTTGCAGTCGCCGTGCATCAGCACCAGCAGCGGCTTGGCGTTTTCGTCTTCCATCACCAGCGTTTTAACCACGCTGTGTTCGGGCACATTGAGTTCGCGTGCCGACACGCGCGTGCCGCCGTGCTCCTCGTATTCGTAGGGATGGCTGGAGTAGGCGATCTTGTGCTTCTTGAGAAACTGCGTGGCCGGGGTTTCCGGCGCGTGGAGGTCGTGCTTGCTCATGGGGCGATTCTACCCGCGCGGGTGATTGGCTTTATGCAATTGCTTGAGCCGTTCGCGCGCCACATGCGTGTAGACCTGCGTGGTCGAAATGTCGGCATGGCCCAGCAATAGCTGGACGACGCGCAGATCGGCGCCGTGATTGAGCAGGTGCGTGGCGAAAGCATGGCGCAGCACGTGCGGCGAAATCTTTTCGCTCGGGATACCAGCGGTAAGCGCGTGTTTCTTGATCAGCACCCAGGCCATCTGGCGCGTGAGGCCGCTGCCGGTGCCTTCGCCGACGAAGACATGGTCGCTGCTCCGGCCGTCGAGAAGCGTTGGCCGCGATTCGCGCAGATAGCGCTGCAACCATTCGGCCGCCATATCGCCCAGGGGCACCAGGCGCTCCTTGCTGCCCTTGCCACGCGTGCGCACCACGCCATCCTGCAGGCTGAGCTCGAACAGCTTGAGATCGACGAGTTCGGTGACGCGCAGGCCGGTCGCATAGAGCAGCTCGAACAGGGCGCGATCGCGCAGGCCGCGCGGCGTATCGACATCGGGGGCTTCAAGCAGCGCTTCGACCTGGGTTTCGGACAAGGTCTTGGGAAAGCGCGGCGTCTTCATCGGCCGCTCGATGTCGAGCATGGGATCGATGTGGATGCGACTTTCGGCGAGCAGCCATTGATAGAAGCGCCGCAAGGTCGAATGCAGTCGGCGTTGCGAATTGGCGCTGATTTTCTTCTCGCCGCTGTGCAGATGCGCCAGATAGGCATTGACCGTGGCGCCGTCGACCTTGAGTAGATGACGGTGCTCCGTTTCCAGCCAGCGCGCGAACAGTTTGAGGTCGGTGCGATAGCTGGTCAGCGTGTTCTGTGCGAGACCGTCGGCCAGCCACAGCGCATCGGCGAATTCGTCGATGAGGGCGAGATCAGACATGGCGCGTCTCGCGCTCCAGCAGCCAGCGCTTGATCTCCATATGCAAGCCGTCGGTGCTGTGGGCGAAACCGCCGAGGCCCTGGTTGAAGTTGCTTGTCCGGGCGACGACGCGATGGCAGGGCACGATGATCGGGAAGGGGTTGTCGCCGCAGGCACTGCCGACGGCGTGCGGCGAGCTGTTCAAGGAATCGGCCAAATCACCATAAGTACGTGTTTCGCCAATTTTTATGGAGGAAATTGCCTGCCAGACGCGTTGGCGGAACGGTGTCCCGCTCGTGACTAATGGCAGGGTGAAAACGAAATCGGGGTGACTTAACCACTGCTGAAATTGCTGTACTGCAGCATCAGCGGGTGCCGTGCAGGGTTTTTGTTCCTCCTGAAGCGGCAGAAAAGTGATTTCCGTCAGGTTTCGTGCGTCACTGCGCAGACCGAGGCAGAAGAAGTCAAGGCGAAGAATGGCATCAAAGGACCGAAATAATTCGTTCATAAATAAGTCTTGACTACCTTGCTAATGCGCTCCGTTGCTGGACGATTCAATCCGATTATCGGCTCAAAAGTCACGAATTTATGGCCGTTTCGGGCATTTTCAAAGCGGTATCAGAATTACCTTTTTGTTACGTTCGTTACTTGGCGCACCCTGCCACTGACAAATATCTTGCATCCGTAGCGTCATGCGTGGCTGCGCATGACCTTGGTCAACCACACCGGCGCAGTCGGTGTATTGGAGAGGTGCATATCATGGCTGCAAATCAGCAAGCAGGGACAGGATACAAGAACCGTTGGGCGCAATTGTTCGTCGGCGTTCTGTGTATGGCCTTTGTCGCCAACCTGCAATACGGTTGGACGTTGTTCGTTAATCCGCTCAAGGATGCTCATCCGGACTGGACCAAGGCGGCGATTCAGACCGCATTCACGATCTTCATCGTGGTCGAAACCTGGCTGGTGCCGGTTGAAGGCTGGCTGGTCGACAAGTTCGGCCCGCGTCCGGTAGTGGGCGCCGGTGCGGTCCTGGTGGGTCTGGCCTGGGTGCTCGACTCCTACGCACAATCGCTGCCCATGCTCTACGCTGCTGCCATCATCGGCGGCATCGGCACCGGCTGCGTCTATGGCACTTGCGTGGCGAATGCGCTCAAGTGGTTCCCGGACAAGCGCGGCCTGGCTGCCGGTCTGACCGCCGCCGGCTTCGGCGCCGGGGCTGCTGTGACCGTGATCCCGATTGCCAACATGATTAACAGCAGTGGCTATGCTGCCGCCTTCTTCAACTTCGGCATCATCCAGGGCATCGCCATCTTTGTGCTGTCGCTGTTTCTGGTCAAGCCCGTCGTGCCGGCAGGCGTCAAGATCTCGGCCAGGGTGGTGCAGGCCAAGCGCAATCTGAGCATGGGCCAGATGCTGAAAACCCCCGTGTTCTGGATGACCTACGCCATGTTTGTGGCAGTGGCTGCCGGCGGCCTGATGGCAACCGCGCAACTGGGCCCGATCGCCAAGGACTTCGGCCATCACAGCGTGATGATGACGGTGTTCGGATCGACCCTGCCGCTCTTGACCATGGCGCTGGCCATCGACAACATCGCCAACGGCTTGACCCGTCCGATGTGTGGCTTCATCTCCGACCGCATCGGCCGTGAAAACACCATGGCCATCGTGTTCACCGGCGAGGCTCTGTCGCTGATCGGCCTGCTGCACTTCGGTCACAATCCGTATGCCTTCATGTTCTTTGCAGCCATGATCTTCATGTGCTGGGGCGAGATCTTCTCGATCTTCCCGGCCATCTGCGCCGACACTTTCGGCGGCAAGTTCGCTGCCGGCAACTCGGGTGCGCTGTACACCGCCAAGGGCACCGCGTCGCTGATCGTGCCGCTGGCCTCGGTGCTGTCCGCGGGCGGCAACTGGTCGACCGTGTTCTATCTGGCCGCCGGCATCACCTTTGCCGCCGCCATGTCGGCCAAGTTCCTGCTGCAACCGTACCGCCAGCGTTTCATTGCCGAAGGCAACGCCGCTGTCGATGCGGAGCAACGCGCGGAGAATCAGGCGCAGTACAAGCAAGCCGCCTGACAACGGCTCTGCCGCAATGAAAAATGGCGCCCCGCGGGGCGCCATTTTTCATTGGCCTTTACTCAACAATCAGCTTCGGATTTCACCGTTCCCGAGCACCACCCACTTCATGCTGGTCAGGCCTTCGAGGCCCACCGGGCCGCGCGCGTGAAATTTGTCGGTCGAGATGCCGATCTCGGCGCCGAGGCCGTATTCGAAACCGTCGGCAAAGCGCGTCGAGGCATTGATCATCACGCTGGCCGAATCAACCTCACGCAGGAAACGCATCGCATTCGGATGGTTGGTGGTGAGGATGGCGTCGGTGTGATGCGAGCCGTATTTGTTGATGTGCGCGATGGCCTCGTCGAGGTCCCTGACGACCTTGATGCTGATGACGGGCGCCAGGTATTCGGTGCTCCAGTCTTCCTCGGTGGCGTCGACGAGCAGCGCGTCAGGCACTGTCACGAGAATCTCCTTGGCGGCTTCGTCGCAGCGCATTTCCACGCCCTTGGCGGTGAATATCACGCCGATGCGCGGCAGAAAATCCTCGGCCGAATCGGCATGCACCAGCAGCGACTCGGTGGCGTTGCAGGGGCTGTATTTCTGCGTCTTGGCGTTGTCGGTCACCACCAGCGCCTGCTCGATGTCGACTTCGGCGTCGATATAGGTGTGGCAGTTGCCGTCCAGGTGCTTGATGACCGGCACCTTCGCTTCGGCGCTGATGCGCTCGATCAGGCCTTTGCCGCCGCGCGGGATGATCACGTCCACATACTCGGGCATGGCGATCAGGCGGCCGACGGCGGCGCGGTCCGTGGTTTCCACGAGCTGCACGGCGGTGGCGGGCAGGCCGGCTTCGGTCAGCGCCTGCTGCACCAGCTTCCACAGCGCCAGATTCGAATGGATGGCTTCCGAACCGCCGCGCAGGATGCAGGCATTGCCGCTCTTGATGGCGAGCGAGGCGGCCTCGATAGTGACATTGGGACGGCTCTCGTAAATCATGCCGAACACGCCCAGCGGCACGCGCATGTGGCCGACGCTGATGCCAGTCGGCTGGCGCTTCACATGAGTGATCTCGCCGATGGGGTCGGGCATGGCGGCGAGCTGCTCGCAGCCTTCGGCCACGGTGGCCAGCACCTTGGGCGTCAGACGCAGGCGATCGACCATGGGTGCGGCCAGACCGGCAGCCTCGGCGGCCTGGATGTCCTTGGCGTTATCAACTTGCAGGGCATCGGTCCGTTCGCGCAGCAGGCGCGCCAGCGCCAGCAGCGTTGTGTTCTTGGCCTTGGTATCGGCCTTGGCCATGGCGGTGGCGGCGCTGCGAGCGGCCTGCCCCACGCTGTCCATGTACTGATTGATGTCGAGTCTGCCGTTCATTTTCTTTCCTTTGCCGGAGCGCCTCAGCTGCTCCGTGCGGGTGTTCTGGCCAGGCGCAGCGCGAGCTGCAGGAATTCATCCCACAGATCGCCTTGCGCCAATCCCTTAATCATGCGGTCGATACGGGCGGCATGCAAGAGCGCATTGCGCGCGCCGGCGGCGGAAACCCGTTCCACGGCCTTGCGGTAGATGCCTTGCCGCGACCCGAATACGCGCTGGTTGCTGAGCGCGGTGTCGAAGGACAGGCCGCGCTCGACGGCGCTTTTCACGCCGGCGATGATGCGCGCTTCCGAAGCCAGGGCCCACAACACCAGAGGTGGGGCCGTATCCTCGGCATGCAAGCCCTCCAGCAGGCGGGCGCAGCGTTCGGCGTCGCCGGCCAGCACCGCGCCGCGCAGACCGTCCACGTCGTAGCGGGCGACGCTGAGCACGGCTTCCTCGACCTGGGTCAGCGTCAGTTGGCCTTCCGGATAGAGCAGGCCTAGCTTCTGAATCTCCTGGTGCGCTGCAAGCAGATTGCCTTCGACGCGGGTGGCGATGAACTCCAGCGCTTCGCGCGGCGCCTGCTGTTGCTGCCGGGCGAGGCGCTGGGCGATCCAGTCGGGCAACTGGTGCAGCGTCGGCGCATTGAGCTCCATCGTCACGCCGGCATTGCCGAGCGCAGTCAGCCAGGCGGCCTTCTTGGCCTGCCAGTCGAGCTCCGGCAGGGTGATCAAGGTAACTACGCCGGGCGCAAGATTGGCCGCATGCTTCTGCAAGGCATCGCCGCCGTCGCGACCGGGCTTGCCCGACGGGATGCGCAGGTCGATCAGCTTGTTGCCGCCGAACAGCGAAAGATTGCCGCTGGCGAGGGCGAGCTCATCCCACTTGAAGTTGGCGGTGACGACGAGGACTTCGCGCTCGTCGTAGCCCTGCTTTCGGGCCGCGGCGCGAATCGCGTCGGCGGCTTCGATGGTCAGCAGTTCGTCGCCGTGCAGGACATACAGCCCCGCAAGTGGCTGGCTCAGGTGTTGCTGGAGCTGTTCAGCGCGCAGTTGCATTGCCTGTCGCGGCCGTGGGGGCGGCGGACGTGCCGGTGTCCTTCAGCTTGGCGGCGGCAAGCCGGCGCAGGATCTGGTTGACCAGATCGCTCTGCATGTCCTTGATCAGCAGCTCGGTTTCCGACGCCTTGGCCAGTACCGTGTCGTCGCTGTAAGGCAGGTCCCGGCGCAGCACGATTTCGCGCTGGGGAATGATGTCCTTGCTGTTCTTGTCGATGACGCGGAAGGCGAAGCTGCGCACCAACTGGTATTCGGTCACCCGGCCGGTGCCGCTCAGGGACAGAATGCCCTGCGTCGTCCGGTCGAAGACGACGATCAGCGTGGCTTGTGCGTCCGCCGGCGTGCCGACAATGCGCGTCTTGGTTCCCGCCTCGATATTGCGCTTCAGCACCGCATGCAGCTCGTTGTTTTCCGGCAGCGCGATGTAGAGCGTGTCGAATGGCAGATCGTAACTGCCGCGCAGCTTGAAGCCGCAGGCGGTCAGCAAGGC
>JAGWTC010000031.1 GCA_028869135.1 Rhodocyclaceae bacterium
CGGCGACGGCGTCAACGATGCGCCGGTGCTGGCGCAGGCGCAGGTCTCCATCGCCATGGGCAGCGGTACCGATCTGGCGCGCAGCACCGCCGATGCCGTGTTGCTGGGTGACGACCTGCGCGCATTGTCCGCCGGTCTCGGACTGGCGCGCCGGACCCTGCGTATCGTGCGCCAGAACCTGTTCTGGGCCTTTATTTACAACGTCACCGCCATTCCGCTGGCCATGTGCGGTTTGGTCACGCCGTGGATGGCGGGCATCGGCATGTCGACCAGTTCCTTGTTCGTGGTACTCAACGCCCTGCGCCTGCAGGGCGGTGCAGAGGGAACAGCTACGCCGAACATCACTCCGGCGGGGCGGGAACAGGCGGCGGAGGCATGATGGACGGCATGGACATTCTTTATCTGCTGGTGCCGCTTTCGGTGGTGCTGGTCTTCCTCATCGGCGTGGTGTTCTGGTGGTCGCTGCGCAACGGGCAGTTCGAGGATCTCGAAGGCGAAGGCTTCCGCATCCTGATGGATGACGACAAGGCCGCCTCCCGGCCTTGCGCTGAGGAGGGCAGCGCAAACCCGTTTGACCCAGATCAACGACAACCCCCGCCCTGAGCGGCATGATGCAGGCTCTCTGTTGGGGTTGGGGGCGCTGCGGCGCCCCTTTTTTTGTGCTTCCGCGCGGACTTGCGAGCAATCGTTATGCAATTTGGATTTTCTGTCGGCATGTCCTACAGTGGATAACGCGAGTATTTCCTACCTGCCGACCGTTGCTGGTTTGATCTGAGTCAAGACGGCCATTTACGGCGCCGGTATCTTCCGCTTATCAGTCTGGGCAGCCTCCATTCCGGAGCGCCGACTGTACCGGGGGCCCTCTGGGCTGCGCCCGACCCGCTCCGTTGAGGGCAGGCGGGCTTGAGCGCCCCTTCCTTGAGAGTGAGGATGAGCATGCAAGAGCAAGCGGCTTACAACTATCAGGTCGTGCGCCAGTTCGCCGTGATGACGGTGGTCTGGGGCGTGGTCGGCATGCTGGTCGGCGTTTTTGTCGCCGCCCAGTTGGTCTGGCCGGAGCTGAACTTTGCCGAGTGGTTTTCCTATGGCCGTTTGCGCCCCCTGCACACGAATGCCGTGATTTTCGCCTTCGGCGGCTGTTCGCTGTTTGCGACGTCCTATTACTGCGTGCAACGCACCTGTCATGTGCCGCTGTTTGCGCCCAAGCTGGCCGCCTTCACCTTCTGGGGCTGGCAGCTGGTCATTGTGCTGGCTGTGATCACCCTGCCGCTCGGCTATACCACCGCCAAGGAGTACGCCGAACTCGAATGGCCGATCGATATTCTGATCGCCTTGGTTTGGGTCTCGTATGCAGTGGTTTTCTTCGGCACCATCGCCAAGCGCAAGACCCCGCATATCTATGTCGCCAACTGGTTCTTCGGCGGCTATATCCTCACCATCGCACTGCTGCACATCGTCAACAGTGCCGAGATTCCGGTTTCGCTGACCAAGTCCTACTCCGCCTACGCCGGCGTACAGGACGCCATGATCCAGTGGTGGTACGGCCACAACGCCGTCGGTTTCTTCCTCACCGCCGGCTTCCTCGGCATGATGTACTACTTCGTGCCCAAGCAGGCCGAACGCCCAGTCTATTCCTATCGCCTGTCGGTGGTGCACTTCTGGGCGCTGATCTTCACCTACATGTGGGCCGGCCCCCACCACCTGCACTACACCGCATTGCCCGACTGGACCCAGTCTGTAGGCATGATCTTCTCGCTGATCCTGCTGGCACCCTCCTGGGGTGGCATGATCAACGGCATCATGACCATGTCGGGCGCCTGGCACAAGCTGCGCGACGATCCGATCCTGAAGTTCATGATCACGTCGCTGTCCTTCTACGGCATGGCCACGTTCGAAGGTCCGATGATGTCGATCAAGACGGTGAACGCGCTGTCGCACTACACCGACTGGACCATCGGCCACGTCCACGCCGGCGCGCTTGGCTGGGTCGCCTTCATCGCCATCGGCAGCACCTACTACCTGCTGCCGCGCATGTTCGGCAAGACCGAGATGTATTCCAAGAAGGCGATCGAACTGCACTTCTGGATCGCCACGTTGGGCATCGTGCTCTACATCGCCTCGATGTGGATCGCCGGCGTCATGCAGGGCCTGATGTGGGGCGCCACCAATCCGGACGGCACGCTGACCTATTCCTTCGTCGAAGGCGTCAAGGCGAGCTATCGCTTCTGGGGCATCCGCCTGCTCGGCGGTGCGATGTTCCTTACCGGCATGCTGCTGATGGCCTGGAACACGGTGATGACGATGCGTGGCGGCCGTGCCGTCAATGATGCGCCGGTGCTGGCACCCGCCGCGGCTCACTAAAGGAACGAACATCCATGATTTCTCACGAAAAAATCGAGAAGAACGTCGGCCTGCTGATCATCCTGTCGATCCTGACGGTGAGCTTCGGCGGCCTGGTCGAGATCGTGCCGCTGTTCTTCCAGAAGTCCACCACCACACCGGCCAACGAACTGGTCAAGCCCTACGACCCGCTGCGTCTGGCCGGCCGCGACATCTATATCCGCGAAGGCTGCTACAACTGCCACTCGCAGATGATTCGTCCCTTCCGCGCCGAAACCGAACGTTACGGCCACTACTCCGTCGCCGGCGAGTTCGTCTACGACCACCCCTTCCAGTGGGGCTCGAAGCGCACCGGCCCGGATCTGGCCCGCGTCGGCGGCCGTTACTCCGATCTCTGGCATCGCGAGCATCTGCTCAATCCGCGCAACGTCGTGCCTGAGTCGAACATGCCCGCGTACTACTGGCTCGACCGTCCGCTCGACGATCCGCACATCAAGGGCAAGATGGAAGCGCTGCGCAAGGTCGGCGTGCCCTATACCGACGAGGAAATCGCCGGCGCCTTCGACGCGATCAAGGGCAAGACCGAACTGGAAGCGCTGATCGCCTACCTTCAGGGCATGGGCACTGCGATCAAGCAGACGCGCTAGGAGAACGACATGGACATCAACGATCTGCGCTCGATCATCACCGTCGTCAGCTTCCTGACCTTTATCGGCATTGTCTGCTGGGCCTGGTCGGGTCGCCGCAAGACCGATTTCGATGCTGCCGCGCTGCTGCCGCTGGAAGACGACACACCGTTGCCGCTGCATGACCACACGTCAGCAGGCCGGCATAGCAAGGCATAAAGGATTGCGCAATGAGTGACTTCAACAATAATTTCTGGAATATCTGGGTCATTGTCATCACCCTGGGTGGCATCCTGTTCTGCACGCTGCTGCTGTGGACGCAGAGCCGTGCACGCAACACCAAGGGCGAGGTGACTGGACACCTCTGGGACGAAAACCTTGAGGAATACAACAACCCGATGCCCAACTGGTGGCGCTGGCTGTTCTATCTGACCATCGTTTTCGCGCTCGGCTATCTGGCGCTGTATCCGGGGCTCGGCACTTTTGCCGGCAACAAGGGCTGGACTTCCGTCGGTCAGTACGAGCAGGAGCGTGCCGCTGCCGAAGCGCAATTCAAGCAGGCTTACGGTGGGCTGCTTAGCCAGAATATCGAGCTGGTGGCCAACGATCCCAAGGCGCATGAAGTCGGCGAGCGCATGTTCCTGACCTACTGCGCGCAGTGCCACGGCTCCGACGCCAAGGGCGCCAAGGGCTTCCCCAATCTGACCGATAACGACTGGTTGTGGGGCGGCGCACCCGATCAGATCAAGGAAACCATCACCAAGGGCCGTACCGCCGCCATGCCTTCGTTTGCCCACCTCGGCCCGCAGAAAATCAAGGACGTCGCCTACTATGTGCGTTCGCTGTCGGGCGTGGTCAATGCGAACACCCCCGAAGCCGACCGCGGCAAGGAAGTGTTCAATACCGCTGGTTGTACCGCCTGTCACGGTCCGCAGGGCAAGGGTAATATCGGCCTGGCACCCAATCTGACCGACAAGACCTGGCTGTACGGCGGTCGCGATGCGACGCTGATCGAAACCATTACCAAGGGCCGCAACAACAGCATGCCGGCCTTCGGTGAGTTCCTCGGCGAAGACAAGGTTCACCTGCTGGCTGCCTACGTATATAGTCTGAGCCAGGGCAACCGTGCGGAGGCCGGCAAGTAAGCGAGTCGTCATGAGCACCCAGCAGGAAAAAACCTCGAGCAAGGCCCCCAACAAAATCATCGAGATCGTTCCGCAGGCGACCCCTGCGGACATTGAGGAGCCTCTGTTCGAGGTTCGCAAGAAGATCCACCCGCGCGCAGTCCACGGCCTGTTTGCGCGCTGGCGCTGGGGTATGGTCATCGCCACCCAACTGCTGTTCTACGGTCTGTGCTGGTTGCCGTGGAACGATCGTCAGGCGGTGCTCTTCAATATCGTCGAGCGCAAGTTCTATCTGTTCGGGCTGGTGCTGTGGCCGCAGGATGTGTTCTATCTCGCCATCCTGCTGATCATTTCGGCGTTCGCGTTGTTCCTGTTTACCGCCGTGGCCGGCCGCCTTTGGTGCGGCTTTGCCTGCCCGCAGACCGTCTACACCGAAGTATTCCTCTGGGTGGAGCGCCTGTTCGAGGGCGATCGTCTTGCGCGCATGAAGCTGGACAGCGCACCGATGAGTGCAAACAAGGCCGCGCGCAAGGGCGGCAAGGTGCTGACCTGGGCCTTGCTGTCGGCGTGGACCGGCTTCACCTTCGTTGGCTATTTCACGCCTATCCATGAACTCTGGGATGCGCTATGGCGCTTCGATCTCGGGCCGTGGGAAAACTTCTGGCTGATCTTCTACAGCGGCTTCACCTACATGAACGCCGGCCACATGCGCGAGCAGGTGTGCAAGTACATGTGCCCCTATGCCCGTTTCCAGGGCGTGATGTTCGACCCGGACACGCTGGTCATCACCTACGACGCCGAGCGCGGCGAGCCGCGCGGCGCACGCAAGAAGGGCCTTGATCCGAGGAGCGTCGACAAGGGCGATTGCGTCGATTGCCATATCTGCGTGCAGGTCTGTCCGACCGGTATCGATATCCGCGACGGCCTGCAGTATGAATGCATAGGCTGCGCCGCCTGCATCGACGCCTGCGATCAGGTCATGGAGAAGATGAATTACCCCAAGGGGCTGATCCGCTATTCGACCGAGAACGCCCTGTCGCAGCACTGGGGCTGGCAGGAGATCATGCGCCACGTGGCACGCCCGCGCGTGCTGATCTATACGGCCATACTGACGGTTGTAGTCGGGGCCTTCCTGTTCGGGCTGCTGACGAAATCGTCGCTGCGCGTCAACGTCATTCGCGACCGCGGTGTCATGGGACGCGAGGTCGAGGGCGGCAAGATCGAGAATGTTTACCGCCTGCAGGTCATGAACGTCAGCGAGCACTACCAGTTCTATTCGGTCAAGGTCGACGGCATCCCGGGCATCGAGCTGGCCGGCGAGAATGTGATCGAGATGCCGGCCGAGTCTTCGCACATATTCACCTTCGAAGTGCGTGCCGATCCCGAGGCGGCCAAGCCCGGCCCCAACCCGATCCACTTCGAGATCGAGTCGCTGCTGGGCGATTCCAGGACCAGCGAAAAAGCCACCTTCCTGATGCCGAGATAAACGGATATGAGCACCTTGAGCCAGCGTACCCCCTGGTACCGTGAACCGTGGCCGTGGATTCTGATCAGCGGCCCCGCGGTCGTCGTCATCGCCGGCCTCGTGACGGCATGGATCGCCTACACTCACGGCGACCCGGTGCTGAGCGACGATTACTACCGTCAGGGCCTGGCTGTCCAGCAGACGCTGGCGAGCGATGCGCGCGCGCAATCGTTCGGTCTGGAGGCCCGCCTGCGCCTGAACGCTGCGGGCGATGTTCACGTCGGCCTGTCAGCCCGGGGCCAGGCGCGCAGCAAGGATTTCGTGGCGCCCTCAGTCATTCGCGTCACCCTGTCGCATCCGACCCGCGCCGGTCTGGACCAGACGGCGGAGCTGCACCGCGAAGGGGAGGGCTATGTCGGTCGCCTGCACTTGCCCGCCTCCGGCCACTGGCTGGTGATGGTTGAAAGCGACGGAGCAGATGGCTGGCGTATGCTGGGCAAGGTGATTTTGCCCGCGGCTGAGGTTAAGATACAGGCGTCTGCTCCGTAGTATTGCCACGGGGCGGATCGGTCCCACGGCGCCCGGGCGTCGACGGGAGTGCAAGGCAGCGTTTCATGCAAGACTTGCAAGGAGTCCTCATGCAGAAATGGATGTGCATTCTCTGGCCGTCTTTCCTGGTGGCGGGCATCGGCGAGGGGGTCTTTTTCTCGCTGGTGAATCCGCAGGAGCTCTACTTCCTCGGAGAGACTGTGCACTACAGCGCACTGGCCACGTATTCGCTCGGCTTTCTCGCTTTCTGGGCGCTTTGCGCGGCGGCCAGCTACATCACCTGGGCGCTGCTGCGCCCGGCGGATGAAGTCAATATGCGCGACAAGTCGGACAAGCACGCCTCCGCCGCCTGACCGCACGCAGTCTGCGTGGAGCGTGCTCGGTCAGGCCTTTTCGGGGCTGCGGTAGACCAGCACCGGAATGGTGGAGTGCGTCAGCACCTTCTGGGTTTCGCTGCCCAGCAGCAGACCGACCAGGCCGCGGCGGCCGTGCGAAGCCATGAAAATCAGATCGCAGCCAGACTTGCCGGCCGTTTCAATAATGGCTTCATACGGCAGGTCGTTGACCATGGACTGGACGACGCTGGTCACGTTCTTCGCCGCGGCGGCGGCGCTGCAGCGGTCGAGAATCTCCTTCGCCGTCTTCTCCGTCATCTCGGCAAAACTTTCCGGCGTGGTTGGATCGACCAGCGCACCTTCGCCGAAATAGGCGACCGGATAATCGGGACGGACATAGAGGAAAGTGATTTTCGCGCCCGTCTCCACGGCGAATTGCACGGCCGAAGCGGCGGTTTCGTCCGACAGCGCGGAGCCATCGGTTGGGACCAGCAGATGCTTGAACATGATTTACCCTCCTGTCATGGATAATTCGATTATAGAGCGGCCTCCAGGGCGGCTGTTGCGCCACCTCAAGATTTCATGATCCAGACAAACAACCAGCTTCGTAACAAACTGCTCGCCCGGGTACTGATTCCCATGGCCATCGTGATGGCGGTCAGCGGGGTGATCGGTTATTACCAGGCCCGCAACTTCGTCAATGCGAGCTACGATCGTTCGCTGCTCGAAGAGGCGCGCGGCCTGGCCGAGCAGGTGCAGGTCAGCGGCAAGGACGTGTTCCTCGACATGCCACCCGTCGCCGACGAAATGCTGCGCGCGGATTCGGCGGATCATATCTATTATCAAATACGCATCGTGGACGGCGAAGTGGTGGCCGGCGATATGGTGTTGCCGGCGCCGCCGGACACCCCGCAACGCGTCGAGTATTACGACACCTTTGTGCAGGGGGAGGCGGTGCGTGTCGTGTCCATTCCGCGCTCGACTGTGCCCATGGAGCCAGCCATCGTCATCCAGTTTGCCGAAACGCTGCACAAGCGCAAGGCGCTGGCCAACGAGATCGTGGTGGCGGTGATGGCGCCCCAGTTTGCGCTGATGGTGCTGGCCTGGTTCGCCATCCAGCAGGGCATCCGGGTCGGCCTGCGGCCCTTGAAAACGCTGACCCGCTCGATCGAGCAGCGTTCTCCCGCCGACCTGGCGCCACTGCCCATCGCCGCCGTGCCGCAGGAGCTGTTGCCACTGATGTCGGCCTTCAACGCCATGCTGTTGCGATTGGGTAACGCGGCCGATGTACAAAAGCGCTTCGTCGCCGATGCTGCGCACCAGCTGCGTACACCGCTGGCCGCGCTGCGCATCCAGCTTGAGCGGGCGCTGCGCGAACCCGACCCGGCCGTGCGTGAGCACCTCCTGCAGCAACTGGTCGGCGCGATCGAGCGCACCGCGCGCCTGTCCTCGCAATTGCTGCTGCTGGCGCGCGCCGAACCGGGTGGTGAAACCGTGCAGCCGGGCGAGCGTTTCGACCTTTGCGCATTGGCCTTCAATACCGGCAGCAACTGGATTCCGCGCGCCTTGCAACAGAATGTCGATCTCGGACTGGATACGCCGGCGCATCCGATCTTTGTGCGCGGGGAGCCGCTGATGACCGGCGAGCTCATCAACAATCTGATCGACAACGCCCTGCGTTACGGCGGTGCGCAGATCACGCTGCGCGTCAGCGAGACGCCGCAGGGTGTGGAGCTTTCGGTGGAGGATGACGGGCCGGGCGTGCCGGCGGCGGAGGCGGAGCGGGTGTTCGAGCGCTTCTACCGGGTGCCCGGCAACAAGGTGGACGGCTCCGGCCTGGGCTTGTCCATCGTGCGCGAGATCGCGCACGGTTTCGGCGCCGAGTGCGGCTACCGACAAGGCGCAGGAGGCGGCGCCTGCTTCTTTGTTCTTTTTCCGAACACTCCCGAAGCTGAGCCGGAGGCTTAGCGACAGGTATTCATGATCTGCTTGAGGCCGGCTTGGTCGATCAGCTGGATGTGCTTCTGCTGCACGCTGATCAGCCCGTCGTCATGGAAACGCGACAGGGTGCGGCTGACGGTCTCGAGCTTGAGGCCCAGGTAGGAGCCGATCTCTTCGCGCGTCATGCGCAGGTGGAATTCGTTGGCGGCATAGCCGCGTGCGGAAAAGCGCTGCGAGAGATTAAGCAGGAAAGCGGCGAGTCGTTCTTCGGCACGCATGGTGCCGAGCAGCATCATGACGCCGTGGTCGCGCACGATCTCGCGGCTCATGACCTTGTGGATATGGTGCTGCAGGCTGCGAATCTCGGTCGACAGGCGTTCGAGTTCGGAGAAAGGAATGGTGCAGACTTCGCTGTCTTCAAGCGCAACCGCATCGCAGGTGTGCAGCTCGTTGCTGATGCCGTCCATGCCCAGCACTTCTCCGGCCATCTGGAAGCCGGTCACCTGATCGCGCCCGTCTTCGGTGATGACGCCGGTCTTGAAGAAGCCGGAACGGATTGCAAAGATCGAGGTGAAGGGCTCGCCGGCGCTATAGAGATGAGCGCCGCGCTTGATGCGACGGCGGGCGCCCATCATTTCGTCGATGCGGTCGAGTTCGGTGTGGCTCAGACCCAGCGGAAGGCACAGTTCGCGCAGATTGCATTGCGAACAGGCGGCCTTTAGCGTCTTTAAGACAGGCGCTGAATAGCTGACCTCGTCGTCAGCGGAATGAGCTTTGATCTGTGTCAATGCGCTTCTCCTGGGCTTACGGCACTCTGATCCTGTCCCGATTTTCCGTTCGGCAATACCGTGAACACTTTCCAGGAATGCATTTTCGATCCCGAGCTGCTGCGTCGTTTCGACGTCAGCGGGCCGCGCTATACCTCGTATCCGACGGCGGATCGATTCATCGAGGCCTATACAGCCGATTCCTACATTTCCTGGTTGCATCGCCGCAATATCGGCGGCGTTGCAAAACCGCTCTCATTATACGTACACATCCCCTTCTGTAATACGATTTGCTACTACTGCGCGTGCAATAAAGTCATTACGAAGAACAAAGGACGCGCTGCCAAATATATCAAATACCTGTGCAAGGAAATCGCCATGCAGGCGGCCCAACTGCAGGGTACGCACGACGTTGTGCAGTTGCATTGGGGCGGTGGTACGCCGACTTTCCTGTCGCACGAGGAAATGCGCGAATTGATGGGCTGCATTCGCAGCCATTTCAATCTTGTACCTAACGGCGAGTATTCCATCGAGATCGATCCGCGCAAGGTCGATGCCGAGACCGTCGCCGTGCTCGCTGAGCTGGGCTTCAACCGCATGAGTGTGGGCGTGCAGGACTTCGACCACGAGGTGCAGGTGGCCGTGAACCGTATCCAGTCGTCCGGCGAGACCGCGCTGGTCATCAATGCGGCGCGCGCCCAGGGCTTCAAGTCGGTGAGCATGGATCTCATCTACGGCTTGCCGAAGCAGACCGTGGAAAAATTCAATCGCACGCTGGATACCGTGCTGGAACTCCATCCGGACCGGATCTCGCTGTACAGCTACGCGCACCTTCCCGCCCTGGTCAAGACCCAGCGCAAGATCAATGATGCCGAGCTGCCCACCGGCGAGGCCAAGCTGCAGATTTTGCAACTTGCCATCGGCCGCCTGACCGAAGCCGGATATGTCTATATCGGCATGGACCACTTCGCCAAACCGGAAGACGAGCTGGCGGTCGCGCAACGCCAGGGCCGCCTGCATCGCAACTTCCAGGGCTATTCGACGCACGCCGACGCCGACCTCATGGCCTTCGGTATTTCGGCCATCGGCAAGGTCGGCACCAGCTACAGCCAGAATGTGCGGACGCTGGACGAGTACTACGACACGCTCGATCAGGGCCTGTTGCCGATCATGCGCGGCATCGAGCTGACCGCCGACGATGTGTTGCGCCGTTCCATCATCCAGGCGCTGATGTGCCATTTCGAACTGTCCATCGAGTCCATCGAGATCGCGCATCTGATCGACTTCAAGTCCTACTTCGCGGCGGAGCTTGCCGACCTGAAGGAGATGGAAGCCGCCGGCCTGTTGAAGCTCGAGGCAGATTGGATTACCGTACTCCCGCGCGGCCGCATGCTGGTGCGCGTGATCGCCATGGCGTTCGACCGCTATCTGCGCGCCGAACGTGAACGGGTACGCTACTCCAAAGTCATTTGACCGCTGCCTGGCAGCGGCCTGAGGTAAGCACTTGCCAGACACCGGCTTCATCGCCGTCTTCCTGATCGGCCTGCTCGGCGGCGTGCACTGCATCGGCATGTGCGGCGGCATCGTCAGCGCTCTCAGCGCGCAGCCGCTCGGGCAGCCCGTCGTCATGGCGGGTACCCGGCCGGGCGCCCGCTCGGCTTTTCCCATCCATCTCGCTTACAACGCCGGGCGCATCAGCAGTTATGTGATGGCCGGCGCGCTGGTCGGCGCCATCGGCAGCTTCGGCATGCTGCTGAACGGCCTGTTGCCGGTGCAAATGGCGCTCTATGTCGCCGCCAATCTGATGATGATCGCGCTGGGCCTGTATCTCACCGGCTTCACGCAAAGCCTCGCCTTCACCGAGCGCGTCGGGCGCTCCTTGTGGCAGCGGATCCAGCCCTATACCCGCCGCTTCCTGCCGGCGCGCACACCGGCGCAGGCCTATCCCTTGGGGCTGCTCTGGGGCTGGCTGCCGTGCGGCATGGTCTATGGCGTGCTGACGGCGGCGCTGCTGTCGGGCTCGGCCCAGCGCGGCGCCGCAACCATGTTGGCATTCGGGCTCGGCACGCTGCCCAACCTCTTGCTTGCGGGCATGCTGCTGCAACGCCTGCGCAGCATCGTGCAGGCGCGCTACGTGCGTCTCGGCAGCGGTTTGCTGGTGATCGCCTTCGGCGTCTGGGGCCTGATCAACGCCACTAGCCTGGGTGGCAAGCTTTGGGCGGGGATTGCCTGCTGACGCTGGGCGCATCTTCGAGCGCCATGTCGATGATGGGGCAGGGCTTGCCCGGTTGGCAGGTTTTCACCAGGTGTTGCAAGGCATGCTGCATCTGCTGCAGATGGGTGATGCGCTCCGCGATCGTCGCGATCTTGGCTTCGGCCAACTGCCTCGCCTGCAGGTGATCGGTCATGTCGTTAAGCTGCATCAGCTCGGCGATTTCGTCGAGGCTGAAGCCCATGCCCTGGGCGCGACGGATGAAGGCCAGCCGTTCGATATGTTCGGCGCCATAGCGCCGGTAGCCGCCGTTGCTGGACGGCTGCGCGATCAGGCCGCGACTTTCGTAGTAGCGGACGGTTTCGACATTGATGCCCGCAGCGGTGGCGAGCTTGCCTATGGTCAGCTCGGTTGGCGATGGCGCGCCGCTCTGCGATTTCTTGTTCATTCCGAAAAACTCCTTGACACCGTACCTAAGTACGGAGTCTAGACTACGCTTGTGAAGAACGAAAAGGAAGCGCCATGAATGCGCCCGCACCTCAGGAAAACACCGTTGAGCTTGCCCTCGAAGGCATGACCTGCGCCGCCTGCGCCGCGCGTATCGAGAAGGGCCTGAACAAGATGCCGGGCGTCACGGCGGCGGTGAACTTCGCCAGCGAGAAGGCGCAGGTGCGCTACAGTGGAGTCAGCGTCGAGGACCTGCTCGCGCGCGTCGAAAAGATCGGCTACAAGGCCAGCGTCTCGACACGCGAGACGCGTGGCGAGGAAAAGGCCAAGAAGCTCGCGCAGTACGCCGCCGACCGCCGCCAGTTCATTATCGCCGCGCTGTTGACTGTGCCCTTGCTGGCGCAGATGGGCTGGATGTTCGCGGGCCCGGTTGAAACACTGGCGCACCATCATGCGGAGTTGCCGCGCTGGCTGCAGTTCGCCCTGGCGACGCCGGTGCAGTTGTGGGTCGGTTGGCGCTTCTATGTCGGCGCCTGGCACGCGCTGCGCGGCGGAGGCGGCAATATGGATGTGCTGGTTGCGATCGGCACCGGCGCCGCCTGGCTGTTCAGCAGCGTGGTGTTCCTGTTCGGTCTGGATGAGCATGTGTACTTCGAAGCCTCCGCCACCGTGATCACGCTGGTGCTGCTCGGCAAGCTCATGGAAGCTCGCGCCAAGGTCAAGACCGGCGAAGCCATCGAGGCCTTGATTCGCCTGCAGCCGCAGACCGCGACGCTGCTCGTCGACGGCGAATACCGCACGGTGCCGGTAGGCAGTCTGGTCCCGGACGACGTGTTTGTCGTGCGCGGCGGCGAAAGCGTGCCGGTCGACGGCGTCGTGCTTGCGGGCGACTCCAGCGTCAATGAATCGATGCTCACCGGCGAGAGCGTGCCGGTGCAAAAGCGCAGCGGCGATCGCGTGCTGGCGGCGACGGTGAACGGCAACGGGCAACTGACCTGCCGCGCCACCGGCGTCGGCAGCCACACGCTGCTGGCCGGCATCATTCGTCTGGTCGAGGCGGCGCAGGGCAGCAAGGCGCCGGTGCAGCGCCTGGCCGACCAGGTGGCGGCGGTGTTCGTGCCCGTCGTCATGGTCATCGCCGTCCTGACCTTGTTCGGCAACTGGTGGTGGCACGGCGCGTTCACGCCGGCCCTGATCAATGCCGTGGCCGTGCTGGTGATCGCCTGTCCCTGCGCGCTGGGGCTGGCGACGCCGACCGCCATCATGGTCGGGACCGGCAAGGGCGCGCAGCAAGGCATTCTGATCCGCAATGCGGCGGCGCTGGAGCTGGCGGAAAGGCTCGACATGCTGGCGGTGGACAAGACCGGCACGCTGACCGAGGGCGCACCGCGCGTCACCGATGTGCTGCCGGCAGAAGGTGTCGGCGAAACCGTGCTGCTCCTGTTGGCCGCCAGTCTCGAGCAGGGCGCCACGCATCCGCTGGCGCAGGCGGTCGTGGCGCGTGCCGAAGGCTTGTCGCTGGTGGCCCCGACGAACGTCGAAGTGCTCGTCGGCAAGGGCGTGCAGGGCCGGGTTGGCGAGCAGCTGCTCGTCCTCGCCTCGCCGGCCGGTTTGGCCGAGCTGGGCCACGCGCCCGACGATGGCGTGCTCGCGCCATTGCAATCGGCCGGTAAAACTGTGGTCGGATTGCTTGCCGACAATCGCTTCATGGGCTTGCTGGCGATCGCCGACCCGCTACGCGCCACAACCACGGCCGCCGTGGCCAGGCTGCAGCAGATGGGCGTCGAAGTGCTGATGCTGACCGGCGACAACAAGCGCACGGCGGCGGCGATTGCGCAGACCGTGGGGATTCATCGCTTCGAGGCCGAAGTGCTGCCGCAAAGGAAGAGCGCGGCGATTGCCGAGTTGAAGAGGCAGGGCAAACATGTCGGCATGGTCGGCGACGGCATCAACGATGCGCCCGCGCTGGCCGCCGCCGACGTGAGCTTCGCCATGGGCGCGGGCTCCGATGTGGCGCTGGAGGCGGCCGACATCACCTTGATGCGCGACGACCTGAACGGCATTGCGGCGGCGATTTCCCTGTCGCGCGCCACGTTGAGGAAGATACGGCAGAACCTCTTCTTCGCCTTCATCTACAACGTGCTCGGCATTCCGCTCGCGGCGCTGGGCATGCTGAATCCGGTCATTGCCGGCGCGGCGATGGCGGCAAGTTCGGTTTCAGTGGTGAGCAATTCGCTGCTGCTGAAACGCTGGAAACCTTAAATTCTGAGAAGGAGCACATCATGGCAACGACAACACTCAATATTCAAGGCATGACCTGCGGCGGCTGCGTGAAAAGCGTGACCAACGCCTTGCAGCGTGAAGACGGCGTTTCGAGGGTCGAGGTGGTGCTCGAAAATGGCACCGCGACGGTGGACTACGATCCGGCGGTGACGCAGCCGGAGACGCTCGTGGCGGCCATCGACGATATCGGCTTCGAGGCCAGCGTTTAAGGTCGGCGTTTAAAGCGGGTCCGCGCCGAGGGCGACGAATTCGCCCTCGAGTCGACCTGCCACCTGCCCGGCGTAGTGGAGCTCCGCCAATACGCGGATGCGCGCCTTGCCGTGCCTAAGCAGCGTGCGCATGAACGGCGCCCATTTTTCCGGCGCTTCGAGCCGCGAAATTGCGGTAAAGCTGCCCGCGATCGGGGCTTCGTAACTCATCGTATTGCGCTGAATGACCAGTTTCGTGGCGATGCCTTCGCTGCGCAGCCGGGTGTTCAATAGCGACCACGCCGCCAGGATGGCGACTGCCGAAGCGCTGCCGCCGAAGACCGTTTCGCGGTGATTGATGTTCGGCGCCAGCGGCGCACTCAGGACGATGTGGTCCGTATCGACTTCTTCGACATGCACCTGCATGGCCAGAGACAGCGGGATGTGCGCGTGCAGATAGTGTTCCAGCGCTTGTGGCGTCATTCGGGGTTCGACCTCATTGTCTGGGCGGGCACACGATAGCGCTATCTGCAATTCAAGTCCATGCGCACGCTGTGCTTGTGCATGGCTTAAGTTGTATATTGTTGGCATATGCGGCCATTCAATTTGCTGATTGATGGCCCGAACGGAGCAGCCGAATCCCCTTCTCACAACTCAGTCGTCATGGACCGGGAGGTATAATTGGACCCTTCGTCAAATAGCAAACAGGAGCAGTTCGTGGGTCTCAATCGCGTTCCAGCCGGCAAGGATGTGCCGAACGACTTCAACGTCATCATCGAAATCCCGATGCGTTCGGATCCGGTCAAGTACGAAGTGGACAAGGAAACCGGCGCGATCTTCGTCGACCGCTTCATGTCGACCGCCATGCACTACCCCTGCAATTACGGCTACATTCCGCAGACCCTGGCCGGCGACGGCGATCCGGTCGACGTGCTGGTGCTGACCAGCTACGTGCTGCCGCCCGGCGTGGTGGTGCGCTGCCGCGCCCTCGGCATTCTCAACATGACCGACGAGGCCGGCGAAGACGGCAAGCTGGTGGCCGTGCCGCACGAGAAGATTTCGCCGTGCGACAAAGATGTCCAGACGCTGGACGATATTTCCGAAAACGAACGCAATCGCATCGCCCACTTCTTCGAGCATTACAAGGACCTGGAGAAGGGCAAGTTCGTGAAGGTGGACGGCTGGGGCGACAAGGCCGCCGCGCACAAGGAAATCACCGACGGTATCGAACGCTACAAGGCTGAAAACAAGTAAGCGTTTTCAGCGCCGACAAAAAAGCCCGCCCATGTGCGGGCTTTTTTGTCAGCGTGTTTAGGGTTTGAATGGCGAGTGGTCGTCGAGTTCGCTGATGTATTCGGCGATACCCTGCGTCTCGCGCTGCAGGAAATGTCCGATCGCGGCGCGGAATTCCGGATGGGCGACCCAGTGCGCGGAATAGGTCGTGGTCGGCATGAAGCCGCGCGCGAGCTTGTGTTCGCCTTGCGCGCCGCCCTCGAACAGCTTGATGCCGCGGTCGATGCAGAAGTCTATGGCCTGGTAGTAGCAGGTATCGAAATGCAGGCATGACACTTCTTCGATGCAGCCCCAGTAACGGCCCCACAGCGTGTCGCCGGTGTAGAGGTTGAGCGCCATGGCGATCGGTTCATCGTCGCGCAGCGCCAGCACCAGCAATAGATTGTCCGCCATGGTCGCGGCCAGATGGCGGAAAAAGGCCGGCGTCAGATAAGGGTGGCGGCCGCGCACATGGTAGGTGTTGGCGTAGCAGGCGTAGGCGAACTCGATATGCTCGGGCCGGATCGCCGCGCCGGTCAATCGTTCGAAACGTATGCCGGCCTCGCGCACGCGACGCTGCTCCTGGCGTATCTTCTTGCGCTTGTCGCTCGTCAGTGCGCCGAGGAAGTCTTCGAAGCTGCCGTAGCCGGGGTTCTGCCAATGGAACTGCACGCCGCGCCGGATCAGCAGGCCCTTTTCTTCGAGCAGTGGCAATTCCTCAGGCGCGGGAAAGAGAATGTGCAGCGAGGAAAAGTCTCCCTCCTGCGCATGCGCCAGCGCGGCATCGAGCAGCGCGGTACGCGCCGCGGCGTCGGCGGCAAGCAGGCGCGGCCCCTGGATCGGCGAGAAGGGAACCGCGACAGTGAGCTTGGGGTAATAAGGGAGCCGGTGCTGCGCATAGGCGTCGGCCCAGCTCCAGTCGAACACGAACTCGCCCATCGAGTGCGTCTTGGCATACATCGGCAGGGCGGCCTGCAGTCCGGCTGTGTCGTCCCAGAGCGTCAGCAATTGCGGCGACCAGCCGGTGCGCGGCAGGGTGCAGCCGGTGCTTTCCAGTCCGGCCAGGAAGGCATGCTGCAGAAAAGGCTGGGCCTCGCCGGCGGCGGCGGACAGGCGGTTCCATTCCGCTGCGGGGATTTCAGCATAGCTATCGAACAAGCGCGTGCGCATATCAGGGGCGAGCATAGCCCCTGTTGTATAGTTTCGGCTATGAATTCACTCAAAATCGCCGTCGCCCAGATCAACTGCACCGTGGGCGACCTGGCCGGCAACGCGGCCCGCATCCTGGCTGCCGCCCACGAAGCCAAGGCGCTGGGCGCGGATGTGCTGCTGACGCCGGAGCTCGCACTGTGCGGCTATCCGCCCGAGGATCTGCTGCTGCGCGCCGACTTCTATCGCGCGGCCGAGGCGGCGCTGCTCAAGCTCGCCGCCGAAGCGCCGGATCTGCCGCTGATCGTCGGCCATCCCGAACAAGACCCGAATAACGGCGGCGACTGCTACAACGCCGCCTCGCTGCTGTCGGGCGGCATGGTGCTCGCCACCTATCGCAAGCACCACCTGCCCAACTACGAGGTTTTCGACGAGGAGCGTTATTTCAGCGCCGGCAGGGAGTCCTGCATCGTCGAGATCAAGGGCGTGCGCTGCGGCATCAATATCTGCGCCGACGTGTGGGAGTGCGGCGCCGCCGAGCAGGCCGCCGCGGCCGGCGCAGAAGTACTGCTGGTGTTGAACGCCTCGCCCTTCCACGTCGGCAAGCAGCATCTGCGCTATTCGGTGTTGCGCGAGCGCGTCGCCAATATGCGCATTCCGGTCGTCTACGCCAATCTTGTCGGCGGTCAGGACGAGCTGGTCTTCGACGGCGCTTCGTTTGCGCTCGACGCGCAGGGCGAACTCCTGCACCAGCTACCGTCCTTCGTCGAGCAGATCGCGCTGGTCGAATACGCGGACGGCAAGTTGTTGCCGGGTGCAGTGGCAGATGCGCACAGTGAGGAGCAGGCCGCGTATTCGGCGCTGGTGCTGGGCGTGCGCGACTATGTGAACAAGAACGGTTTTCCCGGCACCTTGCTGGGGCTGTCGGGCGGCATCGATTCGGCCTTGACCTTGTGTATCGCCGTGGACGCGCTGGGCCCCGAGCGGGTGCGTGCGGTCATGATGCCCTCGCCCTACACGGCGCAGATGAGCCTCGACGACTCGCGCGAGATGATCCGCATCCTCGGTGTGCGCTACGACGAGGTCGCGATTGCGCCGGTAATGGAAACCTATGCCGAGACGCTGGCACCGCTGTTTGCCGACCTGCCGAAATCGCAGTGGGACACGACCGAGGAAAACGTGCAGGCGCGTGCGCGCGGCATGATCCTGATGGCGCTGTCCAACCGCACCGGCTCCATCGTCCTGACCACCAGCAACAAGAGCGAGACTGCGGTCGGCTACGCCACGCTCTACGGCGACATGGCCGGCGGCTATGCGGTGATCAAGGACGTGATGAAGACTTTCGTCTACCGCCTGTCGCGTTATCGCAACGCGGTTGCGGAAAAGCAGGGCAAGCCGGCGCCGATTCCCGAGAACATCATCGTGCGTCCGCCGTCGGCCGAGCTGAAGCCCGGCCAGACCGACCAGGACAGCCTGCCGCCGTATGAAATCCTCGATGCCATCATCGAGTCGTATATGGAAAACAACGAGTCGCCGCGCGAAATCATCGCGCGCGGCTATGCCGAGGCCGACGTGCGCCGCGTGGTGACGCTATTGAAGCGCAACGAATACAAACGTCGCCAGGCGGCGATCGGCATCCGCATTTCGCAACGCGGATTTGGCAAGGATTGGCGCTATCCGATAACATCCGGCTATCAGGACGAGTTCTAACCACGCGATGGGCCGGCGACAGCCTATCGCGCCAGGACCGATGCCACGACATTCGGATATCACGGAGACAAGTTAATGAAAAAACTCGAAGCCATCATCAAGCCGTTCAAGCTCGACGAAGTTCGCGAGGCCCTGCATGACGTAGGCGTGACCGGCATGACGGTGACCGAGGTCAAGGGCTTCGGCCGCCAGAAGGGCCACACCGAGCTCTATCGCGGCGCCGAGTATGTGGTGGACTTCCTGCCCAAGCTCAAGATCGAAATCGTCGTCAGCGATGAAAGCGTCGACGGCGCCATCGAGGCCATCGTCAAGGCCGCCCGCACCGGCAAGATCGGCGACGGCAAGATCTTTGTTTTCCCCGCCGAACAGATCGTCCGCATCCGTACCGGCGAAACCGGGGATAGCGCGATCTGACAGATTGCAGAAGTGAGAGGCCTTTTCTTAAGCTACGAAGAGAAAAGCCACGCAGCCTTGGCGCAGGGCCGTCCCAAGCCAAGGCGGTACGCGCCGGATGGCGCAAACCGCACCCCCGTTCTTTGGGGTACCCCTTAATTCAGGAGCCGTGCGCAGCATGGCGAACCAAGATCACCTCCTCCTTAGGGGAGGAGGATGGGAGGAGGGCTAAGCCTCATCCCAGTCGCTCCACTCAACCGGGTTCAATGCCCGATAACGGCCGACGGCGGCGCCCAGCGTCGGAAAGAAACCTTCGTCGCCAAAGCGATCGAAGATGCCGAAACGCCGCAGCTTGTCCTTCACCGGATCCTTCATCTCGGCGAAGTGCAATTCGATGCCCATGCCGTCCAGCGCCTCGTCCAGCTCGGCGAGCATGTCGGCCGAGGTCACGTCTACGCTGGTCACCGGCTCGGCGGCGATCACCAGCCAGCGCACCTGCGTAGGGGCGGCCTCGATGGCGGCCAGCACCCTGGCATGGAACCACTCGGCGTTGGCAAAGAACAGCGGCGAGTCCCAGCGCAAGATGACGAGGCCGGGAATCTGCTGCGCTTCGGCGTAGCGCGTGATGTCATGGTAGCCCTTGAGCCCGGGCACGCGGCCGAGGACCGCCGAATACGGACGCCAGCCGTCCCAGAGAAATTCAATGACGGCAATGAGCACGGCAAAGCCGATGCCTTCGATGGCGCCGAACAGCACCACGCCCAGCGTGCAGGTGATCGACAGCCAGAACTCCCAGGCCTGGATGCGATGAATGCGGCGCAGGTCGCCGATTTCGAACAAGCGGCAGGCCGCGGCGATCACGACCGCGGCCAACGCGCTTTCGGGCAGGTAGTAGAGCGCCCCGGGCGCCAGTACGAGCAGGGCGACCACGATCAGCGCGCTGACGACGCCGGTGAGCTGGGTGCGCGCGCCGGCGGCTTCGGCAATGGGCGTGCGCGAGGAGCTGCTGCTGATGGGAAAGCCCTGGAACAGGCCGCTGGCAAGGTTGGCGGCGCCGAGGCCGATCATTTCCCGATTCGGGTCTACCGGAACGCGCAGGCGACCGGCGTACACGCGCGACATCACGCTGGTGTCGGCGAAGGAAATCAGCGCGACGGCGCAAGCGCCCAGCAGCACCGGCACGATGTCTGCAGTGCCGAGCCAGGGCATGGCGAATTTCGGCAGACCCTGCGGCAGTGCGCCGAGCACCGTGACTTGGTCGTCCAGCCCCAGCGCGCCGACCGTCAGCGTTGCGCCGACGACGGCGAGCAGGATGCCGGGCACACGCGGAAAGCGTTGCAGCAGCAGGATGGCAGCGAGAACGCCGATGCCGATCGCGCTGGCCGTCCAGTTGATATTGCCGTCATGGATGGCTTCGACGATGGCGACGATGTCGGGAATGGGCCCGGCGCTGTGATGCGGAAATTCGAGCAATTTGGGCAATTGCGAAATGAGCACGGCGATCGCAATGCCGTTCATGTAGCCGTAGCGTATGGGCTTGGACAAGAGCTCCGTGACGAAGCCCAGGCGCGCGAGGCCGGCACCTATGCAGAGCAGGCCGGACACCAGCGCCATCATGGCGGCGAGCGCCACGGCGCGGCCTGGATCCCCGGCCGCCAGCGGCAGCACCACGGCAAGGATGAGCGGCGCCAGCGCCGAGTCGGGGCCGAGCACGAGGATGCGGCTGGGGCCGAACAGCGCGTAGGCGAGCAGGGGCACGACGGTGGCGTAGAGCCCGTGGATGCCCGGCAGCCCCGAGGCGACGGCGTAGGCGATGCCGACCGGCACCAGCATGGCGGCGAGCACCGCGCCCGCGACCAGATCATGGCGCAGCCAGCTTGCCTCGTAGTCGCGCAACATCTGCAGGCCGGGCAGCCAGTATTGCCAGCCGGAAGTGGTGGTGTTCTTGGGGCCGGGCGGGTGATTCATTTCTTGCGCTTCAACAGGACGGTGACGGCGCCGCCGCCGCCTTCGGAGGCGCGGGTTTGTGCATACGCCAGCACTTCCTGGCGATTGGCCAGCCAGTTGCGCACCAGCTCCTTCAACACGGGTTCGCGGCCCGGCGAGCGCAGGCCCTTGCCGTGGATGATGCGCACGCAGCGCTGCCCCAGCGTCAAGGCGGTGGCGATGAATTCGGACATGGCGGCGCGCGCCTGCTCGCGATTCATGCCATGCAGGTCGAGCTGAGCCTGCGACACCCAGCGGCCGGCGCGCAGGTCGCGCAGCACCAGCTTGGGAATGCCGTTGCGCGCAAAGGCGAGTTCGTCGCCGCCCTCGAGCATGATCTCGAACGGTGCAGCGTCCAGGCTTTCGGCCAGGGCCAGGATTTCGTCCATTTCGCGCTGCCGCGGAATCGCCAGCGGCAAGGGCAGGTCGTGCTCGACGCGATCGTTCTGGATCGGCACGACGTCGGCGACCTCCTCACGAAACAACGCCCGCTCTTCCGGAGTGGGCTCCGTAGGCGGGCGCTGCTTTTTCATGCGGCGGACGACGGCTTACTTCAGGTTGTCCAGATAGCGCTCGGCATCGAGTGCCGCCTGGCAACCGCTGCCGGCGCTGGTGATGGCCTGGCGGTAGATATGGTCCTGCACGTCGCCGGCGGCGAACACGCCGGGGATGCTGGTCTGCGTCGCATTGCCGTTGCGGCCGCCCTGCGTCACCAGATAGCCGTTTTCCATTTCCAGCTGGCCGGCGAAGATGTCGGTGTTGGGCTTGTGGCCGATGGCGATGAACACGCCCTTGAGCTCGATATCCTCGGTCTTGCCATCAACCGTGCTCTTGACGCGCATGCCAGTGACGCCGGTCTTGTCGCCCAGCACTTCGTCCAGCGTGCTGTTCCACTTGATCGTGACCTTGCCTTCCTTTTCACGTGCGAACAGCTTGTCGGCGAGGATCTTCTCCGAGCGGAACTTGTCGCGACGATGCACCACGGTGACATGGCGGGCGATGTTGGACAGGTATAGCGCTTCCTCAACCGCGGTGTTGCCGCCGCCGATCACGGCCACGTCCTGGCCCTTGTAGAAGAAGCCGTCGCAGGTGGCGCAGGCCGACACGCCCTTGCCGGAGAAGGCTTCTTCGGACGGCAGGCCGAGATACTGGGCCGAGGCGCCGGTGGCGATGATCAGCGCGTCGCAGGTGTAGGTGCCGGCGTCGCCGATCAACGTGAAAGGCTTTTCGGTCAGCTTGGCGGTATGGATGTGGTCGAACACCATCTCGGTGTTGAAGCGCGCCGCATGCGCTTCGAAGCGCGCCATCAGTTCCGGACCCTGCACGCCTTCGGCGTCGGCCGGCCAGTTGTCCACGTCGGTGGTGGTCATCAGCTGGCCGCCCTGGGCGATGCCGGTGATTATGACGGGATTGAGGTTGGCGCGGGCGGCATAGACGGCCGCGGTGTAGCCGGCGGGGCCGGAGCCGAGGATCAGCAGGGGAATATGGCGCGTGGTGCTCATGATGGGATCCGTGTTGAGTGCAGACAGCGATTATAAGGAAGTCGGTCAGGCAAATGCCTGCCCGTCCCACACTATCTGGGGGCGGGCTGCCCACGGTCAAATTACCCTTGCCTATCGGGTTGATTTATAAAATCTTTCCCCCAAGTTTGGGTCTCCATGGTGAAAACCGCCCTGCTCGGGCTTTTGGCCGCCGGCGCGGCCGCTACCATGGGATGCTGCTATCCGTCCGGCTTGCCCGGACGGCGTAAAACACTGATGAAACAAGGGGGAAGCCCTTGCCTGCGAAGACTAAACAAAATGCCGCGAAGATGGAGCGCGCAGGAAACATTGACACTGAATGGGTGCTTCCGTAAAACATGACTGCAATGGCTGAACGCAACAAATTGTCCCAACCCCTGCCCGAAAAGATTGCCGCGCTGGTGCACGAAGCGCGCTGGCTCTTTGTCGGCGCGCTGGCGGCTTTCCTCGCGCTGACCCTGTGGGGTTACGACCAGGCCGATCCGGGCTGGTCGCATGCGGCAATGGCCGACCATATCGCCAATCCGGGCGGCAAGTTCGGCGCCTGGCTGGCCGACCTGATGCTCTATCTCTTCGGCGTTTCCGCCTGGTGGTGGGTCGTGTGTCTGGCGCTGCTGCTGGTCTGGGGCTATCGCCGTCTCGGTTTCTCGCAGGAGACCAATCGCCGCCACCTCTCCGTGGTCGCGATCGGCTTTCTCGTTCTGCTTGCCGCCAGCAGCGGCATGGAGGCCTTGCGCTTCTGGAGCATCAAGGCGGCGCTGCCTTTCCAGGCCGGCGGCATGCTCGGCCACGGCGTCTCCGGCATCGCGCTCAAGTATCTCGGCTTTACCGGCGGCACGCTGATCCTCCTGACCTTGATGGCGCTTGGGCTGTCGCTGTTCGCCGGCGTCTCGTGGATCGCCTTCGCCGAACGCTTCGGCTTTCTGCTGGAGCGCCTCTGGTTCGGCACCATCAACGCCATGCAGGTCTGGCAGGACAAGCGCATCGGCCGTGCCGTCGCCGAGAAGCGCGAAGCCATGGTCGAAGTCGAGCTTAAGAAGGTCGAGGCCAACCCGCCGCCGCCGGTGCGCATAGAGCCCATCGTGCAGGAGATTCCGCTCGCCAAGAAAGCCGAGGTGCGCATCGAGAAGGAACGTCAGCAGCAGATGTTCTTCGACGCCCCGGGCGGCGCGCTGCCGCCGCTGCATCTGCTCGCCGAAGCCGTGCACGATCCCGCCGCGATGCCGAGCGCCGACACGCTCGAATTCACCTCGCGCCTGATCGAACGCAAGCTCGCCGACTTCGGCGTCACGGTGCAGGTACTCGCCGCTTATCCTGGCCCCGTGGTGACGCGCTACGAAATCGAGCCGGCCACCGGCGTCAAGGGCAGCCAGATCGTCAACCTAGCCAAGGATCTGGCGCGCGCGCTGTCCCTGGTCAGCATCCGCGTCGTCGAAACCGTGCCGGGCAAATCGTGCATGGCGCTGGAGCTGCCCAACAGCAAGCGCCAGACCGTGCGCCTGACCGAGATCATCGGTTCGGCCGCCTATCACGCTATGAGTTCGCCGCTGGCGGTGGCGCTCGGCAAGGACATCTCCGGCCAGCCCATGGTCACCGATCTGGCCAAGGCGCCGCATCTGCTGGTGGCTGGTACCACCGGCTCCGGCAAGTCGGTCGGCATCAACGCCATGATTCTGTCGCTGGTGTACAAGTCCGAGCCCAAGGACGTGCGCATGATCCTGATCGACCCCAAGATGCTGGAGCTGTCGATCTACGAAGGCATCCCGCATCTGCTGGCGCCGGTCGTCACCGACATGAGCAAGGCCGGCAACGCGCTGCACTGGTGCGTGGGCGAAATGGAGAAGCGCTACAAGCTCATGTCGGCGCTGGGCGTGCGCAACCTGGCCGGCTACAACACCAAGATCGCCGATGCCAAGAAGGCCGGCGAACACATCGGCAACCCCTTCTCGCTGACGCCGGAAAGTCCCGAGCCGCTCGAGCACATGCCCTACATCGTAGTGGTCATCGATGAGCTGGCCGACCTGATGATGGTGGTCGGCAAGAAGGTCGAAGAGCTGATCGCCCGCCTGGCGCAGAAGGCGCGCGCTGCCGGCATCCATCTGGTACTCGCCACGCAGCGTCCGAGCGTCGATGTGATCACCGGCTTGATCAAGGCCAATATTCCGACCCGCATCGCCTTCCAGGTGTCCAGCAAGATCGATTCGCGCACGATTCTCGACCAGATGGGGGCGGAGGCGCTGCTCGGTCAGGGCGACATGCTCTTCCTGGCGCCGGGCACCGGCCTGCCGATCCGCTGCCACGGTGCGTATGTCGCCGACGATGAAGTGCATCGCGTCGTCGATCACCTCAAGAAGGTCGGGCCGCCCGAATATCTGGACAGCGTGCTGGCGGCGCCGGCCGCCGAGGAGGGCGGCGCTGTGCTCGGCGGCGCGGATGCGGGCGGCGACGGCGAGGCCGATCCGATGTACGACCAGGCGGTCGAGGTGGTGTTGAAGACGCGGCGGCCTTCGATCTCGCTGGTGCAGCGGCATCTGCGCATCGGCTACAACCGCGCCGCGCGCCTGATCGAGCAGATGGAGCGCGCCGGCCTGGTCTCGGCCATGAACGGCGCCGGCAATCGCGAGGTGCTGGTGCCGGAAGGCGCGGAGTAGACGCAGCCAGCGTCCCAGGGCCGGGCCCAGGCCCGGCAATTTCCTGAAACACCCGGACCAGCAGGGTGCCCGCCGCTCTGGCAAAATGTGGCGATGAAATCCACTACCGCACTGTCTTCCCTGCTGTTTTCCGCTGCGCTGGCGCTGGCCGGCGCGGGTTTTTCCGCCCCCGCCGCGGCCAGCGGCATCGCCCAGCTGCGCGCCTTTCTGGCCGATACGCATTCCGCGCGTGCCGGGTTTGCGCAGGTAGTGATGAGTAAGTCCGGCCGCAAGCAGGAGTCGTCGGGCAGCATGGCCTTCGCCCGTCCCGGTAAGTTCCGCTGGAGCTACGAGAAGCCGTACCAGCAATTGCTGGTCAGCGACGGCAACAAGCTGTGGAGCTACGACAAGGATCTCGAGCAGGTCACCATCAAGAAGTTCGGCGACGCCATGGAAGCCGCCATCGGCGGCACCCCGGCCGCGCTGCTGGCCGGAGACCGCGACATCGACAAGCGCTTTGTCCTGAGCGACCAGGGCGAAGTGGATGGCGTCGATATCGTCGACGCCGTGCCCAAGGAAAAGAACAGCACCTTCGCGCGCGTGCGCATCGGTTTCGTCGACAAGCTGCCGAAGATGATGGAAATCCGCGACAACTTCGGCCAGGTCACGACCTTGCTGTTCTCGCACTTCGAGCGCAATCCGGCGCTGCCGGCCGGCACCTTTACTTTCACGCCGCCCAAGGGCGTGGACGTGGTCGGCGAGTGATCCAGTCGGCACTGACGTAATCACGTAATTCGCAGCGCTTGAGGCGGAAGCGCTCTAGCCGCCGTCCAGTGCCTTCCTGACCCGTGCCCGCAACAGCGGCACGGCCTGCGCCTCGAACCACGGGTTGCGCTTGAGCCATAGATTGTTGCGCGGGCTCGGATGCGGCAATGCAATCACCGTCGCGCTTTCATCCCTCCAGAAGGCAACGGCCTCTGTCAGCGATGCCGCTTCGGGAAGGTGGCAGGCCTGCGCATAGCGGCCTATGACCACGGTAAGCTGAAGGTTCTTCAGCCGCGCCAGCAGCGCATTTCTCCATTGGGGCGCGCATTCAGGGCGTGGCGGCAAGTCGCCGGATACGCCCTTGCCGGGATAACAGAAACCCATCGGCACGATCGCCACCTGTGTAGGGTCATAAAACGTTTCATCGCTGATGCCGAGCCAGTCGCGCAATCTTTTACCGCTCGCATCATTGAACGGAATGCCCGTTTCGTGAACCTTGCGACCGGGCGCCTGGCTGGCGATCAGCAGGCGCGCCGAGGGATGGAACTGAAGGACGGGGCGCGGTCCGTGCGGCAGATATTCGCTGCACAGCGAACAGGCGCGAATCTCGGCGAGCAGGCTGGAAAGATCGGTTTTCAAAACGGTACGATGGGCGTTTGATCAAGCCGGCACCGACTTGAATCATTTGTTAGGTACTGCGATCCATGATCTGCTTGAGCACCACCGCCTCGTTGTGCAAACGATCCCTGGCTGCGTAAATAAGGCTGATGTTTCCTTGACGCGAAAGCGCTTGTAGCTCCGACAATGCGGGATTGTTTTTCAGCTCAGCGCGATATCGCTGTTGGAATTCCGGCCATTTCTCTGGATCATGTCCAAACCATTGACGAAGCTCGGTGGATGGCGCCACGTCTTTTAGCCAGAGGTCGATCTTGGCTTTGATCTTGGCCAATCCTCGCGGCCAGAGCCGATCGACAAGAATCCGCTTGCCATCGGTTTTGGCTGGATGCTCATAAGCTCGCTTCAACATGACGTCCATGATTCCCTCTCATGCGGCACCTGAGGTTGTGGTAGGTGGTTGCGGCGTAAAAGCGGCCGGGCCGAGCAAGCAGCAGGTCCCGCAGTCGCGCCTAACCGAATTGTGAGGCTGGCAGCACTAATGGCACCCTCATTTCAGTGGCCCCTTCTCACGTAGACCGGCAGTTTGTGCGGCTGAATACTCAGGAACCGTGCGCCCTGATTGTTTATAGCCGGAGCATTGCTTTTCGCATGCGGCTTCTGAAGAAAAAATGCGCTAGAAGGTATCCAAATAGAAGCCCCGTAGCGATTAATGCCGTGCAGGCAAGGATTGCGATCACAAGCGGCGTGAGCGATCCGAGAAGCATGGGCGCTAAGGTTGAATGTAAGGCGGGCGGAGCGGGCTCGCCAAATTGTGCTTCATCAGCATCCATGCAAGACCCGCGTTTGCTATAGAGGCTTTTCCATATAATCGACGCCATCCGGCGATGTCCCACGAAAACATGGACAATCCATGGTTCAGTAGCGCTCCGGCATGGTTTGGTCTGGCAAAGGGCGAGAGTTCGATCGGGCGTTGCGGTATCAGAGCCGAATGGGGTTATGTGTTTGGAATTAAAGGATTTATTTTTCGGGGTGTTAGTTGGATGGAGCGAACATGAGTGACATGTTCGGATCGGCACATGCGGCGCATGCGCCGCTGGCCGAGCTGCTGCGTCCACGCACGCTGGAGCAGGTCATCGGCCAGCAGCATCTGCTCGGCCCGGGCAAGCCGCTGCGTCTGGCCTTCGAGTCGGGCACGCCGCATTCGATGATCCTGTGGGGCCCGCCGGGCGTCGGCAAGACCACGCTGGCGCGGCTGATGGCGTCGAGCTTCGAGGCCGAGTACATTGCGCTGTCTGCCGTCTTCTCGGGCGTCAAGGACATCCGCGAGGCGATGCAGCAGGCCGAACTGACGCGGGCGCAATCCGGGCGCCGCACCATTCTATTTGTGGATGAGGTGCACCGCTTCAACAAGGCGCAGCAGGATGCCTTCCTGCCCTATGTGGAGAGCGGGCTGGTCACCTTCATCGGCGCGACCACCGAGAACCCGTCCTTCGAAGTCAACTCCGCGCTGCTTTCGCGCGCCGCCGTATATGTGCTGAAAAGCCTCAGCGAAGACGATCTCAAGGCTTTGTTCGAGCGCGCCCGCAGCGAAGCCTTCGCCGCGGTCGAGTTCGACGACGACGCGCGCGACCGCCTGATCGGCTATGCCGACGGCGATGCGCGCCGTTTCCTGAACGTACTGGAGCAGATCCGCACCGCCGCCGAAACCGCCGGCACCGAGCGCATCGACACGCCTTTCCTCGAAAACGCGCTGGCCAGCGATCTGCGCCGCTTTGATAAGGGCGGCGACGCTTTCTACGACCAGATATCGGCGCTACACAAGTCGGTGCGGGGTTCCGATCCGGACGCGGCCCTGTACTGGCTGGTGCGCATGCTCGACGGCGGCGCCGACCCGCTTTACATGGGCCGACGCCTGGTGCGCATGGCAATCGAGGACATCGGCCTGGCCGATCCGCGCGCCTGGGAGGTTGCACTGAACGCCTGCGCCATCTACGAGCGCCTGGGCAGCCCCGAGGGCGAGCTGGCGCTGGCCGAAGCGGCGCAGTACCTCGCCATCGCCGCCAAATCGAACGCCGCCTATGCCGCGTATAATTCGGCTCGCGCCTTTATTGCCAAGGACAAGTCGCGGCCCGTGCCCGACCACCTGCGCAACGCGCCGACCAAGCTGATGAAGGAAATGGGCCTGGGCAAGGAATACCGCTACGCCCACGACGAGCCGGAAGCCTATGCCGCCGGCGAGAATTATTTTCCCGAAGGCATGGCCAAGCCGAACTGGTATCGGCCCACGCCGCGCGGCCTCGAAATCAAGATTGCCGAAAAACTTGCCCACCTGCGCGAGCTGGATCGGCAAGCGCTGAAGAAAAAACCTGAAGACCACTGAGAAATCATGCTCGATATCCAATTGCTCCGCACCCAGCTCGACCACGTCACCGCCCGCCTCGCCACACGCGGCGTGAGTTTCGACGCCGCTGCCTTCCAGGCCATGGAGGACGAGCGCAAGGGTTTGCAGACGCGAACCCAGGAGTTGCAGGCCAAGCGCAATGCGCTGTCCAAACAGGTTGGCATGCTCAAGGGCAAGGGCGAGGACGCCTCCGCAGTGCTGGCCGAAGTCGCCGGTATCGGCGACGAGCTCAAGGCCAACGAGGACAAGCTGGCGGCGCTGCTCGGCAAGATCAACGACTTCGTCGCCGTCATCCCCAACCTGCCGCACGAGAGCGTGCCGGTCGGTGCGGACGAGCACGCTAATGTCGAAGTGCTGCGCTGGGGTACGCCCAAGCAATTCGATTTCGAGGTCAAGGACCATGTCGAAATCGGCGAGAAGCTCGGCGGCCTC
>JAGWTC010000032.1 GCA_028869135.1 Rhodocyclaceae bacterium
GCGCATGCCGGCCTGACGGCGCAGGCCCGCGAGACCACCGAAAAGTTTCGCGCCTGGCAAAAGCTGCGCGAAGCCCGCGAACGTGCCGAAAGGGACGCTACCGCCAGTGCCCGCGAATGCGAGCTGCTGTCCTTTCAGGTCGGCGAACTCAGGGAGCTGGCCTTCGATGCGGCGCAATGGCAGGAGGACAACCAGGAGCAGCGCCGTCTTTCACACGCTGCCAGCCTGCTGGCCGGGGCCGAAGGCGCGGTCGAAGCCGTGGACGAGGGCGAGGGTGCCGCGACGACCCAGCTCGACCAGGTGCTGGCCAGCTTGCGGCCGCTGGCGGAGATCGACGCCGATCTCAAGGAGCCCCTCGAACTGATCGAAGCGGCGCGCATCCAGCTTGCCGAGGCGGCGCACGCCCTGTCGCGTTACCGGCAACGGCTCGATCTTGATCCGGTGCGCTTGTCCGAACTTGACGCGCGCATCGATGCCGTCATGACCCTGGCGCGCAAGCATCGTGTGGGGGTTGATGAGCTGCCCGAAACGCTGGCGCATATGGATCTGCGTTTGCGCGAATTGCAGATCGCCGCCGATCCGGCCGCGCTGGCGGCGCAGGAAGCGGCGGCGGAGGCCGCCTACATGGCGGTGGCCAAGAAGCTGTCCGGCGGGCGCAAGAAGGCGGCCGCCGAATTGTCCAAGCGCGTCACCGAAATCATGCAGGACTTGGCCATGGGCGGCGGGCGCTTCGAGATCGCCTTGAATGCGCTCGAACAGCCGGCCGGCTTTGGTCTCGAAGCCATCGAGTTCCAGGTCGCAGCCAATCCGGGCCAGTCGCTGCGCGCCCTGGCCAAGGTTGCCTCTGGTGGCGAGTTGTCGCGCATCGGTCTGGCGATCCAGGTGATCGCCAGCGAAGCGGGCGAAGTGCCGACGCTGATATTCGATGAGGTCGACGTCGGTATCGGCGGCCGCGTGGCCGAGATCGTCGGTCGCCTGCTCAAGCAACTCGGCAGCAATCGCCAGGTGCTTTGCGTCACGCACCTGCCGCAGGTGGCGGCGCAGGCCGATTGGCAATGGTCGATTGCGAAGGACGTCAAGGGCAACGAGACGCGCAGCCGCGTCACCCCGCTCGATGCACAGGGCCGCATCGAGGAAATTGCCCGCATGCTTGGCGGCGTCGAGATCACCGCCACCACCCGCGGCCACGCCGCAGAGATGCTGGGTTTGACTTAGTCCGTGGCGCCCATGCAAAACGGCGCCCGTGGGCGCCGTTTTGCATTCAGGCCGCAAGGTTTAACGGCGGGCTTTCTTGTTGGGACAGTCTGCCTTGATGCACTCGGCGTAGAGATACAGCGCGTGCTCGGTGATGGCAAAGCCGCGGTCCTTGGCGATCCTGGTCTGGCGCTTTTCGATCTCCGCGTCGTAGAACTCCTCGACCTTGCCACACTGCATGCAGACCAGGTGGTCGTGATGCTTGCCTTCGTTGAGCTCGAACACCGCCTTGCCGGATTCGAAGTAGTGGCGTTCGAGCAGACCGGCCTGCTCGAACTGGGTCAGCACGCGGTACACCGTGGCCAGGCCGATGTCGATATCCTCGTTGATCAGATGGCGATACACGTCTTCGGCCGACATGTGCCGTTCGCCGGGGCTGCTGTGCGCCTTTTGAAACAGATCCAGGATCTTGAGTCTGGGCGTCGTGGCCTTGAGGCCGATATCCTTGAGTTCTTGTGAGTTCGCCATGACTTTTGGCAGCGCCGGACGGCGCAGCGGGGTTGGGGGTAAGGCCCCTATGATATAGTCTCCGGCGCCTGCCCGAAACCCCCGTTCAGCGCTGCGGGCGCGTGACTTTTCCGACTTCTCTACGATGACACGACTTTTCCCTGTTGCAGCCATTTCCCTGACGCTGTGCGCCTGTGGTACGACAACCTCGGATATGGTGGCCAGGATCAATCCGTTCAAGATCGATGTGCGCCAGGGAAACTACGTGTCGCAGGATATGGTTGCCCAGTTGCGACCCGGGCAGACCAAGGATCAGGTGCGCTTCATTCTCGGCACTCCGCTGATCGTGGATGCCTTCCACAGCGACCGCTGGGATTACGTCTACCGCTTTGTGCCCGGGCATGGACAGGTTGAGCAGCGCCGCCTGATCGTCTACTTCCAGGACAATCGTCTCGTTCGTGTCGGCGGCGATGTGGTGGGCGGCGACGTGAGCGACATGTCGGTCAATCCGCCAGTGCAGACGCTGGAGATCGAGAATCCTCAGGCCAAGAACGCGCCCAAGGCGGAGCAGGCTTCCAGCGCCAAGCCGGCTGAAGCGGCAGAGGCCGTCGAGCCAGCGCCTGCGGCCAAGTAAAGTCTCCATTCAATGACCGTGCCGCTGCAGCGGCATTTGTGTCCGGCCCGTATGCGCGGCCGGAAATAGAAGGCTGAAACCATGGAAAAAATCCGTTACGCCATTGCCGGCAGCGCCGGCCGTATGGGCCGCATGCTGATCGAGGCGGTGCAGAAGTCCGAGGACGGTGTGCTCGCAGCCGCGCTGGAACAGGCCGGCAGCCCCTTCATCGGCCGTGATGCCGGCGAGCTGGTTGGTGCCGCATGCGGCGTCAAGATCAGCGCCGATCTGGGCGCGCTCAAGGGTTGCGACGTGCTGATCGACTTCACGCGGCCGGACGGTACGCTCGAACACTTGCAGGCCTGCCAGCAGCACAAGGTCGGCATCATCATCGGTACCACCGGGTTCGATGCCGCCGGCAAGGCCGCTATCGAAGCGGCGTCCCTAAACATTCCCGTGGTCTTCGCGCCGAACATGGCGGTCGGCGTCAATGCCGTGTTCAAGTTGCTCGACGTGGCGGCGCGCATCCTCAACGAAGGCTACGACATCGAGGTGATCGAAGCCCATCACCGCCACAAGGTCGATGCGCCGTCCGGTACGGCACTACGCATGGGCGAAGTCGTCGCCAAGGCCGCGGGCCTGTCGCTGGACGATGCGGTCTATGGCCGCGAAGGCCATACCGGCGAGCGCCCGGCCAAGGAAATCGGTTTTTCCACCATCCGCGGCGGCGATATCGTCGGCGATCACACTGTGCTTTTTGCCGGCCTCGGCGAACGCGTCGAGATCACCCACAAGTCGGCCAGCCGCATGCCTTATGCGTCGGGCTCGCTGCGTGCCGCGCGCTTCCTCAAGGGCAGGCGCAGCGGCCTCTTCGACATGCAGGATGTTCTTGGCCTGAAGTAAGGTGCCGCCCGGGGCGATACCCTACCGCCATTGAGGGCTCAAGAATTTGCTGTAACGAGGTGTGTCGGCGTTGCCCGACTGTGCGATTTACGCTACAATCTGCAGGTTTGATGAGCGGGACGGGCCACGAGCCTGTCCCGCTTTGCACATGTACTGCGCAAAACCGAGAGTTTTTATTTAACTCGCTGAGTTAAATGATTAATTTGTCGGGGTTGCCACAATAAAACCTGCCCAGGAGCCACCCGTGACCCAGTTTCCGCCCGCCATTCTTGCCTTAGCCGACGGAACTGTTTTTTATGGGCAGGGCATAGGCGCCATCGGCAGCACCATCGGTGAAGTGGTGTTCAACACCGCCATGACCGGCTATCAGGAAATCCTGACTGACCCGTCCTACACTCGCCAGATCGTCACCCTGACTTATCCGCACATCGGCAACGTCGGTGTGAACAAAGACGACTGCGAGTCCGGCAAGGCCTACGCTGCCGGACTGGTGATTCGAGACTTGCCGATGATCGTCTCGAATTTCCGCTCCGAGCAGAATCTCTCCGACTACCTCAAGGCCGAGAACATCGTCGCCATCGCCGGCATCGACACCCGCAAGCTGACGCGCATCCTGCGCGAGAAGGGCGCTCAGTCCGGCTGCATCGTGACGGGCGACAATATCAATGCCGAAGACGCCATCGCCAAGGCCAAGAGCTTCGAAGGTCTGGCCGGCATGGATCTGGCCAAGGTCGTCAGCGTCAAGAAGCCCTACACCTGGACTTCCGGCGAATGGCGTCTGGGCAAGGGTTACGTCGAGCAGAGCAATCCGCGATTCCACGTCGTCGCCTACGATTACGGCGTCAAGACCAATATTCTGCACATGCTGGCCGAGCGCGGCTGCAAGCTCACCGTGGTGCCGGCGCAGACGCCCGCCGCCGAGGTGCTGGCGCTGAATCCGGACGGCGTATTCCTGTCCAACGGCCCGGGCGACCCCGAGCCTTGCGACTATGCGATCGAGGCCATCAAGGTCTTTCTCGACAAGAAGATTCCGACCTTCGGCATCTGTCTCGGCCATCAGTTGATGGGGCTTGCCGTCGGTGCCAAGACGCTGAAGATGAAGCATGGCCACCACGGCGCCAACCATCCGGTCAAGGACCTGATCAGCGGCCAGGTGCTGATCACCAGCCAGAACCACGGTTTCGCCGTCGATCCGGCCACGCTGCCGGCGAACGTTCGCGTGACCCATGTGTCTCTCTTCGACGGCAGCCTGCAGGGCATGGACTGGACCGATCGCCCGGCGCTCTGCTTCCAGGGTCACCCCGAAGCCAGCCCCGGTCCGCAGGACGTTGCCTACTTATTTGACCGCTTCATCAAGCTGATGGAGAAAGGTGCCTGAAATGCCAAAACGTAACGACATCAATTCCATCCTCATCATCGGCGCCGGCCCCATCATCATCGGCCAGGCCTGTGAATTCGATTACTCCGGCGCGCAAGCCTGCAAGGCCCTGCGCGAAGAGGGTTACAAGGTCATTCTGGTCAATTCGAATCCGGCCACGATCATGACCGATCCGAACATGGCCGATGTGACCTATATCGAGCCGATCACCTGGCAGGTGGTGGAGAACATCATCGCCAAGGAACGTCCCGACGCGATCCTGCCGACCATGGGTGGCCAGACTGCGCTGAACTGCGCGCTCGACCTCGCCAAGCACGGCGTACTCGACAAGTACAAGGTCGAAATGATCGGTGCTTCCAAGGAAGCCATCGACAAGGCCGAAGATCGCGAGAAGTTCAAGAAGGCCATGACCAAGATCGGTCTCGGCTCGGCGCGTTCAGGCGTGGCGCACAGCCTCGAAGAAGCCCAGCAAGTCCAGAGCATGGTGGGCTTTCCGACCATCATCCGTCCGTCCTTTACCATGGGCGGTTCGGGCGGCGGTATTGCCTACAATCAGGAAGAGTTTGTCGAGATCTGCAAGCGCGGCCTCGAAGCCTCGCCGACCAGCGAGCTGCTGATTGAAGAATCGCTGCTCGGCTGGAAGGAGTTCGAGATGGAAGTGGTGCGTGACCGCAAGGACAACTGCATCATCGTCTGCTCGATCGAGAACCTCGACCCGATGGGTGTGCATACCGGCGACTCGATCACCGTGGCCCCGGCGCAGACACTGACCGACAAGGAATACCAGATCATGCGCAATGCATCGATCGCGGTGTTGCGCGAGATCGGCGTGGATACGGGCGGTTCGAACGTACAGTTCGCCATCAACCCCGATGACGGCCGCATGATCGTCATCGAAATGAACCCGCGCGTGTCGCGCTCGTCGGCGCTGGCTTCCAAGGCCACCGGCTTCCCGATCGCCAAGATCGCCGCCAAGCTGGCCGTCGGCTACACGCTGGATGAGCTGAAGAACGAAATCACCGGCGGTGCCACCCCGGCCTCGTTCGAGCCTTCGATCGACTACGTCGTGACCAAGGTGCCGCGCTTTGCGTTTGAAAAATTCCCGATGGCCAACGACCGTCTGACTACGCAGATGAAGTCGGTCGGCGAAGTCATGGCCATGGGCCGTACCTTCCAGGAGTCGCTGCAGAAAGCCTTGCGCGGTCTGGAAACCAGCGTCTATGGTCTGGATGAAGTCGAAGCCACGCGCGAAGAGATCGAACGCGAGATCGCCAACCCGGGCGCCGAGCGCCTCTGGTATGTCGGCCAGGCCTTCCGCGACGGCATGACCTTCGACGAAGTTTTCAACCTGACCAAGATCGACCCGTGGTTCCTGGTGCAGATTCAGGACATCGTGCAGGTCGAAGAGTCGCTGCGCCCGAGAAAGATCGAGAGCCTCTCGAAGGACGAGATCCGCAATCTCAAGCGCAAGGGGTTCTCCGATCGCCGTCTCGCCAATCTGATGGGCAGCGACGAGACCAGCGTGCGCAAGTTCCGCCAGTCGCTGGGCGTGCGCCCGGTGTACAAGCGCGTCGACACCTGCGCCGCCGAGTTCGCCACCGGCACCGCCTACATGTACTCGACCTATGAGGAAGAGTGCGAGTCCAAGCCGACTGACAAGAAGAAGATCATGGTCCTCGGCGGCGGTCCGAACCGCATCGGCCAGGGCATCGAGTTCGATTACTGCTGCGTGCATGCCGCGCTGGCGATGCGTGAAGACGGCTACGAGACCATCATGGTCAATTGCAATCCGGAAACCGTGTCCACCGACTACGACACTTCGGATCGCCTCTATTTCGAACCGCTGACGCTGGAAGACATTCTCGAGATCGTCGATGTCGAAAAGCCTGCCGGCGTGATCGTGCAGTTCGGCGGCCAGACCCCGCTGAAGCGTGCGCGTGATCTCGAAGCCAACGGCGTACCCATCATCGGCACCAGCCCGGACATGATCGACGCCGCCGAAGACCGCGAGCGTTTCCAGAAGCTGTTGAACGACCTCAAGCTCAAGCAGCCGCCCAACCGCACCGCGCGTACGCCGGAGCAGGCGATCGAGCTGGCCAACGAGATTGGCTACCCGCTGGTCGTTCGTCCGTCCTACGTGCTCGGCGGCCGCGCCATGGAAATCGTCCATGAGCAGAAGGAGCTGGAGCGCTACATGCGCGAAGCGGTCAAGGTTTCCAACGATTCGCCGGTGCTCCTCGACCGCTTCCTCAACGACGCCATCGAAGTCGACGTCGATGCGCTGTCCGACGGCAAGCAGGTGATCATCGGCGGCATCATGGAACACATCGAGCAAGCCGGCGTGCACTCGGGCGACTCCGCCTGCTCGCTGCCGCCGTACTCGCTGTCCAAGGAAATCCAGGACGAGATTCGCCGTCAGACCGCCGCCATGGCCAAGGGCCTGAATGTGGTCGGCCTGATGAATGTGCAGTTCGCGGTGCAGAAGCAGGCCGACGGCAGCGACGTGATCTACGTGCTGGAAGTGAACCCGCGCGCCTCGCGCACGGTGCCCTTCGTCTCCAAGGCAACCAGCATTCCGCTGGCCAAGGTCGCCGCGCGCTGCATGGCCGGCCGCAGCCTGGCCGATCAGGGCATCACCGGCGAAGTGATTCCGCCGTATTTCTCGGTCAAGGAAGCCGTGTTCCCGTTCAACAAGTTCCCGGGCGTCGATACCATCCTCGGCCCGGAAATGAAGTCGACCGGCGAAGTCATGGGCGTCGGCCGCACCTTCGGCGAAGCCTTTGTGAAGTCGCAGATGGCTTCAGGCACCAAGCTGCCGAAGTCCGGCAAGGCCTTCATCAGCGTCAAGCACGGCGACAAGGCCAAGGCGGTTGAAGTGGCGCGCGAACTGCACGATCTGGGCTTCAGCCTGGTCGCCACGCGCGGGACGGCGAATGCCATCAGCGAAGCCGGCCTGCCGGTGACGCCGGTGCAGAAGGTGACCGAGGGGCGTCCGCACATTGTCGACATGATCAAGAACAACGAGATCGCCTTCATCGTGAACACCGTCGAGGAAAAGCGCTCGGCCATTCTGGATTCGCGCTCGATCCGTACGTCGGGTCTGGCCCAGAAGGTAACCTCCTTCACCACCATCGAAGGCGCCCGCGCGGCCTGTGCCGGCATGCGCCATCTGGCCGAACTGGAAACCTATTCGGTGCAGTCCATGCATGCGGAGTTGAGCAAATGAGCGGAAAGATCCCACTCACCCTGCGCGGGGCCGAGCTGCTGCGCGAAGAGCTGCATCGCCTGAAGACCGTCGACAGGCCGAGCATCGTTGCCGCCATCGCCGAGGCCCGCAGTCACGGCGATATCTCGGAAAACGCCGAGTACGACTCCGCCAAGGAACGCCAGGGGTTTATCGAGGGCCGCATTCTCGAAGTTGAAGGCAAGCTGTCGAATGCCCAGATCATCGATCCCGTTTCGCTGGATGCCGACGGCCGCGTGGTTTTCGGGGCCACCGTCGAACTCGAGGACCAGGACAGCAGCAAGACCGTGAGCTACCAGATCGTCGGCGATGACGAGGCCGATCTCAAGCTCGGCAAGATCTCGCTGAACTCGCCGGTCGCGCGCGCCCTGATCGGCAAGTATGCCGGCGATATCGCCGAAGTGCAGGCCCCGGGCGGCGTGCGCGAATACGAAATCCTCGACGTCAAATATATTTGAGCGACGGCCGCCATGAAGAAGCTGGCGGACGCGCTCTATTTGATCTGCATCACGCTCTGGGTCGGTGGCATGCTGGCGACAGGCTACCTGGCCGTGCCCGTCCTGTTTGCGCAGATTCCCGACCGCATGCAGGCCGGCAATGTCGCCGCCGCGATGTTCACGACGGCTGGCTGGCTGGGCATCGTTTGCGCAGTCTTGCTGCTGATCATCCTGGGGTGTTGGCACGGCGCGCGCGTAGCGACGCAACGGGTATTCCAGATCGTTGTGCTCATGCTGGCGCTGGGGCTGATCGGTCAGTTCGTGGTGCAGCCCAGGATCGCTGCCATCAAGCTGGCTGCGCTTCCCCTGTCGGTAGCCGAAAGCCCGCTGCATGCGGACTTTGCCCGCTGGCATGGCGTCTCAAGCGTGCTCTACCTGTGCGAAGCGCTACTGGGCGTGGTGCTGGTCGTGGTGCAGGGGACGGGCCGCAAGCCTGCGGCCTGAAGGCGGGAACGCCGAACGCTCAACGCGTCCGAGTGGGGCGACGCGGCTTGCCCTGGACAATGCTGCGGGAGCGGGCGGCTTTGTCGGTCTTTGCCGCGGCCGCCTTTTTGGTCAGGCGCGGCCCGGAAGCCCTCTTTGCCCCAGGCTTGTGGGTGCCGGCAACGTCCGGTTCTTCGGCGCGTTCGCGCCACAGAACCAGCAGATTGCCGATGTGCTGAACGGCCACGGCTTCGGTGGCTGCGCAGACGGCAGTCAGGAGTTCCTCGCGCTGTTCGCGTTCAGCGTCATAAACCCGGACCTTGATGAGCTCGTGGGTCTTGAGGCAACGGTCGATTTCCTTCAGCACCGACTCCGTCAGCCCTTTTTGGCTGATACTGACGACGGGCTTGAGGCTGTGAGCGGCGGCGCGCAGAGCACGGCGCTGGCTGGTGGTAATTTCGGTCATAGGCGCCATTGTACCAGCCGGGGCGGGCGACTATGGAGAAAGCGGTTTTGCGCCTGAGCGTCCAGGGCGAAGCGGACAGAACATGGAGCCATGCGCGGCATGGCAAATGAAGTTGCCCTCCCTTTTGCCGGGAGGCATGGAGGAAGGCAGTTCGATGTCCTTGAACGAAAGCGGTAAAAAGCATCGCCACAACAAGTCGTGGATGCATGAGCACATCAATGATCCGTACGTCAAACGGGCCAAGGCGGAGGGCTGGCGTTCGCGTGCGGCCTTCAAGCTGATCGAGATCGACGCCAAGGACAAGCTTTTGAAACCGGGCATGACGGTCGTCGATCTGGGTTCGGCGCCGGGCAGCTGGTCGCAGGTAGCGGCCAAGCGAATCAAGCCGAACGGCATCCTGGTTGCGCTGGACCTGCTGGAAATGGAGCCGATTCCCGACGTAACCTTCATTCGCGGCGATTTTCGCGAAGACGGGCCCCTGCGGCAATTGGAGGAAACCCTGGCCGGGCGCCAGGTCGACCTTGTTTTATCGGATATGGCCCCCAATATGTCCGGTGTAGAGGTGTCTGACCAGGCCCGCGTGATGTATCTGGCCGAATTGACGCTGGATTTTTGTCGCCAGCATCTGAAACCCGGCGGCGATTTGCTGGTCAAGGTATTCATGGGCAGCGGTTTCGAGGAACTGCGGGCGCAAATGCGCGAGGTCTTTGCCAATGTGCAGGTCAGAAAGCCCGACGCCTCACGGGATCGCAGCGCCGAAACCTTCCTGCTGGCGAAGGGGCGCAAGTAGGGGGCAGGAGCCGGGTGGAAGAAAGACCAAAAACCCGACAGAAAAAGGGATGCGCTATGCCTTCGATAGTTTGCAGGCACAGGCATTCAGCTCTAGAATAGGCTGGTGCAGTTTTACTTAAAGCCCGATTCGGGCGAGCGAGGCATGCTTTGAACAATCTCTTCAAGAACATCGCGATCTGGATGGTGATCGGCATTGTGCTGATGACGGTCTTCAACCAGTTCAATACCCGTCAGACGGCACAGAACACCATCGACTACTCGCAGTTCCTGGATGAGGTCCGCCAGGAGCGCATCAGCAAGGTGACGATCCAGGGCCGGACGCTGGAAGCGCTGACCACCGACGGGAAGAAGGTGATCTCTTATGCCCCGCCCGATTTGTGGATGGTGTCCGATCTGCTCAAGTACAACGTCAAGGTCGTGGCCAAGCCTGAAGAGGAACAATCCTTCCTGACCAGCATCTTCGTTTCCTGGTTCCCGATGCTGCTACTGATCGGCGTGTGGATATTCTTCATGCGCCAGATGCAGGGCGGCGGCAAGGGCGGCGCGTTCTCGTTCGGCAAGAGCAAGGCGCGCATGATGGATCAGGCCGCCAACACCATCACCTTCGCCGACGTCGCCGGTTGCGACGAGGCCAAGGAGGATGTGTCCGAGCTCGTCGACTTCCTGCGCGACCCCTCCAAGTTCCAGAAGCTGGGCGGGCGCATTCCCCGCGGCGTGCTCATGGTCGGCTCGCCGGGTACCGGCAAGACCCTGCTCGCCAAGGCCATTGCCGGCGAGGCCAAGGTGCCGTTCTTCTCCATCTCCGGTTCCGACTTTGTCGAAATGTTCGTCGGCGTCGGCGCGGCGCGCGTGCGCGACATGTTCGAGAACGCCAAGAAGCACGCGCCCTGCATTATCTTCATCGACGAAATCGACGCGGTCGGTCGCCAGCGTGGCGCAGGCCTCGGCGGCGGCAACGACGAACGCGAACAGACGCTCAACCAGTTGCTGGTCGAGATGGACGGTTTCGAAGGCACCACCGGCGTGATCGTGATCGCCGCGACCAACCGTCCCGATGTGCTTGATCCCGCGCTGCTGCGCCCGGGCCGCTTCGACCGCCAGGTCGTGGTGCCGCTGCCCGATATCCGCGGCCGCGAGCAGATTCTGAATGTGCACATGCGCAAGGTGCCGATCGCTTCCGACGTCAATGCCAATGTGCTGGCGCGCGGTACGCCGGGCATGTCCGGTGCCGACCTGGCCAACCTGGTCAACGAGGCTGCTCTGTTCGCGGCACGCAGCAACAAGCGCGTTGTCGACATGGACGACTTCGAAAAGGCCAAGGACAAGATCTTCATGGGCGCCGAGCGCAAGTCCATGGTGATCACGCCCGAGGACAAGAAGAAGACTGCTTACCACGAGTCCGGCCACGCCATCATCGGCGAGGTCCTGCCGGGCTGCGACCCGGTGCACAAGGTGACCGTGATTCCGCGCGGCCGTGCGCTGGGCGTCACCTGGTCGCTGCCCGAAATCGACAAGTTCAGCCTGTACCAGGACGAGATGCTGGCGCAGATCTGCATGCTGTTCGGCGGCCGCGTTGCCGAGGAAATCTTTGTCGGCAACGTATCGACCGGCGCCTCCAACGATTTCGAACGCGCCACCAGCATTGCTCGCGACATGGTTACGCGTTACGGCATGTCCGAAGCGCTGGGCCCCATGGTCTATGCCGAGAACGAAGGCGAGGTGTTCCTCGGCCGTTCCGTGACCACGCACAAGAATGTGTCGGAAGCCACGATGCAGAAGGTCGATGCGGAAATCCGCCGCATCATCGACGAACAGTACGCACTGGCGCGCAAGATTCTCAGCGAGAATCGCGACAAGGTCGAGGCCATGACGGCGGCCCTGCTCGAATGGGAGACCATCGACGTCGAACAGATCAAGGACATCATGGAGGGCCGTCCTCCGCGTCCGCCGCGTCCTAGCGGTGGTCGTCCGGCTTCGGCCGACAGCCCCACGGATGGCGCCGCACCGACGGCACCGGCACCCGCCTGATTCCTGAAACAGGCCTGAGCGTTTCAACTTTCACAAGGCCGGATTGCGAGAGATCGCAATCCGGTTTTTCTTTATGTTCAACTTGAATTGCAGTTCCTGCTCCCTGCGTCTCGATCGTCCGCTGATCATGGGCATCGTCAATGTCACGGCCGACTCCTTTTCCGGCGACGGACACGCCCGGGCCGGCCTGGATGATGCCTTGCGTCACGCCGAGACCTTGCTTGCGGAAGGCGCCGACATGCTGGATATCGGCGGCGAATCGTCGCGACCCGGTTCGCTGCCGGTGCCGGAAGCCGAGGAAATCTCGCGCGTCGTGCCGCTGGTCGAGGCCCTGCGTGGCTGCGGAGTGCCGCTCTCCATCGATACCCTCAAGCCCGCCGTCATGCGGGCGGCCATCGCAGCCGGCGCCGATCTGATCAACGATATCGCTGCGCTGCAGGCGCCGGGTGCGCTGGAGGCTGTCGCGGGCAGCAAGGCGGCTGTCTGCCTCATGCACATGCAGGGCACGCCAGGCACCATGCAGGCCGCCCCGCATTACGACGATGTGGTGCAGGAGATCATGGATTTTCTGATTGCCCGGGTGGCCGCTGCCGAGCGTGCAGGCATTGCACGTGAGCGCATCGTGCTCGATCCCGGCTTCGGCTTCGGCAAGAGTCTTGCGCATAACCAGACGCTGTTCCGCGCCTTGCCGCGTTTCCGTGAGCTCGATTTGCCCTTGCTGGTGGGCGTGTCGCGCAAGTCCATGTTGGGGCAGATAACCGGCCGCGAAGTTGGCCAGCGCTTGCCCGCCAGCATTGCCGCTGCCATGCTGGCGGCGCAGGCCGGCGCGCATATCCTGCGCGTCCATGACGTGGCGGCTACGAAAGATGCTTTGGCGGTACTATCCGCCCTGAATTGAAATTCACAGGAGACTTGCAGCATGAGCCGCAAATATTTCGGTACCGACGGTGTGCGCGGACGCGTGGGCGCGGCGCCCATTACGCCGGAGTTCGTCATGCGCCTTGGCTATGCTGCCGGCATGACGCTGGCCCACAACCGGGGAGCGCGCGGCCATCTCCAGGAGTCGGACAGGCCTGCGGTGCTGATCGGCAAGGACACTCGGATTTCCGGCTATATGCTCGAAGCTGCCCTGGAGGCGGGTTTCTCGGCCGCAGGCGTAGACGTGATGCTATGCGGGCCGCTGCCGACCCCTGCGGTCGCCTACCTCACCCGGGCGCTGCGTTTGCAGGCCGGCGTGGTGATTTCCGCTTCCCACAATCCCTACGACGACAACGGCATCAAGTTCTTCTCGGCGCAGGGCACCAAGTTGCCGGACGAGGTGGAGCTTGAGATCGAGGCGCGCATCGATCAACCCATGGGCTGCCAGGAGTCGGCCAGACTCGGCCGGGCCGTGCGTATCGCCGACGCTGCGGGCCGTTACATCGAATTCTGCAAGAGCACCTTTCCCAACGATCTCGATCTGCGCGGCCTGAAGATCGTCGTCGATTGCGCGCATGGCGCTGCCTATCATGTCGCGCCTGCGGTATTCCACGAACTGGGCGCCGAAGTGATCAGCATCGGCACCAGCCCCAACGGCCTCAACATCAATGACCACGTCGGCGCCACGGCACCGGATAGTCTGCGTCGCGCGGTGCTCGAGCACAAGGCGGCCATCGGCGTCGCCGTCGACGGCGACGGCGACCGCCTGATGATGGTGGACGCGGACGGCCGCCTCTACGACGGCGACATGCTGCTCTACGTGATTGCACGCCAGCTCGCGAAGCAGGGGCGGGTGCCGGGCATGGTCGGCACCCTGATGAGCAATCTCGGCTTCGAGCATGCGCTGCACCGCCTTGGCATCGGCTTTGCGCGCGCCAAGGTGGGCGACCGCTATGTGCTGGAAATGATGCAGGAGAAGGACTGGCCCATCGGCGGCGAGAACTCCGGCCACATCATCTGTCTCGACAAGCACACCACCGGCGACGGCATCATCGCCGCATTGCAGGTGCTGGCTGCGCTGCGGAAGGGTGGGGAAACGCTGGCCCAATCCTGTGCCGATCTGGCCATGTATCCGCAGAAGCTGATCAATGTGCGCCTGCCGCTCGGCTTCGACTGGAAAGCCGACCCCGGCATTCGCGAGGCGGCGGAAGCCGCCGAAAAGGCACTCGACGGCAGCGGGCGCGTGCTGCTGAGGCCGTCGGGCACCGAGCCGCTATTGCGCGTGATGGTGGAAGGGCGCGCCGCGGAAGAGGTGATGCGGCATGCAGAGGCCATTGCCAATGCGGCCCGCGCCGCGACCGGGAACTGACGCGCCGAACCCCGCGGTTGGGGTTCGATCCTGCCATGCGCAATGCGTGGTCAGAAAAAACAATGGCCTGCTGATGCAGGCCATTGTTTTTGGGTGATGCAGATCTTAGCTGCGCCAGAGCGTGCGCAGGGCGTTGCCGGCGAGCAGCAGGATCAACGACAGGCCGACGCCTTGCACCAGCATGAGTTGCGAGTCGCTGCTGGCCGCGTTGGCGAGCGTGGTGGTGGCAATGGCGACCAGGACGATGAGTGCCGCGCTTTGCAGGAGCTTATACATTGTTGTCGGCCTCGTTAAGGAAGTGTTTTGCGTAGCGCTTGCTGATGCGATTCATGGGCAGCAGCAAGAACAGATCGGCGGTATTGAAATCCGGATCCCAGGCTGGCTCGCCGCAGACATAGGCGCCGGCACGCAGATAACCCTTGACCAGCGGCGGCACTTCGGCCTTGGCGCCGGTGACGAGTCGCTCGAAGGGCAGGGGGTGACGCGGGAAGACGCGGTATTCCGGCGGCGCCAGATGATCGTCAAGCAATTGCACAAAGAGATTTGCGGCATTGTGTCCGCCGTCGGCCATGCTGATGCTGGCGCAGCCGATCAGATAGTCGTAGCCGCGGGTCAGCATGTATTCGGCCAGCTTGGCCCAGAGCAGGCTGATGATCGCGCCGTTGCGATATTCCGCGTCGATGCAGGAGCGGCCGATCTCCACCGTCTTGCCGCGCAGGTTGTGCAGACGGATCAGATCGAATTCGTTTTCGGAATAGTAGTTGCCGACCTTGGCAGCGGCATCGGGGCGCAGAATTCGGTAGGTGCCGACGATCTTGTCGGCAGCTTCGTCGCGAACGATCAGGTGTTCGCAGTAGGCATCGTAGATGTCGCTGTCGACGCCGGGGATACGGGTATTGAGGCGGGCGCCCATTTCCTCTGCAAAGACGCGATAGCGCAGGCGCTGGGCTTCGATGATGTCTTCGGCTGTGCTAGCCAGTTCGACGCTGTATTGGGGCTTGGTGTTCGGGTAAGTCTGCGAGGCGACGATCAGGCCTTCGTCGTGAGCTTGCAGCATGGGCCTCTCCTTGTGTGGTGACTTCATGCGCGCATTTTCGTCAGAGGCTGTTACCTGTCTGTGAATGGATGGTTACATGCCCATGACAGCCCGAAGCGGCTTGCGGCGCTCAATGAAGAGGCAGTTGCCGGCCTGCTTTTTCGCCTGCTTCTTGGCTTCCGCCATGCAGGCGGCGATCTCGTAGTGCGAGGTGTATTGATTCGGCTCGACGACGATGCAGCCAAGCGACAGCGTGGGCAGCGCATGGAATGTCGGATTGCCGCGCCGGTCTTCGCCGCTCAGGCCGCCGCGTTGCAGATCTTCCGCATCGATGTGGCGCCGGATTTCTTCGGAGAAATGGTCGAGGATGAGCGAGCAGCGCTCATGCCAGTCGCCGCTCTGCATCAGAAGCACGAAGTCGTCGCCGCCGATATGGCCGACGAAATCGATGCGCTCGTCGCAGGTGTCGGTGAGAATGCTGCCGAGCAACTGGATGATTTCGTCGCCGCGACGATAACCGTAGGCGTCGTTGTAGGGCTTGAAGTGGTCGATGTCCACATAGCAGGCAACGAAGGGCGCGTTGTTTTCAAGCAGTCTGTCCATGTGTTCGTTGAGCGGCACGTTGCCCGGCAACTGGGTCAGCGGATTGGCGTAGCGCGCCGAGCGCATCTGCATTTCGCTGATCTGCACCATCACGTCCTGCGTATCGGCCACGCCGGCATAGCGCCCATGCGCCGCGAGAATGAGGCCGTCATAAATTTGATGGCGCTGGGCCGAGCCCAGCATGGCGCTGACCTCATTGATGGAGGTGTCGCAGTCGACGATCAGCGGCCTGCTGTCCATGAACAGGGAGCATGGGCGCTTGCCGTACAGCTCGCGCTGATAGAGGCGCGCGAAGCGCTCGATCAAGGTGTGACGATTGATCATGCCGACCGGCGTTCCGCTGCTGACTACGGGCAGGGCGTGGAGTTCGGGTTCGGCTTCGAAGCGGGCAAAGACGGTGTCGTTGTCAAGGTCCGGCGCGACCGGAATGACGCGCTTCAGCAGGGGCGCGACGGTGGCGCACTGGCTGCTGCCAGCGCCCTGCGGAAAGACGGTGATGCGGCCGGCGTCGAGCAGACGCAGGATGGCCGCGCTGGGCTCTGGCGCCGGTTGCGTCTGCGGACGGCAGATCAGATAGCCCTGTCCGCAGCGGATGCCGAGATCGCGGATGGTGGCGAACTCGGATTCCTCCTCTATCCCTTCGGCAATCAGTGTGGCGTGGCAGGCCTCGGCGATTTCCACCATGGCGCGTACCAGGCGGAATTTGAGCACATCGTTGTCGATGCCGGAAATGAAATGGCGGTCGATCTTGACGAACTCGGGCCGGATTTCCGACCACATGCGCAAATTGGAAAAACCTTCGCCGAGGTCGTCGATGGCAAAACTGTAGCCCAGGCGACGATAGCTTGCCAGCACTTCGCGGAATACGGAAAAGTCGGTGACCTTCTGGTTCTCGGTGATCTCGATGACGATCTGATCCGGGCGCAATCCCTGTGCCGCCATGGATTGCAGCATGTCGTCGCGCATCAGCACCGGATCGCCCAGCATGCTGGCCGACAGATTGATGAAGAGCTTGCAGTCCGGGATCTGCTGTTGCGCGCGCAGGCGGCCGAACTCGCGTATTGCGGCGGCGCGGCAGGCGTGCTCAAGCTCTCGGCGCAGATTGCAATGGCGTGCGGCCTCGAAAAGAGCGGTGGGGCTGTGCAGCGGGCTGCCTTGCGGCCCGCGGATCAGCGCTTCGTAGCCCATGTATTTGCGGCCATGCATGTCGAGCACCGGCTGAAACACGACATACAGGCCGTTGTCACGCAGAATCTTGTGCAGCGGCGTATTTTCCGTCTGCGCCTGCCGCGGGATGGATGAAAGCGGACTGGCCCAGACTCCTGAAGGTATTGAATCTAATACGGGGATCGGGGTCATGCCAGTCTCACGAGCGATGTTGCGGAGCCCCGAGACTAAACAGGCTGCATTACATCCACGTGACAGAAACGCTGAAAGCAAAACTTCATGCGTACATCATGCAACGGTCATGTCGCGCGCGGAAGATGCGGCGACATGAAGACGAAGCGACTGCGCAAACTCCGTTTCCTGTTCTGGTTGCCGGCTTTATTGCTGACGGCCGGGGATGCATTTGCCTGGGGTTTGTACACGCATGTGTGGTTCGCCCAGTCGCTGCTATGGCTGGTGCCGCTGACCGACCCGCGTTTCCGCACTGCGGCGCGCAAGTTGCCCGGGCTGGTGATGGCCGGCGCCTGCCTGCCGGACCTGGCGCTGGTGCGCGGCATTGCGCGCTCCGAGCAGTTTGGCGACAGCCACGACTGGGAACTGGCCGCCATGCAGATCGAGAAGGCCGGCAGCGACGAGGCGCGTGCCTTGGCACTCGGCTATCTGAGTCACCTGTTGACCGACATTTTTGCCCACAATCATTTCGTTCCGGCCCACGAGAACGTCTGGGCCGATATCCCGGTGGCAACACATGCAAGCTGCGAATGGGCGCTCGACCACCATGTCAGCCCGCAACTGTTTGCCACGCCGGGGCAACTGCTCAAACGGGAGCAGGGCACGATACGCATCTATCTGGAGGAAACATTCGGCTGCGCTTCCGCGGAGGCGAACCGTCTGATCTCGACCTTGGCGCGCGCTGATCGCCTGCTGCGCTTCAGCAAATTGCCGGTGGCTGCCCATGCTGCCGGCAGAATCGCGGACAGGCGCATGCTGCGTCGATTCAACCATTATCTCGACCAGACCGTGCGGCGTCTGCCGCAGATCAACGGCTTGATCGCCGGCGATTGCCCGCAATGGAATGCCAATCCGCCCCGGCATCTGGCGCACGTTGCCATTAGCGGCGTCTCCATGCCGAAGTTGCGCTCACGTCTGTCCTTGCCGACAGACGTGTTCAATGAGCCGCTCACCCCACCTTCTCTCCTCGGAGGGAAGGGGTAGGTTGTGGCAAAAAAACGGGCACCGCTTTCGCGGCGCCCGCAGGCTGATTCCAGCTAGGAGAGGAAGTCTTAAAACGCGATCGCGATTTGCGCAACGCCAAGGCCGATAAGCGCGCCCGCAAGCACATCGCTCGGGTAGTGGAGGCCGAGGATGGGGCGGGATACCGCGACCAGCGCAGTAAAGGGCCACAGGACGGGCGCCAGTTGCGGGTAGGCGTTGCAGGCGACGGTGGTGAAGCAGACCGCGTGCAGGGTGTGTCCTGAAGGAAAGCTGAATCGATCAAGCGCCGGCGCCGCCGCCGCGATGGCCGTATAGACTTGGTAGGGGCGCGGCCGCGAGGTCCGGGTCTTCAGGTATTTGTAGATGGCGAGGCAGGCAAGCCCGGCCAGAGTCATGCGCAGCGCCGTGGACAGCCCATCCATGCCATCCACCAGGAGCATGACCGACATGAGGCTGTACCAGAAGACGCCATTGCCGAGCCGGCTGATGACGCGGAAAAGATGGCACAGCAGGGCATAGCGGCTGACCCGGTTGCAGCGCAGGCACAGCGCCAGGTCGAGCGCGTTAATCCGGTGCCAGGACGATGTCATTCGTTCCATGTTGCCTCCTTGCGTGTTGCTTGACGACGGAACCCAGGGTGGTGGCAAAGGTATCTACGATGTGACGCCAGTCGAAATGCTGCATGCTGCTGGCCGCGCGCGAGCGCAGCGCCGTCAGATGCTCCGGGTGCTCGATCAGGGCGATGACGGCTGCGATGTAGGCTTCTTCGTCGCCGGCCGCGACCGTCACGCCGTTGTAGCCGTTGTCGATGACTTCTCCGGCTGCCGCGTGCGCGTAGGCGACGACGCACAGTCCGCTGGCCAGCGCTTCGGTGGTGACGTTGCCGAAAGTCTCGGTCAGGCTGGGGAACAGGAACAGATCGCCCGAGGCGTAGTGGGCGGCGAGATCCTCGCCGCGGCGGCTGCCGCAGAACACCGCGTCGGGGCATTTCTGGCGCAGCTTGTCGCTCATCGGACCGTCACCCACGAAAATCAGCCTGGCGCCGGGGCAGCGCGCCTGGATGGCGGAAAAAGCCTGTACGACCATGCGCAGATTCTTCTCTGCCGCGAGACGCCCGACATAGAGCACGGCCAGATTGTCGTCGCTCAGCCCCCACTGCTTGCGCAGTTCCGGCGAACGGCGCAGCGGCGAAAACAGCGTGGTGTCCACGCCGCGCGCCATGACGCGCAGATTGCCGAAGCCGTCGGCGCCGAGCTCGGCGGCCAGCGCCTTGGTCGGCACAAAGGTCGCGGCGGTGCGGTTATGCAGCTTGCGCAGGTGGCCGGCAATCAGGCCGCGCATCCAGCCAAAGCCGTAGTGCTTGCTGTAGCGATGGAAGTTCGTATGAAACGAGCTGGTCATGGGCAGCCCCAGCTTGCGCGCGGAACCGACCGCGGACATGCCGAGCGGGCCTTCCGTGACGACATGCACGATATCGGGCGGTGTGCGTCGCCACATCGCATGCAGGCGGCGTCCGGCGGGCAGGCCGAACTGCAGGCCGCTGTAGCGCGGGATGGGAATGCCGCGCACCAGGATCTCATTGAAGCCGAGGTCCGTGCGCGGTGTATCGGCTTCGCTCTGGCGCGGGCGGATCAGCTGGATATTGTGGCCCTGCCGGCGCAACCCGTCGATCAGACGTCCCAGCGTCATGGCGACGCCGTTGATTTCCGGCAAATAGGTTTCGGTGACGATCGCAATCGTCAGCGGCTGGGCGCCGGCAGACGTATTGGGACGCGAGTTGGAACGCGCGTCGCTGACGGCTGCAGTTTCAGTTTCTGTCGTGTCCATGCCGGCAAATATGCTGGCCGTGCAAGAACATACGATTAAATCTTGATGATGTTTGCGTTACATCCTGACCAGCGGCAGCAGGATGAGCAGCCAGACGATGGCGACGTTGAGCAGGGCGACCAGAACGGCGGCGCTGCCGACATCCTTGGCACGTTTGGAGAGCAGATGCCGGTCCAGCGAGATGCGATCGATGGCCGCTTCGACGGCGGAGTTGAGCAACTCGACGATGATGACCAGCAGCACCGAGGCAATCATGACGGCCTTCTCGATCGGACTGACCGGACAGAACAGCGCGATCGGGGTCAGGACGACGGCCAGCAGCACCTCCTGCCGGAAGGCATCTTCGTTGCGCCAGGCAGCGGCGAGGCCGGCCAGCGAGTAGTTGAAGGCGTTCCAGACGCGGGTAAGGCCGGTCTTGCCCTTGAACGGGCTTTCGGTATGGCTATTGGGGGGTGTGGGCTGGTTCATGACTGCACGATCTGGTGGTAAAGGTGGGCAAGCTGGCGGGCGCGTTCGGGCGCCCCCCAAGTCTGGGCGAATTCTTGCCCGTCGGCGGAGAGTTTGGCAAGCCGGACCGAATCGCCGAGCAGTTCGGCCATGAGGCTGCCGAAGCCCCGCGTTTCATTGGGCGCGCAGACTGCGCCGAGCTCGGGTTTGAGTATGTCAGCGGCACCCATGGCGGGAATGCCGAGCACCGGCAGGCCGGCGGCCATGGCCTCCAGCAGCACCAAGCCCTGGGTTTCGGTGAGCGAGGAGAACACAAAAAGGTCCGCGGCCGCATAGCAGAGCGGCAGTTCCTGCTTGCGGTCGAGGTAGCCCAGGAAAAATACATTCTTGTCGATGCCCAGTTGGCTCGCCGCCTTTTTCAGGCTGGGCAGGGCTGGGCCTTCGCCGGCGATGACCAACGCCAGGTCAGGCCGCAGCGTCAGGGCATGCTGCATGGCCTCCAGCAGGAAGTGCAGGTTTTTTTCATGCGCGACACGGCCGACGAAGAGCGCCAGCGGTCGATCGGGGGGCAGTTGATGGCGCAGACGGAAGTCGTTTTCCGCGCTGGCGGAAAACTGGGCCAGCGGGATGCCCGTTGGCAGCACATGCATGGGCCGGATGACGCCGTAGCCGTGCAGCGCATTCTTCATCGCGGTCGAGGGCACGATGACGGCATCCAGCGCATTGCACTGGCTGCGCGCCAGACGGCGCGTAATGCCGCGCGCCATGGGGCGCGGCATTACCGGCAGGTAATGATGGAAATACTCCTCGAAATGCGTGTGATAGGTGGCGATGCATGGAATCTTGCGGTGTCTGGCCAGCTTGAGCCCGGTATAGTGGGCGGCAAACGGGGTTTGCACGTGGATCAGGTCGAAATGCCGATCCTGCAAGGTCTGCGGCAGGCGACGCAGATGGCGGCCATGCATCAGCCGGTCTTCGGGGTCGAACGGAATGGTCCGGGAGGGCAGTCTGAGCAGCCCAGTATCGGCTTCACTTTCTGCATTGTTGTAATCCGGCGCGACCAGGGTGACATTGACGTTTTCTTCGGCCAAGCCTTCCCGAAACGTCTGGATGGAGGTCGAGACGCCATTGATGCGTGGAAAATAAACGTCTGAAATCATCAAGATATGCATTCTTGGCCCTTGTTTTTGTCTTTGTGCTGCTGGCCGGGGAGGCTGCCTTTCGAACATGTCGCAGCAATGACAATACGATTAAGCCCTGATGACGCGATTTCAGGCGCGGCTGCGGCTGTTTCTGCAGGCAGGGCAAGGCGGCGGCAGGATTTGGTGAAATGACAACTTGTAATATGAATGTCACAAAGCCTTCCTATACTTCTTCGCGTACCACACAACCAACCGAGAGGTCGCAATCATGTTCGTATCGAAGAAATGGGCCGTACGTCTGGCTCTGACCGCAAGTGCTGCAATGTGTCTGGCCACGGCTCAGGCTGCCGAAGTGACTGGCGCCGGTGCTTCTTTCCCCGCCCCGATCTATGCCAAGTGGGCCGACGCCTACAGCAAGGCCACCGGCAATCGCATCAACTATCAGTCCATCGGCTCCGGTGGCGGCATCAAGCAGATCACCGCCAAGACCGTGGACTTCGGCGCTTCCGACATGCCGCTGAAGCCGGCTGATCTGGAAAAGGAAGGCTTCCTGCAATTCCCCACCGTGATCGGCGGCGTAGTGCCGGTCGTGAACGTCCCCGGCATTGCTGCCGGCAAGATGAAGCTGACCGGCCCGGTCATCGCCGAAATCTACATGGGCAAGATCACCAGCTGGGATGACAAGGCCATCGCCGCCCTGAACCCCGGCCTCAAGCTGCCGGCGCTGCCGATCCAGGTGGTGCGTCGTGCCGACGGTTCGGGTACGACCTTCATCTTCACCAACTACCTGTCCAAGGTCAGCCCCGAGTGGAAGGCTGCCATCGGCGAAGGTACCGCCGTCAACATGACCGTCGGCATGGGCGGCAAGGGCAATGAAGGCGTGTCGGCCTTCGTGCAACGCCTGAAGGGTGCTATCGGCTACGTCGAGTACGCTTACGCCAAGCAGAACAAGATGGCCTTCACCCTGGTTCAGAATGCCGACGGCCACTTCGTGGCGCCGGACGACGAAGCCTTCAAGGCTGCCGCCGCCAACGCCAACTGGTCGAACAGCTTCTACGAGATTCTGACCAACCAGAAGGGCAAGGATGCCTGGCCGATCTCGGGCGCCACCTTCATCCTGATGCACAAGACCCAGGCCAAGCCGGAGCAGGGCGCCGAAGTCCTGAAGTTCTTCGACTGGGCCTACAAGAACGGCGATGCCATGGCTACCGAAATGGACTATGTGCCGCTGCCGGACTCGCTGGTCAAGACCATCAACGCCACCTGGGCCCAGCAGATCAAGGATGCTGCCGGCAAGCCGGTCTGGAAGTAAGCTTGTAATAAAGTGCCACGCCGGCCGATTAGCCGGCGTGGCACTTCCCGTTTCGGGCCGCGCGTGCAATACGACTGAGAGTTCATCTTGAATACAAGCAACCCAGCCTTCAGTGCTCCACCTTCCTTCGCCCAGTCCGCGCCGCGTCGCCGCTGGGGGGATTGGGTCTTCTTCAATCTGACCCGTTTCTTCGCATTTCTGACGCTGGTGCTGCTGGCCGGCATCATCGTCTCGCTGATTCATGGCGCCATGCCCGCCATGCAGAAATTCGGCCTGTCCTTCCTGTGGACCGCCGAATGGAATCCGCCCGCCGAGCATTTTGGCGCCCTGATTCCGGTCTATGGCACGCTCGTGACCTCTGCCGTCGCCCTTGTGATCGCCGTGCCCGTGAGCTTCGGCATCGCCCTGTTTCTGACCGAGCTCGCACCCAACTGGATGCGCCGTCCGCTCGGCATTGCCATTGAGTTGCTGGCCGGTGTGCCCAGCATCGTGTACGGCATGTGGGGCCTGCTGGTGTTTGCACCCCTGTTCGCGGAATACATTCAGCCCTTCCTGACAGCCACGCTGGGCTGGATCCCGATTATCGGTACCCTGTTCCAGGGGCCGCCCATGGGGGTCGGCATTCTCAGCGCCGGCATCATCCTCGCGGTCATGATCATTCCCTTCATCGCCTCGGTGATGCGCGATGTGTTCGAAGTCACGCCGGCCATGCTGAAGGAGTCGGCCTACGGCGTCGGTGCCACGACCTGGGAAGTGGTCTGGAATGTGGTGCTGCCCTATACCCGCGTCGGTGTCATCGGCGGCATCATGCTCGGCCTCGGTCGTGCGCTGGGCGAAACCATGGCCGTGACCTTCCTGATCGGCAACATGAACGTCTTCAACGGTATTTCGCTCTACATGCCGGGCAACAGCATTGCCTCGGCGCTGGCCAACGAGTTCGCCGAAGCCACTTCCGACATGTACACCTCCGCCCTGATCGAGCTCGGCCTGATCCTGTTCCTGATTACCACCGTCGTGCTGGCCTGTTCGCGCCTGCTGCTGGTCAAGATGGCCAAGATGGAAGGGGGCAAGTCGTAATGAGCAGCCTCTACGCCGTACGTCGTTTCAAGAACAAGCTGGCCCTGACCGTCTCCATGCTGGCGATGGCTTTTGGTCTTTTCTGGCTGATCTGGATTCTGCTTGCCACCGTCGAACTGGGCATGTCCGGTTTCTCCCTGAGCCTGTTTACCGAGATGACGCCGCCGCCGGGCAGCGAATCGGGCGGCCTCGCCAATGCCATCTTCGGCAGCGTGCTGGTGGTGTCGATGGCCGTGCTGGTTGGCACGCCGGTCGGTCTCTTTGCCGGCATCTATCTGGCCGAGTTTGGCAAGACCACCTGGCTCGGTCGCACCACGCGCTTCGTCAACGATCTGTTGCTGTCCTCGCCTTCCATCATCATCGGCCTCTTCGTCTACGAGGTCTATGTGGCGCGCATGGGCAAGTTCTCCGGCATGGCCGGCGTGTTTGCGCTGTCGCTGATCGTGATTCCGGTGGTGATTCGCACCACCGAAAACATGCTGGTGCTGGTGCCCAACGCCATGCGCGAAGCGGCCTTTGCGCTCGGCGCGCCGAAGTGGGTCGTGATCGGCAAGGTCACCCTGCGCGCCTCGCTTGCCGGCGTGATGACCGGCGTGCTGCTGGCCATCGCCCGCATCTCCGGCGAGACCGCTCCCTTGCTCTTTACCGCGCTGTCCAATCAGTTCTGGAACGCCAGCCTCAATGAGCCGATGGCAACGCTGCCGGTCGTGATCTTCAAGTACGCCATGAGTCCTTTCGAGGATTGGCAGGCGCTGGCCTGGGCCGGCGTGTTCCTGATCACTCTGGGCGTCCTCGGCCTGAATATCCTGGCGCGCGTCATGTTCCGCGCCAAACACAAGCAGTGAAAACCGAAATTTTGTGAAAGAATCGAGATTGTCATGATGCTGACCGAGAACGCCGTAATGCTTGATACGCAGATCGCATTCCGCAACTTTGATTTCTACTATGGCAAGTACCATGCCCTGAAGAACATCAACCTTGAAATCTACAAATCCAACGTGACCGCCTTCATCGGCCCGTCGGGTTGCGGCAAGTCCACGCTGCTGCGGACCATGAACCGCATGTACGACCTGTATCCGGAACAGCGCGCCACCGGCGAGTTGCTGCTGGAAGGCCAGAACATGCTGGACAAGAACGTCGACCTCAATAGTCTGCGCGCCAAGGTCGGCATGGTGTTCCAGAAGCCGACGCCGTTCCCCATGTCCATTTTCGAGAACATCGCCTTCGGCGTGCGCCTGCATGAGCGTCTCTCGCAGGGTGAAATGGCCCAGCGCGTCGAATGGGCGCTGCGCAAGGCGGCGCTCTGGGATGAGGTCAAGGACAAGCTGCATCAGAGCGGCATGAGCCTCTCCGGCGGGCAGCAGCAGCGTCTGTGCATTGCGCGTGCCGTGGCGGTCAAGCCCGAAGTCCTGCTGCTCGACGAGCCGACCTCGGCGCTGGATCCGATCTCGACCATGCGCATCGAAGAGCTGATCTCCGAACTCAAGGGCGAGTTCACCATCGCCATCGTCACCCACAATATGCAGCAGGCGGCGCGTATCTCGGACTTCACTGCCTACATGTATCTGGGTGAACTGATCGAATTTGGCGTTACCGACCAGATCTTCATCAAGCCGCAGAAGAAGCAGACCGAGGACTACATTACCGGCAGATTCGGCTAAGCCAAATCTTCTGGTGATGTAGCGGCGAAGGCTAATGCGAGCGTAGCTCGCGTTAAGGCGCGAAGCGCCGGCTGAAGCCGCCAACATTGCGAATGCGGTCGCAAGGCCGGCATTCGAAAAAGAGCAGCCTCGGGCTGCTCTTTTTGCTGGGCGCCTCGGACGGTTGTTCGCCAGAAATCCCTTGATGCCCATCAATCCCCATCTGGCTAAAAAAGTCCCCGGAAGTTATAATCGACAGGTTTTTCATTCTGGGCAGTGCTATGCGGCGTAAGCTGGTCGTGGGTAACTGGAAGATGCATGGCTCCCTGGCCGCCAATGCCGCATTGTTGCAGGCGCTGGCGAGCAAACCGGAGCAGGGCGCCGAGATGGCGGTGTGCGTGCCTTTTCCCTACCTGCAACAGGCGCAGGCTGTCCTGAGGAATAGCGCGGTAGCCTGGGGCGCTCAGGATGTGTCTGAGCATGCGCAGGGCGCCTACACCGGCGAAGTGTCGGCGGCGATGCTGGGCGATTTCGATTGTCTCTATGTCGTGGTCGGCCACTCCGAGCGGCGCAGCCTGTACGGCGAGAGAGACGAGCAATCTGCAGCCAAGGTCGCGGCAGCGTTGGCCGGCGGTCTGGTGCCGATTCTCTGCGTCGGCGAAACCCTGGCCGAGCGTGAAGCGGGCAGTACCGAGGCGGTCGTGTCGCGACAGTTGGATGTGGTGTTGCGGCACTGTGGCGTTGAGGCCTTGTCGAAAGCGGTGCTCGCCTACGAGCCGGTCTGGGCGATTGGTACCGGCCGCACGGCAACGCCGGGACAGGCGCAGCAGGTGCATGCCTTTTTGCGGCATCGCGTGGCTTCCGCCGACGCCGATGTTGCAAGAGGTTTGAGGATTCTGTACGGCGGCAGCGTGAAAGCCGCCAATGCGGGCGAGTTGTTTGCTCAGCCGGATATTGACGGCGGGCTGGTGGGCGGTGCTTCGCTGGTGGCGGATGAGTTTCTTGCCATCGCAGGCGCGGCTTGAGAAATTGGGTTCCAACGGTTTTTAGAGAAAAGGCGGTTCTATGTATTCACTGATTCTGGCCATCAACGTGCTCTCGGGCCTGGGCGTGATCGGTCTGGTTTTGATGCAGCACGGCAAGGGTGCCGACATGGGCGCGGCTTTCGGCAGTGGTTCTTCCGGCAGCCTGTTCGGTGCGACGGGCTCCTCGAATTTCCTGTCGAAGTCGACGGGTGTGCTGGCGGCGGTGTTCTTCGTTACCTGTCTCGGGTTGAACTATTTGGCCGGCAGCCAGCCTCATAGCAGCAGCGTTGTCGATTCCATCAAGGTCGAGCAGAAGAGCGACGTGCCGGCTGCGCCGGCGCAGAGTTCCGATCCGCGTACCAACGACATTCCGAAGTAAAAAAATTGCAATCGATATCGTCAGGCATGGTCCGACTGGGCTATAATTTGCGCCGCCTGATGGTGCGTATGACGTCAGTGCCGACGTGGTGAAATTGGTAGACACGCTATCTTGAGGGGGTAGTGGCGAAAGCCGTATGAGTTCGAGTCTCATCGTCGGCACCAAATCAAAGGTGCTTGGTAGTAAAGGCGGTCAATCAGCAGCCATAGCGCTGTAGCGGTGCAAAGAAGAATTTCCCCTGTCGCCGTCGTCCCATGATGGCGATGTAACGAATAAAGAGTTGCAGAACCACGATGCTGGAAAACTACTTCCCCGTACTGGTCTTTATTCTGGTCGGCCTGGCCGTTGGCTGTGTGCCGCTCCTCCTGGGGCGTATTATTGCCCCCCATCGTCCCGACAGCGCAAAGCTGTCTCCCTATGAGTGCGGTTTCGAGGCGTTTGAAGACGCCCGCATGAAGTTCGATGTGCGCTATTACCTGATCGCCATCATCTTCATTCTGTTCGATCTGGAAGTCGCCTTCCTTTTCCCCTGGGCTTCGATCTTCAAGGAAATCGTTGCGACCGATGCGGTCAAGTTCTTCGGTTTCATCGAAATGATGGTGTTTCTTGCCATTCTGGTGATCGGTTATGTCTATGCCTGGGCCAAGGGCGCGCTGGACTGGGAGTAAGGCAATGAGTATTGAAGGTGTGATGCAGGAGGGTTTCGTCACCACGACCCTCGACAAGCTGATTAACTGGACCCGTACCGGCTCGCTGTGGCCGATGACCTTCGGTCTGGCCTGCTGCGCGGTGGAGATGATCCACGCCGGCTGTTCCCGCTACGACCTCGACCGCTTCGGTGTCGTGTTCCGTCCGAGTCCGCGTCAGTCCGACGTGATGATCGTTGCCGGCACGCTGACCAACAAGATGGCCCCGGCGCTGCGCAAGGTCTATGACCAGATGCCGGAGCCGCGTTGGGTGATCTCCATGGGCTCGTGCGCCAACGGCGGCGGCTACTACCACTATTCCTATTCCGTCGTGCGCGGCTGTGATCGCATCGTGCCGGTCGATGTCTATGTGCCGGGTTGTCCGCCGACGGCCGAAGCGCTGCTCTACGGCATCATCCAGTTGCAGAACAAGATCAAGCGTACCTACACCATCGCCCGCTAATTCGCGCATCTATCCGTTATGAGTGCCAAGCTCCAAAAGCTCAGCCAGACGCTGACCGACGTTTTCGGCGATCGCATCTCCTC
>JAGWTC010000009.1 GCA_028869135.1 Rhodocyclaceae bacterium
GTTAAATTAAATGATCCAAATGCAATCGGTTCTGAACGTTGCCGACAATACCGGCGCACGTTCGGTGATGTGCATCAAGGTGCTGGGCGGCTCCAAGCGTCGCTATGCCGGCATCGGTGATGTCATCAAGGTCAGCGTCAAGGATGCTGCACCGCGTGGTCGTGTCAAGAAGGGCGAGGTCTACAACGCCGTGGTGGTTCGTACCGCCAAGGGTGTGCGTCGCTCGGATGGTTCGCTTGTCAAGTTCGACGGCAATGCCGCCGTTCTGCTGAACAACAAGCTGGAGCCGATTGGCACGCGTATTTTCGGGCCGGTCACCCGTGAGCTTCGTACCGAGAAGTTCATGAAGATCGTGTCCCTGGCTCCCGAAGTTCTGTAAGGGGTGCACGCATGAGCGCAAACAAAATTCGCAAGGGCGACGAAGTCGTCGTCCTGACTGGCAAGGACAAGGGCAAGCGCGGCACAGTGTCGCAATGGCTGAGCGATGAGCTCGTCGTTGTGGCTGGCGTTAATCGCGTCAAGAAGCATGTCAAGCCGAACCCGATGAAGGGTGAAACCGGTGGCATCGTCGAAAAAGAGATGCCGATCCAGATTTCCAATATCGCGTTGTTCAACAAGGCCACCCAAAAGGCTGACCGTGTTGGCTTCAAGTTCCTGGACGACGGCCGCAAGGTGCGTGTGTTCAAGTCGAACGGCGAAGTTGTCGACGCATAAGGAATAGACATGGCTCGCTTGCAACAATTCTACAAAGACACCGTGACCGCCGAACTGCAGAAGCAGTTCAACTACGGCTCTGTCATGGAAATCCCGCGCATCACCAAGATCACCCTGAACATGGGTGTGGGTGAGGCTGTGGGCGACAAGAAGGTGCTGGAAAACGCCGTCGCCGACATGACCAAGATCGCCGGCCAGAAGGTCGTCGTGACCAAGGCCAAGAAGGCAATCGCCGGTTTCAAGATTCGCGAAGGCTATCCGATCGGCTGCATGGTCACCCTCCGTGGTGCCACCATGTACGAATTCCTCGATCGCCTGGTCACCATCGCGCTGCCGCGTATCCGCGACTTCCGCGGTATTTCCGGCAAGGGCTTCGACGGTCGTGGTAACTACAACGTCGGTTTCAAGGAACAGATCATTTTCCCGGAAATCGAGTACGACAAGATCGATGCGCTGCGCGGTATGAACGTCAGCATTACCACCACTGCGAAGACGGACGCGGAAGCCAAGGCGCTTCTGGCCGCTTTCAAGTTCCCGTTCAAGAACTGAGGGAAACATGGCGAAACTTTCACTTATCAATCGTGAAGAGAAGCGTGCCAAGACGGTGGCGAAGTTTGCCGCCAAGCGCGCTGCTCTGAATGCAATCATTGACAACGCCAAGGCGTCTGACGAAGAGCGTATGGCTGCCCGCCTGAAGCTTCAATCGCTGCCGCGCGATTCCGCACCGACTCGCCAGCGCAACCGCTGTGCGCTGACCGGTCGTCCGCGTGGTGTTTTCCGTAAGTTCGGTCTGGGTCGTTTGAAGCTGCGCGATATTGCTATGCGCGGCGAAATCCCAGGCATGACCAAGGCCAGCTGGTAAGGAGATCGAAGAATGAGTATGACTGATCCGATCGCCGATATGCTGACCCGTATCCGCAATGCACAGATGGCCGACAAGGCTGCTGTCACCATGCCTTCGTCCAAGCTCAAGGTGTCGATCGCCAAGGTGCTGAAGGATGAGGGTTATATCGACGACTTCGCCGTCCGTGAAAACGGCGGTTTGTCCGAGCTCGATATCGCGCTGAAGTACTACGCTGGCCGTCCGGTCATCGAGCGCATCGAGCGTGTTTCCAAGCCTGGTCTGCGTGTGTACAAGGGTGCGAACGATCTGCCCCGCGTCATGAACGGCCTGGGTATCGCCATCGTCTCCACCCCCAAGGGTGTGATGACCGATCGCAAGGCTCGTGCCGGCAATGTCGGCGGCGAAGTCCTCTGCGTCGTGGCGTAAGGAGGTTAGACAATGTCACGCGTTGCAAAATATCCCGTTGAGTTGCCGAAGGGTGTTGATTTCAGCATCGCCGGCGGTCAAATCACCGTCAAGGGCCCGCTGGGCTCGCTGACCCAGCCGATGCTGCCTTCTGTCGTCATCGAAAAGGAAGGCGAGTCGCTGCAGGTCAAGGCCGCTGAAGGTACCGTTGATGGCGGCGCCATGTCCGGCACCCAGCGCGCACTGCTGAACAACATGGTCACCGGCGTGACCAAGGGCTTCGAGCGCAAGCTGACCCTGGTTGGCGTGGGTTATCGTGCCCAGGCTCAGGGCAGCAAGCTGAATCTGACCCTTGGTTTCTCGCATCCGGTGGTGCACGACATGCCTGAAGGCATCAAGGTCGAGACTCCGAGCCAGACCGAGATCATCATCAAGGGCATCAACAAGCAAGTGGTTGGCCAGGTGGCTGCCGATGTTCGCGCGTATCGCGCGCCGGAACCCTACAAGGGCAAGGGCGTTCGTTACTCCGACGAAACGGTTGTCATCAAGGAAACCAAGAAGAAGTAAGGGCGAGAGATCATGGACAAAAAAGAAACCCGTCTGCGCCGCGCGCGCAGGACCCGCCTCAAGATCGCCGAGCTCAAGATGGCCCGTCTGGCGGTGCATCGCACCAACAGCCACATCTACGCCCAGATCTTCTCCGGTTGCGGCACGCAAGTGCTGGCTTCTGCTTCCACCGCCGAACAGGCAGTGAGCGCCCAGGTGGCCAACGGTGGCAATGTCGCTGCCGCTACCGTGATTGGCAAGCTGATTGCCGAACGCGCCAAGGCCAAGGGTGTGGAAGAAGTTGCCTTCGACCGTTCCGGTTTCCGTTACCACGGTCGCGTCAAGGCGCTGGCCGAAGCTGCCCGCGAAGGCGGCCTCAAGTTCTAAGCGAGAGCAATTATGGCTAAACCGCAAAACAAGAAGCAACAGCAAGGTCAGGAAGAACGCGACGACGGCTTGCGCGAGAAGATGGTTGCGATCAACCGTGTCACCAAGGTGGTGAAGGGTGGTCGTATCATGGGCTTCGCAGCACTGACCGTGGTTGGCGATGGCGATGGTGCTGTCGGCATGGGCAAGGGCAAGTCCCGCGAAGTGCCGGTTGCCGTGCAAAAGGCGATGGACGAAGCCCGTCGCAAGATGAACAAGGTCAACCTCAAGTCCGGTACGCTGCAACATACCGTGACCGGCAAGCACGGCGCTGCCGTGGTGCTGATGCAACCGGCGTCGCCGGGTACCGGCATCATCGCCGGTGGCCCGATGCGCGCCGTGTTCGAAGTCATGGGCGTGACCGACGTTGTGGCCAAGTGCCTGGGTTCGACCAACCCGTACAACGTGGTTCGTGCCACGCTGAACGGTCTGTTCAACACCAGCACCCCGTCGGAAATTGCCGCCAAGCGCGGCAAGACCGTCGCCGACATTCTGGAGTAAGACCATGGCTGACAAGAAGATCAAGGTCACGCTCGTCAAGAGCCTGATCGGTACCAAGCAGGACCACCGCGCCACCGTGCGCGGCTTGGGTCTGCGCAAGCTGAACACCAGCGCCGTTCTGGAAGACACGCCGGCAGTTCGCGGCATGATCCACAAGGTCGCTTACCTGGTGAAGGTTGAGGGTTAAGACATGGAACTGAATACTATCAAGCCTGCTGAAGGCGCAACGCACGCCAAGAAGCGTGTCGGTCGCGGCATCGGCAGCGGCCTGGGCAAGACTGCCGGTCGCGGCCACAAGGGTCAGAAGTCTCGCGCCGGTGGTTTCCACAAGGTCGGCTTCGAGGGCGGTCAAATGCCGCTGGCCCGTCGTCTGCCGAAGCGCGGTTTCGTTTCGCTGGTCGCCGGTCGCAACGTCGAAGTGCGCCTGTCGGAAATCGAGAAGCTGCCGGTCGAACAGATCGATCTGCTGACGCTGAAGCAGGCAGGGGTGATTCCTGCTGACGCACTGTCGGCCAAGGTGATCCTGTCGGGCAACTTGACCAAGAAGGTCACGTTGCGCGGCGTGGGCGCCACCAAGGGTGCCAAGGCTGCTATCGAAGCAGTCGGCGGCAGCGTTGCAGCTGAGTAAGTAACAAAGGTAAGCGTTCGTGGCGACAGCAACTCCCGCTATCGGCAAGACCGGCAAGTACGGCGATCTGTGGAACCGTCTGTGGTTCCTCCTGGGTGCTCTGGTGGTGTACCGTATCGGTGCGCACATCCCGGTGCCCGGCATTGATCCGCACAAGCTGGCTGAACTGTTCCAGAGCCAACAGGGTGGCATCCTCGGGGTGTTCAACCTGTTCTCCGGCGGGGCGCTGTCGCGCTTCACGATCTTCGCGCTGGGCATCATGCCCTACATCTCCGCCTCCATCATCATGCAGCTCATGACGATTGCGATCCCGCAATTCGAGTCGCTGAAGAAGGAGGGAGAAGCCGGCCGCCGCAAGATCACGCAATACACCCGCTACGGTACCGTGGCGCTGGCGCTGTTCCAGGGTATCAGCATCTCCATCGCGCTGGAGTCGCAAGCCGGGCTGGTGCTGGATCCGGGTGCGCTGTTCCGCTTCACCTCGGTCATGACGCTGCTGACCGGCACCATGTTTCTGATGTGGCTGGGCGAGCAGATCACCGAGCGCGGCCTCGGCAACGGCATCTCGATCATTATCTTCGCCGGTATCGCTTCGGGTCTGCCGAATGCGCTGGGCGGGCTGTTCTCGCTGATCAATACCGGCGCCATGCACCCGATCGCCGGCCTGTTCATCTGCGTTCTGGTCGTTGCCGTGACCTTTATCGTCGTGTTCGTCGAACGCGGTCAGCGCAAGATCCTGGTTAATTACGCCAAGCGCCAGGTTGGCAACAAGGTTTATGGCGGCCAGAGTTCGCATCTGCCGCTGAAATTGAACATGTCCGGCGTGATCCCGCCGATCTTCGCATCGTCGATCATCCTGTTCCCGGCCACCGCCGCGAGCTGGTTCAGTACCGGCAACGAAAACATGCACTGGCTGAAGAATATCGCCGACATGTTGCATCCGGGCCAGCCGATCTACGTGATCCTCTATGCCCTGGCGATCGTGTTCTTCTGTTTCTTCTACACCGCCCTGGTCTTCAACTCGCGCGAAACCGCCGACAATTTGAAGAAGAGTGGCGCCTTTGTTCCGGGTATCCGCCCGGGCGAACAGACTTCGAAGTACATCGACAAGATCCTGATGCGTCTGACGCTGGTCGGTGCCATCTATATCACTGTCGTTTGCTTGCTGCCCGAGTTCCTGATCCTCAAGTGGAACGTGCCGTTCTACTTCGGTGGCACCAGCCTGCTGATTATTGTTGTAGTCACGATGGACTTCATGGCGCAGGTTCAGGCTTACCTGATGTCGCACCAGTACGAAAGTCTGTTGAAAAAGGCGAACTTCAAAGGTGGCCCGGCACTGCCTGGGCGCTAAAAAGGTTTATGTCGAAGGAAGATGTGATTGAAATGCAGGGCGAGGTTGTTGAAAACCTCCCCAATGCGACATTCAGGGTTAAGTTGGAAAACGGGCACATTGTGCTCGGACATATCTCCGGAAAAATGCGCATGCACTACATCCGTATTCTTCCAGGCGACAAAGTAACGGTTCAACTGACGCCGTATGACCTGACCAAAGGTCGTATCGTTTTCAGAGTCAAGTAAGTTAAGTAGTAGGTGGAGCGGATAGCCCCGTTCCAGGAATTGTTCGAAACCTGCTCCCTCAGCAGGCGGAGAAAAGCGCAAGGGGTGGCTGCCCCCGAGCACCCGGGCAACCGGGGTCGAGTTATAAAGATGTAACCGGAGACAATCATGAAAGTTCTGGCTTCAGTAAAGTGCATTTGCCGCAATTGCAAGATTATTCGGCGTAATCGCGTGGTTCGCGTGATCTGCACTGATCCGCGCCACAAGCAGCGTCAAGGTTGACGCAATTTAGTGACCTGCGATATACTCGCGGGTTTTCCGTTCCACCGATTAGGGTGACCTAGTTATGGCCCGCATCGCAGGCGTCAATATTCCGAATCATCAGCATGCTGAAATCGCTCTGACCGCGATTTTCGGCGTCGGCCGCACCCGCGCACAGAAGATCTGTGACGCAGCCGGTGTCGTTCGTTCCAACAAAATCAAAGATCTCACCGATGCTCAACTCGAGCGTCTGCGTGAGGAAGTGGCCAAGTTCACCGTCGAAGGTGATCTGCGTCGTGAAGTCACGATGAGCATCAAGCGCCTGATGGACCTGGGCTGCTACCGTGGTCTTCGCCATCGTCGCGGCCTGCCGTGCCGCGGCCAACGTACCCGCACGAATGCTCGTACCCGCAAGGGCCCGCGCAAGTCGATCGCTGGCGCCAAGAAGTAATCAGGAACCATAAACATGGCAAAGACTGCTGCTAAAGTCCGCAAGAAGGTCAAGAAGAACGTAGCCGAAGGTATCGCTCACGTTCACGCTTCCTTCAACAACACCATCATCACCATCACCGACCGTCAGGGCAACGCGCTGTCGTGGGCAACCTCGGGCGGCGCCGGCTTCAAGGGCTCGCGCAAGAGCACCCCGTTTGCCGCGCAGGTCGCTGCTGAAGCTGCCGGCAAGGCCGCTCAAGAGTGTGGTGTCAAGAACCTCGAAGTGCGCATCAAGGGCCCCGGCCCGGGTCGCGAATCGGCGGTGCGTGCTCTGAATGCCCTGGGCATGAAGATCACCAGCATTACCGACATCACCCCGATTCCCCACAACGGATGCCGGCCGCCCAAGCGCCGCCGCATCTAATCAGGAGACGTACAAGTGGCCCGCAATCTAGACGCCAAGTGCCGTCAATGCCGCCGTGAGGGCGAGAAGCTGTTCCTCAAGGGCGAGAAGTGTTTTACCGATAAATGCGCCATCGAGCGCCGCAGCTACGCCCCTGGCCAACATGGCCAGAAGTCGGGCGCCCGCCTGTCCGGTTACGGTCAGCAGCTGCGTGAGAAGCAAAAGATCCGCCGTACCTACGGCGTGCTCGAAGGTCAGTTCCGTCGCGCGTTCGCTGAAGCTGAACGCAAGAAGGGCCAGACCGGCGAAAACCTGCTGCAACTGCTTGAGTCGCGCCTGGACACCGTTGCCTATCGTATGGGCTTTGGTGCTTCCCGTGCCGAATCGCGCCAGATCGTTCGCCACAACGGCGTGCTGGTCAACGGCAAGCGTGTAAATATTCCGTCGTACTCGGTCCGTCCTGGCGACGTGGTCGAACTGACCGAAGCCGCTCGTGGTCATCTGCGCACCAAGGCTGCCCTCGAAGCTGCCGACTCGCGTGGTTTCCCCGAATGGGTCAGTGTTGATGTGAAGAGTGCCAAGGGCACCTTCAAGGCCTTGCCGCAACGCGCCGAGCTTTCCTCGTCGCTGAACGAAGGCCTCGTGGTCGAACTTTACTCGCGCTAATCCGAATGTGACGGGCGATACGGGCTGAAAGCCCGTGTCGCCGTTGCTATTTAACGAAGGAATGCAGATGCAAAGCAGTGCTCTTCTGAAACCGCGCATCATTGACGTACAAACCCTCTCGCCGGTTCATGCCCGTGTGGTCATGGAACCGTTCGAGCGTGGCTACGGCCACACCCTCGGCAACGCGCTGCGTCGCATTCTTCTGTCTTCGCTGCCCGGCGCAGCCGTGACGGAAGTTTCGATCGACGGCGTGCTGCACGAGTACTCGACTCTCGATGGCGTCCGCGAAGACGTCGTTGACATCCTGCTGAACCTCAAGGGTGTCGTATTCAAGCTGCAGAACCGCAGCGAAGTTCAACTGACGCTGGCCCGTGACGGCGAAGGCGTGGTCAAGGCCGGCGACATCGAACTGCCGCACGACGTTGAAATTATCAATCCGGATCACGTGATTGCTCACGTCGCCCCGGGCGGCAAGCTGAACGTCACCCTGACGGTCGAAACCGGCCGTGGTTACGTGCCGGCCAACACCCGCCCGCAGGACAAGGAAAGCAAGGCCATCGGCCGCATCCTGCTGGATGCTTCCTACAGCCCGGTGCGTCGCGTCAGCTACGCTGTCGAATCGGCTCGCGTTGAACAGCGTACCGACCTCGACAAGCTGATCATCGACATCGAGACCAGCGGTGCCGTGGATCCGGAAGAATCGATCCGCCACTCTGCCCGTCTGCTGATGGAGCAACTGTCGGCCTTCGCTGACCTGGAAGGCACCCCGTCGGCGCCGGAAGCCAAGACCACCACCACCGTGGATCCGGTCCTGCTGCGCCCGGTCGACGATCTGGAACTGACCGTGCGCTCGGCCAACTGCCTCAAGGCCGAGAACATCTACTACATCGGCGACCTGATCCAGCGCACCGAAACCGAGCTGCTCAAGACCCCGAACCTGGGTCGCAAGTCGCTCAACGAAATCAAGGAAGTCCTCGCTTCGCGCGGCCTGACCCTTGGCATGAAGCTCGAGAACTGGCCGCCGGCTGGTCTCGAAAAGATGGGCTGAACGTAGTTCAGACCAGTTTTCAGTGAAGACTAACCTTCACAGGTTAGTCGGAACTAAAAGATGGGCCGTTGAGTTTTCAACGGCCCGTTTATCAACCAAACAACAATAACGATTAACCGATCACTTGCATTGCGCGGTGATCGCATAAAAAAGGAAATAGAAAATGCGTCACGGAAACGGACTCCGCAAGCTCAACCGCACCAGCGCCCACCGTCAGGCAATGCTGCGCAACATGGCCAACTCGCTGCTGCGTCACGAAGCCATCAAGACCACCCTGCCGAAGGCCAAGGAACTGCGCCGCGTCGTCGAGCCGCTGATCACCCTGGGCAAGAAGCCGAGCCTGGCCAACCGCCGCCTGGCTTTTGACCGCACCCGCGATCGCGAAATGGTCGTCAAGCTGTTCGACGTGCTGGGCCCGCGCTTTGCCACCCGCAACGGCGGTTACCTGCGCATCCTGAAGATGGGCTTCCGCCAGGGCGACAACGCGCCGATGGCCTACGTCGAGCTGCTCGACCGTCCGGAAGAAACCGAAGCAGTTGAAGTTGCCGGCGAGTAAGTCGTCTGTAATTAATGCATAAAAAAGCCGGCGCAAGCCGGCTTTTTTATTGTCGACACATTTGACAAAGACGCTGATGGTGATGTTCAGTGATTTGATTTTAAAGGGAAATAAATCTGGCATGCCGCGTGCTAAAGCATCCGCGCCGTCTCCCCAACGATGCTTTCAAGAGGTAAGCCATGAAATCAAAACTATTCGCTGTCGTCTCCGCCGCGGTTCTCACGGCGCTGTCCTTTAATGCGTCGGCCGGTCCGATCAATTACGGCACCCCGGGCACGCAAAATCTTGCCACTTACACATTCACCGCTGCCAGCACCGGCAATGTCCGCGCCTATTTTTATGGTTCGGATGCTGGCTACGACAGCAATCTGAGCCTGCTCGTCAATGGCGCCGAGGCCGGTCCGACGGGGCTGCCCAACCACGCTACGCCGGTGGGCGGCATGCTGGATTTCGGCAACTTCAATGCCGGAGACACCCTGGTCTTCCGTCTGAATGTTCTGAACACCGGCTCGCAATGGTATTCGGACGCCTCGCTCAATGCCGACCATCTGAACCACGTCTATTCGACCAACTATGACGGCGACCTCCTGATCCCGGCGGGCACGCTGGTCGGTTTCGAGGATATGGGCGGCGGCGGTGATTTCGACTACAACGACATTCTGTTCGTGTTCGTGAATGTCGCCGAGGTTCCCGAGCCGGTTTCAGCGCTGCTGCTGGGCGCCGGCCTGGTCGGCGCCGCTGCGGTGCGTCGCCGCAAGGTCTGACTGGGCTTGTGTTGAAGTAGCTCAACGCCCCGAGAGGGGCGTTTTGCATTCGGCTAAAGCAGCGCGGCGGCGGTTTCCTCTTCCTGCATTTGCAGCGCCCACATCTGCGCGTAGGTGCCGCCCGCCTCCAGCAGCTCGCGATGGCGGCCCTGTTCCACAACCTTGCCCTGGTCCAGGACCAGAATCTGGTCGGCCTTCATGACCGTGGACAGGCGATGGGCGATGATCAGGCTGGTACGGCCTTGCGCTGCCAGATCGAGCTGCTCCTGGATCGCTTGCTCCGTTTTGGAATCCAGCGCCGACGTGGCTTCGTCGAAGATCAGAATGGGCGGGTTCTTGAGCAGGGCGCGAGCGATGGCGACACGCTGCTTTTCGCCACCCGAGAGCTTGAGGCCGCGCTCGCCGACCTGGGTCTGATAACCCGCCGGCAGGCGAAGGATAAAGCCATCGAGCTGGGCGGCCCTTGCCGCGGCATAGACCTCTTCTTCGCTCGCAGACGGGCGGCCGTACTGGATGTTGTAGAAGATGGTGTCGTTGAAGAGCACGGTGTCCTGGGGCACGATGCCGATTGCCGCGCGCAGGGACGCCTGGGTCAGCTTGCGGATATCGTCGCCGTTGATGCGCACTGCGCCGCTGCCGACATCGTAGAAGCGATAAAGCAGGCGGGCCAATGTCGATTTGCCGGAGCCGCTGTGCCCGACTACGGCCAGAGAGCTTCCTGCGGGAATGTCGAAGCTCACGCCGTGCAGGATTTCGCGCTGACCGTCGTAGCTGAAATGCACCTTGTCGAAGGAGACGGCACAGGCGGGCGTTTGCAGGGGCCGCGCGTCGGGCGAATCCTGAATCTCCAGGTGCTGCTGCTTGAGCGCGAACAGACGTTCGATATCGGTCAGCGACTGACGAATTTCCCGGTAAAGGACGCCGAGAAAGTTGAGCGGAATGTAGAGCTGGATCAGGAAGGCATTGACCAGCACGATGTCGCCAACCGTCATCTGTCCGGCCGCAACGCCGGCGGCGGCGCGCCACATCATCAGGGCGACGCCGATCGAAATGATCAGCGCCTGACCGATATTGAGGAAGGACAAGGAGAGTTGAGTCTTTACCTGTGCCGTCTCCCAGCGCTGCATCTGTGCGTCGTAGCGTTCGGCTTCCCAGCGCTCGTTGTTGAAATACTTGACCGTCTCGTAGTTGAGCAGGCTGTCGATGGCGCGGCTGTTGGCGGCCGAGTCGATCTCGTTGGCCTCGCGCCGCAGATGCGTGCGCCAGTTGGTGACGATGACGGTGAAGGTAATGTAGAGCGCCAGCGTGACTATGGTGATCACGGCGAAGGACGGCTCGTACTTGACCAGCAGGATGCCGAGGACCAGCAGGATTTCCACGATTGTCGGCAGGATCGAGTAAAGCGTATAACTGAGCAGGGAGCCGACCGCACGAGTGCCGCGTTCGATGTCACGTGTCAGACCGCCGGTCTGGCGTTCCAGATGGAAACGAAGGGACAACGAATGCAGATGCGAAAACACCTGGAGCGCGATATTGCGGACGGCGCGCTGGCTGACGCGGGCGAAAATGACTTCGCGCAGTTCGCCGAACATCGAGGCCGAGAAGCGCAAGCCGCCGTAGGCAGCGAGCAAGCCAAGCGGCACCAGCATGACCTTGCTGGGTTCGTCGAGGCCAAGGGTGTCGACAATATGCTTGAAGATAATGGGCACCGCCACATTGGCGAGCTTGGCGGCGATCAGGCAGCTGAGTGCAAAAAATACGCGCCACTTCCATTGCCACAGATAGGGCAGCAGGGATTTGACGGTTGCCCAGTCCTGGCGCTCGGTGGGCGGGCTGGCGGGAAGCGGAAGGGAGCTGTGTTTGCGCATGCGTAATTATAGAGGTGCGGTGCCCGCCCGAATTTTCAAGTGCGACGGCTTTGACTTGAGGCATGACCCGCGTACCATAGGCCGCATATAAGGACATTGGCATGCCGACATAAGCAGTTCCATTCCGAAGCCCCCGTCAGAGGGGCCAATGAGGAGGCGCGATGAAGTGGCTGTTCCTGATTGTGGCATTCCTGGCCGTGTGGGCGAGCGTACTGCTGAGTGTGCGCGGATTGCGCCAGCGCTGGGTATCCGCCCCTCTCTTCCGGAGCTACCGGCGCCTGCTCCCGGTCATGTCCCAGACCGAGCGCGATGCACTGGAGGCGGGAACGGTCTGGTGGGAGGGCGAGTTGTTTGCCGGCAATCCCGACTGGAGCAAGCTGCTGGCCTATCCGCAGCCGCGCCTCAGCAGCGCCGAACAGAACTTCATCGACAACGAGGTCGAAGAGCTGTGCCGCCTCAGCAAGGATTGGGAAACGGCGCATGTGCATCACGATCTGTCACCTCAGGCCTGGGCCTATCTCAAGGCCAAAGGCTTCCTGGGCATGATCATTCCGAAGCGCTACGGCGGGCTGGAGTTTTCCGCCTACGCGCATTCGCAGGTGGTGGCCAAGCTGGCCTCGCGCTCGTCGACCGCGGCGGTGTCAGTCATGGTGCCGAATTCGCTCGGTCCGGCCGAGCTGCTGCTGCATTACGGGACGGACGAGCAGCGCGACTACTATTTGCCGCGTCTTGCGCGCGGCGACGAGATCCCGGCCTTTGCGCTGACCAATCCGCTTGCCGGCTCCGATGCGGCCTCAATCCCCGATTTTGCTGTCGTCTGCAAGGGCCGGTGGCAGGGGCGCGAAGTGCTCGGCATGCGCGTGACCTGGGAGAAGCGTTACATCACCCTGGGCCCGATCTGCACTCTGCTGGGTCTGGCTTTCCGCCTCTACGATCCAGATCATCTGCTCGGCCGCGATGACAATAGCGAGGACATCGGCATTACCTGCGCGTTGGTGCCCACCGACACGCCGGGCGTCAATATCGGGCGCCGCCACTGGCCCTTGAATGCGGCGTTCCAGAACGGCCCCAACTGGGGAACCGAGGTCTTCATGCCGCTGGACTGGATCATCGGCGGGCCGAAAATGGCCGGGCAGGGCTGGCGCATGCTGATGGAGTGCCTGGCCGCCGGGCGCTCCATTTCGCTGCCCGCGTCCAGCACCGGTACGGCCAAGCTGGCGGTGCGTTCGACCGGTGCCTATGCACGTGTGCGCACTCAGTTCAAGACGGCCATCGGCAAGTTCGAGGGCATCGAGGAGGCCCTCGCGCGTATGGGCGGCTACACCTATATGATGGACGCGGCGCGCACCATGACGGCCGGGGCGATCGATCTTGGCGCCAAGCCTTCAGTCGCCTCGGCCATCGTCAAATACCACCTGACCGAAATGGGGCGCGACGTCGTCAACGATGCGATGGATGTCCTCGGCGGCAAGGGTATTTGTCTGGGGCCGAACAACTTCATGGGCCGACCCTACGAACAGATACCGATAGTCATCACGGTTGAAGGCGCAAACATCCTGACGCGCAGCCTGATTATCTTCGGCCAGGGTGCGATCCGCTGCCACCCTCATGTGCTGGCCGAAATGGCGGCGGCGCGCAATCCGGACCGCGCACAAGGGCTGATCGAATTCGACGCGGCCGTGTGGGCGCACGTCGCTTTTGCGGGCAGGAATATGCTGCGTTCGCTGGGCATGGCGCTGAGTGGCTCGCATTTTGTCGTCGTGCCGGAAAATGTCGCCCGGGAAACGCGGCGCTATTACCAGCAGTTGACGCGCTTCTCCGCCTCCTTCGCCTTCCTGACCGACGTCTCCATGATCGTTCTCGGCGGCGGGCTCAAGCGACGCGAAAAGCTGTCGGCGCGGCTGGGCGACATCCTTTCGCTGATGTACCTCGTTTCGGCGACGCTGAAGCGTTACGAGGACGAAGGTCGCCAGCAGGCCGATGCGCCGCTGATGCATTGGGCAATCTGGGACGCAATGTTCAAGGCGCAGAACGCCTTCGAAGGCGTGCTCGCCAATTTTCCCAATCGCTTTGTCGCATGGTGCCTGCGCCGCGTCATCTTCCCGCTCGGTCGCCCTTACGTCGTCCCGGCCGATACGTTGGGCGCGCAGGTGGCGCAGAAGCTGATTGCGCCTTCACCGACGCGAGAGCGCCTGACACAGGGCATGTATGTACCCGGGGGGGAGGATGAAATCGTCGGCGTCATCGAGCATGCGCTCGAAGCGACGATTGCGGCCGAGCCGATCGAGCAGCGCCTGCGGCGCGCACAAAAAGACGGGCGCATCGAGGGCCGGGATCAGACGGAATTGCTGGCCGCAGCAAAGGCCGCCGGTATTATCGGCAACGGTGAGGGCGAGCTTCTGGCGCGCCGCGATGCGCTGCGCGATCGCGTTATCCGTGTGGACCATTTTCCGCAGGATTTCGGCGCGGAAAATTCGCCTGCGCCGGCCATGCCCGATGCGCCGCAATCCGCCGCCGATATGACGGTCGTGACGGGAGTGGAATGATGACATTCAAGCCGGTGTATATCGTTGACGGCGCGCGCACGCCCTTTATCAAGAGCCGCAATACGCCCGGGCCCTTTTCGGCGTCCGATCTGGCGGTGGCGGCGGGGCGGACTTTGCTGGTGCGCCAGCCGTTCGCGGCCGAGGACCTGGACGAGGTGATTCTCGGCTGCGCGATCCCCAGCGTCGACGAAACCAATATCGGTCGCGTTGCCGCGCTACGCCTGGGGTGCGGGCGCAAGGTGCCGGGCTGGACGGTCATGCGCAATTGCGCATCGGGCATGCAGGCACTGGATTCGGCCGTCGCCAACATCCAGCTTGGCCGTTCCCATCTCGTGCTGGCCGGCGGTACCGACGCGCTGTCGCGCGCGCCCTTGCAGTTCTCCGACGAGATGACGCGCTGGTTCGCGGCCTTTGCCGCTGCACGCACGAGCACCGCAAAACTTCGGCAACTGACGAGGTTGCCGTGGCGCCGCCTGGGCCCTGTCATCGGCCTGATGCGTGGGCTCACCGATCCCGTCGTCAATCTGATGATGGGGCAGACGGCGGAAAACCTGGCGTGGAAGTTCAATATCACGCGTCGTCAGCAGGACGAGTTTGCCGCCAACAGTCATCTGCGCGTGATCGCGGCGCAACAGGCGGGGCATTTCGCGGATGAGATCGTGCCCGTGGTGGCGCCCGACGGTACGGTGATCGATGCCGACGATGGCGTGCGTGCCGATTCGACGCCGGACAGCCTAGCCAAGCTCAAGCCCTTCTTTGATCGTAACTACGGTAGCGTTACCGCCGGCAACAGTTCACAGATCACGGATGGCGCCGCCTGGTTGATCTTGGCGTCGGAAGAAGCGGTCAAGCATTTCGGCATGCAGCCGATCGGACGCATTCTCGATACGCAATGGGCCGGTCTCGACCCGGCGCAGATGGGGCTTGGACCCGTGCATGCGGCTACGCCTATCCTGCAGCGACATGGACTCGGCCTCAATGATCCGGATGTGTGGGAGATCAACGAGGCGTTCTCGGCGCAGGTGCTGGGCTGCATCGCGGCCTGGAACGATGCCGACTACTGTCGCGATCAGCTCGGCCTGAGCGGACCAATGGGCGTGCTTGATACGGGCAGACTGAATGTCGACGGCGGCGCGATTGCGCTCGGCCATCCGGTCGGCGCATCCGGCGCGCGCATCGTGCTGCATCTGTTGCAGGTGCTGCGGCGCAAGCAGCAAAGACTGGGCATGGCTTCCATCTGTATTGGCGGCGGGCAGGGCGGGGCGATGCTGGTGGAGGCCTTGTCATGAGCTTTACATACTGGTCGCTCGAGCACGATGCCGATGGCATTACCTGGGTCACGCTGGATCGACCCGACGCGAGCGCGAACACCCTCGCGAGTTTCGTCATGGACGAGCTGTCGCTGGTGCTGGACGTGCTCGACGAAGTCAGGCCGCGCGGCGTGGTGTTTCGCTCGGGCAAGAGCGCGGGCTTCATCGCCGGCGCCGACATCGAGGAATTCAAGGGCATGGACGCCGCTACCGGCCGCCGCCTGATGCAGCGCGGCTGGGATCTGTACAACCGCCTCGCCGCAGTGAAGTATCCGACGCTGGCGCTGATTCGCGGCCACTGCATGGGCGGCGGGCTGGAGCTGGCGCTGGCGTGCAGATATCGTGTCGTCGTCGACGAGCCGGGCACGCGCCTCGCCCTTCCTGAAGTGAAGCTGGGCATCGTGCCCGGCTGGGGCGGCATGCTGCGGTTGCCGAAACTGGTTGGTCCGGCGGCGGGCTTGGACATGATGCTGACCGGCCGCGCCGTCGATGCGCGCCGCGCAAAGAAAATGGGCCTCGCCGACGAGTGCGTGCCGCCGCGCGTCATGACGCAGGCGGCGAAGATGCTGGTCGTATCGGGCAGGCCTGCGCATCGGCCGCCGCTGATGCAGCACCTCTTCAACGGCCCCTTGCGGAGCATAGTCGCGAAAAAGGCCAAAGCCACAGTGGCCGAAAAAGCAAAGCTCGAGCAGTACCCGGCGCCCTATGCCCTGATCGACATGTGGCAGAACTACGGCGGCAACGCCATGGCCGTACCCGCAAGTTCGCCGACCTCGCTGGATGCACTGATCGCCTCGCCGACGACGGCGAATCTGGTGCGCGTGTTCTTCTTGCAGGAGCGGCTCAAGTCCTTCGGCAAAATGGACGATCTCAAGTTCCAGGCGCAGCATGTGCATGTCATCGGCGCCGGTGTCATGGGCGGCGATATCGCCGCGTGGTGCGCGTTGCGAGGCTTGCGCGTGACCTTGCAGGACCAGAGCATGGCGCGGATTGCGCCGGCCATCCAGCGCGCGCGCCAGTTGTTCGAGCGCAACCTCAAGGAAGCGCGCCTGGTGCGCCAGGCCATGGACAGGTTGCTGCCGGACCCGCAAGGGCAGGGCGTGGCGAGAGCCGATGTCATCATCGAGGCGATCTTCGAGAATCTGGAAGCGAAGCAGAAGCTGTTCGTCGATCTCGAAACACGCGCGCGGCCCGATGCGATACTCGCCAGCAATACCTCCAGCCTTCGCCTCAGCGACATCGCGCTGGCACTGCGCCAGCCGCACCGTCTGGTCGGCATCCATTTCTTCAATCCGGTGGCGCAGATGTCCCTGGTCGAGGTGGTGCGCAGCGCTGTCACGCAGCCCGAGCTTGCTGACCAAGCGGCGGTCTTCGTGCGCAAGCTCGACAAGCTGCCCTTGCCGGTGGCCGATGCGCCGGGCTTTCTGGTGAACGCCGTACTCGCCCCGTATCTCGAAGAAGCGATGCGTTGCGTCGATGAAGGCATTGCGCCCGAGGTCGTAGACCGCGCGGCGACCGACTTCGGCATGCCCATGGGGCCGATCGAGCTGGCCGATACGGTGGGCCTCGATATCGCGGCCATGGTCGGCACGCAACTGGTCAGCGGCCCCAAGGGTACGCAGCCGCCGCAGAGACTCGGCGAGCTGCTCGCCGCCAAGCACCTGGGCAAGAAGAGCGGGCAAGGCTATTACACCTACGAAAACGGCAAGCCGATCAAGCGGCCGGCGGCAGAGGTGCCGCCAGGCGAGTTGCTTGAACTAGGCGAACGCCTGATCCAGCCCATGCTGACAGCGGCCGAGGCCATTGTCGCCGCGGGCGTGGTCGTGGATGCCGATGCAGCCGATGCCGGCGTGATTTTCGGCACAGGTTTCGCGCCGTTCCGGGGCGGCCCCCTGCATTACCTGAACAGTCGCCAGGGCTGATCTGTCGGCAAACATGGGCTAAAACCCGCTTTGCTCGGTCCTTAGGGCCTGTCGGGCGGCGCTACCATAGGCCAGTTTGCCCTTATTGCCCTTACACGCGGGTGGCCTTTGGACGGTATTCAGGAAATCTTCGGCAACTTTGGCTGGCGCGAGGCCATGGTGCTGTGCATTGTCGTGGTGACGATTTACTTCGTCATCATGGTGCTGCGTTTTCTGCAATTGCCGCGGCCGGACCGGCATCGTCTGCACGACTACCATGCGCCGGAAATGCGCAGTCCGCCACCGGAGTTCGATGCGCCGCCGGGTACCGCCATCGCGGGCGTCTGGGCGTCCCCGGCCGAGCCGCGCCTCGATGCTTTTCTGGACCCCTTGTCCGAGTTTCATCCTGCCGACGCACGGCCCGAGCCACTCATGGTGCCGCCGGCGCAGGCGGCGGGCGCGGGGCAAGATTTTTCGGCCCAACTGACGCAGAAGACGCTGGAGGGCGAAGTGCGTCAACTGCGCGAACAACTGGCCGAATCGCGTAACGAAATCCAGCGCATGCGCGAGGAAATGCAGCGCCTTTCCGCCGCGCAGAAGGTTTCGCCTTTGTACAACGAAGCCATGGCGCTGGCCGTCCGCGGCGTGGATGCGGCCGGTGTGGCCGGCCGATGCGGCATCTCGATTGCCGAGGCCGAACTGGTGGTGGCGCTCTCCAGGCGGCCCGATGCTATTGAAGAAGACAGGGAGGAACGCGGCTATGGCCGAGGTATATGAACGCGAAGCCGGGGGCGGCGTAGACGGGGACGAGAACCTGCTGCGTCAACGTCTCTTGCGTCGCATCGGGCTTGCCGGCGTCATTATTGTTGCACTGGTGGCCAGTCTGGCCATGTTCGATGCGGTGTTCGTGAATGCGCCCCAGCAAGAGGCTGCGGCGCCCGCTGCCGTTCCGGTAAGCCCCCCGCCTGCGCCGGCCGAGACGTCTGCGCCGCCCGCGCCGCCGGCCGAAACCGCGCCTGCAACGGACCCTGTTGCGACCGCGGCACCGGAGGAGAAAAAGGTCGAGGAAAAAACCGAGCCAAAGACTGAGCCAAAGAGCGAAGCCAGGCCGGAGACTGCCCCGACCGCGGCCGCTTCCAAGGTCAAGAGCAAGACGGAAACCCGGCCGATCACACAGCCGAGCCCCCGCCCCGAGTCGCGGCCGGCTCCCGTCGTGCCTGAAAGCACCGCCGCGCCGACCATGCAGCCTCCGCCACCACCGCCCGTGAGCCATCCGGCACCTGCGGCACGGCCCGCCCCGCTGTCGGCTCAGCCCGCTGCGGTGCCCAGCCGGCAGTTGGCGCCGGGACAGGGGTATCTTGTGCAAATGGGCGTATTCAGTAATATCGCCAATGCCGAAGAGTTGAAAGGCCGGCTCGACAAGGCCGGTATCCCCGCCCACATCGAGGCACGCGTTCAGGTGGGACCGTTCAAGAACAAGGCCGAGGCCGAGGCGGCGCAGAAGAAGCTCGCCGAGATGGGCCTGTCCGGATTGCTGCTTTCTCCGAGGAAATAAAAATGAGCTTAAAGATCATGACCAGTCGTTACGGCGAAATCGAAGTCGATGCCGACAAGGTGATTGAGTTTCCGCAAGGGCTGGCCGGCTTCGAAGCCCTGCGTCGCTTCGCTTTCCTGCATCCGGAAAGCGACAGCCCCAAGTACTACATCCTGCAGTCCATGGACGATGCGGATGTCGCTTTCACGATCGCCGACCCCGCCGTGTTCGGGTTTAGCTACGAAATCACCTTGAACGACGCCGAAAGCGCCTTGCTCGGCCAGACGGATTCGCCCGACTGCGTCGCTGACGATGCGGTGCTGGTGATTCTGTCCAAGGAAAACGATAATGCTCCCTTGCGCGCCATTCTCAAGGCGCCGTTGATTCTCAACTTGAAGACCCGTCGTGGCATACAGCATACGTTTGCGCGCCTCGACTACACGCTTTAAGTTTCGCTACTGAAGGAGCAAGCATGTCCCGCAAGATCATTTCCACGCCGAATGCGCCGGCAGCCATCGGCACTTATTCGCAGGCCGTACAGGTCGGCGACTTCGTATACATGTCCGGCCAGATCGGCCTGGATCCGGCCACCATGCAGATGGTCGACGGCATCGAAGCGCAGATCGTGCGCGTTTTCGAAAACCTCAAGGCCGTGGCCGAGGCTGCCGGGGGTACGCTCGACCACGCCGTCAAGTTCAATATCTATCTCGTTGACCTCGGCAACTTCGCCAAGGTCAACGAGATCATGGCCAAGTACCTGAAAGAGCCCTATCCGGCGCGCGCCGCCATCGGCGTCAAGGAGCTGCCGCGCCACGCCATGGTTGAGGCTGAAGCCGTCCTCTACCTGGGTTAAGCATCGTATGGCCGGTCGCGAGCAGGCAGGGGCCGCGCGCCCGCAAGCTTCGCAACTGGTCGGCATCCCCGGTGTCGGCAAGGCCGTCGCCGACAAGCTCGCCAAACTCGGCCTGCGCAGCAACGAGGATCTCGCGCTGCACTTGCCGCTGCGCTTCGAGGACGAGACCTTCATCACCCCGGTGGCGGCTGCGCCGCACGGCGTCAGCGTGCAGTGCGAGGTCACGGTGCTCAGCAGCGAAGTCGCTTTCCGCCCACGCCGCCAACTGGTCGCGAAGGCGCGCGACCAGGCCGGCGATCTGTTGGTGTTGCGCTTCCTCAACTTCTATCCGAGCCAGCAAAAGCTGCTGCAGGCCGGGGCGCACCTGCGCGTCTTCGGCGAGATTCGCAACGGTTTTTTCGGCGCGGAGATGGTGCATCCGCGTTGCCAGCGCATCGAGGAAAGTGAAGCGCTGCCACAAACCCTGACGCCCGTATATCCGACCACGGCCGGCGTGGGGCAGGCGACGCTGCGGCGACTGATCGAGCGTGCGTTGAAGCTCGCCGATCTGTCCGAGACCTTGCCCGAGGCCTTGCTCACGCAGCACAAGCTGGCGCCGTTCGCGGAAAGCGTCCATCTCCTGCATCAGCCGCCGCCGGCGGACTTCGGCGAATCCATCGATCGGGTGCAGCAGAAGGCGTGGCAACGTGTCCGCTTCGACGAGCTTCTGGCGCAACAGATTTCCCTGCGTCGTTCCTATGTGCGGCGGCGCGAGCATACGTCGGTACGTCTGCCCGCCACCGGGCAATTGACCAATGCCTTGCTGAGCAGCCTGCCGTTTCAGCTGACCGGTGCGCAGCAGCGCGTGGTGGCCGAGATTTCCTCGGATCTGGCGCAGGCCCATCCCATGCAGCGCCTGTTGCAGGGCGATGTCGGCAGCGGCAAGACCGTGGTGGCGGCGTTGGCCATGCTGCAGGCGGTTGAAAACGGCTTTCAGGCGGCGCTGATGGCGCCGACCGAAATTCTCGCCGAGCAGCATTACCTCAAGCTCAAGGATTGGTTGCCGCCGCTGGGCGTGCAAGTGGCGTGGCTGACCGGCAGCCTCAAGAAGAAGGAGAAGGAGGCGATGCTGTCCGCCGTCGCGGACGGTTCGGCGCAAGTCGTCGTTGGTACGCATGCGCTGATCGAGGAGAGCGTGAGCTTCGACAAGCTGGGGCTCGCCGTCGTCGACGAGCAGCATCGTTTCGGTGTGCGCCAACGCCTGGCCTTGCGTCAGAAGATGCAGGACGCCGGCACCGCCGTGCACCAGCTCATGATGTCGGCGACACCGATTCCGCGCACCCTGGCAATGAGTTTCTATGCCGATCTCGATGTGTCTGTCATCGACGAACTGCCGCCCGGACGGACGCCGATCCGCACGCGGCTGGTGGCTGCGGCGAAACGCGATCAGGTCGTGGGCCGCGTCCATGATGCCTGCAAGGCCGGCCGCCAGGCCTATTGGGTGTGTCCCCTGATCGAGGAGAGCGAGACGCTGGCCGATCTGCAGACGGCGATCGATACGCACGCGACGCTTAGCGCGGAGCTGCCGGACATCCGCGTCGGCCTGGTGCATGGCCGGATGAAACCCGATGAAAAGTCGGCGACAATGGAGGCCTTCGGGCGCAACGAAATCCAGTTGCTGGTGTCGACGACAGTGATCGAAGTCGGCGTGGATGTGCCGAATGCGACTTTGATGGTGATTGAGCATGCCGAGCGCTTTGGCCTGTCGCAGCTGCATCAGCTGCGCGGGCGCGTCGGCCGCGGTGCCGCCGAATCGGAGTGCATTCTGCTGTATGCCGGCCCCTTGTCGGAAATGGCGCGGGCGCGACTGAAGGTGATTTACGAGAATACCGACGGCTTCGAGATCGCGCGCCAGGATCTGCAGCTGCGCGGCCCGGGCGAGTTTATCGGCGCGCGCCAGAGCGGCTTGCCCATGTTGAAGTACGCCGATCTCGAAGACCCGGTGCTGATCGAAGCGGCGCGCAGCGCCGCCGAGATGCTGCTGAAGGAATATCCGGCGCATGCCGAGCGCCATTTGCAGCGCTGGCTGGCCGGCGCGGAAGAGCTTTTGAAGGCATGAGTAAAAATAGAATCGACAGTCGCGATCCCGACGCGGGTGGGTGGGCGCCGCGGGCGCCGCATTCGCTGCCGGCAGTTTTGCGCGCCTGGCTGTGCGAAACCGGATCGCTGACTCAGCGTGTCGTCTCCATCTGCACGGAGACCCGACCTTTCAGCCTGCAGTTGCTAAAGCGCGGTTTCGCGCCGGCGCATCGCGATGAGCTGCCCTTGCTCGGCCTGCATGATCGGGCGCGCGTTCGCGAAATCCTGCTCAAGCGCGGCGAAGCGCCGCTGGTCTTCGCGCACTCGGTGATCTCGCACCGCGATCTGCGGGGCGCGTGGGCCATCCTCGACGGCATCGGCGGACGTTCGCTCGGCAGCATTCTGTTTCACGACCACACGGTGAAGCGCGGTGCGCTGCATTTCCGCCGCATCGATAGACGTCACCCGCTGTTCGCCAAGGCCTTGCCCTGGTGCGGCGATGCCCGGCCGAGCGAGCTGTGGGCGCGTCGCGCGGTGTTCGAGCGCCGCGGCCGGCCCTTGATTGTCACTGAAGTTTTTCTGCCCGCAGTAATGAAGCCATGACACTAGACCAACTCAAGCAAAAGCTGGATACGTACGAACGCCTGATGCGGCTGGACAAGCCCATCGGCATTCTGCTGCTGCTGTGGCCAACCTTATGGGGTCTGTGGGGCGTGGCCTGGGGACAACCGCCGCTGATCCTGGTTGGAATCTTCGCCATCGGAACGGTGCTGATGCGCTCCGCCGGTTGCGTCATCAACGACTATGCGGATCGTGAGTTCGACGGACATGTCGAGCGCACGAAGAGCCGCCCGATGGCGACCGGCGCGGTGAGCAAAAAGGAAGCGCTGTTATTGGCAGCGGCATTGTCCATCGCCGCCTTTTTGCTGATCCTGCCGCTCAACCGCGTCGTGTTGATGCTGTCGGTGCCGGCCTTGTTCCTGGCCGCCAGCTATCCTTTCACCAAGCGCTTCTTCGCAATTCCCCAGGCCTATCTCGGCATTGCCTTCGGCTTCGGCATTCCGATGGCCTACGCGGCCTTCCTGGAAATGGTGCCTGCGGAAGCATGGCTGCTGCTTGCCGCCAATGTGTTCTGGTCCGTCGCCTACGATACCGAGTATGCGATGGTCGATCGCGAGGACGACCTCAAGATCGGCATCAAGACCTCGGCCATCACCTTCGGCCGCTACGATGTGGCCGCCATCATGTTCTGCTACGCAGTAACGCTGGGTCTCCTGGCCTGGTTCGGCAAGATGTCGGGCTACGGATATGCTTACTATGCAGGGCTCATCGTCGCCGCGCTGATCGCCGGCTATCATTACCTCCTGATCCGCGGTCGCGAACGCGACAAGTGTTTCAAGGCCTTCCTGCATAACACCTGGTTGGGGGCGGCGGTCTTCGCCGGCTTCGTTGCCGAGCTCAATCTCAAGCACTATCTCTGATCATGAAATACCGCGACCTGCGCGACTTCATCGCGCAACTCGAAAGCCAGGGCGAGCTCAAGCGCGTCGGCGTCGAGATCGATCCCTATCTCGAAATGACCGAGATCTGCGACCGTACGCTGCGCGCCGGCGGTCCGGCGATCCTGTTCGAGAAGCCCAAGGGCCATTCCATCCCCGTACTCGGCAATCTGTTCGGCACGCCCAAGCGCGTGGCCATGGGTATGGGCGAGGATGACGTGATGGCCTTGCGCGAGGTCGGCAGGTTGCTGGCCATGCTCAAGGAACCGGAGCCGCCCAAGGGCCTGAAGGATGCATGGGAGAAACTGCCCATGCTGAAGCAAGTGTTCAATATGTCGCCCAAGCTGCTGTCATCGGCGCCGTGCCAGGAGATCGTCTGGGAAGGCAAGGACGTCGATCTGTCGCGACTGCCGATCCAGCACTGCTGGCCGGGCGACGTCGCGCCGCTGGTCACCTGGGGCCTGACGGTCACGCGCGGCCCCAACAAGACGCGACAGAACCTGGGCATCTATCGGCAGCAGGTCATCGGCCCCAACAAGCTCATCATGCGCTGGCTTGCCCATCGCGGCGGCGCGCTCGATTTCCGCGACCACTGCGAAAAGAACCCCGGCCAGCCGTACCCGGTGGCGGTGGTTCTCGGCTGCGATCCGGCCACCATCCTCGGCGCGGTGACGCCGGTCCCCGACACCTTGTCCGAATATCAGTTCGCCGGTCTTCTGCGCGGCAGCAAGACCGAACTCGTCAAGTGTCTCGGTTCCGATTTACAAGTGCCGGCCTATGCCGAGATCGTGCTCGAGGGCGTGATTCACCAGTACGAGACGGCGCCCGAAGGCCCGTATGGCGACCACACCGGCTACTACAACGAGGTCGCCGAGTTCCCGGTGTTCACGGTCGAGCGCATCACCATGCGCAAGAATCCCATCTACCACTCCACCTATACCGGCAAGCCGCCGGACGAGCCGGCCATGCTGGGCGTGGCGTTGAACGAGGTTTTCGTCCCGCTGCTGCAGAAGCAGTTCCCGGAGATCGTCGATTTCTACCTGCCGCCGGAAGGGTGCTCCTACCGCATGGCGGTGGTGAGCATGAAGAAACAGTATCCGGGCCATGCCAAGCGGGTGATGTTCGGCATCTGGAGCTTCCTGCGCCAGTTCATGTACACCAAGTTCATCATCGTCACCGACGAGGACGTGAACGTGCGCGACTGGAAGGAAGTGATGTGGGCCTTGACCACGCGCGTCGATGCGGCGCGCGATACGCTGATCGTCGAGCATACGCCGATCGACTATCTCGATTTCGCTTCGCCGGTGTCGGGCCTGGGCAGCAAGATGGGCATAGACGCCACCAACAAGTGGCCGGGCGAGACGACGCGCGAGTGGGGGACGCCCATCGTCATGGACGATGCCGTCAAACGGCGCGTCGACGCGCTCTGGGATCAGCTGGGGCTGTAGTCGAAAAAAAAGGGGCGACCATGTCGCCCCTTTTTCTCATGCCGTCACTCAGGCGGCAATGCCCGCCGTTTCGGCACGCAGGATGAATGCCGCTTCCACCATGTTGCGCAATGCGGCCTCGGTTTCCGGCCAGCCACGGGTCTTCAGGCCGCAGTCCGGATTGACCCAGAGCTGCTGCGCCGGGACGACTTCGGCGGCCTTCCTCAGCAGATGCACCATCTCGTCCGTCGAGGGCACGCGCGGGGAATGGATGTCGTAGACGCCGGGCCCGATGTCGTTCGGATACTTGAAGTCGCCGAAGCCCGTCAGCAGCTCCATATCGGAACGGCTGGTCTCGATGGTGATCACGTCGGCATCCATGGCGGCGATTTCGGGCAGGATGTCGTTGAATTCCGAATAGCACATGTGCGTGTGGATCTGCGTTTCGTCCTGCACGCCTGACGCCGTGATTCGAAATGCGCGCGTGGCCCACTCGAGGTAGCGCTTCCATTCGCTCTTGCGCAGCGGCAGCCCCTCGCGGATCGCCGGTTCGTCGATCTGGATGATGCCGATTCCCGCCTGCTCCAGATCCACGACTTCATCGCGAATGGCCAGGGCGATCTGCAAGGCGGTCTGGGCGCGCGGCTGATCGTCGCGCACGAAGGACCATTGCAGCATGGTGATGGGGCCGGTCAGCATGCCCTTCATCGGACGCTTGGTCAGCTTCTGCGCATAGGTCGTCCATTCGACCGTCATTGCGCTTGGGCGCGAAACGTCGCCGAAGATGATCGGCGGCTTCACGCAGCGCGAGCCGTAGGACTGCACCCAGCCGTTTTGCGAGAAGGTGTAGCCGGACAATTGTTCGCCGAAGTACTCGACCATGTCGTTGCGTTCGGCTTCACCGTGCACCAGCACGTCGATGTCCAGCTTCTCCTGCGACTGCACGGCTTCGGCAATCGCCTTGCCCATGGCGGCGGCGTAGGCCGCATCGTCGAGATCGCCGCGCTTCCAGGCGGCGCGCGCGCCGCGAATCTCCGCCGTTTGCGGGAAGGAGCCGATGGTCGTGGTGGGGAAGGCCGGCAGGCGGAATCGCTGCTGCTGCTTGTCGCTGCGCACGGCGAAGGGCGAGTGGCGGCGGTCCGCGTTTTGGTCCAGCGCGCCGATGCGGGCGGCGACTTCGGGGCTGTGCACGCGCGCACTGTTGCGGCGGCTGGCGATGGCCGCGGCGGAGCGCGCCAGCTCGGCCGTCACGCTGGCCTCGCCGTCGTTGAGCGCGTGCTTCAGCACATTCAGTTCATCCAGTTTTTCGGCAGCGAAAGCGAGCCAGGACTTGAGCTCGGCATCCATCTTCACTTCCGTCTTCAGCGACAGCGGCACATGCAGCAACGAGGATGAAGGCGCCAGCCACAGGGTGTGTCCCGGCCGGCGGCTGCGTATCGTGTTGAGCAATTCCAGCGTTCCGGCGAGGTCGTTGCGCCAGATATTTCGACCGTCGATGACGCCGAGCGATAGCACCTTGTGCGCCGGCAGCCAGTCGAGCACGCCGGCCAGGTCCTGCGGCGCGCGAATCAGGTCAATGTGCAGGCCGGCAACGGGCAGACGGCAGGCGAGGTTGATATTGTCTTCGAGCGGCGAGAAATAGGTGGCCAGCAGCAGATTGACGCCGCAGGCAGACAGGCGGGCATACACCTGTTCGAAAGCCTGGCGCCAGAAGACGGGCAGGTCGAGGCCGAGAATCGGTTCGTCGATCTGCACCCAGCCGACGTTGGCTTCCTTGAGTTGGGCGAGCAACAGCGCATAGGTTTCCAGCAGCTGCGGCAACAGGCTGAAGCGTTCGAAGTTTGGGCTCTTTTCCTTGCCCAGCCACAGCAGGCTCAAAGGGCCGACCAGCACCACCTTGACCGTATGACCGAGCGCCTGGGCTTCGGCGACCTGAGCGAGCAGCGATTGCGCCTGCACGCTGAATTGGGTGTCGGCGGTGAATTCGGGCACCAGATAGTGATAGTTCGTATCGAACCACTTGGTCATTTCCAGCGCCGGCTTGCCCGCAGCTTGGTCATTGGCGTGATCATGATCGGAATGATTGCAGCCATGGCCGCAGCTTTCCGCCACGGCTTCGCGCGCAACGCCGCGCGCCAGCGTGAAGTAGCGCTCGAGCTCGGTCTCCTTGCCGGTGAAGGCAAAGCGCGCTGGCTCGCAGCCCAGCCACTGGATATGGTTGGCGATGTGGTCGTAGTAGGCGAAGTCGCCCACGGTGACGAAATCCAGGCCGGCCTCGCGCTGCTCGCTCCAATGGCGTGCGCGCAGCGTCTTGCCGACTTCCTGCAGGGCGGCGGCGTCGATCTCGCCCTTCCAGTGTTTTTCGAGCGCGACCTTGAGTTCGCGTTGCAGGCCGACGCGAGGATAGCCGAGGGTGTGAATACGGATCATGACAGTGCTGCCTTATCAAAGTTGACGACTGGCATGATCGGGTTTGTGCGTGTATTATTCAAACGAAAGATTCTAAGAATCTTCGTGAATTAAATTCATACGGAGCGTATGTGAGGAGCATTCTCGAACTTCGCCATCTGCGTACCCTGGTGGCTTTGCGCGCCACCGGCAGCCTTTCCAAGGCGGCGACCTTGCTCAATCTGACGCAGTCGGCGCTGTCGCATCAGCTCAAGGCGATTGAGGATCACTACGGCATGGCTCTGTTCGAGCGCAAGAGTACGCCGCTGGCCTTTACCGTGCCCGGGCAGCGCCTGCTGGCGCTTGCAGACGCGGTGCTGCCGCAGATCGACGAAGCCGAGCGCGACGTGGCGCGATTGGGCGAGGGCATGGCCGGGCAACTGCGCATTGCGGTCGAGTGCCATACCTGCTTCGATTGGCTGATGCCGGCGATGGACGTATTCCGTACGCGTTGGCCGGAGGTGGAGCTGGATATCGTCAGCGGTTTCCATTCCGACCCGGTCGGCCTGCTGCACCAGCACCGCGCCGAACTGGCCATCGTCAGCGACTTTTCGCAGCAGGAACAGGAAGCGGGCATCGCCTATCTGCCGCTGTTCAGCTACGAGATGGTCGGGCTCGTGGCCAACGGCCATGCGCTGACAGCGCGGCCCTTCCTGCGCCCGCAGGATTTCGCCGACCAAACCTTGATTACCTATCCGGTGCCCGACGAGATGCTGGATCTGATGCGCCAGGTATTGATGCCTGCCGGCATCAGCCCGCAGAGGCGAACCACGGAGCTCACCGTTGCCATCCTGCAGCTGGTCGCCAGCGGGCGCGGCGTGGCGGCCTTGCCGCTGTGGGCGGTCAAGGAGTATCTGGATCGCGGCTACGTCAGCGCATTGTCGATCACGAAGAAGGGGCTGACCGGAAAGCTCTATGCCGCCTGCAGCGAAAGCTATGCCGAGCGGCCTTTCGTGCACGACTTCGTCGACATCATTCGCGACAGCTCATTGCTTAACCTGCCGGGGATCGAGCTGCTCTAGATGGGCGTCGCGCTTAGCGCTTGCGCGTGCGAATCACTACTGTGCCGGCCATCTTGTCGTGCCAGCCCTGCTTGCGCGCATCGAGGCCGACCCAGATCAGGCCGATGCACAACGGGATCGATGAAACGTAGTAGCCGATATAGCGGATGATGGACTGGCCCAATGTCAGCGGCCCGCCGGTTTTCGCATCCACGACCTTGAGCTTCAGCATCATCTTGCCCGGCGTCGCCTGCCGGTACATCCAGAACAGGATGACAGCGACTGCCGGCAGGATGTAGCTCAACAGAAAGTCGGCAATCCCGGCGATGAAGCCGGTTTGCGCGGGGGCGAAATAGGACCATCCGTAGATGGCGATCAGCAGCGGCACGATGATGCACAGCATCAACAGCGTATCGATCAGCGAGGCGCCGACGCGTATCCAGAAGCCGCCGTATTCAATGGTTTCGTCCGTCATGCTCTCCCCCCGGTTACTCCCTGCCTTGGCGAAACGCACGGCATGCCTGCTCCAGATCGCATCAGCGATCGGGAGCGCCTTCCGCCACCCAGTTCAGCAACGCATCCTGCGCCCCTTGCCCGGCGGCGGCGTTCGGATGGTTGATCAGAAACACCACGATCTGCCACTTGCCCTTCCTGTCGCGAACATAGCCGGCGATGCTCTTGACGCCGTCCAGCGTGCCGGTCTTGATATGGCCCTGTCCCGATGCGCCGTTTTCGCGCAGCCGCTTTTTCATCGTGCCGTCTACGCCGATGATGGGCATGGAGGCGACATACTCCGGCATGAGCGGGCTCTGCCAGGCGCTATTGAGCAGGGCCGAAAGGCTTTGTGCGCTGATGCGTTCGCTGCGCGAGAGGCCCGAGCCATTTTCCATGACCAGTTCGGGAAAGCGCAACGATTTCCTGTCCAGCCAGGCGCGCACTGATCTTTCCGCGCCACCGGTGCTGCCGTCGCCGAGGCTCAGATAAAGCTGGCGCGCCATCACGTTATTGCTGAACTTGTTGATGTCGCGAATGAGTTCGGCCAGCGGCGGCGATTCGATGCTGCCGAGCAGGGTGGCGCCGGCTGGCACGCGCGCCTCGCCAACGCCGCCGGCGATGCTGCCGCCCAATTCCTCCCAAAGCTGGCGGAACACGCCATACACATACTGCGGATGGTCGAGTACGCCGATATTCCATGTCTGGTTGCCGCAACTGCGCGGGTAGCTGCCGGTGATCACCAGATGGAAGCGATCCGACCGCGTGCCGACGTCGGCGCGCAGCTTGCTGCGCCAGTCGCCGCACTCGCCTTCGGTGAGAGCGACCTGGCTGATCACGTACAGATTGGCGGGCAGAGGTTCGGACTGGATCTGCAGCTTGTCGCCGGCGACGGCAAGTTGCAGGCGCACGCTTTTCCAGTTCAGCAGCAGGGCGTCCGGCTTGACGTTGTAGGGGCGCAGCGGTTGGTCGTCGAAAGGCGCGCCGCCGCCGTTGATGACAGTGTTGGCGTCGTTGGGCGAGAGCGAGAAGGCGCTGCGGTCGAGCACCAGATTGCCCTTGATCTCGCGCAGGCCGGCGGCGCGCAGTTGGCGCAGCAAAAGCCAGAACTGTTCGAAGGTCAGGCGCGGGTCGCCGCTGCCCTTGAGGTAGAGATCGCCGTTGAGCACGCCGTCGACGGCCGGAGTCAGGCTGTAGGCGCTGGTTTGCCAGTTGTAGGCCGGACCTAGGATATCGAGCCCGGCGTAAGTAGTGACGAGCTTCATGACCGAGGCAGGATTCATCGCCGTGTCGCCGTTGTGCTGCAGCCAGGGGCGTTTGCCGCCCGCCTCCTGCACGACGACGGCGACGTTGGCAGGCGGTATCCCGACCGCCTTAAGGGACTGGGCCACGCGCGCGGGCATGCCTTCGGCGGCCCAGGCGGGTGCCGCCAAAGCGAGGGAAAAGATCAGGGCAAGCGTTTTCATTGCAGACGGAAGGTGATCGGCAGGATGATTTCGGTACGTCCGCCGGTATTGAGGCGGCCCGCGCGCAAGGCGGATTGCAGCGCGGCGTGATCGAGCTCGGGGTAACCGCTGCCGGCCGCGACGCTGGCTTCGAGGATGGCGCCGCTGGCGTCGAACTTCAGCAGCAGGTGCACGGTTCCTTCGTGCCCCGCCTCGATCGCCGCCTGCGGGTACAGAATATGTTCGGACAACTTGCGCACGGCGCGCTGTTCGTCGGCGCTTTTCAGTCGCGCGGGTTTTCCGGCCTGTGCTTTCGGTACGGGCTTGGGCGTCGGCGCCGGGCGTGTCTCTTCGGGGGCGAGCGTATTCTTCTCGAAGATATCCGGTGCGGGGGGCGCCGGCGGCGCGGCGGGGCTGGGCTCGGGAATTGCGAGCCGGGCTTCGAGCCGTACCGGCTTGATCGGCGCGGGCGCAGACCAACGCCCCCCCAGCAGGGCCAGGTGGAGCAGGGCGGAGAGCGTCAGCGCGAGGCAGATGCGGGTTGCGGAAGGCGTCATGGGGACGTCAAGGCATATCAATGACTTATGCAGGCTGCCTGCATTCTGCTATAAGGCGCTACGGACTGTAGGGAGCTGGAAGTGAAGAACTCTTGGCGTACTCGCCTTTTTATTCTCGGAATGTGCGCGGCGATGCTGCAGTCAGCGGCTGCGGCGCCCGAGGTTTCGCCCGTGACATTCGGGCTGGCCATTGAGCGCGGCGACGTGGATCAGGCGCGGCGCTGGCTTGACGGCGGCCTGCCGGTGGATTTTGTCGGCGACCGGGTCGGGACCGGACTCATGATTGCGGCCTGGGAAGGCAATGTGCGCATGATGGAGCTTTTCGTGCAGCGCGGCGCCCGGCTCGACGCGGTCAACAGAAACGGCGAGCAGGCGCTGCAACTGGCCGCCTTCAAGGGCAACTTCGAAGCGGTGAAATGGCTGCTCGACCACGGCGCGCCTCTGGAGCGGCGCGGCAACGAGTGGGGCGCCCTGCACTACGCGGTGTTCAACGGTCATCGCGAGCTTGCGCAGTACCTGATCAACCGCGGCGCCAACGTCAATGCGCGCGCTCCCAATCTCGCCACATCGCTGATGCTGGCGGCCCGCGAAGGGCAGGAGGCGCTGGCCGAAGATCTGGTCAAGGCCGGCGCCGACCCCAGCCTGACCAACGATCTCGGCGAGACGCCGCTGGCCTGGGCCATGCGCCACGGCAATGCGAGCATCGCCAAGCTGGTGAGTTCCCCCGAGGCCTTTGCCAATGCGGTGCGCAACCAGCCTGCGCAGATTCCGCCGCCGGTGCGCTCGGTGGCGGCGCCGCAGCAGATCGAGGACTTGTTGCGGCGCATCCGCCAGGCTGAAGGGCAGAACCTGCCGACTGCCGGCCTGCGCAAGCAGTTGGCTACGGTTTTGCTGCGTCAGCGCGAGGAAAACAAGCGCACCCTGGCTGAAGCCGAGAAAAGGAATGCGGGCGCGGTCAAAGGCATCGTGATCACGGCGCAAAGGCAAGGCGGCGGGGAAAAGGCCGAAATGGTCTATGGTTCATCCCCGACGCCCGCTTCCGCACCGACTGTCGCGGCGCCGCCCGCACCCGCTGCGGCGCGCGGTGGCGACGCCAAGCAGGACAATATCCAGATTCTGCTGGCGCGTATCCGCGCTGCCAAGGCTGCAGGGCAGCCGACCGACGACCTGCGCAAGCAGTTGATGGAGGCCGTCGCCGGCTACAAATAGGCCGGGCCTTACTGCAGCGCGGCCGTCTGGCTCAAAGTCAGAATACGGCTGATCGCCTGGGCGCGATTGCGCACGTCGATCTTGCGGAAGATGCGCTGCAGATGATTCTTCACGGTGAACTGGCTGATGCCGAGAATCAAGCCGATCTCGACATTGGTCTTGCCGTGGCCGACCCAATGCATGATTTCCTGTTCGCGCTCGCTCAGGCGGGTGCTGTCGTCCTCGATCTGGGGGGCCGGCGGGCGCGGCGCGGAGGCGGGCTTGTTGTAAGACCATTCAGTGCCATAGTGGGTAAGAAGGCTGGCAGACATGTTTGTAACTCCTGTGATTAAGGAAAAAAACGGCTTGTGACCGACAGGTCAAGCGGGCTTGTGTCCCAGCCAGGGGTAGAGGCTGAAGCCGGAATGCTTGCCTGATTGTTGGGCGCGAACCTTTGCATGCAAGGCTTGCGGGAGCGTGGGTCCAACCGCCTGGACAATGCCGAAGGCACGGGCGGTGGTGTGAGTGATAGCGCTGCATCGGACGCTAAATTCTTTTAAAGACATACGGGTTTCCTTGCTTTGTGAGACATGTCCGGCATGGCCGGCTCCCTGTCTTTGCAAGAATGCTGCCAGGTTTATGTCTTCAATAAAAACAATGACATATCTTTAAATGATACCTTGGCAACAATTTCAAACTGTCGCGACATGGCGACGATAGCGCCGATCTGCCCGCTAAGTTGTTGATCTTCGGCGTCTTAATATGTCGTCGCTCGGCGACAGGCGGCCATGGGCTTTCAAAAAGCGGGCCGCGCACAGAAAAAATGCGCTGGCAGCCGGGGGGCAGGCACGCTCGGTGCGTTTGCGCTGTGGCCCCTGCCGGCTGGAGGTATTGGCAGTCAGGTCGGAACGGGTATGCATCGAGGCCTTGAAAAATTAAGTCACCGCCTCTACTATTAGCACTCGTTGGAGATGAGTGCTAATCATCTGGCTGCAACAATGCCGGCCCACACTTCCTCTACGCAGTTTTTGTTGTGCTTCTGTGGCGTAAAACGCCGCTTTTTATAAATATCAAGGAGTTGCTTTATGAAGATTCGTCCTTTGCACGACCGTGTGATCGTCAAGCGTCTGGAAGAAGAAACCAAGACGGCTTCCGGCATTGTTCTGCCGGATTCGGCTACCGAGAAGCCCGATCAAGGCACCGTTCTGGCAATCGGCGCCGGCAAGATCCTCGAAGACGGCAAGGTTCGCCCGATGTCCGTGAAGGTCGGCGAGCGTGTTCTGTTCGGCAAGTACGCCGGTCAGGCTGTCAAGGTCGATGGCGAGGAAGTGCTCGTCATGCGCGAAGAAGACATCGTTGGTGTCGTCGAAGCCTAATCGCCGCTAACTAAAGAATTCAAGGAGATTTACTCATGGCAGCAAAGCAAGTTCTGTTTTCCGACGAAGCCCGTTCGAAGATTGTTAACGGCGTCAACATTCTGGCCAATGCGGTCAAGGTGACCCTGGGCCCGAAGGGTCGTAACGTGGTTCTGGAGCGCTCCTACGGCGCCCCGACCGTGACCAAGGACGGCGTTTCCGTCGCCAAGGAAATCGAACTGAAGGACAAGTTCGAAAACATGGGCGCTCAGCTCGTCAAGGAAGTTGCTTCCAAGACCAACGACAACGCCGGTGACGGCACCACCACCGCCACCGTGCTGGCACAAGCCATCGTGCGCGAAGGCTTCAAGTACGTCGCCGCCGGTTTCAACCCGACCGACCTGAAGCGCGGCATCGACAAGGCTGTTGCCGCCATCGTCGCCGAAATCCAGAAGAGTGCGCAGAAGACCACCACCTCCAAGGAAATCGCCCAAGTCGGTTCGATCTCCGCCAACTCCGACGCTGATGTTGGCGAAATCATCGCCAAGGCCATGGACAAGGTCGGCAAGGAAGGCGTGATCACCGTTGAAGAAGGCAAGTCCCTCGACAACGAACTCGACATCGTCGAAGGCATGCAATTCGACCGCGGCTACCTGTCGCCCTACTTCATCAACAATCCGGAAAAGCAGATCGCCGCTCTGGACAACCCTTTCGTTCTGCTCTTCGACAAGAAGATCTCGAACATCCGTGACCTGCTGCCGGTGCTGGAGCAAGTTGCCAAGGCCGGCCGTCCGCTGCTGATCATCGCCGAAGACGTCGATGGCGAAGCGCTGGCTACCCTGGTGGTGAACAACATCCGTGGCATCCTGAAGACCGTCGCCGTCAAGGCCCCGGGCTTCGGTGATCGTCGCAAGGCCATGCTGGAAGACATCGCCATCCTGACCGGCGGCACCGTGATCGCTGAAGAAGTCGGTCTGACCCTCGAGAAGGCCACCCTGCAAGACCTCGGCCAGGCCAAGCGCGTCGAGATCGGCAAGGAAAACACCACCATCATCGACGGCGCCGGTACCGAAGCCGCGATCCAGGATCGTGTTGCCAACATCCGCACCCAAGTCGAAACCGCGACCAGCGACTACGACAAGGAAAAGCTGCAAGAGCGCGTGGCCAAGCTGGCCGGCGGTGTTGCCGTGATCAAGGTCGGTGCTGCCACCGAAGTCGAAATGAAGGAAAAGAAGGCCCGCGTTGAAGACGCACTGCACGCGACGCGTGCTGCCGTTGAAGAAGGCATCGTTCCTGGCGGCGGTGTTGCGCTGCTGCGTGCCCGCGCTGCCATCAGCAGCCTGAAGGGCGACAACAACGAACAGGACGCCGGCATCAAGATCGTCCTGCGCGCCGTCGAAGAGCCGCTGCGCCAGATCGTTGCCAACGCCGGTGACGAGCCGTCGGTGGTGGTGAACAAGGTGCTGGAAGGCAAGGGCAACTACGGTTACAACGCCTCCAACGGCACCTACGGCGACCTGGTCGAACTGGGCGTTCTGGACCCGGCCAAGGTGACCCGTTCGGCGCTGCAAAACGCCGCATCGGTTGCCGGCCTGATCCTGACCACCGACGCCATGATCGCCGAAATCCCGGAAGACAAGCCCGCAATGCCTGACATGGGCGGCATGGGCGGTATGGGTGGTATGGGCGGCATGATGTAATTTGGCGTAGCCAATTACATCTGAGGAGCTCAGAACAGGGAGAACCCAGGTTCTCCCCGTACCCCTCTCCTTAGGCCTGGCTTAGGTCAGGCCAAAACAAAACACCCCGCTTTTGCGGGGTGTTTTGTTTTGGGTATGCGCTTGGCAGAGCGTGTCCCGGGCTGTCGGGTTCGGGCGCCGGAGGTGGTGGTCGGCGAAAAAGATGGCGGGAGCAGGCGGCTAGTCAGGTTGCCTGCTCCCGGAGTCGATTAGCCTGGTAGCAGGCAATCTTCCCAAACCGAATGGAGAACAGCAACTTCAGTCTACTCAGGCTCGCTTGCGCAAGACTTACGGCTTGCATGTCCCTGAAATGGGAAACTGCAATGGAAAGCCGGGTTCATTTCCGGCTTTGTCTGGGGCGCGGCCGAAGAGTCTTGCTATCCTTGCGGCCTATGAGAATCCTCCTGGTTGAAGATGACCTTCTGATTGCGGACGGTCTTTGCGCCTCGCTGCGCAAGGGCGGCTATGCCGTCGATCACGTCGATAACGGTCAGGAGGCCGATACCGCATTGCTGGGGCAGAGCTACGATCTGCTGATTCTGGATCTCGGTCTGCCGCGCCTTTCCGGGATCGAGGTCCTGAAGCGCCTGCGCGCCCGGAAGTCGCCCTTGCCGGTGCTGGTACTGACGGCGCAGGATGGCATCGATGACCGTGTGCGCGGCCTTGATGCCGGCGCCGATGATTACCTCACCAAGCCGTTCGCCTTGCCGGAGCTGGAAGCGCGCGTGCGCGCCCTGACTCGCCGCGGTACCGGGCAGGGAACGCTGATCGAGGTCGGCGATCTGGTGTTCGATCAGGTGGAGCGCGTGGTCCGGCTTGGCAACCGCACCATCGATCTGTCCTCGCGCGAGCTCGAACTGCTGGAGGTCATGCTGCTGCGCGCCGGCCGTCTCGTCAGCAAGGAACATCTGATCGACCATCTCTGCGCATGGGGCGAGGAGGTCAGCACCAATGCCATCGAGGTCTATGTGCACCGTTTGCGCAAGAAGCTGGAGCCCGGCGGTGTGCGTATCTCGACCATGCGCGGACTCGGCTACTGTCTGGAAAAACCGAATGCCAAATGAGGCACGGCGCCGCTTCAGGTGGCGGATGAGCTTCGATACGCTGCTGGCTGAAATCCTGCTGTGGCTGCTGATCATCCTGCTGATGGTGTGGTCCATCGGCGTCGTGATGATTTACAACGTGACCGGCAAGTTCGCCAACGAGCCTTACGACGTTGTGCTGTCGAATAATGTTCAGGCGCTGGCCAATGTCGTCGGCTTCAGCGCGGGTCGCATCAGCATCAATCTGCCGCGCGCGGCGCGCGAAATTCTGGTGACCGACTCGAAGGACAGGATATATATCCAGATCGTCAATGCGCAGGGCGTACTGCTGGTCGGCGATGACGCCATTCCCTGGGTGCCGCATTCGGAAAACGTCGTACTCGACAAGATTTCCCTGCGCGACGACGAAATCGGCGACGAGGATGTCCGCGTGGCCTGGTTGTTCAAGCGCGTTGCACCGGATACCGAACCCTTGCTGGTGCAGGTTGCGGAAACGCGCAACAAGCGGAACGGAATGGCGGCGCGCATTGTTTCCTCCGTCATCGTGCCGCAGTTCGTCATCGTGCCGATTGCGGTGCTGCTGGTCTACTTCGCAGTGTCTCGCGGCGTTACGCCGCTGCACCGGCTGCAGGACGAATTGCGGGAGCGCCGCCCCAGCGACCTGACGCCGATCAGTCTGAAAAGCATTCCCGCCGAAATTCGCCCGCTGATCGAAGCCCTGAACGACACCATGGCGCAACTCGACGAAAGCCTGTCCGAGCAGCGCCGTTTCATTGCCGATGCGGCGCACCAGCTCAAGACGCCGCTGACCGGATTGCGCACCCAGGCGGAACTGGCCTTGCGCGAAGGGACGCCGGAGCGCATGCAGGTGCGGGTGCGGCACATGCTGCAGGCGGTCGAGCGTCTGGCCGACATGACGCAGAAGTTGCTGGTGCTGGCGCGTGCCGAAGCCATGAGTGCGCACAATTCACTCATGGAGAGCGTTAACCTGGCCGAACTCGTGCCCGATGTCGCTCGCGAATGGGCAACGCACGCGATGGACAAGCGCATCGAGCTGTCTTTCGAGAATTTCACCCATGACAGCAGGGTACAAGGCAACGCGCGTTTGCTGCATGAGCTGTTCGCCAACCTGATCGACAATGCCATTCGCTATACGCCCGAAGGCGGCAGCGTGGCGATCCTCATCAGCCAGGAAGAGGCCCTGTATGTGGACATCGAGGACAGCGGCATCGGCATCGCGGCCGACGAGCGGGACAAGGTGTTCGATCGTTTCTATCGTGTGCTGGGGACGCATACCGACGGCAGCGGACTGGGGCTGCCCATCGTGAAGGAAATTGCAGCACTGCATCGGATCGACATTGCGTTGCACGATTCCGCCCTGGGCGGCATTCGCGTGCGTGTGACATTCCGCGACAGCGTCTCTGCGTAAGTAACTCGTAAGTTCCTCCCCCTAGCATGCACTCCGTCCGGAAATATCCGGATTGCATGTCTATGCTTGGTATGCAAGAAAACAATCATCAGGAGGAACTATCATGGCCGAAGCAGGCAGTGGCGCCATCACCAGGGAGGAGCGCAAGGTCATCTTCGCTTCGTCGCTCGGAACCGTTTTCGAGTGGTACGACTTTTATCTCTATGGTTCGCTTGCGGCCATCATCAGCAAACAGTTCTTCTCGGGCGTCAATGAAACGGCCGCCTTTATTTTCGCGCTGCTGGCGTTTGCCGCGGGCTTTGCGGTGCGGCCTTTCGGTGCCATCATCTTCGGCCGCCTCGGCGACCTGATCGGGCGCAAGTACACCTTCCTCGTCACCATTCTCATCATGGGCATGTCCACGGCCATCGTCGGCATGCTGCCCAACTACGAGGCCATCGGCGTCGCCGCGCCGATCATCCTGATCGCGCTGCGTCTCTTGCAAGGCCTTGCGCTGGGCGGCGAGTACGGCGGTGCCGCCACCTATGTCGCCGAACATGCGCCGCACGGCAAGCGCGGCCTGTTTACGAGCTGGATTCAGACGACCGCAACGCTGGGTCTGTTCATGTCGCTGCTGGTGATCCTGGCCTGTCGCGAAATCCTTGGCAAGGAGTTCGAGGTCTGGGGCTGGCGCATTCCCTTCCTGATTTCCATCCTGCTGCTGATCATTTCCGTCTACATCCGCATGCAGCTCAACGAATCCCCGATCTTCGTGCGCATGAAGGAAGAGGGCAAGGGCTCCAAGGCGCCGCTGACCGAGTCGTTCGCGCGCTGGGACAATCTCAAGATCGTGATCATGTCCCTGCTTGGCGGCACCGCCGGTCAGGCCGTGGTCTGGTACACCGGCCAGTTCTATGCGCTGTTCTTCCTGACACAAACGCTGAAGGTTGATGCTTTCACGGCGAATATCCTCATCGCCGTGTCGCTGGCGCTGGCAACGCCGTTCTTCGTGATCTTCGGCGGCCTGTCCGACAAGATCGGCCGCAAGCCCATCATCATGGCCGGTTGCATCATCGCTGCGCTGACCTACTTCCCGATCTTCAAGGGGCTGACGCATTTCGCCAACCCGGATCTGGAGGCCGCGCAGCAGAACGCCCCTGTCACTGTGATTGCCGATCCGGCCACCTGCTCCTTCCAGTTCAATCCGGTGGGCACGGCCAGGTTTGTGACCTCCTGCGATATTGCCAAGTCCTTCCTGGCGAAGAGCAGCGTCAACTACGCCAATGTCGCCGCGCCGGCAGGAACGGTGGCCAGCATCCATATCGGCGAAGCCGTGATTGCCTCTTTTGAAGGTAAGGATTTGGCAAAGGACGAGCTGAAGAAGCAGACCGATGAGTTCGGCAAGGCCGTCGCCGCCGCGATCAAGGCCGCTGGCTATCCCGCCAAGGCCAACCCGATCGAAGCTCTCAGCAATCAGTGGTGGGCGCTGGTCGGCTTGCTGACCATCCTAGTGATCTACGTGACCATGGTGTACGGTCCGATCGCCGCCTGGCTGGTTGAGTTGTTCCCGACGCGCATTCGCTATACCTCGATGTCGCTGCCGTATCACATCGGCAATGGCTGGTTCGGCGGCTTCCTGCCGACGACGGCCTTCGCCATGGTCGCGGCGACCGGCGACATCTACTATGGCCTCTGGTATCCGATTGTGGTTGCCGTGATGACGGCCGTGCTCGGTATCTTCTTCCTGCCGGAAACCAAGGATCGCGATATTCACCATATCTGATCCGCTAAGTCATTGACGGCGCAGCGCATGCGCCGTCAATGACGCGGCCTGCGGGCGTTTTGTCGTGGGTCGGCTTGCGGTTCGACCTCTTCTCGGCTATACTGCGCCCCTCTTTGGCCGGTTAGCTCAGTTGGTAGAGCAGCGGATTGAAAATCCGCGTGTCCTTGGTTCGATTCCGAGACCGGCCACCAGATACAAGCAAAACGCCAATCCTTCGGGGTTGGCGTTTTGGTTTCCGGGCCATGATGGGGGAATGCAATGAAGTTGAAGTGCACCGTGATAGGTTCGCGCCACTTTGGCGCATCCGTGCTGGCCAATCTGCTTGAAGACGGTCACGAAGTCGTGCGCGTGGTTGCGGCCGCCGCCGACGATCGTCTCGCCGTCGCCGCGCGTGAAGCCGGTCTGCCGCTATCCATCCTCGAAAGCCCGCGCAAGGTGCCGGGTAGCGATCTGCACGAGGATTGCGATGTCATCATCGCCGCCCATACGCATGCCTTCGTGACACCGGAAGCGCTGGCGCGCGCGCGGCTCGGCGCCTTCGGCTTCCACCCCTCGCTGTTGCCGCGCCATCGCGGCATTGCCGCGGTCGAATGGACGCTGCTCGAAGGCGATCCAATCGCCGGCGGCTCCATCTATCATCTCGACGCCGGCTGGGACGACGGCGCCATTGCCGCGCAGGACTGGTGTTTCGTGGTCAAGGGCGAGAGCGCGCGCGAGCTGTGGGAGCGCGCCCTGTCGCCGATGGGACTCAAGCTGATCCGGCAGGTCGTGAAGCATGCCGCCGAACACGACGAGATTCCGGCCTATCCGCAGGATGCGCGCTTCGCCACCAAGGCGCCGATGATCAAGCGCAAGATCTCGCTGGAACCGCAGACCAATCCGCTGACCACTTCGCTCGTCGTCACCATCGTCGGCCGCGATAGGCCGGGCCTGGTGCGCCACCTTTCCGACTGCACGCATGGCTTCTCGGTCAATTGGGCCGACAGCCGCATGAATCACTTCGCCGGGCAGTTCGCCGGCATGGTGCACTTCCAGGTTGCGCCGGAGCACGCCGACGCCTTTATCGAGGCTCTGCACAAGCTCGAGGCTGAAGGTCTGCAGGTCAAGATCGCCCGCAGCGACGCGCCGCCGGTCGCCGCCGGCAAGCGCATGCTGAAGCTCGAGCTGGTCGGGCCGGATCGTCCTGGCATCGTGCGCCTGCTGTCCACCAGCCTGGCCGAGCGCGGCGTCAGCATCGAGGATCTGCATACCGAGATCGTGAACAAGGCCGAGGCCGAGCACCATGTGTTCAAGGTGCGCGCCCTGCTGGTGGCGCCGGAAACCCTGGCCGACGACGCTTTGCGCGGCGTGCTTGAGGGGCTGGCCAGCGAACTCATGCTCGACGTCGCGCTCGACCAGCACAACGGCGCCTGAACGGCAGAAAGGCGGCGTCGGCCGGCATGATGCGACTTGACGCATCGGCTTGCGCCGCCTAACATTTCGCACTTTCCGCAAATTCCCGGCCTGGATTCCTCCGTGCAACTCGATGCTCTTTACGCCCTGATCGCCAAGGACATGCAGGCGGTTGACGCCGTGATTCGCGAGCGTCTCCATTCAGATGTCGTACTGGTGCGCCAGGTCGCCGAGTACATCGTCCAGAGCGGCGGCAAGCGCATGCGTCCGGCGCTGGTGCTGCTGGTGGCCGGCGCTTTCGGCTACCAGGGCCGGAATCATCACGAACTGGCGGCCGTCGTCGAGTTCATCCATACCGCAACCCTGCTGCACGACGACGTGGTCGACGAGTCGGCCCTGCGCCGCGGCCGCGATACAGCCAACGCCCTGTTCGGCAATGCCGCCAGCGTGCTGGTCGGCGATTTCCTCTATTCGCGCGCCTTCCAGATGATGGTCAACGTCGGCGACATGCGCGTGATGGAAGTGCTGTCCGACGCCACCAACGTCATCGCCGAGGGCGAAGTCCTGCAGTTGATGAACGTGCACGACGCCGACGTCGAAATCGAAGGCTATCTGCGCGTGATCCGCTACAAGACCGCCAAGCTGTTCGAGGCGGCGGCGCGTCTGGGCGCCATCCTGGGCGGCGCGGATGCCGAGACCGAAGCCGCCATGGCCGCCTATGGCATGCATCTGGGCACTGCCTTCCAGCTCGTTGACGACGTGCTCGACTATTCCGGCGATCAGGACGAGATCGGCAAGAGCCTGGGCGACGATCTGGCCGAAGGCAAGCCGACGCTGCCGCTGATCCATGTCATGCAGCACGGCAATGCCGCGCAGGCCGCCTGCGTGCGCCGCGCCATTGAAACCGGCGGTCGCGACGAATTCCCGGCGGTACTGGCCGCCGTGCATGCCACCGGCGCGCTGGAAGAGGCGCGTCGCTACGCGGAAGCGGAGGCGGCGATAGCCAAAAATGCTTTAGCGTGTTTGCAGACTTCTCAATACAAGGAATCTCTGCTAGAATTGTCATCCTTTGCAGTTGCACGACGGCACTAAGCAGCAAGCCGTGTGCAGGGTTTCCGAGAGCTACCCCGACGCTCTCTACATGATCGAGAATCAAGGAAATCGGCAAATCGGGGCGTAGCTCAGCCTGGTAGAGTACTGCGTTCGGGACGCAGGAGTCGGATGTTCGAATCATCTCGCCCCGACCAATTCAAAGCCCACGTAACCGTCCGGTTGCGTGGGCTTTTCACTTTCCGGCCCGGTTTTCGGGCGGCGTCAAAGGCAGATTCGGGCGAGATATGCAGCGCGGTGCGCGCCAGCGAATCGGCGGCGCTCGCAAAAGAAAAAGGCCCGTCAAGGGCCTTTTTCTTTGCTGCCTGCCTCGTGCGACATATGCCGCACGAGGGCCGGGCGAGATTTACTTGTGCGCGTTCGGGAAGAACAGCTGGTCGTCGCCGATCTTGTAGGCGGCGATGGCGCGCTGGCCGGCGGGCGAGATCACCCAGTCGACGAACTTCTGGCCGGCTTCCTTCTTCACATGCGGATGCTTGGCCGGATTGACCAGCATGACGCCGTACTGATTGAACAGGCGCTTGTCGCCTTCGACGACGATGGCCAGGTTCTGGCGGTTCTTGAACGACAGCCAGGTGCCGCGGTCGGCCAGAATGTAGGCGTTCATGGCGGCGGCGCTGTTCAGTGCCGGGCCCATGCCCGAGCCGGTGTCCTTGTACCAGGGGCCCTTGACCTTGTCGAGGTCGATGCCGGCCAGCTTCCACAGGCGCAGCTCGGCGGCGTGCGTGCCGCTGCGGTCGCCGCGAGAAACGAAAGCCGACTTGCTTTCCTCGATCTTCTTGAGCGCGGCGGTAATGTCCTTGCCGCCGGCGACCTTGGCCGGGTCTTCCTTCGGGCCGATCAGGATAAAGTCGTTGTACATGACCTCATAGCGCTTGACACCGTAGCCTTCGGCGAGAAATTTTTCCTCGGCAGCCTGGTCGTGCACAAACACTACGTCGGCATCGCCGCGGCGCGCCATGTCGAGCGCCTGGCCGGTGCCGAGAGCGACGACGCGCACTTCGATGCCGGTCTCCTTCTTGAAGATGGGCAGCAGGAAGCCGAACAGGCCGGACTGCTCGGTCGAGGTGGTCGAGGCCACGGTGATGAAGTTATCGGCGGCCTGTGCAGGCAGGACGCTGGCGAGCAGGGCAACACACAAGAGACGACGGATCAGGTTCACGGTAGCTCCTCCTTGAGAAAATCGGCCGCCGCCTGTGATTGCGGCTGCCGGAAAAAATCGTGCGCCGGCGTGCACTCCTGAATGCGCCCGGCGGCGAGAAAAACAATGTCCCGGGCCAGGCGGCGCGCCTGCCCCAGATGATGCGTCACCATGACGATGGTGATACCGGCGGCATGCAGCGCGGCGATGCCGGATTCGATAGCGCGAGCCGCGCCCGGGTCCAGGCTGGCTGTCGGTTCGTCGAGGAACAGAATCCGGGGCTGCAGGGCGGCAGCGCGCGCTAAAGCGACGCGTTGCTGTTCGCCGCCGGAAAGCACGCGCGCCGGGCGGTCCGCAAGATGCTGGAGACCGACGCTCTCAAGCGCGGCTAACGCCCGCCGCTTGGCTTCGGGGATGGGGATGCCTTGCACATGCAGGCCATACGCGACATTGCTCAAGACCGAGCGACGCAGCATGACGGGGCGCTGGAACAGCATGGCTTGCGAAAGCGGGCGCTCTTCCAGGCTGCCCCACTCCACGCGGCCGCTGCCGGGTGCGAGCAAGCCGTGCATGATGCGCATCAGCACGCTTTTGCCGGCGCCGTTGGGGCCCAGAATGACGGTGCAACTGCCTTCGGCAATGGTCAGGTTGATATCCTGAAGTATGGTCGTTCCGCTCGGTGCGAAGCCGATGCCGCTCAGTTGCAGGGGAAACATTGCCGTCTTCATGGCGGTCATTGGGCCGACCTCGCTGCCCAACTGCGAATGGCTTGCGCGAGCGCATTCAGCAACAGCACCAGGGCGACCAGAATGATGCCCAGCCCCATGGCCAGCGGTAGATCGCCCTTGCTGGTTTCCAGCGCAATGGCCGTGGTCATGACGCGTGTCACGCCGTCGATATTGCCGCCGACGATCATGACGGCGCCGACTTCGGAAATGGCGCGGCCAAAGCCGGCCAGAAGCACGGTAGACAGCGACCAGCGCGTATCCCAGAGCAGCGTCAGCGCCGCCTGACGCGGTGAGACGCCGAGCGAATGAAGCTGGTCGGCATACTCGAACCAGGCGTCTTCAACGATCTGGCGGGTCAATGCAGCCAGCAGAGGCGCGACCAGCACCGCCTGGGCAAGGCTCATGGCGCTCGGCGTGAAGAGCAGGCCGAGCTCTCCGAGTGGACCCGCGCGCGAAAGCGAAAGATACACAATCAGGCCGACCACGACGGCTGGCAGGCCCATGAAGCCATTGACCAGTACCGTCAGGGTGCGGCGGCCCGGAAACTGGGCAACCGCCAGCAAGGCGCCCAGCGGCAGGGCAAACAGCGCGGCCAGGAGTACGGCCAGACAACTGACGCGCAGGCTCAGGCTGACGATGCCATAAAGATGCGCGTCGGCGTGGAGCAGCAGGGCAAGGGCAGCGTCAAGGCTGGCGGTGAAAGTATCCAAAGAGAGTGGCTGCTATCCGGCCTCAGCCCATATATGCAGTGAATTTCCAGTCAGGCCGCGACTATAGCCGCGTCGCTGCATGGTCGAAATATGATATTTGGTGCATATGTTGAGGGGCCGGGCTTGTTACCGCATCCTCCGTCGGTGCCCGCAGCGGAAATGCCGTCATATGCCGTACAGAGCCTCCGTTTGATTTCTGTTGTTTATCAAGCGATACAGCATGCTTACCAAAAACGGGCCGGGCCGTCCTCATGCAATGGCTTCCGGGTTGCTTTAATGAATCAGGGAGGTGGTCGTTCAAGACTGTGCTGTCGGGATTTACGGTGATTCGGACGGTTTTGCAACAGAGTGAACTTTTGGGAGAGCTTTGACTGATTTTGCGAAACCTCGCGCAAACCCGCACCACGACAGAGTTCGGCCGTTCTGCAAAATTGACAGTTGAACTAAACTTCATATACCATGACGAAGTTTGGCAGGACATTTCATATGGCGTCGGATGCCGCATTTTCAGCCGCTTCCGGTGTTGCCGAAACCCTGTTTCAGTCTGGTTTCAGATGGTTTTTACGGTCCGCGCGGCAGCGTGAAGAGTTGTCCGGAAGTTGTCCTTTGGACGGCAGAACGAGCTGGCGGGGCCGCCGATGTTGTACGAATAACAAAACACTCCTAACGAATCGAGGTTATTTGCGATGAGTACCACCGTTATCCCGATTGCTGATGTCGGCCGCATGCGCAAGGCGCGCGCGACCCCGAAGGGCCGCTCGGTCGACCCCAAGGCAGCAGAGGAAATCCGCGCACTGCTCAAGGACGAGCCGCGCCGCCGCGATCTGCTGATCGAACACCTGCACAAGATCCAGGATACCTACGGTCACATCACGGATAACCATATCGTCGCGCTGGCCGCCGAAATGGGCATGGCGATGACCGAAGTCTTCGAAGTCGCCACCTTCTATCATCACTTCGACGTGGTCCGCACCAATCTCGGTGAGACCGCTCCGGAAGAACTGACCGTACGCGTCTGCGACTCGATGTCGTGCGAACTGGCCGGCGCCAATGAGCTGCTGGACAAGTTGCCCGCCATCCTCGGCGCCAAGGTGCGCGTGCTGCATGCACCGTGCGTCGGCCGCTGCGAATCGGCGCCGGTCGTCGTCGTCGGCCAGAACCCGATCGACAACGCCACCGTCGATAGCGTCAAGAAGGCCGTCGAAGCCAAGGACGTCAAGGCAAAGATGACCGAGTACGTCGGCTTCGAACAGTACAAGGCCGAAGGCGGTTACAAGACCCTGGCCGACTGCATGAGCGGCAAGATCGACGTCGAGTCCGTGCTGAAGACCATGGAAACTTCCGGTCTGCGCGGTCTGGGCGGCGCAGGCTTCCCGTCCGGTCGCAAGTGGCGCATCGTTCGCGCCGAGCAAGGCCCGCGTCTGATGGCGGTGAACATCGACGAAGGCGAACCCGGCACCTTCAAGGACCGCTACTACCTCGAACGCGATCCGCATCGCTTCCTCGACGGCATGCTGATCGCCGCCTGGGCCGTCGGTATCGAGTCCATCTACATCTACCTGCGCGACGAGTACGCTCACGTGCGCGAAATCCTGACCAAGGAAATTGCCGCCCTGCAAGCCAACTCGCCCGTGGCTCTGCCCCCGATCTACCTGCGTCGCGGCGCCGGCGCCTACATCTGCGGCGAAGAGTCCGCGATGATCGAATCGATCGAAGGCAAGCGCGGCATGCCGCGTCTGCGCCCGCCGTATGTGGCGCAAGTCGGCCTGTTCGGCCGCCCGACCCTCGAGCACAATATGGAAACCGTGTTCTGGGTTCGCGACATTCTCGAAAAGGGCGCCGACTGGTTCACCAGCTTCGGTCGCAACGAGCGCAAGGGTCTGCGTTCCTTCTCCATCTCCGGCCGTGTCAAGAAGCCGGGCGTGCATCTGGCCCCGGCCGGCATCACCATGAAGGAGCTGATCGACGAGTACTGCGGTGGCATGCTCGACGGTCACGAGTTCTACGGCTACATGCCGGGTGGTCCGTCGGGCGGCATCCTGCCGGCCTCGATGGGCGATATCCCGATGGACTTCGACACCCTGAACAAGTACGGCTGCTTCATCGGCTCGGCCGCTGTCGTCGTGCTGTCCAACAAGGACACTGCACGCGCCATGGCTGCCAACGCCATGCGCTTCTTCGCCGACGAGTCCTGCGGCCAGTGCACCCCGTGCCGCGTGGGTACCAGCAAGGCGGCCGGCCTGATGGATACCGACAAGTGGGACCAGGCATTGCTGGACGATCTGGCGCGTGCAATGGGCGATGCGTCCATCTGCGGTCTGGGCCAGGCGGCCCCGAACGTGATCCAGTGCGTGATCAAGTACTTCCCCCACGAACTGAGCAAGTGAGAGGTTCAGAGCGATGAATGCAATCAACGAACAAATGACCCCGGCGCAAGTTGAGTTCACCCTCAACGGCAAGAAAATCACCGCCCGTGCCGACGAAACCATCATCCAGGCCGCCAAGAAGGAGGGGATCGAGATCCCCCACCTGTGCTACATGGAAGGCATGCGTCCGGACGGCAACTGCCGCGCCTGCGTCGTCGAAATCAAGGGCGAACGCGTGCTGGCTCCGTCCTGCTGCCGCTTCCCGACCGCCAACATGGAAGTCACCACCGATTCCGAGCGCGCCGTGCATTCGCAGAAGATGGTGCTGGAGCTGCTGAAGTCGGACGTGCCAGAAGAGCAGTACGTTCTGGATAACGAGCTGACCTACTGGTTCAACAAGATGGAAGTGGGCGCACCGCGCTTCGACCGTCGCGAAGAGCCGGCACCCGACGTTTCCCACCCGGCCATGGCCGTCAATCTGGATGCCTGCATCCAGTGCAACCGCTGCGTCCGCGCCTGCCGCGAAGAGCAGGTCAATGACGTGATCGGCTACGCCTTCCGCGGCTCGCACTCCAAGATCGTGTTCGACCTGGACGACCCCATGGGCGAATCCACCTGCGTCGCTTGCGGCGAGTGCGTGCAAGCCTGCCCGACCGGCGCCCTGGCCCCGGCCCGCGGCGTTGCCATGCAAGTGCCCGACAAGAAGGTTGACTCCGTCTGCCCGTACTGCGGCGTCGGTTGCCAATTGACCTACAACGTCAAGGACAACAAGATCCTTTACGTCGAGGGCCGTGACGGTCCCGCCAACGAGTCCCGCCTGTGCGTGAAGGGCCGCTTCGGTTTCGACTATGTGCATCATGCCCATCGTCTGACCAAGCCGCTGATTCGCCGCGCCGACGCGCCCAAGGTCGCCAATTTCGAGATCGATCCTTCCAAGTACCTGGAAGTCTTCCGCGAAGCCACCTGGGAAGAAGCGCTGGAAGTCGCCATCAACGGTTTGAAGACCATCCGCGATCGCGACGGCAAGTACGCGCTGGCGGGCTTCGGCTCGGCCAAGGGTTCGAACGAAGAAGCCTACCTGTTCCAGAAACTGGTCCGCACCGGCTTCGGCAGCAACAACATCGACCACTGCACCCGTCTGTGCCACGCCTCCAGCGTGATCGCGCTGCTGGAAGGCATCGGTTCCGGCGCCGTGTCGAACCCGATGAAGGATGTGACCGAGTCCGAAGTCATCATGATCATCGGCTCCAACCCGACCGTGAACCACCCGGTCGGCGCGACCTGGATGAAGAACGCCGCCAAGGCCGGCACCAAGATCATCCTGGCCGACCCGCGTCGCACCGATCTGGCCCGCCACGCTGCCTACAACCTGAACTTCAAGCCGGGCACCGACGTCGCCATGCTGAATGCGATGATGTACACCATCGTCGAAGAAGGTCTGGCCAACCAGGACTTCATCAACTCGCGCACCAGCGGCTACGAAGCCCTGAAGGAAAATCTCAAGGGCTACAGCCCCGAGGTGATGGCCGATGTCTGTGGCATTCCGGCCGAGACCCTGCGCGCCGTCGCCCGCGACTTCGCCAACTCCAAGGCTTCGATGATCCTGTGGGGCATGGGCGTGTCGCAACACGTGCACGGCACCGACAACTCGCGCTGCCTGATCGCGCTGACCATGCTGACCGGCCAGATCGGCCGCCCCGGCACCGGTCTGCACCCGCTGCGCGGCCAGAACAACGTGCAAGGCGCTTCCGACGCTGGCCTGATCCCGATGGTGTATCCGGATTACCAGCGCGTCGACAATCCCGAAATCCAGGCCTTCTTCGAAAAGCTCTGGGGCACCAAGCTCGACAGCAAGGTCGGCCTGACTGTCGTGGAAATCGTCGAAGCCATGTACAAGAAGGAAATCAAGGGCCTCTACATCATGGGTGAAAACCCCGCGATGTCCGACCCGGACGCCAACCACGCCCGCGAAGCCATGGCCAAGCTGGAGTGCCTCGTCGTTCAGGACATCTTCCTGACCGAAACGGCCTATCTTGCCGACGTGGTGCTGCCGACCTCGGCCTTCCCGGAAAAGACCGGCACCTTCTCGAACTCCGACCGCATGGTGCAGATGGGCCGTCAGGCCCTCAACCCGCCGGGCGAAGCGCGTCAGGACCTGTGGATCATTCAGGACATCGCCAACGGTCTCGGCTGCGGCTGGAACTACAAGCATGTCAGCGACGTCTTCAACGAGATGCGCAAGGCCATGCCGTCCATCGCCGGCATGACCTGGGAGCGTCTGGAGCGCGAACACGTCATCACCTATCCGTGCGAAGCGGAAGGCGATCCCGGCACCCCGGTTATCTTCACCGAAGACTTCCCGACCGCGACCGGCCGCGCCAAGCTGGTGCCGGCCGACATCATCCCGCCGGATGAGCGTCCGGACGACGAGTTCCCGTTTGTGCTGATCACCGGCCGTCAGTTGGAGCACTGGCACACCGGCTCGATGACCCGTCGCGCCTCCGTGCTTGACGCCATCGAACCGACCTGTACCGTGCTGATCCACCCGCTGGATCTGGAGAAGCTGGGTTCGAAGGCTGGCGAAGTCATCACCGTCGAGTCGCGTCGCGGCAAGATCGGCGTCTATGCCCGTGCCGATGCCGGCACGCCGCGCGGCTCGATCTTCATCCCCTTCGCCTACTACGAAGCGGCCGCCAACAAGCTGACCAACGCTGCACTTGACCCGTTCGCCAAGATTCCGGAGTTCAAGTACTGCGCGGTACGCATCGCCAAGGGCGGCCAGTTGGAGCCGTTGTCGACCTACGGCGGCGGTCAGGCGCTGGCTGAACTTGAGCGCTCGATGGCGCAAGTGAGCTGAATGCGCGAAACGCGCTGAAGCCGTGAAAAAGGCCTTGCGAATGCAAGGCCTTTTTCATTTGCAGCGGCTCGCGCCGCCAAGGCTGTCTTTGGCACGCCGGGCGCGATGCCCATTCGCCGGAGGCGCGGACCCGCGCGCGTCCATTTCGGCGTGGCCGTGACGGCTGGCAGCGTGTACTATGCCAACACTTATGAAATGGCTCATTCTCCTGTTTGTCCTCTGGCTGGTATGGCGCGTGCTGCGCTCGGCCCGCCCGCCAGTTCGTCCGGCTTCGCGCAGCCATGCCGGAGAAAGCATGCGCGCCTGCGTCCGCTGCGGCCTGAATGTGCCGCAGAGCGAGGTGGTGACTGACGGCAATCTGGACTATTGCTGCGAGACGCATCGCCGGCTGGGACCGGCGCAAGGGCGCAAGTGAAGCTCGGCGAACTGTTCGGCGCGCCGCTGCAACACGCGCCGCCGCCGGAACTGTTTCAACGTCTGCTGCGCTACTTCAATCTTTACCGTGTCGTCGTGGCCGCGTTCTTCCTGGCGGCGGTGCTGGCTTACGACCTGGCTTCCACCGTCGGCGCGATTTCCGCCGAACGCTTCACGCGGGTCTGCGCGGCCTATCTGCTTCTGGCGCTTGCGATCCTGGCGTTTTCGGGTCGGGCGACGCGTTTCAACTGGCTGCTGACCGGCGGTGTCGTGGTCGATACCGTCTGCTTCACGCTGATGATGTCCCAGAGCGGCGGCGTACGCAGCGGCTTTGCCTACATGCTGCTGGTGGCACTGGCCGGCGCCGGCCTGGTCGGGCAGGGCCGCATGACGCTGTTCCACGCTGCGCTGGCGTCGCTGGCAGTGCTGACCGAGCAAAGCTGGCGTGTGCTGAGCGGTATTGGCGAGTCCCTGGAGTTCTTTCAGGCGGGCGTGATGAGCCTGGGTTTTTTCGGCACCGCCATTACTGCCCGCTTGCTGGCCAGTCGCGTGGTTGCCAACGAGGAGCTGGCGCGCCGTCAGGGGGAAGAGTTGGAGGCCCAGTTGCACATCAACCAGCGCGTCATCCGCGATATGCAGGACGGCGTGCTGGTGGTGAATCGCCAGGGCAAGGTGCGTCAGTACAACCCGCAGGCGGCGGCGCTTTTCGGCGTGAGCGGGCAGGAGCTCGTGCAACTGTCGCAGTTCTCCGCCGTGCTGCAGGAGCGTTTTTCGGTCTGGTGCGTTGCTGCCCGCGAATGCAGCGAATTGCTGCGCACGGCCGAGGGGCAGCGTCTGCTGCGCGTGCGTTTCCTGCCGCCGGGCGAACGCGGCAATGCCTTGCTGTATATCGAGGACATGGCGCGGGTTCAGGATCAGGCGCAGCAGATCAAGCTGGCGGCGCTGGGGCGCCTGGCCGCCAATATGGCGCATGAAATCCGCAACCCGCTGGCCTCGATCAGCCACGCGGCCGAGCTGCTGGGCGAGGAGCATCACGATGACATGCACATGCGCCTGACCCGCATCATCGGCGACAACACCCAGCGCCTGGATCGCATCGTCAATGAGGTCCTGGAGCTGGGCCGCCGAGATCGCACTGCGCCGGAGGTCATCCGCCTCAACGAATTCTGTGCCGGCTTGCTGGAGGAGCTGTCGCTTAATCACCCGAGCCTGCTGCAGGTCGTGACCTTGCGGCTTGAGCCCGACCTGCTGATCCGTTTCGATCGAGGTCACCTGCATCGGGTACTCTCGAATCTGTTGACCAATGCCCTGCGCTATTCGAGCGGTACGGCAGGCGCGATCCAGTTGATCGCGCAGGCGCTGCCGGGCGGCAACGTTGAAATACATGTCATTGATGACGGCGCCGGGATCAGCGAAGCGCTGCGTACCCAGATTTTCGAGCCGTTCTTCACGACCCGCACCGGAGGAACCGGGCTGGGGCTGTATATTGCAAGAGAACTGTGCGAGGCCAATGGCGGCTCCCTTGAGTTGCGGGAGAGCGATTCCGGCGCGCATTTCTGTATCTACGCCCGGGGAGGGGTATGAACGTACGTCAGGACAGCGGCGAGTCGGGCCGCATGCGGGTACTGGTGGTCGATGATGAGGCCGATATCCGCGAGCTGCTCGATCTGACCTTGGCCCGCATGGGCCTGGATGCCGATTGCGCCGCCAATCTGGCCGAGGCGCGCGAGTTTCTGCAACGCGGCCGCTACCAGTTATGCCTGACCGACATGCGCCTGCCGGATGGCGAAGGGCTTGCGCTGGTGCGTGAGATCGGAGAAGGACGGCTGGATCTGCCGGTGGCCGTGATTACCGCGCATGGGAGCATGGAAAACGCCGTCGCCGCGCTCAAGGCCGGCGCTTTCGACTACCTGTCCAAGCCCGTGTCGCTGGATCAATTGCGCGCGCTGGTGCGCGCGGCGCTCGACCTGCCCCAGTTGCCGCAGACCGTGGCGACCAAGAACGAGGCACCGCTGATAGGCGATTCCGCCGCCATGACCGAGGTGCGCGCCCTGATCGAACGGGTCGCTCGCAGCCAGGCGCCGGTCTATCTGCACGGCGAGTCCGGCAGCGGCAAGGAGCTGGCAGCGCGCATGATTCATCAGCACAGCGCGCGTCGCGAGCAGCCTTTCATCGCCGTCAATTGCGGCGCGATTCCCGAGAGCCTGATGGAGAGCGAGTTCTTCGGCTACAGAAAGGGCGCCTTTACCGGCGCCGACGCCGATCGCGACGGCTTCTTTCAGGTCGCCAGCGGCGGCACGCTCTTTCTCGACGAGGTGGCCGATCTGCCGCTGTCCATGCAGGTCAAGTTGCTGCGCGCGATCCAGGAGAAAAAGGTGCGCAAGGTCGGCAGTTCGCAGGAGGAGCCGGTCGATGTGCGCATCCTTTGCGCTACCCACCAGAACCTGAGGGAGCGGGTTGCGGAGGGCAAGTTCCGCCAGGACCTTTTCTACCGGCTGAATGTCATCGAGGTGCGCATGCCGGCGCTGCGGGATTGTCGCGAGGATATCCCCCTGCTCACGCAGCGCATCGTCGAGCGCGTGGCCCGACAGTGCGGCCAGCCGGTGCCGCGGCTGACCGCCGACGCCCTGCAGGCCTTGCAGGCCTATCCCTTCCCGGGCAATGTGCGCGAGCTCGAAAACATCGTCGAGCGGGCGCTGGCATTGCTGGGCGGCGACAGCATCGATGCCGCCGACCTCAATCTGTCGCCGCCGCCGCGCGCCAGCGACAGCGTGCCGGACGCTGGCAGCGTGGCCTTGCAGGACTATCTGGACGAGGTCGAGCGAAAAGTCATCATCGAAGCGCTGCAGAAAACCGGCTTCAATCGCACCGCCGCGGCCAAGCTGCTCGGGGTGACCTTCCGTTCTTTGCGTTACCGCATGCAACGTCTGGAAATTAGCGAGTGAGCAACTGGTTTATCGACGAGCGCGGTTGGTTGTGCAGCGACGGGCCGACTGAAGGCGAAACGTTTCGCCGCGTCGACTCTCCCAATTTCGAGCCCCGGCCCGAGGGCATGCCGATCGAGCTGCTGGTCATCCACAACATCAGCCTGCCGCCGGACGAGTTCGGCGGTCCGGGCGTCGAGCAATTGTTTACGAATACCCTCGATCCGGCCGAGCATCCCTATTACGCGGAAATCCAGGGCATGAAGGTGTCCGCGCATTTCTTCATCCGCCGCGACGGCAGCCTGATCCAGTTCGTTTCCTGTCGGGATCGCGCCTGGCATGCGGGCCTGTCGCAATGGCAGGGGCGGGATCGCTGCAATGATTTTTCCATCGGCGTTGAACTGGAGGGGTGCGATAGCCGGCCCTTTGCCGACGCGCAATACGCGGCACTCAGGCGTCTTTCCGCCGCCTTGCATGCAGCTTATCCCTTGCGGGCCACGGTCGGCCATTCGGAGATAGCGCCCGGCCGCAAAACGGACCCGGGTCCATATTTCGACTGGGCGCGGATTCCTCGCATCCAGTGATCCGTGGCAGGTGCGGGGGCGCCGGTTTACCGCCGCCTTGCCGCTGTCTTTTGCCGCTTCGGGGCCGCCGGTTGTGCGCCTCCATTGCCGCCATGCATCGAAGCCCCTGATTTATCAGGGCATAAAAATATTCGAAAAATCTTCTTGCAGATTAAAAATCGACCCACTAGAATTAGTTGGTCTTGAGTGTTTCAACACTATATCTAGTAGGTTCTGGGGATTTCTCGGGGTTTTCTGTGAGTAAGCCTGTGGGCAAGTTGTGGACAACCAACAGCGTCCGCGGCGGTCCAATCAAGGCAGGAACCGCAGGGAGCCGATAAGCCGGTTTTTCCCCTTCCTCCTTCTTGACTGGGGTACTCCCGGCCGGGTTTAGTGTGTTTCGCACAGGTAAAAAATAATTTTGCGGCGGGCCAGCCTTTTGCCCGCCAGTTTCTGTTTCACCCCAGGAGATATTTGATGCAGCTGGAAAACCCAACGCAATCGCATGCTCAACCTGTCCCTCCCGGTTTTACCAATGACCTGATCGACACTTCGGCGCAATCGCTGCAGACCGCGCCCGATATCAAGGTCATCCGCCGCAACGGTGCGGTGGTCGGTTTCGAGCCGGCCAAGATTTCCATCGCCGTGACCAAGGCCTTTCTGGCCGTGGCCGGCGGCCACGGGGCAGTCTCGGCGCGTGTGCGTGATCTGGTCGTCCAACTGACCGACAATGTGGTGTCCGCGCTGGTGCGTCGTCAGCCGCACGGCGGCACCTGCCATATCGAAGACATCCAGGACCAGGTCGAACTGGCCCTGATGCGCTCGGGCGAGCACGACGTTGCCCGCGCCTATGTGCTCTATCGCGAAAAGCGCAACCAGGAGCGGGCGCAGCAGAAGAAGGCCGCCGCCGAGGTTCAGCCGCTGAACGTGAACGACAACGGCGTCATCCGTCCGCTCGACATGAACGCGCTTAACGCGCTGCTCGAATCGGCCTGTCATGGGCTGGGCCAGGAAGTCTCGCCCGACGCCATCCTCGAATCCACCCTCAAGAACCTCTACGACGGCGTGTCCATCGAAGAGGTCAGCAAGTCCGCCATCCTCGCCTCGCGCACCCTGATCGAAGAGGAGCCGGCCTACAGCTATGTCACCGCCCGCCTGCTGCTCGACACCGTGCGCAAGGAAGTGCTGGGCGAGGCCGCCTCGCAGGCCGCCATGGCGACCAAGTATGCTGAATACTTCCCCGAGTTCATCCGCGTCGGCATCAAGCATGAGCTGCTTGATCCGCGCCTGGCCCAGTTCGATCTGGCCAAGCTGGGTGAAGCGCTGGACGCCAGCCGCGACCTGCAGTTCGGCTACCTCGGCCTGCAGACCCTCTACGACCGCTACTTCCTGCACGTGGACGAGCGCCGCATCGAGCTGCCGCAGGTCTTCTTCATGCGCGTCGCCATGGGTCTTGCCATCAACGAAATCGAGCGCGAAAAGCGCGCCATCGAGTTCTACAGCGTGCTGTCGACCTTCGACTTCATGAGCTCGACCCCGACCCTGTTCAACTCCGGCACCCTGCATTCGCAGCTGTCTTCCTGCTACCTGACCACGGTGTCCGACGATCTCGACGGCATCTACCAGGGCATCAAGGAAAACGCCATGCTGCAGAAGTTCGCCGGCGGCCTGGGCAATGACTGGACCCCGGTGCGCGCGCTGAACAGCCGCATCAAGGGTACCAACGGCAAGTCGCAGGGCGTGATCCCCTTCCTCAAGGTGGTGAACGACACCGCCGTCGCTGTGAACCAGGGCGGCAAGCGCAAGGGCGCCGTCTGTGCCTACCTGGAAACCTGGCACCTGGACATCGAGGAATTCCTCGAGCTGCGCAAGAACACTGGTGACGACCGCCGTCGTACCCACGACATGAACAGCGCCAACTGGATTCCCGACCTGTTCATGAAGCGCGTCATGGAAGCCGGCGAGTGGACCCTGTTCTCGCCGTCGGACGCCCCGGACCTGCACGACAAGTACGGCAAGGAATTCGAGCAGGCCTACACCCGCTACGAGGAAAAGGCCGATCGCGGCGAAATCAAGGTGTTCAAGCGCGTGCCGGCCATGAGCCTGTGGCGCAAGATGCTGACGATGCTGTTCGAGACCGGTCACCCCTGGATCACCTTCAAGGACCCGTGCAACATCCGCTCGCCGCAGCAGCACGTCGGCGTGGTGCACAGCTCCAATCTCTGCACCGAGATCACGCTGAACACCTCGGATACCGAAATCGCCGTCTGCAACCTCGGCTCGGTCAACCTGCTTGCCCACTTGAAGGACGGCAAGCTAGATCACGACAAGCTGCGCCGCACGATCAAGATCGCCATGCGCATGCTCGACAACGTGGTGGACATCAACTACTACGCCGTCGACAAGGCGCGCAACTCCAACGTGCGTCACCGTCCGGTCGGCATGGGCATCATGTCCTTCCAGGACTGCCTGCACGAGCTGCGCATCCCCTACGCCTCGATGGAAGCCGTCGAGTTCGCCGACCGTTCGATGGAAGCCGTCTGCTACTACGCCTACTGGGCCTCGACCGATCTGGCTGAAGAGCGTGGTCGCTACTCTTCGTTCAAGGGTTCGCTGTGGGATCGCGGCATCCTGCCGCACGACAGCATCGACCTGCTGGCCGAAGAGCGCGGCGGTTATCTGGACGTGGATCGCAGCAGCACCATGGACTGGGAGGCCTTGCGCGCCCGTATCGGCGAAGTCGGCATGCGCAACTCGAACTGCATCGCCATCGCCCCGACCGCGACCATCTCCAACATCGTCGGCGTGGCCGCCTGTATCGAGCCGGAATATCAGAACCTCTACGTCAAGTCCAACCTGTCGGGCGAGTTCACCATGGCCAACGAGCACCTGGTCAAGGATCTCAAGAAGCTGGGCCTGTGGGACGAGGTGATGATTGCCGACCTCAAGTACTTCGACGGCTCCCTGGCCCGCATCGACCGCATCCCGCAAGAGCTGCGCGACCTGTACGCCACCGCCTTCGAAATCGAACCGAGCTGGCTGATCGAAGCCGCCTCGCGTCGCCAGAAGTGGATCGACCAGGCGCAGTCCCTGAACATCTACATGGCCGGCGCCTCGGGTCGCAAGCTCGACGAGACCTACAAGTTCGCCTGGACCAAGGGCCTGAAGACCACCTACTACCTGCGTACCCTGGGCGCGACTTCCGCCGAGAAGTCCACCACCAAGGCCGGCGCACTGAACTCGGTGCCTTCGCAGGCCGCTGCTGAGCCTGCCACCGACGCCAAGTTCTGCTCGATTGACAATCCCGATTGCGAGGCTTGCCAATAGGCAAGCTCGCAAGCGGGATTGCGGTGAAGGCTAACCCGCCGGCAAGGCCGGCGGGTTAAGTCCCCGGGACGGGGACGGCCGAAACCACAATCCGGACTGCGGAGCGCGCAGCGCTCCCTGGTGCCAGATCGGTTTAAGAGAACAATTTGACTATCCCGCCGTCAGAAACATATAGATAGGGAGACAAGTAATGCTGAGTTTTGAAGACAGCACGCCCAACCTGGGCCTGCAAACTGCTGGATCCGTAGCCGCCATGCCGAAGACCGCCGCCCCTGCCGACGAAGTCCTGACCACCGGTGCCGGCGAGTCCTTCCGTCGCATCCGCGTCGAGGACAAGCGCATCATCAACAGCCCCACCGACGTGAACCAGTTGGTGCCGTTCAAGTACAAGTGGGCCTGGGAAAAGTATCTGGCCGGCTGCGCTAATCACTGGATGCCGCAGGAAATCAATATGAGCCGCGACATCGCCCAGTGGAAGGACCCGAACGGTCTGACTCCGGACGAGCGCCGCATCATTACGCGCAATCTGGGCTTCTTCGTCACCGCCGACAGTCTGGCTGCCAACAACATCGTGCTCGGCACCTATCGCCACATCACCGCGCCCGAGTGCCGCCAGTATCTGCTGCGTCAGGCCTTCGAAGAAGCCATCCACACCCACGCCTACCAGTACATCGTGGAGTCGCTGGGTCTGGATGAATCCGAGGTCTTCAATGCCTACCATGAAGTGCCATCGATCCGCGACAAGGACGAGTTCCTGGTCCCCTTCATCGACGCCATCATGGATCAGAACTTCACGACCGGCACGCCGGAAGCCGACCAGACTTTGCTCAAGAGCCTGATCGTTTTCGCCTGCCTGATGGAAGGCCTGTTCTTCTACGTCGGCTTTACCCAGATACTGGCGCTGGGCCGTCAGAACAAGATGACCGGCGCCGCCGAGCAGTACCAGTACATCCTGCGCGACGAGTCCATGCACTGCAACTTCGGCATCGACCTGATCAACCAGATCAAGCTGGAGAACCCGCATCTGTGGACCGCCACCTTCCGCGAAGAGATCAAGCAGCTCTTCCTCAAGGCCGTCGAACTTGAGTATCGCTACGCCGAAGACACCATGCCGCGCGGCGTGCTCGGCCTCAACGCACCGATGTTCAAGGGCTATCTGCGCTTCATCGCCAACCGTCGCGCGCAGCAGATCGGCATCGATCAACTGTTCGAAGGCGAAGAGAATCCCTTCCCGTGGATGAGCGAGATGATCGACCTCAAGAAGGAGAAGAACTTCTTCGAGACGCGCGTCACCGAATATCAGACCGGCGGTGCGCTGAGCTGGGATTGATCTTCGCAGATGCCCATCCCGCGCGGGTCTCTGCGAGATACCCGTAATTCAAAAACGCCAGACACATGTCGGGCGTTTTTGTTTTTGAGCATGCGCCGACATGCGCATCATCGATTCGATGACACGATGAACGCGATGTTGGTGACGAGACATTTATGCAACACATCGCGCGCCATCTGATTGCGCGATGTGCGTAAATGTTTGCGCTGCCGCATGTTCGTCGTTAGGGTTGCGCCTATGAACACGGCAAATGATTTTGTTTGTCGTGTCGTTTGCGGCGAATGAGGTATCCGAATGATCGTGTGCACCGCGCACCTCTCGACGGAAATTCTTCGCAAGGAAAGTGCAGGGCTGGTTGCGTGACCCTGCGATCTACCATCGCTTCAATTCGAAATGATGGACGGAAAAACGCAAGGAATTCATCGCTTTGTTTTGGATTCGCGTGATGAATAATCCATGCTGTAGCAAACTGGGTTGCCGTAGTTAGATCCTTCCCTGTTACTTTTTTTGTTTAAGGAGATTCATGATGGTCGTTGCCAAAAAGAAGCCCGCTGCCAAGAAGCCGGCGGCAAAGAAGGTTGCAGTGAAGAAGCCTGCTGCTGCCAAGAAGCCGGCAGTGAAGAAGGTTGCAGCGAAGAAGCCTGCTGCCGCCAAGAAGCCTGCAGTCAAGAAGGTTGCCGCCAAGAAGCCGGTTGCTGCCAAGAAGCCCGCAGTCAAGAAGGTTGCCGCCAAGAAGCCGGTTGCCGCCAAGAAGCCCGCAGTGAAGAAGGTTGCAGCGAAGAAGGTTGCAGCGAAGAAGCCGGTTGCCGCCAAGAAGCCCGCAGTCAAGAAGGTTGCAGCGAAGAAGCCGGTTGCCGCCAAGAAGCCTGCAGTCAAGAAGGTTGCCGCCAAGAAGCCGGTTGCCGCCAAGAAGCCGGTTGCCGCCAAGAAGCCCGCAGTCAAGAAGGTTGCTGCCAAGAAGCCGGTTGCCGCCAAGAAGCCCGCAGTGAAGAAGGTTGCAGCGAAGAAGCCGGTTGCTGCCAAGAAGCCTGCAGTCAAGAAGGTTGCCGCCAAGAAGCCGGTTGCAGCGAAGAAGCCTGCCGCTGCCAAGACGCCGGTTGCCAGGAAGGTTGCCGCCAAGCCTGCTGCCGCCAAGAAGCCCGCTGCCAAGAAGCCGGCCGCCAAGCCTGCTGCTGCTCCGGCTGCACCGTCCACCGCTGCTACCCCGGGTATCAAGTCGTCCCTGAACCCGGCCGCCGCCTGGCCGTTCCCGACGGGTTCGCGTCCGTCCTGATCCGGTTTCCGGTATCAGAAAAGGCGCAGTGCTCAGGCACTGCGCCTTTTTCTTTTGCAGCGCTGGAAAGTTTCTAGAGGCGCTGGCGCGAGAAGAAGCTCTGCATGCGGCGCAGGCCTTCCTGCAGACGCGCCATCTCGGTCGTGTAGGCGAAGCGCATATAGCGATGGGCATCCTGCTGGCCAAAATCCAGTCCGGGTGTGCAGGCAACGCCTGCCTCTTCCAGCAATGCTTGCGCCAGCGCATAGCTGTCTTCGGCGAGCGATCCTATCTCCGCATAGACGTAGAACGCACCCTTGGGGGGCGCCGTGATCCTGAATCCGATTTCATCGAGCCCGGCCAGCAGCAGGTCGCGACGCCGTGAAAACTCGCGCCGGCGCTCCTCCAGTATCGTAATGTTCTGTGGCGTGAAGGAGGCCAGCGCCGCGTGCTGGGCCAGCGTCGGCGGCGAGATGTAAAGGTTCTGCGCGAGCTTCTCCACTTCGCGCAGATAACGTGGCGGCACCACCAGCCAGCCGAGACGCCAGCCGGTCATGCCGAAGTACTTCGAAAAGCTGTTGATGACGAAAATGTCGTCACCGAGCATCGTTGCCGATGCCGCATCGACGCCGTAAGTCAGGCCGTGATAGATCTCGTCGACGAGCAGCGTGCCGCCTTTCTCCTTGACCGCGGCGTGGAGTTCGGCGAGGTGCGCTGCGCCGATCAGCGTGCCGGTCGGGTTGGCCGGTGAGGCGACCAGCAGGCCTTTGGTGCGCGCCCCCCACGCCTCTCCGACTTGTGCTGCCGTCGGCTGATAGCCGTGCTCCGCGCGGGTGGCGATGCGGCGCACCTTGCCTTCGAGCAGGCGCACAAAATTGGCGTTGCAGGGATAGCCCGGATCGGGCAGCAGCCACTCTTCGTCGCGGTCGACGAGGACACTGAGCGCCATCAGCAGCGCGGCGGATGCGCCGGTCGTGATGACGATGCGTTCGGCCGGCACATGGCTGCGGTAGCGCTGACGGTAGAAGTCGCTGATGGCTTCACGCAGCTCGGGCATGCCTAGCGCCGAGGTATAAAACACCTTGCCGGTGGCGAGAAAATCCTGCGCGGCGGCAATCACTGGCGGCGATGTCGGAAAGTCGGGCTCGCCGACCTCCATGTGCACAATGTCGCGCCCCTGCTGCTCCAGCGCTTTCGCGCGCCCCATCAGCTCCATGACCTGGAAGGGTGAAATATCCTGCATGCGGCGAGCGAGCGTCATGAGCAATCGATACGGCGGACAAAGCGGGCAGTGTAGCAGTCAGGCATGCGGACTTTATGCCACAATCCTCCTTGAGATTCGCATCAGGCCCGTGTTTGCAGACAGTGCCGGCGACATGTCAGCGCCGCCCTGCCGCTATCCGATAAGAACGCAGTTCGGAGGAGAACGGTTTCATGGATGAAGACATCCGCGCAGCAGCACTTGAATATCACGCATTTCCTCGCCCCGGCAAGATCGCCGTGGTGCCCAGCAAGAGCCTAAGCAGCCAGCAGGAACTTTCCCTCGCCTACACGCCCGGCGTTGCCGCTGCCTGCAACGCGATTGCCGCCGACCCAGCCCAGGCCAGCCGCCTGACCGGCCGCGCCAATATGGTTGCCGTGATCACCAACGGCACTGCCGTGCTCGGCCTCGGCAATATCGGCCCGCTCGCGGCCAAGCCGGTGATGGAAGGCAAGGCCGTGCTGTTCAAGAAATTTGCCGGCATCGACGTCTTCGATCTGGAATTGGCGCAATCCGATCCCGACAAGCTGATCGACGCCATCGCCGCGCTGGAGCCGACTTTCGGCGGCATCAATCTCGAAGACATCAAGGCGCCCGAGTGCTTCTACATTGAGCAAAAGCTGCGCGAGCGCATGAAGATCCCGGTCTTCCATGACGACCAGCACGGCACCGCCATCGTCGTCTGCGCGGCCATCCTCAACGGCTTGAAGGTGGTCGGCAAGGAGCTGAAGGATGTCAAACTGGTGACCTCGGGCGCCGGCGCCGCGGCGCTTGCCTGTCTCGCGCTGCTGCAGAAGATGGGCATGCCGATCGAGCACATCTGGGTGACCGATGTGGATGGCGTGATCTACAACGGGCGGCCGACCATGAACGACTCGCTCAGGCCGTATGCCCGCGACACCGATGCGCGCGGGCTCGGCGACGTGATCGCCGATGCCGACGTCTTCCTCGGCCTGTCGGCCGGCGGCGTGCTGAAGCCCGAGATGGTGGCGAAAATGGCGCGCTCGCCGCTGATTCTGGCGCTGGCCAACCCGACGCCCGAAATCCTCCCCGATGTGGCCAAGTCCGTACGCGCCGATGTGGTCATGGCGACCGGGCGCTCCGACTTCCCCAATCAGGTCAACAATTCGCTCTGCTTCCCCTTCATCTTTCGCGGCGCGCTCGATGTCGGCGCCACCACGATCAACGACGAGATGAAGATCGCCGCATGCACGGCGATCGCCGAACTGGCGCATGCCGAACACACCGACGTGGTCGCCGCCGCCTATCACCTCGAGGACGTGCATTTCGGTCCGGATTACCTGATGCCCAAGCAGTTCGACCCGCGCCTGATCACGCGCGTGGCGCCGGCGGTGGCGCAGGCGGCGATGGACTCCGGCGTGGCGACGCGGCCTATCGCCGACATGATGGCCTATGTGGCGCAGCTAGAAGCCTTCATCTATCACTCCAGCTTCGTCATGAAGCCCATCTTCTCCGGCGCCAAGGTCAATCCGGCGCGCGTCGTGTTTGCCGAAGGCGAAGAGGAGCGCGTGCTGCGCGCGGTCAAGACGACGGTCGACGACGGCCTGGCCAAGCCCATCGTCATCGGCCGGCCCGAAGTGGTACAGATGCGCATCGAGCGTGCCGGACTCCGCTTGCGCGCCGGCATCGACTTCGAAATGGTCAATCAGGACTCGGACCCGCGCTACAAGGAGCTGTGGCAGTCCTACTACAAGATCATGCAGCGGAAGGGCGTCAGCGTCGAAGTGGCCAAGCGCGACATGCTGCGCCGTCCGACCCTGATCGGCGCCATGCTGATCAGGCACGGCTACGCCGACGCCATGCTGTGCGGCACCGTCGGCAGCTACGCCCACCACCTGGAGGCGATCGGCAATGTGATCGGTCGCAGCCCCGGCGTGCAGGACTTCTACGCGATGAACATGCTGACCCTGCCGGACCGCACGCTGTTCATTGCCGACACCTATGTGCACTACGATCCGAGCGTGCAGCAGATCGTCGAGATGACCCTGCTGGCGGCCGAGGAGGTGCGCCGCTTCGGTCTGGTTCCCAAGGTCGCCTTGCTGTCGCACTCGAATTTCGGCACTGCCAACACACCGACGGCGCTGAAGATGCGCCAGGCGCTGGCGCTGCTCAACGAGCGCGCGCCCGACCTGGAAGTCGAGGGTGAAATGCACGGCGATGCGGCGCTGTCGGCCGCCATCCGCCAGCAGGTCTTTCCCGATTCGCGTCTCAAGGGCGAGGCCAATCTGCTCATCATGCCCAATCTCGACGCCGCCAATATCGCCTTCAACCTGCTCAAGGAAGAGGCGGGCGATGGCGTCACCGTCGGCCCCATCCTGCTTGGCGCGGCCAAGCCCATGCATATCGTCACACCGACGGCGACGGTGCGCAGGCTGTTGAACATGACCGCGCTGCTGTCGGTCGAGACGGCGCACCTGAACAAGCGCTAGGCTCACATATGGGGGAGCGCGGCAAGACCGCATTGGTGCTGACGGGCGGCGGCGCACGCGCTGCCTATCAGGTGGGCGTACTGACGGCGGTTCGCGAGATATTGCCCGACCCGCAGAGGAATCCTTTTCCGATTCTCTGCGGCGCGTCGGCCGGCGCCATCAATGCTGCCGTGCTCGCGTGCTGGTCGGAAAACTTTGCGGCCGGCGTGGACAATCTGCGGCGCACCTGGGCCGGCTTCCATGCGGCCGACGTGTACCGCGCCGATGCCGCCGGCATCGCCCTGACCGGCGCTCGCTGGGTTTCGGCGATGATGCTGGGCTGGCTGATACGGCAGAATCCGCGCTCCCTGCTGGATAACGCGCCCCTGCGCCGGTTGCTGGAGCAGCGTCTGGATTTCTCGCGCATCGACGAGGCCATTGCCAGCGGCGCGCTGCATTCGCTTTCGATTACCTGCTCGGGCTATGCCAGCGGCCACAGCGTGACCTTCTTTCAGGGCCATCCCGATCTGCAGACCTGGTCGCGCACGCAACGCTTCGGCGCGCGCGCCGAGCTCACGCTCGATCACCTGATGGCCTCCAGCGCCATCCCCTTCGTGTTTCCTTCGGTGCGCATCAATCGCGAATACTTCGGCGACGGCTCCATGCGGCAACTGGCGCCGATTTCGCCGGCCGTGCATCTCGGCGCGCAGCGCATCCTCGTCATCGGTGCCGGCCGCATGAGCGCCGAGAACGAGCGGGCCGTGCAAGAGAGCTACCCCTCGCTGGCGCAAGTCGCCGGCCACGCCCTGTCGAGCATTTTTCTGGATAGTCTTTACGTGGATCTGGAGCGTCTGGCGCGCATCAACAATACGCTCAGCATGATTCCCGACGAAAAGCGCCGCGAGGCCGGTTTGGCCTTGCGTCCCATCGAGACCCTGGTCATTTCCCCGTCGCAGCGCCTCGACACCCTTGCGGCCCGGCACGCGCAGGCCCTGCCGATGCCGGTGCGCATGCTGTTGCGCGGCATCGGTGCCATGAACCGTCGCGGCGGCGCGCTGGCCAGTTATTTATTGTTCGAACCCGAGTACACAGGCGCCCTGATCGAGCTTGGCTATGCAGACACCATATCGCGCAAAAGTGAAGTATTGCGGTTCCTTGAATAGCTGTTACATTTCGCATGAACTTCTTGCGCTATCTGCTTAATTTATAGAGAATACTGCCGTAAGAGCCGGAGAGGTCCCATCAGGGGTGGTGGGACGGGGTCCCGGCGGATGGAGAGTGATATGAAGAAAGCCTTGGTTGCTGCATTGACAATCGCCTCCCTGGTCTGCGCGCAGGCCCAGGCGGAGACGACTACTCCCAAGAAAAAAGCCGTCGCCAGCAAGAGTGCGAGCAAGAGCTCAACCAAGAGCGCAAGCACGCACGCTGCCCGCAAGTCGAACATCAAGCAGGCCGCCCTGCAGGGCGATCACCTGGTCGGAGAGTCGCTGCCGCCCAGCGCCGCCGCCCTCGGCATCCAGTCTTCCGCCTTCCTGGTGCAGGATCAGATGACCGGATCCGTGCTCTACGAAAAGAACGCCAGCGCCGTTGTGCCGATCGCCTCGATCACCAAGCTGATGACGGCCATGGTCAGCCTCGACGCCCAGCCCGGTTTGCACGATGTCATGACGATTTCCGAGGAGGATGTCGACATGCTCAAGGGCACCCGCTCCCGCCTCAAGGTCGGCACCCAACTGACGCGTGAAGAAATGCTGCGCCTGGCGCTGATGTCGTCGGAAAACCGCGCCGCTTCAGCCTTGTCCCGCTACTATCCGGGCGGTCGTCCGGCTTTCGTCGCCGCCATGAATCGCAAGGCGCAGGCGCTGGGCCTCGTGGACACCCACTTCGAGGATTCGACTGGCCTGACTTCCGCCAACGTCTCGTCCGCGCGTGACCTCGTCAAGATGGTCGCCGCCGCCCACCAGTATCCCTTGATCCGCGAGTTCACCACCACCGCCGAATACGACGTCATCGTCGACGGCCGCGTGCAGGAATTCCACAACACCAACAGCCTGGTCCGTAACGAGAACTCCGGCTGGGACATCGGCCTGTCCAAGACCGGCTTCATCAACGAGGCCGGCAAGTGTCTGGTGATGCAGGCCTGGTTCAACCGCAAGCCCATCATCATCGTGCTGCTCGACTCCTGGGGCAAGATGACGCGCATCGGCGATGCCAATCGCATCAAGAAGGCAGTCGAGCGCTACGCCCAGAACGCCAAGCCGAATACCATCTGAGCGATTCACTCCCCAGCAAAAAAAGCCGGCCCTCACCTCAGGCCGGCTTTTTCGTTTCTAGCGCTGCATCGGCTGCGTTTGCGGCGCGATCGGCGCTGACGGCCGGGGCGTTGCCGGGCTGGCGGGTTGCGGTGCCGGCGGCGAAGGCAAGGGCTGATCCGGTGGCGGCAGAATAGGCTCGGGCTTCGGTTGCGCCAAAGTTTCGGACGCCCGGGCCTGGCCGGCCGGCGGCGCTGTTCGCTTGGCCGGCAGCGCATTGCAGGGCGCATCCGTCAGCGTGACATTGCCGCGGGCGTCCATGCATTTGTTTGCTTCGGCGGCATGCAGTGCCGGGGTCACCAGCAACAGGCATGGCAGCAGGACGGTTCGGATTGCAGGCATGACAAGCTCCTCTTCGTTCATCTTCCCTCGCTCACCATAGCGCGGATCGGTCGCCGCAGCTGTCCGCGCCGGCCTGCATTCGTCCCGGCCTTTTCCTACACGGCAGATGTCTGGATAGGCATGCCTCTGCAAGCAGCCAGTCGGTATGGTCCGCGACCGGGGCCGCTTGCGGCGCGCAAGCCTCGTGGAAATGCTGCCTGCCGCTCGGGTTTATTCGCGCTTCCCCCTCCACCCGTCTTGCTATCGTGACGTCTGGTTTCAGTCGGAGCATCTGCAATGATCAACTACGGGCTCAAGCTGCGCATTTTCGCTACCGCCCTTGCCGCGCTGTCCGGTTATGTCGACGCGCTCGGCTTCATCTATCTGGGCGGCTTCTTCGTGTCCTTCATGAGCGGCAACTCGACGCGCCTGGGCGTCGGTCTGGTGCAGGACTGGCACCACGCGCTGATCTCGGGCGGCCTGATCGTCGCCTTCGTCTTCGGCGTCTTCCTCGGCACGCTGTTCGCCTATCGCGGCAGTACGCGCCGCTCCACCACGGTACTGGCGCTGGTCGCCCTGCTGCTCACGCTCGCGGCGGCCGCGCATGCCGCCAACGTGCATTCGCTGGCTGTCGCACTGACCGCCATGGCCATGGGCGCCATCAACTGCATCTTCGTCGGCAGCAGCGGTGAGGTCACCACCGGCGTGACCTATATGACCGGCACCCTGGTCAAGCTCGGCCAGGGCCTGGCGCGCAATCTCGTGCGACCCGACAAGATTGCCTGGGGCGGCTATCTCTGGCTGTGGCTGGGGCTGATCGCCGGTGGCATGCTCGGCGCCTTTGTCTTCCCCTTCATCGGCCTGTCGGCGCTGTGGTTTGCCGCCGCTGCATCGCTTGTTCTCGCAATCGTCGCGGCGACCATGCATCTGGGTGAACACTGAGCGCTTGAGGCAGGCGGTGTGCCGCCGATCGTTTTTCGTGAGAGGCGTCGCAAAATCGTTGATTAACGACTCAGGACTGCTTGAACCATTTCTTCACTATTGCTTCGGATCTTTCCTTGTTCAGGCGCTCGCGCTGGGCAATTTCGGCCGGGCTTGCCGCAGCGTCGCGACATTGTGCCGCTACTGATGTGAAGCGCTTGGCGCAAATGTCGGCAAGCTTCTTGGCTTGCTCCCAGCCCTGGATGCGGCCAGTCAGCTTGATCGATTGGGGCCAGACTGCACTGGCATTTTGGTATTGCGCAAAGCCTTGCTGGAACACAGTGTTGGCGCCGACAACGTTGCCTGACTGCAGCAACTGATCGCTGCGCTTCACATAGACAAACCAGGCGGCATCGTTGGGTGAACTCAGGTTTGCGCTCAGTGCAGCGGCGGCTTCCCGAGCCTTACCGCGCGCCTCAAGGGCGTTGTTCAGCGCAACGATCGGGAGTGCGTGCCTTCCTGTGATGCCGTTTGTGGCCTTTTGCGCCAGCACCAAGGCATTCGGTGCACTCACATCCAGCAGGGCTTCTGCGGCGTAACCGTAATTCTTGATCAGTGCCGCCGTGCGCTTGTTCCTGAGTACTTGTTGCAAAGGCTTTTCGGTCGGTGTGCGGCTCGCGATGTTCGGCGGCAGAGCGTCGGCAGCCTGGGCCACGGTATCGAGGCGTTTCAGGATGTCCGGATGTCGGCTCGTGACGTTGTTCCACAGATCGCCGGTCGACTGCTGCAATTCATGGAACAGGCCGGCGATCCCGGCATTGAGGTCTTCCGTCGGAATCGTAAATGTTGCCTGATTGCCGTTCCCCGTTTGTTGCTGGCTGGCACGGGCGGCCTTGCGTGCCTCTTCCTTGACGGCCTCTAGCATTTTCTGGCGCAGGGTGGTTTGCCGATCGGCATTCTGCTCTTCCCAACTGGCGAGCCTCTCCAGAAAAACCTTCATTCCATACTCGTACGAATATCCCAGCTTGAGGCTGATGTTGAGGCCGAATGCGTCAGCATCTGACTCCTGACCGCGGCTCCAGGCCGCAGCCGACAATTCCCGAGTCATCAGGTAGCTTGCCATCAGGGTGTCCACGGGGGTCCATCCCGTGTTCTGGGCGGTATGCTTTGCCAGCGCAACACCAAAGGCAGCAAGCGTAGCCACTTGATCGGAGCCCTGTATTGTTTCACCCAGACGGTGGTAGTGCAGGTAAATATGCCCGAACTCGTGGCCCAGCAAGGCAACTAGCTCATCCTCGCTTTGAGCGCCCGACACCCAACTGGGTGAAACATAGATATTGCCGGCATCGGTTGAGTAGGCTTCAAGCGCTGTTGTTGCCAGGATGTGCACTTCGCCCGGCCAGTCTGCGACGCTGGCCTTGGCCTTGATGCGTATCAGCAGATCGTTCAGGTATTTCTGCAATTCCGGCATGGATGCGAGGCCATACCCCTGTGCGCGCTGATTGAGCACATCGTCTTGCAGCGCCGGCCAGCTATTCCGCTCTGGTGGCGGAAGTTCGCCCGTGGGGGCGATCGCCAGCGTCGAGTCGCCCTTAAGACCCTGTATCTGCGGCAGGCTTTTGCAAGCGGACAGGCTTGCCAATGCAATGGCGACTGCTGCGTGGATCAGCCTAGTTGCACGCATTCTTGCCCGCTCCGGCTGTTGCCCCCCATGTTTCCTGCGCAACTCCTACGCCTTTGGGTGCCTTACTGGCGCAACTGGCGCCAGCGGCGTCGCGCTTGACGCGCACCTGCATGCTGCGCAGCCAGACCTCTTTGCCAGACAGACTGACCTTGTAGAAGCCTGCCTGTGTCGCCAGAATCGGTAGCGGCATGGGCAGGTCGGATGTCGCCACAGGCTTGCTTTCGGTGCCGTTGGGCTGGGTGTAGAGGTCGAGAGTTTCTCTTGATCGCGGGCTGGCTTCGACAATTGCATCGGCCAATGCACTACTCGTCGTCAGCAGAAGGGCTAGTCCGAAAATCCATTTGTCGTGCATCGTCTTTTTCCTTTCACGCATGCGGTGTTGCCTCCAGGTATTTCTTGAGTTTTTCAAGCAGTTCGAATGCCTCGGCGAATACGGCCATTGCGGCCAGCTCCACGACGGGAAGCATGCCGATGCGAAAGCACTTCTGAAGCAATACGATCAGAAGCATGACGGCCGCGAGGCGCACAATCAGTTTCAGAAGCCATGCCAGTGCGAAAGTCGGAATATGGCGCAGTTTTTTTCTCAGGTCCGATAGGGGGGGCGGCTCGTTCGAGTTCGCGAGGCGCATATAGACGAAACGAATCAGAAAAACGCAGAAGACGGCCAGCAGTCCGGCACCGAGCAGGCTGGTTGGGTGCCTGAATAGTTCGGACCACTCCGCAACGGTCTTGTAGTTGTCCTTGTAGGTCAAGAGATTGTCCAGCGCCATGGCATGCGCATATACCCCGGGCAGCGGGCCATGTACCGGCGAGACGATCTGATCGTTGATGCCCGGTATGGCTGCGCCGATGAAGACATATCTGTCGTGGAAATAGGGAAGCAGCGTATCGCTATCCAGGCTGGCGACTTGCGCCATGGACAGCGTTGAGTGGTAAGGACAGAGTGGCGGCGGCGGGCCAGCGACCCATTCGCGCACGAAGCCGGGTACCAGCCTCCACCAGTCTTTTTCGCCGTTGTGACAGTCCTGGAAGAACTGCGGTCGTTGTTCGTCAGGGCGATTCAGCAGCCCCCACATCAGAGCCATCGGCTCGTCCTCTTTTCCGAGCTTGGCGTGGCCGACATCTTCAGCGATGGCCAGCGCTGCGCTGCGAATAGTTGGCGTGGAGGCTTGTTCTGCCGGGCCGTTCTGCCAGCCTTCAGGTGCCATGTGGCGGGATAACTGGTAAGACCATAACTGGCCGTCGAGTGCATCAGGCAAAACCTTAATGTCGACCAGCGTGAAGCAAGGCTTGCCGGTTTTCGGGTCGAGAGCATGCAGTCCGCTTCTGACCTTTAGCCTTCCGTCTTCGGACGACAAGGCGGCCAGAAACACCGGAACATGAAATTCGTTTTGTATCTGGCACAGGGTTTCTGCAAGGCGGCCGATGCCGGGATCGTTGCGTTCCTGACCGAAAGTGATGTCGAGCATCATGGCGCGTGGTCGTGAGGCGGCATCTGCAGCAATCCGCAACAGCCAATCGGCGTGGTCGGCGTAGGGGAGGGGCCACGCGCTTCCCGTTTCGCTCAGGAACGCCTGGTCGTACATGAGCACGCTGATTTCGTCGCGCGTCGTCGGGGGGTAGTAATACGCGTTGAGCGGCGCCTGCCCGGTGGCCATGAAGCGGGTGACGACCATGCCTTGCGGCAGAAGTCTGTCGCTCGTTGCCAGGAGGGCAAACGAAGCGACAACAAGGATCAGATAGTGCGCGATCCAGCCGGCAATTCGGGTGCGCGTGCGTTCGGGCCGAATTGCTGCATCTTCATCCTGGCCTTTGCGGTCAAAGGATGGATACAGACAGAACAGCAAAAATCGGGTCTTGGGCCCGAGTCTCCCTTGCATGTTTCCCCCTGAGTCGCACAACTCTGAGTTTGATATTCAAAAGCAAGAATCCGCTTGTTGTTTTGTTTGCCGCTAGGATACCTCAGGAATATCGTACAGGTCGGCATAATGCGGCGACCATGCACGCGATTCACGGCGCGCTCTGGTAGTTGAGCGGAAGCCACTCGTAGCCGATGGCCGTCTTGCGGATGTGGCCAAGGCCCGGGAAGGACAGGTGCGCCGCTGCGGCGACGTCGCCGTCCTTCGCGACCCGGTTGAAGATCCTGATGCGTTGCTTGATTGCGTTCTTGCCGTCGCTGTCGAATTCGATCGACACCTTGGGGTGATCGAACTGCACTGCGCCGACGTGGATCAGATCGCCGAGAATCGCCAGGCGCTGGCCCTTGCTCTCGGCGATGATTACGCTGTGGCCCGGCGTGTGTGCGTGTGTGACCACGGCGCGGATGCCCGGCGACAGCTCGGCGTCGCCGCTGAAAGGCTTGAACTGGCCCGCATCGACATAGGGCTTGAGCATGGCTTGCGCGCCCTGAAAGAAGCCCTTCGAGCCCTCGGGCGCCCTGGCCAGATTGTCGGCGCTCAGCCAGTAGTCGGCATCCTCCTGCTCCGCACGCACGACGGCATTGGGAAATACGCGCTGACCGTTGGCGCTGAGGCCGCCAACGTGGTCCGGGTGCATGTGGGTGATGTAGATCTCGTCTACCTGCTCGGGCGTGTAACCGGCGGCCTTGAGGTTCTGCGCCAGCTTGCCCAGCGTCGGCCCGAACAGCGTGCCGGCGCCGGTGTCGATCAAGACCAGCTTGCTGCCGGTGTTGATCAGGAAGCCGTTGACCGAAGTTTCGGCCGGCAGCGGCAGATGATGATAGTTCAGCGCCTTTTCCAGATTGCGATGGCTGATGCCCTTGAGCAGCTTGTCCACCGGCAGACCGACCGTGCCGTCGGACAAGGCGGTGACTTCGAAGTCGCCGACGAATGTGCGGTAATAGCCGGGGGCCTGGGTCTTGACTTGCGGTGCGGCGGCGTAGCTGGCGACGATAGGCGCGGCCAGCGATGCGGCGGCGATGCAGCAGGCGATGAGCGTTTGCTTGAGTTTCATGAAGCCTCCGGGGGAAAGCGCTCCCGTGTTCAAGGGAGCGCGGTGGAAATGCAAGCTGCATATCCTAGCGCGGGAGAGTCAGGTATTCAAACCTTGGTGGATTGTTGCCGAGGATTTTTGAATAGCGCGCTGGATTGCGCCGCGCTTCAGGCGATGAATCGCTGTGTTGATTTATGCGAGTACCTCATGCCGCCGATGCGGGCTTTCGGGCAGGGGGCTTTTCATTGACGGCATCCAGCGACTGCGGTTTGGCGGGTACATTGCTTCTCGGCGCGGTGGCGCTGGTATTGCGTATCGTCTGATTGTTTTCCGCAGTTCCGGCCGGAGCGGGTTTCTCGGCTTTCTGTCCCCGGGTATTGCGCCCCGGGCAGGCGACATCGGTCAGCGTGATATTGCCGGCCTTGTCCACGCATTTGAATTGGGCCTCGGCGAGGCCGGACATTGCAGCGAGTGCGACTGACAGGAGCAGCGGCTTTAGGCGAGGTGGCAGACACGGTTGAGATAGCAGGTTCCCCTTCATGTTTCTCTCCGAAATTGATGACAGCGATATTGTTATGGCGTAATCATAACCAATAGATTGCCGCTTTAAAATTTCAGATTTTTCAGTTGGCTGCCTGCGGTTTGAGCTCGCTCCATCCCGGCTTGCCCGGGCGCGGCTTTGACAACGTGGAGGCGGCACCTATGGCTAGTCAGGCCTTGCGCCGGGCGAGCCAGGCCAGCATCAGCAGGGTTGCGGCGACGAGCGGCATCAGCGCCGCATTGATCGCGTTCCAGCCGGCGCTGCCGAGGAAATGGCCCGAGCTGAACGAAGCCAATGCCGAGCTGCCGAAGATCAGGAAGTCGTTGAGCGCCTGCACCTTGGCGCGTTCGGACGGCGCATACACATCGGTCACCATCGCCGTGGCGCCGATGAAGCCGAAGTTCCAGCCGAGGCCGAGCAGGATCAGCGAACCCCAGAAGTGCAACAGCTCCAGCCCCGACAAGGCGAGCAGGCCGGAGACCGCGATCAGCAGGAGGCCCGCGCCGGTCACGGCGATCTTGCCGAAGCGCGCAATCAGGTGGCCGGTGAAAAAGCTCGGCGCGAACATCGCCAGCACATGCCACTGGATGCCCAGCACCGAAGCGCCGACCGTATGCCCGCAGCCGATCATGGCGATCGGCGCGGCGGTCATGATGAAGCTCATTGCACCGTAGGTCACCACGCCCGCCGTCGCCGCCACGAAAAATTCCGGCTGGCGCGCAATGCTGCCCAAGGAGCGCGCCGCGCCCTCGACCGCGGCCGTTTGCTGCTTGGGCATGCGCAGCAACAAGAGCAGCGGCAGAGCGAGCAGCGCCAACCCCGCCTGGCCGAAAAAGCTGCCGGCAAACGGCGCGCCGGGCAGCGCCTCGCGCGTCCAGATCACCACCTGCGGTCCGATCACCGCCGCGACGAGGCCGCCGACCATGATGCGCGAGATGGTCTTGGCGCGCTGCAGCGGCGCCACGCAATCGGACGCCGCGAAACGGTAGCTCTGCACGCAGGCGGCGTAAAAGCCGGCGATCAGCGTGCCGGCGCAGAACAGCCAAAAGTTCTCACGCATGATGCCGAAAGCGGCGACAACCCCGGCGCTGAAACCCATCAGCGCGCCCAGCGCATAAGCCGAACGCCGTCCCCAGCGCCGCATCAGCAGCGCGGCGGGGATGGTGGAGAGCGCGAGTCCGAGACTGAACAGGCTGACCGGCAGCGTGGACAGCGCCGGCGTATCCGTCAGCCGCTGCCCGACAATGCCGCCCAGCGAAATGATGATGGGCACCGACGCGGCGCCCAGTGCTTGAGCCATGACCAGCAACCAGACGTTGCGGGCGGCGAGGCTCGCTTCGTCGAGGGAAGGGGTGGGTGTTGTCATGCGAATAGCGGAGTGCGATAGGTACGAATTGAGGCCGCGTTCTTAAGGGCGTTAAAATTGAAGTTCGGGCTGCCGCCTGTGAGTTGGCGTAATGAGCAGTTGGAAAGTCGGAGCTAATCCTGCGGCCCTTAAAATTCTCGATAGAACACAGGAGTCATAGGCTTCACCGCACTTTTTGTAATTCTTAAGGTTGAGTAGCCTCGACGTAAAGAGATGTCGATGTGATCTTCATCTAGATGTCCTTTTAACGCTTTACTTCTTTTGAACTTCAACATTTCCTTTTCCCATCGAGTTTGATCATCAAATACTCGATGTGCAATGAAGTGAAAGCCTCTTCCGCTTTTAAGTAGCGTCCCTCCATATGCTTTGAGTACATGCTCAACCTCTGCGTCTACAGAGTCGATATCGAGCATCAGGAGTTGTACTGGCCCGTATTGGTCAAGGCGGCTATTCAAACCAACTACGTAATCTTCGTGCCGCTTTACTCTCAATCCTTTCAGCATCACCTTAGCCTTTTCGGCAAGCTGATCGACATCGAATATGTCTAGATAGAAAGGTGGCTGCCAGAAAGTTATGCGCGTATGGTGAGCATAAGTTTTGGGGCAGTAAATATCGTAGGAAAAGTCTTTGATGACTTCAGAATTCTTGTCGTAAATACTCTTCAGTATCTCGATAGTTTCGACTTTAGGTACATGCTTAAAGGCGAATCTAACGTAGCCAGCAAGTATCGCCAGTTTCTGGCGAATTAGTTGTGGGTTCGGAATATGCGTTTCTTTGTAGCTGAAGTCTGTGCGCAGAGTGTGAAGATCCGAATGCAGTTCAACATACTTTCGCGGAAACCATTTTGCTCTGCCATATGCTTTGTGGAGCTGGCTATCAATGGTTTCGTGCTTTGGGCGGCTAGTGGTTAATTGATTCTGTAGTAGAGCTTGAGATACGTAGTACGCACAAAAATACAGATGCACTACTGCTTCTCTGTATAGCTGCCCCTCAACGAGAAGTTGAGAGGCCTCTAACTCCGATAGCCCCAAAGAGAGGAAGGTGCTAGCTTTCTTTTTCTTCGGTAGCGGATATGAGAGCATTAATTAACCCAGGTACGCCGCAATCACCCGTTCATCCTTCTGCAACTCTGCCGGCGCGCCTTCAACCGCGATCTTGCCGCGCTCCATCACATAGGCGTAGTCGGCGACTTCGAGTGCGCTCTTGGCGAACTGTTCGACCAGCAGCAGCGTGATGCCGGCTTCCTTGAGGCGGCGGATGATGGCGAAGACTTCCTGCACGATCACGGGGGCGAGACCCATCGAAGGTTCGTCGAGCAGCATGACCTTGGGCTGGGCCATCAATGCGCGGCCGATGGCGAGCATTTGTTGTTCGCCGCCGGAAAGGGTGCCGGCGTGTTGCAGGCGGCGCTCCTTCAGGCGCGGGAAGAGGGCGTAGACCTTTTCGAGTTCGCCTTGGGCTTGGCTGTGAAAGCCGAAGAAACGCGGCAGGCGACGATAGGCGCCGAGCAGGAGGTTGTCTTCGACCGACAGCGGGCCGAAGATCTTGCGGCCTTCGGGCGAGTGGGCGAGGCCGAGGCGGGCGATGCGCGAGGCGCTGTAGCCATCGACTTCGGTGCCTTCGAGCGTGACGCTGCCGGCGCTCGGCTTGATCATGCCGGAGATGGCGCGCATGGTCGTGGTCTTGCCGGCGCCATTGGCGCCGATCAGCGCGACGAGCGTGCCTTGCTTGACTTCGAGGTTCACGCCGTTGAGCACTTCGGCGCCGCCGTAGCCGGCGTGGAGGTCTTCTACCTTCAACATGTTTGTGTCCTTCCGGTTTTACTCCCTCGCCCTTGAGGGGAGAGGGTTAGGGAGAGGGTGGTGGGCGGTATTAAGTCCCTTCCCCCTCTCCCCCGGCCCCTCTCCCACGGGGGGAGAGGGGTAGTGTTTTGTTACGCGGCTGCGCCCAGATAGGCTTCAACCACCTTCGGGTTGCGTTTGACTTCTTCGGCCGGGCCTTCGGCGATCACCTGGCCGCCATCGAGCACGGTGACGGTGTTGCACAGCGCGGTGACGACGTCCATATGGTGTTCGATCAGCACGATGCTGATGCCGCGGCCGTGGATGCGACGGATGATCTCGACGAGATTGTGCGCGTCCGGATGCGCGAGGCCGGCAGCCGGTTCGTCGAGGATCAGCAGGCGCGGCTTGCGGGCCAGCGCGCGGGCGATTTCGAGGAAGCGCTGGGCGCCGTAGGTCAGGTCCTTGGCCTTGATGCGCGCTTGCGCTTCGAGGCCGACCAGTTGCAGCAGCGCCAGCGCGTCGGCTTGCGCCTTGTGCTCTTCGTTGCGGGCGAGGCCCAGCAGCACCAGCGGCCACGGCATCTTGTAGGTGTCGCGCAGCGCGACCATGACGTTGTCGAGCGCGGACAGCTCGCCGAACAGCTGCAGGTTCTGGAAGGTGCGCGAGACGCCGGCGCCGGCGACCTGATAGAGGCTGCCGTAGGGCAGCTCCTTGCCGTCGAGCAGCAACTGGCCGCTGGTCGGCGTGTAGAGACCCGAGATCACATTGACGGCGGTGGATTTGCCGGAGCCGTTGGGTCCGATCAGGCCGTGCACGGTGCCGGCCTTGACGACCAGGTTCACGCCGTCGACCGCCTTGACGCCGCCGAAGTGGCGCTTCAGATCCTTGAGCTCAAGCAGCGCGGAGCCGTCGGCGTTCTGCAGCGGCACCACGTCGTCGAGGTTGCTGGCCGGCGGCAGCGGTGCGCCGGGTACGCGGAAGAGCTGGGTCAGCATCTTGCCGGCGTAGCCCATCAGGCCTTCGGGCAGGCCGACCACGACCGAGAACAGCATCAGCGCGAAGATGGCCTTGCGCCAGTCTTCGGTGTGTTCGACGGTGAAGCTGCCGACGACGAGCATGCCCATGGCGATGACCGGGGCCAGCGTCTGGAACCTGAATACGGTCCTGTCCTTCAGGCCTTGCACCACGCCGGCGAAGGCAATGATGAAGCCGACGATGGAGAAGAGACGGAACATGCTCTGGTTGGACAGCAGGTTGGGCAGCAGCACGATGAAGGCGGCGCCGACGACGGCGCCCCAGAGGCTCTTGCGCCCGCCGAGCACGACGCCGAGCAGCAGGATGACCATGAGCTCGTAGGTGAAGCTGTGCGGCTGCAGGTACTGGAAGTTGAACGAGTACAGGCCGCCGGCGAGACCGCCGAGCGCGGAGCCGAAAGCGAAGGCGATGACCTTGTGGCGATAGGTGCCGACGCCCATGGCGTCCGTGGCGATCGGGCTGTCGCGCAGCGCTTCGAAGGCGCGGCCCCATTGCGACGAAAGCAGGTTGCGCATGCCCAGCCAAACCAGCGCCAGCAAGGCGACGCAGAGCCAGTAGAACCAGGCGGCGTCGAGCGTGTGGCCGAACAGCGCCGGGCGGTTGATGGAGAGACCTTGCGCGCCGAGCGTCAGGTCTTCCCATTCGTTGAGCACGGTGACGGCCAGCGCGCCGAAGCTCAACGTGGCGAGTGCGAACTGCGGACCTTCGAGACGCAGCGCCGGCAGCGCCAGCAAGGAGCCGAGGATCAGGCACAGCACGAAGGCGGCGCCGAGCGCCGGCAGGATGCCGTAACCGCCGTTCATGACAAGCAGGCCCGAGGTATAGGCGCCGATGCCGAGGAAGGCGGCCTGGCCGAGGTTGACCTGGCCGAGATAGCCGACGGTGACGTCGAGGCCGATCAGCAGGATGCCGTAGATGGCGAGCAGCGTCAGCAGGCCCAGCGCGAAGGGATTGGTGATGAACAGCGGAATGGCGGCGAGCACGAGCAGGGCAATCAGTTCGGCGCCGCGAACGAGCAGGAAGCGTTTCATATTGTTTTTCTCCTCAGACCTTGCGGATCGTGGCTTTGCCGAAGATGCCGTTCGGCCGCAGCGCCAGCGCCATGATGAGGAGGATCAGCCCCGGCGCTTCGCGCCAGCCGCTGCCGAGATAGAGGCTGGCGAGGTTCTCCAGCGCGCCGAGCACGAGGCCGACGAGCACCACGCCGAAGCCGGAGTTGAGGCCGGCGACCACCGCCACCGAGAAGGCCTTGAGGATGAGCATCATCGCCATGGTCGGGCCGACCGTGGTGATGGGGGAGATCAGGATGCCGGCCAGCGCGGCGACCACGCCGGAGAGGCCGTACGACAGCATCACGGTCTGCGTCGCCGAGATGCCCATCAGCTCGGCCGCGTCGCGGTCGGCGGAGACGGCCTCGAAGGCCTTGCCGAGCAGGGTGCGGCGCTTGAACAGTTCGATCAGGCCCATGATGCCGAACACGCCGATGGCGACCGAGACCTCGAGCCAGGTGAGGTCGACGCCGAAGACGCTGAATGAGTCGGAGGGAATCGGCGTGGGGAAGGGGCGGTCGTCGCGACCCCAGATGTTCTCGGCCAGCGAGAAGGCAAACAGGCCGAAGATGATGGTCAGCAGGATCCAGCCTTCGGACTTCTGTTCCAGCGCCAGTCGTACCGCGGCGCGTTCGACCACGAGGCCGAGCAGGGCGCCGATGATTAGGCCGAGCGGAATCATCAGCCAGTACGGCACGCCCCAGTCGAGCAGCGTGAGGCTGCAGAAAGCCGAGAGCATGACCAGTTCGCCCTGGCCGAAGTTGATGCTCTTGCTGGTGGCGTAGGTGAGCTGGAAACCGTAGGCGACCAGCGCGTAGACGAGACCCATGAGGGCGCCGCTGACGCAGATTTGAAGAAGAATGGATGAATCCATGTGATTTTACGTCTTGTCAATTGAGCCGCCCGGCTGGACGGCTCTGGCTGAGGCGAATCTCCCCGCCGAGGCGGGGAGAAAGACCCGTGCAGCAGCACGGGCGGGCTTGCATCTTTACTTGCTCTTCTTGCCGCCGGCCGCCTTGGCCAGGCGAGCCTTGTCCTCGGCGTGGGCGAAGGTGACGCGTCCGTCCTTTATCATGCCCATGACGGTCTGGGCGCGGGTAAAGGCTTCGTGGGTATTTTCGTCGGTCGGGTTCCACTTGGAGAACGGCTTTTCCCAGGTGGCGATCACGCCGGCAACCGGGTCCTTCAGATCTTCCAGCGCGGCAACGACCTTCTTGTTGTCGGTGCTGCCGGCCTGCTTGACGGCGGCGGCGAAGATCAGCACGGCGTCGTAGCCCTGCGCGGCCGAGACCGGCGAAGGAATGCGCTTGACGTCGTAGTTGCGATGGTAGCTCTCGATGAAGGCCTTGGCCTTGGGCGTCACCGGCTCCTCGATGAAGGTCTGCGGCATCAGCGTGCCGTCGGCGTTCTTGCCGGCGTTGTCGATGTAGTTCGACATCGACAGCGTCCAGCCGCCGATCAGCGGCTCCTTCATGCCGATCTTGGCCTTGCCGTTGGCGACGGCGGCGAGCTCCGGGCCGATGCCCCAGATCAGGATGGCTTGCGCGCCGGCCGACTTGGCGCGCAGCAGTTGCGCAGTCATGTCCTTGTCGCCGATGTTGAACTTCTCGGTAGCGACGATCTGCAGCTTGTCGCCCTGCGCCTTGATTTGCGCCAGCAGGTCGTTGCGGCCCGACACCCCGTAGTTGGTGGCATCGTGCAGGATGGCGACCTTGGTGAACTTGCGGGCCAACGCTTCCTCGACCACCATCGCGGCCTGAATGCCGTCATGCGCGGCAAAGCGGAAGATCGACAGTTGCGGCACCTTGGCATCGCGCCACTGGGTCATCGAGGCCGAACCGGCGGCCGGAGTGATGATCTTGGGGATGCCCTTTTCCTGCAGGAACTTGTCGCCGGCGATGACGACGCCGGTATTCACGCTGCCGATGACGCCGGCAAGATCGCTCATCGCCGCAAGCTCCTGGCCGATCAGCGCACCGCGCTCGTTCTTGGCTTCGTCGTCACGCTCGATGACTTCGATCTTCATCTTCTTGCCGCCGACGTCGAGACCGCCTGTGGCGTTGATTTCATTGATGGCCAGCTTGGCGCCGTCGCGCATAGAGGCGCCCATGGGGGCGGAGCCGCCCGAGAACGGGCCGGTAATGGCCAGCTTGATGCTGTCGGCAGCCCAGGCCGAAGTGCTGCCGAGGGCGGCGAACATCAGGGTGGCTAGCAGGGTTTTTTTCATGGCGACTCCTCTTGTGGTGATGAACAACAGCGGATGAAACGAAGGCGAAGGCAATTGCTATGAACGGCTACGAATGCGGCTTGAAACCTAGCGTAGCAGACAACTCGTCGGCAACCTGCCGCACGACGGGTTCCCAGCGCGCATCGTAGCGCTCGGCCGGGGCGGAGATGGAAAGTCCACCGACGATGACGCCGGTATCGTCGCGCACGGGCGCGGCGATGCAGCGCAGGCCGGTCTCGATTTCCTCGTTGTCGTGCGACACGCCTTCTTTCCTGATTCTTGACAGCTCGGCTTCGAGTGCCGTCAGCGTGGTGATCGACGCCGGCGTGTAGCGCGGCAGGCCGGTGCGCTCGGCATAGGCGCGCACGTCGCTGGCGCGCGCTTCGGCGAGATAGAGCTTGCCGACCGAGGTGACGTGCAGCGGCGCGCGCGCACCAATCAGATGCACGACCTTGACCGAGGAACGGCCGCTCGATGTGCGCTCGACGTAGATGATCTCGTCGCCCTGCCGGGTGCCGAGATTGACGCTCTCGCCGATCTGCTTGTGCAGCTTCTGCATCAGCGGCATGGCCGCGTCACGGATGTTCAGGCGCGAGCGCACGACATTGCCAAGTTCGAGCAGGCGTATGCCGAGACGGTAAGTGCCGGGGTCGGCGCGCTCGACGAAGCCGCTATGCGCCATGGCGCCGAGAATGCGGTGGGTGGTGGAGGGATGCAGGCCGGTTTCGGCGGCCAGTTGTTTGAGACTTACGGGATCCGGATGGCTGGCCAGGGCATCCAGAACGCTCATCATGCGTTCGATGACCTGAATGCCACTGCGTGTCTCGGCTGTTGCGGCTTGCGTCACGTTACCGTCCACCAAAAGAATGGGTGGCAATTTATCACATCGTGAAACCCGCTTCCTGACGGCTTCCCAACAAATCGGGTAGCAAGCGCGGGTACGCCGGTCGTGCCTCGGCTGAAGGGCGGCGGCGGTGTTACAGCAGGCGAAACGCCGCCATAGCCACCAGCGTTGGTGGCAGGGCCGCGATCAGCAGACCCAGCGGCTGGATCGCACCGTTGCCGAACTCCTCGCGCAGAATCGAAAATCCGGCCGGATTCGGCGCATTGGCGATCACGGTGAGCCCGCCGCCGGTCACGGCGCCGGCAACCAGCGCGTATTTGAACTCCGGCGACAGACCATCGACCAGCGAGCCGAGATAGGTCAGCGCCGCATTATCGGTGACGGCGGTCAGCGCCGTTGCGCCGAAATAGACCTGATCGGGGTTCATGGCCATCAGCAAAGGCTGCAACCACCATTGCTGCTGGCCCCCGAGCACGACCAGCCCGGCCAGGAAGAAGGCGACGAGCAGGCCTTCGCGCAGGATCAGGCGGTCCTGATGGCGCTCGTAGGCATGGGCAATACCGAGAAAGAACAGCAGCAGGCCCATGAACACCGGCGGATGATGGGCGAACACCACCACGCCCACGAGGAACAGCAGGTGGGTGAGAACGAGCGGGAAGGGGACGTGTGCGACGCTGCCTTCATGCGGCACTTTCAGCCCGCAAAGCTCGCGGCGGAACAGCAGGGTGACCAGCGTGGCATTGACCAGCACCGCCAGCGCCGCCTTCCAGCCGAACTGCGTGAGCATGAAGGCGAGATCCCAGTGCCAGGTGTGCGCGACCATGAGCACGGGCGGTGCGGCGAAAGGCGTCAGGGTGCCGCCGATGGAAATATTGACGAAGAGCACGCCCAGCGTCGCGTACATGCAGCGGGCGGAAATGCCGGCCTTGTAGTAACGGTCACGCAGAATCAGCGCCGCCAGCGTCATGGCTGCCGGCTCGGTGATGAAGGAGCCCAGGAGCGGCACCAGCGACAGCACCGTGAAGCAGTAGGCGGTATTGCGCGGCCCAGGCACGAGGCGCGCGGTGAGACGCACGCAGGTCTTGGCGAACTCGATGACCGGCCGGGTCCCGGCCACTACCATGATGGCGAAGACAAACAGCGGTTCGGTGAAGTTGCGCGAGTCGAGATAGGCGGTGGCCTTGTCGCGGCCCTCGCTCACGAACATGAACATCATCAGCACCAGCGCCCAGAAACCAAACACGACTTCGACCTCGCCGAGCAGATGCCAGATGCCGGCATGGCGCGTGTGCTTGTGCGCGAGATTCTCGAACAGCTTGGTGGAGAAGGTGTGCAGGATCGCGATGGCGAAAAGGATAGCGCCGACGATTTGCGTCGAGCTCGGGGAGAGGCCGGCTTCCACGCTCAGTCTTGCAGCAGGACGATATCCACGCGGCGCAGTTTCTTCAGGCAGGCGCCGGTGCAGCGTCTGGAGGGTTTCTCGTGGAGACGGGCGATGCTGCGGATCTGGGTCGAGCGGGCGCCGCGCTTGATCAAGGCCTGGCTGACCGCCTGCGTGCAGCGGCCGGCGACGGCGACGGCAAACTCGACGCTGCCGACATCCTCGGTATGGCCGACCAACAGTACATTGACGTCAGGATTGGCCTTGAGTTTGGCAGCGATGTCGTCGAGCATGGGGCCGGCTGTGGCCGGCAGCTCGGCCGAGCCGGGCTTGAAAACGACCTGCGGACCGTCAAATTCGGGTTCGGGCTTTTCAGCCGTGCCGGAGGGCGCCGCGCGTAGCGTCGGGGCCTGGCGCGACCGGACCGTATCATCGGCGTCCGCCTGCGGGGCGGGGGGAGTCGTGGCGCAAGCCTGCAGCAACAAGGCAAGCGCAAGGACGCGAAGGTTAGGGGCTGACAGCATCGCCGACATTTCCTTGGCTCTGGACAAGACGGGCCATATTCTACCGGCTCTCTGCGCATGCCTGCTGTTTGAATGGCCCAAACCGGGAATTTCCCATGGAGACCTGGGCTCCGGGCTGATAAAATGGAAGAGGTCCAAGCCGGGCTTCCAATAACTACCCCGAATTAGTCGCGAATGCGCCTGTTTGCACTCGGCATCAATCACCATACCGCGCCGCTGGCCGTGCGCGAGCAGATCGCTTTTGACGTGGCGAGGCTGCCGGCCGCGTTGAACGACCTGCTGCGCGGGCAGCACGCCCGCGAGGCGGCGATCCTGTCGACCTGCAACCGGACCGAGCTGTATTTCAGCGCCGAGACGCCCGATCCGGCCGTCGACTGGCTGGTCAAGTACCATGCACTGGCGGACAAGAATATCCAGCCGTATCTCTATACCTATCCCGAGCGCAATGCCGTACGCCACATGTTCCGTGTCGCCTCGGGGCTGGATTCGATGGTGCTCGGCGAACCGCAGATCCTCGGCCAGATGAAGCAGGCCGCGCGCGCCGCCGAAGAGGCCGGAACGCTGGGCACCACGCTGAACCGCCTGTTCCAGCGCACCTTTGCCGTGGCCAAGGAGGTCCGCTCGACCACCGCCATCGGCGCGAACATCGTGTCCATGGCTGCGGCGGCCGTCCATCTGTCGGCGCGTATCTTCGACGACCTGCAGAAGCAGGCGGTGCTCTTCATCGGCGCCGGCGAGATGATCGAGCTGTGCGCCAGCCACTTCGGCGGCCAGAAACCGCGCCGCATTACCGTCGCCAACCGCACGCTCGATCGCGCCGGTGCGCTGGCGGCGCAGTATGGCGGCGACGCGATGCGCCTCGACGACATTGCCTCGCGGCTGCATGAATACGACATCGTCGTGTCCTGCACCGGCAGTCCCTTGCCCGTGCTCGGCCTGGGGACGGTTGAGAGCGCGCTGAAGCAGCGCCGCCGCCGCCCCATGGTCATGGTCGATCTGGCTGTGCCGCGCGACATTGAGGCCGAAGTCGGCCGGCTCGACGACGTGTTTCTTTATACGCTCGACGATCTGGGCCAGATCGTTGAAACCGGGCTTGAATCTCGCCAGGCGGCGGTCATCGAAGCCGAAACCATCATCGACACGCGCGTCGACGGCTTTCTGCACTGGATGAGCGGGCGCGAGGTGGTTCCGACCATACGCGCATTGCGCGATACGGCCGAGGCTGCCCGTCAGGCCGAGCTGGAGCACGCCATGCGCGCCTTGGCGCGCGGCGACGATCCGGCCGCAGTGCTGGAAATGCTCTCGCACGGACTGTCCAACAAGCTGCTGCACGCGCCGACCCAGGCGCTGAATCAATCCGCCGGCGCCGATCGCGCGGAACTGGCGCGCACCGTCGCCCGCCTCTACAACCTGCCGTCCGACCATTAGGGGCGCTGTCAGCGCCCCCCGCCGTTCGGGCCGAGCCTGCAGAAGCCCGTGTCTCCCCCCCTTGTTTATTGATGTGTCGCCCTTCGACAGGCTCAGGGCGAACGGATCGTTTTTGATGAAATCCAGCATCCGCGAAAAACTCGAAAATCTCAGCGAGCGTCTTGTCGAGCTTGATCGCCTGCTCGCCAGCGAGGGCGCGACCGCCAACATGGACAACTACCGCAAGCTCACCCGCGAGCATGCGGACATCGGTCCGGTGGCGGTCCTGTATGCGCAGTGGGCCCAGGCTGAAAAGGACCTGGCCTCGGCCCAGGAGATGCTGTCCGACCCCGACATGAAGGAGTTCGCGACCGAGGAAATCGAGACCGCCAAGTCGACAATGGAGCGGCTCGAAGGCGAGCTGCAAATCGCCTTGCTGCCCAAGGATCCCAACGACGAGAAGAATCTCTTCCTCGAAATCCGCGCCGGCACCGGCGGCGACGAATCGGCCATCTTCGCCGGCAACCTCTTCCGCATGTACACGCGTTACGCCGAACGTCAGCGCTGGCAGGTCGAGATTATTTCGGCCAGCGAGTCCGAGCTCGGTGGTTATCGCGAGGTGATCGCCCGCGTGGTCGGCAATGGCGCGTATTCGAAACTCAAGTTCGAGTCGGGCGGCCATCGCGTGCAGCGCGTGCCGGAAACCGAGTCTCAGGGCCGCATCCACACTTCGGCCTGCACGGTCGCCGTGATGCCGGAAGCGGATGAGCTCCAGGAAATCACCATCAATCCGGCCGACCTGCGCATCGACACCTATCGCGCATCGGGCGCCGGCGGCCAGCACATCAACAAGACCGACTCGGCCGTGCGCATCACGCACATTCCGACCGGCATTGTCGTTGAATGCCAGGACGACCGCTCGCAACACCGCAACAAGGCGCAGGCCATGAGCGTGCTGGCGGCCCGCATCAACGATGCGCAACAGCGCGCGCAGCAGCAGCAGATTGCCTCGACGCGAAAATCGCTGGTGGGCAGCGGCGACCGCTCCGAGCGCATCCGCACCTACAACTTCCCGCAGGGCCGCGTCACCGATCACCGCATCAACCTGACGCTGTACAAGATCGACATGATCATGGACGGCGACCTCGACGACATCATCAATGCGCTGACCGCCGAGCACCAGGCCGATCAGCTCGCGGCGCTGTCGGAAACCCAGTGACGACGTCAGGGACAACGATTGCCGCTGCACTGAAGGCTGCACGCAGCCGTATTCCTGCGGCGGAAGCGAGCCTGCTGCTGGCCGAGGCCGGCGGCTACAGCCGCGCCTGGCTGATTGCGCATGACGACGATGTTTTGCCCGACGCGGTGAGTCAGCGTTTCGACGACTGGCTTGCCCGTCGCGAGCGCGGCGAGCCCGTCGCCTACATCCTCGGCTGGCGCGAGTTTTACGGCCATCGCTTTGCGGTGGCGCCGGGCGTGCTGATTCCGCGGCCTGAAACCGAATTGCTGGTCGAGCAGGGGCTGGCGGCTATTGTTTCGCTATCGACCCCACGCATACTTGATCTGGGCACGGGTAGCGGCTGCATCGCCGTTTCATTGGCGCTGGCTCGGCCCGACGCCCGCGTCTGGGCCGTCGATTTCTCGGCTGAAGCCCTGGCGATCGCGACCGCCAATGCCGAACGACTCGGGGCCAAAGTCGAATTTGTGCGTTCGGACTGGGCGGCGAGCCTGTCCGTGCGCGACTTCGATCTCATCGTCAGCAATCCGCCCTATATTGCGCCGGACGACGCCCATCTGACGCAGGGCGATCTGCGTTTCGAGCCGCGCACGGCGCTGGCGGCGGCCGATGCGGGCCTGGCCGACTTGCGCCATATTGTTGCCGTGGCCGAGGATTTGCTGGCGCCCGGCGGCATGCTGCTCTGCGAACATGGCTACGATCAGGCCGGCTCTATGCAGGAAGTGATTGTCGGGAAAGGATTTTCTCCGGTCAGGTACTGCGACCTGGCCGGCATCGTGCGGGTTTCTGGCGGGAGAATGGCCGAGGCTCAGCCGCCCGGCCCGCGCAGGGAAACAGGCGCCGCGAAAAACAGCCTTGGTACTTGACTTGCAAAGGAAACCTGCCCTAGAATGTCCGGCTTTCCACTGCTCCAACACGTGCAGCACGCCAGCCAACGGGCGTGCTGTCATTGAATTCCAAGGGAAGTTGTAAAAAACGCCCGAGGAAATTCCAACGAATTTACATAGCAGAGTCGTATATGAAAACCTTTTCCGCCAAGCCGCATGAAGTCAAGCGCGACTGGTTCGTCGTCGATGCGACCGACCTCGTGCTCGGCCGTCTGGCTTCCCAGATCGCCCTGCGCCTGCGTGGCAAGCACAAGCCCGAGTACACCCCGCACGTTGATACCGGTGACTACATCGTTGTGGTCAATGTCGACAAGCTGCGCGTGACCGGCAACAAGGCACAAGCCAAGAAGTACTTCAGCCACACCGGTTTCCCCGGCGGCATCAACGAAACCAACTTCACCAAGCTGCAACAACGCTTCCCCGAGCGCGTGCTCGAGAAGGCCGTCAAGGGCATGCTGCCCAAGGGCCCGCTCGGCTACGCCATGCTCAAGAAGATGAAGTGCTACACCGGTACCGATCACCCGCATACCGCCCAGCAACCCAAGGCGCTGGTCGTTTAAGGAACTGAATAATGGCAACTCCTAACTACTACTACGGCACCGGTCGTCGCAAGACCTCCGTCGCTCGCGTGTTCCTGAAGGCTGGTTCCGGCAAGATCGTCGTGAACGGCAAGCCCCTGGACGAGTTTTTCTCGCGTGAAACCGGCCGCATGGTCGTGCGTCAGCCGCTGGAACTGACTGAACACAGCACCACCTTCGACATCATGGTCAATGTCCATGGTGGCGGCGAATCCGGTCAAGCCGGCGCTGTCCGCCACGGCATCACCCGTGCTCTGATCGAGTACAACGGTGAACTGAAGTCGGCACTGTCGCACGCTGGTTTCGTGACCCGTGATGCTCGTGAAGTCGAACGTAAGAAGGTCGGCTTCCACAAGGCACGTCGTCGCAAGCAATTCTCGAAGCGCTAATCGCGCTTCTCGAATCCAAAAAAGCCGCCTTCGGGCGGCTTTTTTGTTTCTCGGGGTGACGAACCCCTTCCGGGGCTCGCTTAGTACAGCTCGCCCGTTCAGTCGGCGCAAAGCGGTGCTTTGCGAAATCCCGACATCACCCCCGAAGGGAAGGGGCGATTATGGTTCTGCCCTGCGGGCTTCCATATGGGTGCAACAGCACTCTTCGTTGTTCGCGATTGTGTGGCACCGGCGGGCGCGGAAGTGGCGTCTGCTACTATCTGCTTTCTGCAATTGGAGTTGATGATGAGCAACAAGATCAAGGTAGGTATCGTAGGCGGCACCGGTTACACCGGCGTCGAACTGTTGCGGCTGTTGGCGCCGCACCCCCATGCCGAGCTGCATGCGATCACTTCGCGCGGTGAGGCGGGCACGGCCGTGGCTGACATGTTTCCCAACCTGCGCGGGCATGTGAGCCTGAAGTTCACCGATCCTTCCTCATCCTCGCTCAAGGACTGCGACGTCGTGTTCTTCGCCACGCCGCACGGCGTTGCCATGAAGCAGTCGCAGGAGCTGCTCGCTGCCGGCGTGCGCATCATCGATTTGGCTGCCGACTACCGTCTGCAGGACACTGCCGTGTTCGAGAAGTGGTACGGCATGCCGCATTCCGAGCCCGAGCTGCTCCGGGAGTCGGTTTACGGCCTGCCCGAGGTCAACCGCGCCAAGATCAAGACGGCGCGCATTGTTGGCAACCCCGGCTGCTATCCGACCGCGACCCAGCTCGGCTTTCTGCCGCTGATCGAGTCCGGTTGCGTCGATATCGCCCACCTCGTTGCCGACGCAAAGTCGGGCGTGTCGGGTGCTGGCCGCAAGGCCGAGGTGCACACGCTGTTCGCCGAGGCGTCCGACAATTTCAAGGCCTACGGTGTGTCCGGCCATCGCCATCTGCCGGAAATTTCCGAACGCCTGTCTGTCGCTGCCGGCAAGGCGGTGGGTCTGACCTTCGTGCCGCATCTGACGCCACTGATCCGCGGCATCCATACCACGCTTTATGCGCGCATCACGCGTGAAGAGGATTTTCAGGCGCTGTTCGAAAAGCGCTATGCCAGCGAGCCCTTCGTCGATGTGCTGCCGCCCAAATCGCACCCGGAAACGCGCTCGGTGCGCGCTTCCAATACCTGCCGCATTGCCGTCCATCGCCCACAAGGCGGCGATACGCTGGTGATCCTGTCGGTCATCGACAATCTGGTCAAGGGTGCGGCCGGGCAGGCCGTGCAGAACATGAACATCATGTTTGGATACGACGAATGCGCTGGCCTCGGGCAAGTTCCGGTCTTGCCGTAAAGGCCCGGCGGCTGCGCGGCCGCTTCGGCATTTCCGCGCCGCGCCTGACGGTGCGTACCCATGTGCCCTGGCACTGGCGTGCCGCCAGCATTATCGTCATCACCGCTGCGTCATTGGCGCTGGCGGGCTGGATTTACGATGCCGGGCGCAGCATTGCCGGTTTCAAGAATGCGGCCATGGATACCCTAAAGACGCGTGTTGAGGATCAGGAGGCGGAGCTGAAGGAGTTGCGCAATACCGTGACGGCATCCTCCGCGCGCCTGCAGATCGAGCAGGCGGCGCAGGATCAACTGAAAAAGCATGCGGCCGAGCTTGAGGAGGAAAACGTCCGCCTCAAGGAGGAATTAGCAGTTTTTGAGAATATGGCCCAGGGGCGGGGCGCCGAAGGCAGTCTGGCAATTTCCCGCCTGCGCGTGGAGCCTGCAGGTGAGGGCGGCTATAACTACACCATGCTGGTGACGCGCCAGCAGACCAAAAAGGACGGCGAATTTCGCGGGCAGTTACAGTTTTTGCTGAATATTCAAGAGGCTGGCCATGGTGCTATGATCAGCCTCCCGGTGGCGGGCGATCCAGAGGCGGTACGGTATCAAGTCGCCTTTCGCAATTTCCACCGTCTGGCGGGGCGCTTCCGTATCCCCGACGGCGCGCAACTGATTTCGGTCGAGGCGCGTCTGGTGCAGGACGGCGGCGTCAAAGCCACTCAACGCATAACGCTGTAAGCCATTACTCCAAGGAGTTCATATGTTCGGCAAGAAGACGGCCCCCAACACGCCCAGCAAGCCGCAGAATCGTATCGATACGCTGATCGGCGCCGGAACCCAGATTCATGGCGACATTACTTTCAACGGCGGCTTGCGCATCGACGGCGAAATTCACGGCAATGTGACGGCTACCGGCGAGGGGTCGAGCACGCTGGTCGTCAGCGAGCATGCCCGTGTCGAAGGCGAGGTTCGCGTCAGCCATGTGGTGATCAACGGCACGGTGACCGGCCCGGTGCACTCCAGCGAATTCCTTGAACTCCAGCCCAAGGCCCGGGTCACAGGCGATGTGGAGTACAACACGCTGGAGATGCATCTCGGTGCAGTGGTCCAGGGCCGTTTGGTGCATGACACGCCGTCGCGCGCCGTCGAATTGAAACTCGCCGCCAATAGCGCGAGCGCCTAGCATTTCGCTGCATTGACCGATACGGGTAGCAGGCGGATAATTGAATTGTCGAAACTCGGCCCCAGTTAGAGGGTTGAGACGTAACGGAGAAATACTATGAACGCCCCTACCGAAATGCCGAGCCCGCTGAACTTTACCGACAGCGCTGCCAACAAGGTCAAGGAGCTGATCCTCGAAGAAGGCAACGACGCCCTCAAGCTGCGTGTATTCGTCAGCGGTGGCGGTTGTTCCGGCTTCCAGTACGGCTTCACTTTTGACGAAGCCATCAACGAGGATGACACCACGCTGGAAAAGAACGGCGTGACCCTGCTGATCGACTCGATGAGCTACCAGTATCTGGTCGGTGCCGAGATCGACTATACCGAGGGGCTGGAAGGCTCGCAGTTCGTGATCAAGAACCCGAACGCCAACAGCACCTGCGGCTGCGGTTCCTCGTTCTCGGCCTGAGTCATCCTCAGTCGAACAAAAAGGGCGCCCAAGGCGCCCTTTTTGCTGGGCGCCGTTCCGAGTATTGCGCGCCCTTCATGCTGCAGGTCGAAATCAACGCGGATAGACGGCGCCGAGAATGCGTTCGCCGCGCGCGCCGGTGACTGCGGGCAGGTTGCCGCTCAATCCGTGCAGGGTGCGTTGCGCCAGCCAGGCGAAGGCAATGGCTTCGAGGGAGTCGCCGTCAAGGCCGGCGCTGTCCGTTGTCGTGACCTTGACGTTCGGCAGGCGGCGCGCGAGTGCGGCCATCAATGCAGGATTGCGCGCCCCGCCTCCGCAGGCGAAAACCGCGTCCGGTGTGCCGCAATGCGCGTGAATTGCGTCAGCAATGCTGCGCGCGCTGAGCTCGACCAGCGTTGCCTGCACGTCTTCCGGCGCTTCGCTGCCATTGAGGCAGCTCATTAGCCATCCAATATTGAACTCTTCGCGGCCGCAACTCTTGGGCGGCGGCTGTTGCAGATAAGGGTGTGCCTGTAATTGCGCAAGCAGACTTTCGCGTGCCGTGCCGCGCGCGCCCCAGGCACCGTTTTCATCGTACGGAAGACCGCGCTGCCGCTGTATCCATGCATCCAGCAGCATATTGCCGGGGCCGGTGTCGAAGCCGCGTGTCGGTTTGCCGGGGGCCAGGTCGGTGATATTGGCGATGCCGCCCAGGTTGAGCACGACACGATGTTCGGCGGGGTGGCGCAGCGCTGCGTCGTGGAAGGCCGGCACCAGCGGTGCGCCCTGGCCGCCGGCAGCGATATCGCGGCTGCGAAAGTCGGCGACGACAGGAATGCCGCTGAGCTCGGCCAGTAGGGACGGATTGATCAGTTGCAGCGTATAGCCCGCTGCGGGATTATGCCGCACCGTCTGGCCGTGCGCCCCGAGCGCCCGGATGTGGCGCGCTTCGGTACCAGCAAGGTCGAGCAGATCGTCGACGGCTTCTGCGTACAGCGTGGCAACGCGATTGGCGAGCAAGCTCGCATGGTGCAGATCGTCCGGGCCGGGCGCATGCAGCGCCAGGGCTGCTGCGCGAACATCGTCGGGGTACGGCAGGCAGGTGCTGCCGAGGAGCTGCAACTCGCCCTTGCCGATTTGCACCAGCGCGGCATCTACACCGTCGAGGCTGGTGCCGGACATCAGGCCGATGTAAAGCTCGGCGGACATTCGGTCGAGTTGGCGCTTCAGTTCAGCAGCGCGAGATTGCCGCCGCGAGTCACGTCGAAGTCGCTCAGATAGGCCTGAACCTTGTTCCTGAAATCGGGCAGTTGTGCGGCGGTCAGCGGAGGTGCGCTGGGCATGGCGACCGTCAACGGATTCTGGTGCACGCCATTGATGCGGAATTCATAATGCAGATGCGGGCCGGTGGCCATGCCGGTAGCGCCGACATAACCGATGACATCGCCCTGGCTGACGCGAGCGCCCTTGTGCATGCCTGCAGCGAAGGCAGACATGTGCCCGTACAGCGTGGTGTAGGCGCCCTGATGGCGGAGAACGATGACATTGCCATAACCGTTCTGTTTGCCCGCGAAGTCCACCACGCCGTCGGCGGTGGCCTTGATCTTGGTGCCTGTGGGGGCACCGAAGTCGATGCCCTTGTGGGCGCGCCAGGTCTGCAGCACGGGATGGAAACGCGCAACGCTGAAGCCCGACGTGATCCGCGAGAATTCCAGCGGCGAACGCAGGAAGGCTTTGCGGATGTTCTTGCCGTCGGCGCCGTAATAGCCGCCGATGCCGCCATGGCCGTACCAGAAGGCCCGGTAGGTGGTTCCGTTGTTTACAAATTCAGCGGCGAGAATGCGGCCGGTGCGAACCGGCTTGCCCTGATACATCAGCGTTTCATACACCACGCTGAAGCGATCGCCCTTGCGCAGATCGCTATGAAAATCGATGTCGCCGCCGAAGATGTCGGCAAGCTGGGTGGCGACGCTGTCGGGGATGCCGGCGGCATCGGTTGCGCCGAACAGCGAATAGCGGATTTCGGCCGCCTTGATTTGCACGACGGTATCTAGCGAGAGGTTGCGTTCGCTTGCCTTGAAGCTGCCGTCGTTCTGACGTTCCACGAAAAGCGTCTGATCCTTGCCGCCGTTGAGCGGGAAGATCAGAGACAGCAGTTCGCCCTTGTCGCTGATCTGCGCGGTAACAGTCTTGCCCGGGCTCAACTGCCGTGCAATGGCACGCGTCGTGTCGTGTGTGACCAGGAAGGAGAGTGCGGCTGGATCATCGGCGCCGACGCGGGCAAGCAATGCCGCTACCGTGTCGCCGCGAAGAATGCGCTCTTCGCGCACAAAGGGCTGGGTGTTCGATTCGGTCGGCAGCAGCGCGCCTTGCGGCGTTGCCAGCTGCTCGACGATGGTTTGCTGCGTGACCTGAAGCGTGTCCGTACCGGACGCAGTACCGAATGCAGCGACCATGCCGAACATGGAGGCGCCGGCAATGCCTGCGGCTGCCCAGAAGTGCCTGGGCTTGGCTGAACGGTAGTGATTTACTTGCGCTAAAATTCGGCTCTTTTCAATCGGCATGGGACTACACAGGGACGGCAAAAAACCGGCCTAGGATAACAAAGAAATTTCCCATCCGACCAGATGCTTACAATTTCCAACCAGGTATTGCGCAATGAGTGACCTCGATTCCCAACTGGCCCTGATCAAGCGTGGGGCTGACGAGCTTCTGATCGAGGCTGAGCTGATAGAAAAACTCAAGACCGGAAGGCCGCTTCGCATTAAAGCCGGTTTTGACCCGACCGCGCCCGATCTGCATCTGGGACACACAGTGCTGATCAACAAGCTGCGCCACTTCCAGGATCTGGGGCATCACATCATGTTCCTGATCGGCGACTTCACCGGCATGATCGGCGACCCAACTGGCAAGAACACCACGCGTCCGCCGCTGTCGCGCGAGCAGGTCCTGGAAAACGCCAAGACCTACCAGACCCAGATTTTCAAGATCCTCGACCCCGAAAATACCGAAATCTGCTTCAACTCCACCTGGATAAACGAGCTCGGCGCCGCCGGCATGATCAAGCTCGCCGCCCACTACACCGTGGCGCGCATGCTGGAGCGTGACGATTTTTCCAAGCGCTACAGCAACAACCAGCCGATCGCTGTGCACGAGTTCCTGTACCCGCTGTGCCAGGGTTACGACTCGGTCGCCATGAAGTCCGATGTCGAACTTGGCGGCACCGACCAGAAATTCAATCTGCTGGTTGGTCGCGAGCTGCAGAAGCAGTACGGCCAGTCGCCGCAATGTGTGCTGATGATGCCGCTGCTCGAAGGTTTGGATGGTGTGAACAAGATGTCCAAGTCGCTCGGTAACTATATAGGTATTGCCGAACCGGCCAGCGAGATCTTCGGCAAGGTCATGTCGGTGTCTGACGATCTGATGTGGCGCTACTACGAACTGCTGTCCTTCCGTGCCAGCAGCGAGATTGCTCGCTTCAAGACGGACATCGCCGAAGGCCGCAATCCGCGCGACGTGAAGGTGCTGCTCGCACAGGAACTGGTAGCGCGCTTCCATACTCAGCAGGCAGCCGAAGATGCGCTCGCTGATTTCGAAGCGCGCTTCCAGCGTGGTGCCATGCCTGAGGAGATGCCCGAACTTACCGTGCCGGCGGGTGGTATCTCGCAAGTGCTGAAGCAGGCCGGTTTGGTCGGCAGTACTTCTGAAGGCATGCGCCAGATCGAAGGCGGTGGCGTACGCGTCAATGGCGATAAGGTCAGTGACAAAGCGCTGCAATTGGCGGCGGGTGAGACCGTCGTCCTGCAAGTCGGCAAGCGTAAATTTGCACGCGTCACGCTGAACTGAGGCGGAGTGCGGTGTGCGTAGTGCACTGATTTAAAAGGGTGTCGAAACTTTCTGCGAAAAATCTTTAGAAAGTGCTTGCAAAGAGAGTGGTGGGCTCGCTAGAATGCGCCTCCTTTCAACGAAGCAGCAAGTCGTTGAAGGCTTGCAAGGCAAGGGTTTTCGCGATTTTTTTGCGGTGGCCCTGAGGAATTAGGCGGTTTAAATAATTTTTCAAAAAAGCTTTGCAAGGAATTAAAAAGGCGTGCATAATGCGCCTCCTTTCAACGACGCGAGAAGTTGGAAGGCGTGAAGTGAGTTGGGCGGGAAGGCAGAGTTGGTGGGCCTTCCGGAGAAACGAGAAATAAAAATATTTCAAAATTTCTTCAAAAAGTCTTGACGAGCTGAACGA
>JAGWTC010000010.1 GCA_028869135.1 Rhodocyclaceae bacterium
CCGGGGTTCGAGGTAGTGAAGAACACCGGCTCGATGAGATCGAAGTCCTTCTCCTCGCGCATACGCTGCATGAGAACCGAACCGACCATCCCGCGCCAACCAACCAGACCAACCTTCTTCATTGCGTGCCTCTTCTAGTGATGCAGTGTGCGCCTTACAGGGCGACGATGACGGCGTCGCCCATCTCCTTGGTGCCGACCAGCTTGGCGCCCGGCTCGTTGATGTCGCCGGTGCGGTAGCCCTGGGCCAGCACCTTCTTGACTGCAGCCTCGATGTGATCGGCTTCGGCGCCCATAGCGAAAGAGTAGCGCAACATCATCGCCGCCGACAGGATGGTCGCGAGCGGATTGGCCAGGTTCTTGCCGGCGATGTCCGGGGCCGAACCATGGATGGGCTCGTACAGGCCGAAGTTCTTTTCGTTGAGCGAAGCCGACGGCAGCATGCCGATCGAACCGGTCAGCATGGAAGCGGCATCCGACAGGATGTCGCCGAACATATTGCCGGTGAGGATCACGTCGAACTGCTTCGGGTTCTTGAGCAACTGCATCGAGGCGTTGTCGACGTACATGTGCTCGACCTTGACGTCCGGGTATTCCTTGGCCACCGCGGTCACGACTTCGCGCCACAGCTGCATGGTTTCCAGCACATTGGCCTTGTCCACCGAGCACAGGCGCTTGGAGCGCTTTTGCGCGGCCTGGAAGGCGACGTGGGCAACGCGAATGATCTCCGACTCCTTGTAGCGCATCGTGTCGTAGCCTTCGCGCTCGCCGTTCGGCAGCGTGTGGATGGCGCGCGGCTGGCCGAAGTAGATGTCGCCGGTCAGTTCGCGCACGATGAGGAGATCGAGGCCGGAGATCACCTCCTCCTTCATGGTCGAGGCATGCACCAGCTCCGGATACACCAGGGCCGGGCGGAAGTTGGCGAACAGGTTCAGCTCGCGGCGCAGGCCGAGAATGGCTTGCTCCGGACGCAGCTCGCGCGGCAGCGTATCGAGCGAAAAGTCGCCAATGGCGCCGAACAGAATGGCGTCGGATTCCTTGGCCAGCTTCAGGCTGGCTTCGGGCAGCGGGTGGCCGGAAGCGCGGTAGCCTTCGCCGCCGACCGGAGCTTCTTCGTACTCGGCCTTGATGCCGAGGGCCTGCAGCACGCGCACGGCCTGCGGGGTGATTTCCTTGCCAATCCCGTCGCCGGGCATCACACAGATTTTCATGGTCAAACTTTCAATAGAAATTAAAACGAATTCTCAGGCGCGCTCGGCAAACAGCCAGGGCTGCTCCGTGCGGCGCTTGGCCTCGAAGGCCTTGATCAGGTCGGCCTTCTGGAGGGTAAGGCCGATGTCATCGAGGCCATTCAGCAGGCAGTGCTTGCGGAAGCCGTCGATCTCGAATGAGATGGCCTTGCCGTCCGGGCGCGTGATGGTCTGCTTGTCGAGGTCGATGTCCAGCGCATAGCCGACGTGCTCTTCGACCTGCTTGAAGATGATATCGACCTCAGCTTCCGGCAATTTGATCGGCAACAAACCGTTCTTGAAACTGTTGTTGAAAAAGATGTCGGCAAAGCTCGGTCCGATGATGGCGCGAAAGCCGTAGTCTTCGAGCGCCCACGGCGCATGTTCGCGCGAGGAACCGCAACCGAAGTTGTCGCGCACTAGCAGCACCGACGCGCCTTGGTAACGCGGCTTGTTGAGCACAAAGTCGGGATTCAGCGGACGCTTGGCGTTATCCATGCCCGGCTCGCCGTGGTCGAGATAACGCCATTCGTCGAATGCATTGGGGCCGAAGCCGGAACGCTTGATCGACTTGAGGAATTGCTTCGGGATGATGGCGTCGGTGTCGACGTTGGCGCGATCCAGCGGCGCCACCAAGCCCTTGAGTTGAGTGAACTTACGCATAAGCGATACTGCCTTTACTGACGTTTAGCCTTTGGCTTCTGTAGCTTACTTGGCGGCCTTTTCGATGGCTTCGCCGCCCTTCTTGATGTCCTTGCCCATGCCTTCGACGGTATTGCAGGCCGCCAGCGAGGCCGCAGCAACCACAGCAAACACCAGACTCAGAACTCCACGCATGTTTCTCTCCCTTTGGCTCAGTTGAGCTTACGAACATCGGAAAAATGACCGGTCACGGCGGCGGCGGCGGCCATCGCGGGGCTGACCAGGTGCGTACGCCCGCCGTTACCCTGGCGACCTTCGAAGTTGCGGTTCGAGGTCGAAGCGCAACGTTCGCCCGGCTCGAGACGGTCGGCGTTCATGGCCAGACACATCGAGCAACCCGGCTCGCGCCATTCGAAACCGGCGTCCTTGAAAATCTTGTCGAGACCTTCGGCCTCAGCCTGGCGCTTGACCAGACCGGAGCCCGGCACCACCAGCGCCAGCTTGACGTTGGCCGCAATACGCTTGCCCTTCGCCACGGCAGCCGCTTCGCGCAGATCCTCGATGCGCGAATTGGTGCAGGAGCCAATGAAAACCTTGTCGATGGCAATGTCGGCCATCCTGGTGCGCGGGGTCAGGCCCATGTACTGCAGTGCGCGGGCCACGCCTTCACGCTTGACCGGATCGGCGAAGTCATCGGGCGACGGCACGGCGCCATCGATGGTGGTGACCATTTCCGGCGAAGTGCCCCAAGTGACCTGCGGCTGAATTTCGCTGGCGTCGAGCGTGACGACGCGGTCGAACTCGGCGCCCTCATCGGATACCAGCGTGCGCCAGTAGGCGACGGCGGCATCCCACTGCTCGGGCTTGGGCGCAAACGGGCGGCCCTTGAGATAGTTGATGGTGTTGTCGTCCACAGCCACCATGCCGGCGCGGGCGCCGCCTTCGATGGCCATATTGCACAAGGTCATGCGGCCTTCCATCGACAGCGCGCGAATTGCCTCGCCGCCGAACTCGATGGCATAGCCGGTACCGCCGGCGGTACCGATCTTGCCGATGATGGCGAGCGCAATGTCCTTGCCCGACAGGCCGGCGCCGAGCTTGCCGTCGACGCGCACGAGCATGGACTTGGACTTCTTCTGCAGCAGGCACTGCGTCGCCATGACGTGCTCGACTTCGGAAGTGCCGATGCCGTGCGCCAGACAAGCGAAAGCACCGTGCGTGCTGGTGTGCGAATCACCGCAAACCACGGTCATGCCCGGCAGCGTGGCGCCGTTTTCCGGGCCCATGACGTGCACGATGCCCTGGCGCTCATCCTTGAACGGGAAGTAGGCCAGCGCGCCGAACTCCTTGATATTGGCGTCCAGCGTCTCGACCTGCTGGCGCGAGATCGGGTCCTGAATCCCCAGCTCCCAGTGGTCGGTCGGCGTATTGTGATCGGCCGTGGCGACGATGGACGAGATACGCCAGACCTTACGGTTGGCGAGCTTCAGCCCTTCGAACGCCTGCGGACTGGTGACTTCATGCACTAGGTGGCGATCGATGTAGAGCAGCGCGGTGCCATCCTCTTCGGTATGGACCACATGGCTGTTCCAGAGCTTGTCGTAAAGGGTTTGCGGCATGGCTATTCCGGTGTTCAGAACTTGGCTTGCGGGAACCCTCGATTATGTCACAGACCGGCCCCTGCTGGCGATCCAAAGCCTTGATTCGGCGCAGTTCTACGGCTTATACGATGCAGATTTAGGCAGGCCGATGAAAATCAAGGCCAAACCGCACACGCCCGCCAACGCAGCAAAGGTGTAGACCCAGCCCGCGCCGATGGGCTGCCACAGGCAACTGCCGATCAACGAACCGACCAAGCCCCCGGCACCGAAGGAAACGCTGCCGTAGAGTCCTTGCACCCTGCCTTGATGGCGCGGGTCGAACCAGCGGCTCAGCGCCGACATCGCCGTCGCATGGCAGACCCCGAAGGTGGCGCCATGCAGAAGCTGCGCAAACAGCACCAGCGCCAGGGACTCCACGCCCCAGGCAATCAGCAGAAAACGCAGGCCGGCCGCGGCAAAGCTGAACAGGAACAAGCCCCGCACCGACCAACGGCGCAAAATCTGCGGCATGTAGATGAAGACGACGATCTCGGCGACGACCCCGAGCGCCCACAGCAAGCCCACCGCCGTCTTGCTGTAGCCGTGATCGACGAGATGAATCGAATAGAAGACGTAGAGCGGACCGTGCGCCACCGACATGAAGAAACAGGCGGCCAGCACGCACATCACCTCGGGCCGCTTGAGCAGAGGCAGCAAAGGCTCAGCCTCATGGCTGGCGTGACGCACCCGGGTTTCCGGCATGACCATGGCCGCCAGCGCCGTGCCCGCCAGCAGCACGACGCAGCTCCACAGCACCGCAATCGCCGGCGAATGGTCGAGCACATTGCCGACCGTGGCGACCACCACGATGAAGCCCAGCGAGCCCCACAGGCGTATGCGGCCGTAGCGTTCCGGCTGCGTGCGCAAATGCTCCAGCGTCAGCGACTCGGTCAGCGGCAGCGCGGCGCTCCAGAACAAGGCCAGCACGGCGATCACCGCCAGCAGGGGCACGAAGCGCTCAATGAAGAACAGCGGTATAAAGCACAGCAGGCCCATTGTCACCGACATGCGAATCAGCGGCGTGCGCTTGCCCCAGCGGTCGGCCAGCGAGCCCCACAGATACGGCGCGAAGATGCGCATGATCTGCATCATCGAAATGACGACGCCTATCATCAGCGCCGAGAACTCGAGCGACTTCAGGTACAAGCCAAAATATGAGTTGTACGCGCCGATAAAGGCGAAGTAGAAGAAGTAGAAAGAAGAAAGCCGCCAGTACGGCGGCTTTTCGGTCGGCGCCACTCGAGCTTTAACCCTGAACCTTGCCCGGAATCTTCGGCGTCGCGCAGACCACATCGCCGCACTGGGCGCGGTGATGCAGGCAGGCGTCGATCAAGGTCAGCGCCAGCATGGCTTCGGCGATGGGCGTGGCGCGAATGCCGACGCAAGGATCGTGGCGGCCGTGGGTTTCGACGGTGGTCGCATTGCCTTCGAGATCAATGGTCCGGCGCGACAGGCGAATGCTCGATGTCGGCTTGATCGCGATATTGACGACGATGTCCTGTCCGGTCGAAATCCCGCCAAGCACGCCGCCGGCGTTATTGCTGAGGAAACCTTGAGGCGTCATCTCGTCGCCATGCTCGGTACCCTTCTGTGCTACTGATTTGAATCCAGCCCCGACTTCCACGCCCTTGACGGCATTGATGCCCATCATGGCGTAGGCCAGCACAGCGTCTAGACGGTCATAGACCGGATCGCCCCAGCCCACCGGCACGCCGGAGGCGACGGCCGTGATCTTGGCGCCGACCGACTCGCCCGACTTGCGCAGCTTGTCCATGTATTCCTCGAGCTGATCGACGATGGCGGCGTTCGGCGCGAAGAAAGGGTTATTCGGAACGTCGCTCCACGACACGAAGGGGATCTCGACTTCGCCGAGCTGGCTCATGTAGCCGCGAATCTCGATGCCGAACTTCTGCTTCAGCCATTTCTTGGCAATAGCGCCGGCGGCGACGCGCACCGCCGTCTCGCGCGCCGAGGAACGACCGCCGCCGCGATGGTCGCGGAAGCCGTATTTCTGCGTATAAACATAGTCGGCATGGCCCGGGCGGAAAGCCAGGGCGATATTGCCGTAATCCTTGCTGCGCTGGTCCTGATTGCGGATCAAGAGCGCAATCGGCGTGCCGGTGGTCTTGCCTTCGAATACGCCGGAGAGGATTTCGACCTCGTCCGGCTCACGGCGCTGGGTCACATGACGCGAAGTCCCGGGCTTGCGACGATCCAGCTCCAGCTGGATCTCTTCGGTCGTGATTTCCAGTCCGGGCGGGCAACCGTCGACGACACAGCCGATGGCCGGACCATGCGATTCACCGAAGGAAGTGACGCAAAACAGCTTGCCGAATGTGTTGCCGGACATGCAGAACCTCGTGGGGAATTAAATCTGCAGCGTGTAAACCTAAGCTGCCTTGATGCGTTGATTTTATCATGCGGCCCCGTGCACCCAATGGGGGCCGCTTTTGTTTACCGGCGGTCGAGTATACTTATTCGCCCCTAAAAGCATGAATAACAAGCGATTCAAGACACCCGCATCCATATGAGCAGCCTCGCCACCAGCAACACCACCCTTCCCAACGCCTGGCTGGCGGAAGCCGCGACACGGATCAGCGCTGGGGACGCCCTGCTCGCCACGCTGGAACTCGACCTCGACAACGCCCTGCGCTTCAGCCGCGGCCTGGTGCTGTTAAGCGAGCACAGCCTGCAAGCACGCGAGGCGAATGGCGAATGGCAGCGCTGGAATCTGCGCGCCGGGCTTGCGCTCCAGCATCACGACCATGCCGGCATCGCCACGCTGGAGCTGATGGACAACAGCACCGGCACGACGACACGCCTTGCCGCCTGGCGCTATACGCTGGAACAGAATGTCGCCGCGCTGCGCCTGATCGAGAAATTCGACAAGCAGCTCGAAGCCGTGATCAGCGGTCGCCCGCCCGAAACCGAGGAAGTCGTCGCCTGCCCGACCTGCAAGGCGCTGCTCGAACCCGGCCAGGAAGAGTGCCCGATCTGCACGCGCGAGCTGCAGACACCGCCTTCGACCTGGACGCTGTTCCGCCTGTGGCGCTTCGCCCACCCCTATCGCTGGAAGCTTTTGACGGGCTTCCTGCTGACGCTGGCCTCGACCGGCGCCACGCTGGTGCCGCCTTATCTGACCATGCCGCTGATGGACAATGTGCTGATCCCGTTCCAGAACGGCAAGCCCATGAATTGGTCGCTGGCCGGCATGTACCTCAGCGGCCTCCTTGGTGCCGCCGCCGTGGCCTGGGTGCTGGGCTGGATCCGCACCTATATCCTGGCCCTGGTATCCGAGCGTATTGGTCGCGACCTGCGCACGACAACCTACAAGCATCTGATGGGCCTGTCGCTCGAGTACTTCGGCGGCAAGCGCACCGGCGACCTGATTGCGCGCATCGGCAACGAAACCGACCGCATCAATATCTTCCTGTCGCTGGACCTGCTCAACTTCGCCACCGACGTGCTGATGATAGGCATGACCGCGGTGATCCTGTTCAGCATCGACCCCTGGCTCGCTATCGCAACGCTGTTGCCGCTGCCCATCATCGGCTGGATGATCCACTTTGTGCGCGAGAAGCTGCGCACCGGGTTCGAACGCATCGACCGCGTCTGGGCCGAAGTCACCAATGTGCTGGCCGACACCATCCCCGGCATCCGCGTGGTGAAAGCGTTCGCTCAAGAGAAGCGCGAGGCGGATCGTTTCCTGGAGGCCAATCAGCGCAATCTGGCGATGAACGACAAGCTCAACAAGACCTGGTCGATTTTCACGCCCACCGTCACGCTGCTGACTGAAATCGGCCTGCTCGTGGTCTGGGTCTTCGGTATCTGGCAAATCGCCCACGGCGCCAGCACCGTCGGTGTGCTCACGGCCTTCCTCGCCTATATCGGCCGCTTCTATACCCGCCTCGATTCGATGAGCCGCATCGTCTCGGCGACGCAGCGCGCGGCATCCTCCACCAAGCGTATCTTCGACATCCTCGATCATGTCTCCAGCGTGCCGGAGCCCGTCAATCCGCGCCCGCTGCCGCAAGTCACCGGCCAGATCTCGATGCGCGATGTCGGCTTCCGTTACGGCAACCGCTCGGTGATCCGCAACCTCAACCTCGATATCCAGCCCGGCGAGATGATCGGTCTGGTCGGCCACAGCGGATCAGGAAAAAGCACTTTGGTTAACCTGATCTGCCGCTTCTACGATGTGACGCAGGGCTCGGTCAGGATAGACGGCATCGACATCCGCTCGGTCGCCGTCGCCGACTACCGCAGCAATGTCGGCCTGGTGCTGCAGGAGCCCTTCCTCTTCTTCGGCACCATCGCCGAGAACATCGCCTATGGCAAACCGGACGCAACCCGCGAGGAAATCGTCGCCGCCGCCCGCGCCGCCCACGCTCACGAATTCATCCTGCGCCTGCCGCAAGGCTACGACTCGCTGGTCGGCGAACGCGGTCAGGGCCTCTCTGGCGGCGAGCGCCAGCGCATCTCCATCGCCCGCGCGCTGCTGATCAATCCGCGCATCCTGATCCTCGACGAAGCCACCTCGGCGGTCGACACCGAGACCGAGAAGGAAATCCAGAAGGCGCTCGATAATCTCGTGCTCGGTCGCACCACGATTGCCATCGCCCACCGTCTGTCCACGCTGCGCAAGGCCGACCGTCTCGTGGTCATGGATCGCGGCGAGATCGTCGAGATCGGCAACCACGACGACCTCATGGCGCGCGAAGGCCATTACTTCCGCCTCTATCAGGCGCAACAAAGAACCCATGCCGAACTGGCCGAAGGAGGTGAAGCATGAGCAGATTTGCCCTGACCCGCAATCCTGCCGGCCGCCTGATCTGCACGCTGGCCGACGGCACCGTCCATGCCAACGTCACGCCGGTGCGCGCCTTCCCGCTGGCCGCACCTGACGAAGGTCTGGCCCTGATGAGTCAGGAAGGCCATGAAATCGCCTGGATCGAAAACCTGGCCGATCTGGATGCCGCCAATCGCGGCGTGATCGAGGACGAGCTCGCCGGCCGCGAATTCATGCCGGAAATCCGCCGCATCGCCGAGGTCAGCAGCTTCGCCACGCCGAGTACCTGGCAGATCGAAACCAGCCGCGGCAATACGGCGCTGGTGCTGAAGGGCGAAGAAGACATCCGCCGCCTGCCCGACAATGGCCTTTTGATCGCCGACAATCACGGCATCCTCTACCTGATCCGCGACCGCAAGGCGCTCGACCGTCACAGCCGCAAGATTCTGGAACGTTTTCTATAGTCCAAACAAGCGCTTAAGTTCGGCAAGTAAACCCAAGCTGCAAGGCTTGCGTTAATCTGCAAAAATCGAATTTCTTCACTTGGCCCTATCTAGCCCCTGCGGCTGATCTATGAGCAAAAAAGATATTGAGATACTGGAAGTCCGGTATCTGCGCGGTCCCAGCATGTGGACCTACACGCCCATCATCGAGGCGGTGGTCGACATCCACGATCTCGAAGACTTTCCTTCCAACAAGATCCCCGGCTTTCCCGAGCGCCTCGTCGCCTGGCTGCCCAGCCTGATGGCGCACACCTGCAGCCCCGGCGTGCCCGGCGGCTTCGTCATGCGCCTGCATGAGGGCACCTGGCCGGCGCACATCCTCGAACACATCACCATCGAGCTGCAGAATCTGGCCGGCATGAAGGTCACGTTCGGCAAGGCGCGTGAAGTGACGCGTCGCAGCCTCTACAAGGTGGTATTCAACACCATGCACGAGCAGATCGGCCGCCGCGCCCTGCAACTGTCGCGCGAGCTGGTGCTGGCGGCGATGGAGGACAAGCCTTTCGACGTCAAGGCGGCCGTCGCCGAGCTCGACGACATGGCCTATTCGCTTTGCCTCGGCCCCTCGACCCAGTGCATCGTCGAAGCCGCCGCCAAACGCAAGATTCCCCACATCCGCCTGCTCGGCGACGGCAATCTGGTCCAGCTCGGCTACGGCGCGGCCCAGCGCCGCATCTGGACCGCCGAGACCGACTGCACCAGCGCCATCGCCGAAGGCATCGCCGGCGACAAGGACATGACCAAGCGCCTGCTCGGCTATTCCGGCGTTCCCACGCCGGATGGCCGCGTGGTCGAGAGCGCCGCCGAAGCCTGGGAAGCCGCGCAGGACATCGGCCTGCCGGTGGTGGTGAAGCCCGGCGACGGCAACCGCGGCCGCGGCGTGTCAACCAATCTCCACAGCCAAGCCGAAATCGAGACCGCGTGGAAGATTGCAGATGACGAAGGCAGCGAAGTCATCGTCGAAAAATTCATTGCCGGCATCGAACATCGCCTGCTCGTCATTGGCGGCAAGCTGGTGGCGGCCGCGCGCGGCGAAGAGGCCACCGTCCTCGGTGACGGCCAGCACACGGTACGCGAGCTGGTCGAGCTGCAGATCAACAGCGACCCGCGCCGCGGTACCGAGCTGCATCAACCGCTGGAACTCATCGACCTCGACAAGAAGCCGCAGGCGCTGCTGCAGTTGCAGCAACAAGGCTTTGAGGCAGATTCGGTGCCCGCCGAAGGGCAGCGCGTGGTCGTGCTGCGCAACGGGAACCACACTACCGACATCACTCATCTCGTCCATCCCGGCAACGCCGCCACCGCCGTGCTTGCGGCCAAGATCGTCGGCCTCGACATCGCCGGCGTGGACATCGTTGCCCAGGACATCGCCAAGCCGCTGGCCGAGCAGGGCGGCGCCATCGTCGAGGTCAACGCCGGTCCCAGCCTGCTGATGCACCTCAAGCCCGCTGTCGGTGAACCTCAGCCGGTGGGCGAGGCCATTGTCGAAAGCCTGTTCCCCAGGACGGCCAACGGCCGCATTCCCCTTGTCGGCGTTTCCGGCAGCCGCGGCAAGACGCGCGTGGCCGGGCTCGTCGCTCGCCTCCTGCGCCTGTCCGGCAAATACGTCGGGCTCGCCTGCAGCAAGGGCGTTTACGTCAATCGCCGCAAGCTGCAGAGCAATGATGGCGCCAACTACGCCGGCGGCGAGCGCGTGCTGCTCAATCGCTCCGTCACCGCCGCCGTGGTCGAGCAGGACCCGCTCAGTATCCTGACCGAGGGGCTGGCCTACGATCGCTGCGACGTCGGCGTAGTCACCAATCTCGACTATGATCCGGCGCTGGCCCAGTACCACATCCACGACGCAGAGCAGATGTTCAACGTTCTGCGGACGCAAATCGATGTGGTCCTGCCGAGCGGTACCGGCATTCTCAATGCCGACGACCCCAAGGTCGTCGAAATGGCCGAGCTGTGCGACGGCGAAGTCATCTTCTTCAGTCTCAATGCCGACAGCCATGTCGTGCGCGAACACCGCGGCAAGGGCGGTCGCGCCGTCATTGTGCGTGACGGACGCATCGTCCTGGCCAGGGACGGCGACGAGAAGGGGCTGGCCGAACTCGCCGCCATTCCGCTGGTCGCCGAGCGCGCCGAGGAAACCGCCAACGTGCTCGCCGCCATCGCCGCCGGCTGGGCGCTCAATATCGATACGGCGCTGATCAAGAGCGGCGCCCAGACCTTCGGCAGTCCCGGCTAACTCAGGGTCAAGCACACAGAACATCATGGAAATCTCCCGCATCCGTACCCTGCGCGGCCCCAATCTGTGGAGCCGTCACACCTCGATCGAAACCGTCGTCACCTGCGACGAGCCCGAGCTCAGCATCACCAATCTGCCCGGCTTCGAGACCCGCCTACGCGAACGCTTTCCCGCGCTCGGCATGTTCGGACCGCAATCGCTTGAAGAAACCGTTTCGCTGGCCCATGTGCTCGAAACCGCCGCGCTGTGGCTGCAGGCACAGGCTGGCTGCCCGGTCACCTTCAGCCGCACCACCCCGACGCCGGAAGCCGGCGTCTATCAGGTGGCCGTCGAATACAGCCAGGAAGAAGTCGGCCGCCTCGCCGTCGAACTGGCCGAGCAACTGATTCAGTCGGCGCTGAAGGACGAACCCTTCGACTGCGGCGCCGCGCTCAGGCAGATTCGGGAGCTGGATGAGGACATTCGCCTCGGCCCCTCGACCGGCTCCATCGTCGATGCCGCCGTCATGCGCGGCATTCCCTATCGCCGCCTGACTTCGGGCAGTCTCGTCCAGTTCGGCTGGGGCAGCAAGCAGCGGCGCATTCAGGCCGCCGAGACCGACATCAGCAGCGCCATTGCGGAATCGATCGCGCAGGACAAAGAGCTGACCAAGAAACTGCTCCACGCCGGCGGCGTGCCGGTGCCCATGGGCCGTCCGGTCAGCGACGCCGACGACGCCTGGGCAGCGGCTCAGGAAGTCGGCGTTCCGGTCGTGGTCAAGCCGCTCGACGGCAACCAGGGCAAGGGCGTCAGCGTCAATCTGTTCAGCAAGGAACAGGTCGTCGCCGGCTACGAGTTCGCCCGCAGTTTCCGCCGCAACATCATGGTCGAGCGCTACCTGCCCGGCCACGACTTCCGCATGCTGGTGGTCGGCGACAAGCTCGTTGCCGCCGCGCGTCGCGAACCGCCGCATGTCATCGGCGACGGCGAGCACACGATCAGGCAACTGGTGGATACGGTCAATCTCGATCCGCAGCGCGGCGATGGCCACGCCACCTCGCTGACCAAGATCCGCCTCGATGAAATCGCGCTCGGCATTCTCGCCAAGCAGGACATGACGGTCGATTCGGTGCCCGCCAAGGGCGCGCGCGTGATTCTGCGCAATAACGCCAACCTTTCCACCGGCGGCACCGCGACCGACGTCACCGACGACGTGCACCCCGAAGTCGCCGCGCGCGCCGTCGAGGCCGCCAGGATGATCGGCCTCGACGTCTGCGGCATCGACGCGCTGGCCGAAACCCTGCAGCGCCCGCTGGAAGAACAGAACGGCGGCGTGGTCGAAGTCAACGCCGCCCCCGGCCTGCGCATGCACCTGAGCCCCTCTTTCGGCAAGGGCCGCGACGTCGGCAAGGCGATTGTCGATTCCATGTTTGCGGATGGCGAAAACGGCCGCATTCCGGTCGTCGCCGTGACCGGCACCAACGGCAAGACAACGACTGTGCGCCTCACGGCCCACATGCTGACCGCAAACGGCCTGCGCACCGGCATGACCAATACCGACGGCATCTATGTTCAGGGGCAGCGTATCGACACCGGCGACTGCAGCGGTCCGCGCAGCGCACGTAACGTGCTGATGCACCCCGACGTGGATGCGGCGGTATTCGAGACCGCGCGCGGCGGCATGCTGCGCGAAGGGCTGGGCTTCGACCGCTGCGACGTCGCCATCGTCACCAATATCGGCATGGGCGATCACCTCGGCCTCAACTACATCAACACCGTCGAGGATCTTGCCCGGGTCAAGCAGATCATCGTGCGCAACGTCGCACCGAACGGCATGGCCGTCCTTAACGGCGCCGATCCGCACTCCGCCCGCATGGCCTCCGCCTGCCCCGGCGCCGTCACCTATTTCGCCACCGAGCTCAACGCCGTCATGGCCGAACACATGGCCCAGGGCGGTCGCGTGGTGTACCGCGACGGCGACGCCATCGTCGCCCGCGAAGGCAAGTTCGAGCTGCGCCTGCCGCTCGTGCAGATGCCGCTGACCATGAACGGCACCATTCCCTTCCAGGTCGACAACGCCATGGCCGCGATCGCCGCCGCCTGGGCGCTGGGTCTGAACTGGGACCGCGTGATGGAAGCGCTGGGCACCTTCAGCACCGACAGCGAAACCGCGCCGGGCCGCTTCAACCTGTTCAACTACAAGGGCGCGACCATCGTCGCCGACTACGGCCACAACCCGGACGCCATCGCGGCGCTGGCGCAGGCGCTGGCAGTGATGCCGGCGAAGAAGCGCGCCATCGTCATCAGCGGCGCCGGCGACCGGCGCGACGAAGACATCATGATGCAGGGCAAGATCGTCGGTCAACACTTCGACGACGTGATGCTCTACGAAGACGCCTGCCAACGCGGCCGCCAGGACGGCGAAGTCATCGGGCTGTTCCGCAAGGGCCTCAAGGATGCGCCGCGCGCCACCTACATCGAGGAAATCCGCGGCGAATTTCTCGCCATCGACAAGGCGCTGGCACGCCTGAAATCCGGCGATCTGTGCCTGATTCTCGTCGATCAGGTCGAGGAGGCGCTGGCGCACATCGCCCAACGCGTCGCGGAAGCCGCGTAAGAAAGTAGTCGCAGGTAAAACGGGCCGCCAGGCAATGCCTAGGCGGCCCGTTTTTTCATTTCCTCTTCGCGCAACTGACGGCGCAGTATCTTGCCGACATTGCTCTTCGGCAGCGCGTCGCGAAACTCCACCTGATGCGGGACCTTGTAGCCGGTCAAGGTCTCGTGGCAGTGCGCGATCAAGGCCTCGCGCGTGACCGAGGCATCCTTGCGCACGACGAAAATCTTGACTGCCTCTCCCGTCTTTTCGTCGGGCACGCTGATGGCCGCCACTTCCTTGACCCCCGGCAGCGTGATAACCGCCGCCTCGACCTCGCTCGGATAGACGTTGAAGCCCGAGACCAGGATCATTTCCTTTTTGCGATCGACAATGCGCATGAAGCCGCACTCGTCCATGATGCCGATATCGCCGGTGCGCAGAAAGCCGTCGGCACCGAGCACCATGGCGGTTTCATCCGTGCGCTGCCAGTAGCCGGGCATGACCTGCGGGCCGCGGATATACATTTCGCCCGGCATGCCCGGAGCGCACTCGTTCCCGGCATCGTCGCGAATGCTGATTTCGGTTGAAGGCAGGGGCTGGCCGATAGCACCGGTGAACTCGCGCCGGAGTATCGGATTGATGCTGACCGCTGGCGAGGTTTCGGTCAGTCCGTAGGCCTCAACCAGCGGCTTGCCTGTCGTCGCCAGCCATTGCTCGGCCACTGCGCGCTGCACCGCTGCGCCGCCGCCCAACGCTATGCGCAGATGCCGAAAATCCACGCCAGCGAAATCCTCGTTGTGCAGCAGCGCGGAGAACAGGGTATTCACGCCAGTAAAGGCGGTGAAGGGATGACGCTTGAGTTCCTTCACCAAGCCCGGGATGTCGCGCGGATTGGCGATCAGGACATTCAACCCGCCCAACAGGCCGAACAGCAGACAGTTCGCCATAAGCGAGAACACATGGTAGAGCGGCAAGGCGGTGATGATGATCTCCTCGCCCTCGACCAGATGGGGCCCCACCCAGGCCCGCGCCTGCATCACATTGGCAATGATGTTGCGATGCGTCAGCATCGCCCCCTTGGCGACGCCGGTCGTGCCGCCCGTGTATTGCAGAAAGGCGAGCTCATCGCCCCTGATTTCGAGGGCTGGCACGGCATGGCGTGCACCTGCCGCCAGCACCTGCGGGAGCCACGTCATGTGCGCCAGCGTATAGCCCGGCACCAGTCTTTTGACGTGGCGCACCACGAAGTTCAGCAGCCAGCCCTTCGCCCGCGGCAGCAGATCGCCCATGCGCACGACGACCACATGGCGGACGGAGGTTCGCTCCTGTATTTCAGCCAGCACATGCGCGAAGTTCTCAAGAATCACAATAACCTCGGCGCCCGCGTCTTCAAGCTGGTGTTCAAGCTCGCAGGCTGTGTACAGGGGATTGCAATTGACGACGGTGCAACCCGCGCGCAAAGCGCCGAACAGACAGACCGGATAGGCGAGCAGGTTGGGCATCATGAGCGCGACGCGCGTGCCGCGCGGCAGCTTGAGCTCGCCGTGTAGATAAGCGGCAAACATGCCCCCCAGATGATCGACCTCGGCGAAACTCAGGGTCTCACCAAAGCTGGAATAGGCAGGTTTGGGGCCGAAACGGCCGGTGATGTGGGCCTGCATGGCCGGCACCGAAGGAAAAGCGTCAGGGTCGATCTCCGCCGGCACGCCGGGCGGATAGTGCTGCAGCCAGATTTTGTCCATGCATGACCTGCCGCATTGTCCGGCCGGCAAATGGGTTCAACAGATAGGTTCAGGAAATCCGGCCCCCGGGTGCATACCGGGAGGCCGGGGGCTGTCAGTGTGCTGCGGTCTGCGGAATGTCGTGGATATAGGCCTTGAGCATTTCGTTTTCCTGGCTCTGTTCCGTCAGCACCGCCTTGGCGATGTCGTGGAAGGAAATCACGCCCACCAAGCTGCCGCTGTCGACCACCGGCAGATAGCGTACATGGGTTTCGAGCATCAGACGGCGCAGCTCGTCCACATCCATGCCTAGCGTTGCCGTCGGCGGATTGGCGGCCATGACATCGGCCACCTTGACCCAACCCCAATCGGGGCCATGGCTGCGAACGGCGCGCATGACTTCACGGAAGGTCAGCATGCCAACGAGGCGGCCCGACTGCAGACACACCAGCGAGCCGACGTCATGCTCGGCCATGGCGACGATGCCGTCGCGCAGGCTTTGATCCGGGTCGACGCTGAAGATGACCGAGCCCTTGAGTGCGAGAATCTCCCTGACTTTCATCACAAAACCCTCCTGTGTTGCGCCGACCGGACCGGACGGACACCCTCATCCTAGACCAGGCGCAAAGCGAATAAAAGGGGCTTATGAAATAAAAAGCCCCGCATATGCGGGGCTTTTCAGACGAGAACCACGCTTTATCAACGTTCAAGATGCTCAAGCTTGTTCTTGACCTTGACCCACTCGTCGGCGTCGGGTGCCGGATCCTTGCGCTCGATGATGACCGGCCAGGTCTTGACCAGTTCGGCATTCAACGCAATGAAGTTTTCCATGCCGGCGGGCACGTCGTCCTCGGCGAAAATCGCCTCGGCCGGACATTCGGCCACGCACAGGGTGCAATCGATGCACTCATCGGGATCGATCGCCAGAAAGTTCGGGCCTTCATGGAAACAGTCCACCGGGCACACATCGACGCAATCGGTGTATTTGCACTTGATGCAGTTGTCGGTCACAACATAGGTCACGTCAGAATCTCCGTTAAATCAGCGAGCCGATCGGGATCGGCCAGCTCTGTTCTTTGCCTGAGGGGGTTGAAACCGACCCTGGAAAGCTCAATTGTAATATGCCCCGCCGCAAAAGGCGCGTGCTTCCCGCTGCCGGTGTTTTTTTGTTAGCATGCATCAATTGCATCGGCAAGAACATCGCCGCTTGCCGCCCTCGGCAGCAGCCCCGCCCGAGCGGCCTATTTTCCGAAACGAGACCCCATAATGAGCGAACTTATCCATCACGTTACCGACGCCACCTTCAAGAACGAAGTCCTCGACGCCAGCACCCCGGTGCTCGTCGACTACTGGGCCGAGTGGTGCGGACCGTGCAAGATGATCGCCCCCATCCTCGATGAAGTCGCCAAGGAATATTCCGGCAAGCTGAAGATCGCCAAGCTGAACATCGACGACAACCAGAAGACGCCCGGCGAGTTCGGCATTCGCGGCATTCCGACCCTGATGCTGTTCAAGGGTGGCGACATCGCCGCGACCAAGGTCGGCGCATTGTCGAAGTCGCAGCTCACCGCCTTCATTGACAGCAACCTGTAATCCCGCTACATTCAGCGCCTGAAGCCTCAGGAAAGGCTTCAGGCAGCAATGACAGGCATTCCGCAAACAGGAATAGCCGCCCGGACCTACCGCAGGAATAAAAACAAAGCCGGTAGCCGCTGAACCCAAACTCTCCCCTTCGGCAATACCCGTCCCACGCCTCGTGCGCATATCGCCCTCAGGTCGCCTACATGCATCTTTCCGAGCTTAAATCCCAACACGTCAGCCAACTGCTGGAAATGGCCGCCGGCCTCGGCATCGAGGGCGCCAATCGACTGCGCAAGCAGGAGCTGCTGTTCGCCATCCTGCGCATGCACGCCAAGAAGGGCGAAGCCATCTTCGGCGACGGCACGCTGGAAATCCTGCCGGACGGTTTCGGCTTCCTGCGCTCGCCCGATACCTCGTACCTGGCCAGCACCGACGACATCTACGTCAGTCCCTCGCAGATCCGCCGCTTCAATCTGCATACCGGCGACACCATCGTCGGCGAAATCCGCGCGCCCAAGGACGGCGAGCGTTACTTTGCGCTGGTGAAGCTCGACAGCATCAACGGCGAGCCGCCCGAGAACGCCAAGGGCAAGATCCTCTTCGAGAATCTGACCCCGCTGCATCCCAATCAGGTCCTCAAGCTTGAGCGCGACATCCGTGCCGAGGAAAATCTGACCTCCCGCATCATCGACATCGTCGCGCCGATCGGCAAAGGCCAGCGCGCCCTGCTCGTGGCCCCGCCCAAGTCCGGCAAGACCGTGATGCTGCAGCATATTGCGCATGCCATCACCAGCAATCACCCGGATGTCGAACTGATCGTCCTGCTCATCGACGAGCGCCCCGAAGAAGTGACCGAAATGCAGCGCACCGTGCGCGGCGAAGTCATCGCTTCGACCTTCGACGAGCCGGCCACGCGCCACGTGCAGGTCGCCGAAATGGTGATCGAAAAGGCCAAGCGCCTGACCGAGCATAAGAAGGACGTCGTCATCCTGCTCGACTCCATCACCCGTCTCGCCCGCGCCTACAACACCGTGCAGCCAGCCTCCGGCAAGGTGCTGACCGGCGGTGTGGACGCCAACGCGCTGCAGAAGCCCAAGCGCTTCTTCGGCGCCGCCCGCAATATCGAGGAAGGCGGTTCGTTGACCATTATCGCCACCGCGCTGATCGACACCGGCTCGCGCATGGACGAAGTGATCTACGAAGAGTTCAAGGGCACCGGCAATATGGAAATTCACCTGGATCGCCGCATGGCCGAGAAGCGCGTCTACCCGGCCATCAATGTGAACCGCTCCGGCACCCGCCGCGAAGAATTGCTGCTCGAACCGGCCATCCTCCAGAAGATGTGGGTGCTGCGCAAGCTCCTGTACAACATGGACGATCTGGAAGCGATGGAATTCCTGCTCGACAAGATCAAGGCCACCAAGAACAATGGCGAGTTCTTCGACGCCATGCGGGCCGGGCGCTAAGCCGAAACGCGCCTGCCGGTTTTTGGCTTGCAAATTATTGAATTTTCCCGGATAATCGCAGATTACCCAGATTGGTCACAACCGCCAATCGCTTGAAACCAAAGGACATATCATGAAAGAAGGCATCCACCCGAACTACGTCGAAATCGACGTGACCTGCAGCTGCGGCAACGCGTTCAAGACCAAGTCGACCTCCGGCAAGGCCCTGAACATCGAAGTCTGCTCGAACTGCCACCCGTTCTACACCGGCAAGCAGAAGATCGTGGATACCGCCGGCCGCGTCGAGCGCTTCCGCCAGAAGTACGGCCAGAAGTCGGCTTAAAGACCGGACCGCATGCCCGTGCATGCGTGCAAAAAGGCAGCTTCGGCTGCCTTTTTTCTTTGCAGCGCCAAAGGCCTTGCCACGGCATAGTTGACTTACCCTCGCCCGGCACCACCGATGCAATACAATCCTACCGTTCCTCCCGTCAGCCTTCGCCTACTCTGCGTCCTGTGCGCGGTGTATCTGCTGACCGGCCTCCTCGACCATGACCTGTGGAAATACGAAGATGCCGTCCATATCGGCGTCGCATGGGACATGGCGCAGCGCGGCCACTGGCTGCGCCCGCATCTGGCCAACGAAATCTGGAACGAAGCCCCCCTCTACTACTGGGTCGGCGCGCTTCTCGGCAAACTGCTGGGCGGCCTGATCGGCTTCCACAATGCAGTCCGGCTGGCGACGGCGGCGTTCGCCGCCATCACGCTTTATGCGCTCGATCGCATCGCCGCGCTGAGCCCGACCGAGGAACGCGGCAGCGATGGTCGCGCATCCAGCTTTAACGTCAGCGCGCCACTCCTGCTGATCTGCACGCCGGGCCTGCTGCTACCTGTCCATGATGCCCAGCCGATGATCGCCGTCATGGCGGGGCAGGCTCTGGCCTACTGGGGCATGGCACAGTTGCCGCAACAACGCCACGGTGCCCTGCTGCTGACACTGGGCCTGGTCATCGCCGTTCTGGCCGGCGGCTTCGATGCGCTGCTGCCGATGAGCGGCCTGCTCCTGCTGCCGCTGTTCTCGGCCCGCTGGCGCAACGGCACGGCCCAGTCCGGCCTTGTCATCGCTGCCATGCTGACGATCGGCGTGCTGGCCGCGGCGGCCGCCCTGCTGCCTTTGCCCGGCTTGAGCCCGTTCAAGCCGGCACCCGGGCGCGACCATTTCGAACTGCTGGCGTGGTATGCATGGCCGGCCCTGCCGATCGCCCTGTGGCCGCTGTGGCTGTACCGCCGCCATCTCGGATCGATTGCGCTGCCCCTGGCAGGCAGTATCGGGGCGCTGATCTGGTATCTGCTCTGCTGCGAGCCGCGCAATCTGCCGGCGCTGCCGCTGCTGCTGCCGCTGGTGCTGCTGGCCGCCACCGGCGCCTCGCGCCTGCGCCGCGGCGCCGCCAATGCGCTGGACTGGTTCGGCATGATGACCTTTTCCCTGCTCGGCATTTTTCTGTGGCTGGCCGAAGCGGCGCTGCTGACGGGAACCCCGCCCACGCTGCACAAGAACATCATGCGCCTGATCCCCGGCTACGACAACAACATCGGCCTGTTCGCATGGGTCTTTGCGGCCGTCATCTCGCTGCTGTGGATACTCATCATCTTCTTTGGACGTCGCACGCCCTGGCGCGGCACGCGGAACTGGGCTTGCGGCATGGTGCTGATCTGGTGCCTGTTCGCCGCATTGTGGATTCCGCCCGTCGATTACGGCAAGAGTTATGCGACGATGGACCGTCAGATCGCGGCCAGGGTCGCCAAGGCCGACGCGCCGAGTTGCGTGGCCAGCCAGCATCTGGGCGATGTGCAGCGCGCCACGCTGGACTATCACACCGGGCTGATCACCCACCGCGGCAATGCTGGCAAGCACTGCGACTGGCTGCTGGTGCAGGGTCTGTCGCAGCACGCCCCCAACCTTGATAAAGGCTGGACCAAGGTCTGGAATGGCATGCGCCCGAGCGACCGGGACGAACATTACTACCTGTTCAAGCGCTGAAACAAAAAAGCCGAAGCAAATGCTTCGGCTTTTTTGTTGGCGCTCACCGTATCAAAGCTTGATGAAGTGTTCGCGGTAGTACTTGAGTTCGTCGATGGACTCATACACATCGGCCAGCGCCTCGTGCTTGCCATGCTTGGTCAGCCCCTTGGCCAGCTCGGGCTTCCAGCGCCGCACCAGTTCCTTGAGCGTGGACACGTCGAGGTTGCGATAGTGGAAATACTCTTCCAGCTTGGGCATGTAGCGCACCATGAAGCGGCGATCCTGTCCGATCGAATTGCCGCACATGGGCGAGGTGCGGGCCGGCACATGCTGCTTGATGAACTCGAGACACTGCGCTTCGACATCGGCCTCGCTCAGCGTCGAGGCCTTGACCTTGTCGATCAGGCCGGAACGGCCGTGCGTACCCTTGTTCCAGTCGTCCATGCCGTCCAGCACCTCATTGCTCTGATGCACGACCCAGACCGGGCCTTCGGCGATGGTTTCGAGCTGGGAATTGGTGATGACCACCGCCAGTTCGATGATCTTGTCCTTTTCAGGCTCCAGGCCCGTCATTTCCATGTCCAGCCAGATGAGGGCGTTTTGATCTTGTGCCATAATTTTCAGGTGGTCAGCGCATTAAAAGGCCGCATTTTCGCATAGCAAAGCCCACTCTCCATCACCTTCATGACTGCCAGCGCATTCGCCTCAATCTTCCTGCTCTTTCTGACCATCAGCCTCGGCCTGCGGTTGTGGCTGGCAATGCGCCAGATTCGCCATATCGACGCGCATCGCGCTGCGGTGCCGGCCGAGTTCGCCGAGAAAATCACGCTGGCAGAACATCAAAAGGCGGCCGACTACAGCATCGCCAAGACGCGACTGGGCATCAACAGCACCATCGCTGAAACGGCGCTGCTGCTGGGGCTCACGCTGGGCGGCGGCCTGCATGCGCTGTACAACTTCTGGGCGCAGCTCTTCGCCAACGGAGGCTACGCACACAGCCTTGCCTTGATCGCCAGTCTCGCCGTCGCAAGCTTTCTGGTCGAAGTACCGTTCTCGCTCTATCGCACCTTCCGCATCGAAGAAACCTTCGGTTTCAACAAGCTCACGCCGCGATTGTGGCTGATTGACACCGTCAAGGGTGCGGCGCTCGGCGCCGCGATCGGCGCGCCCGTCATTCTCGCCGTGCTGTGGCTGATGGGCGCCATGGGCGGGCGCTGGTGGCTCCATGTCTGGTTGTTCTGGATGGGGTTCAACCTGCTGGTGCTGCTGCTTTACCCCACCGTCATCGCCCCGCTGTTCAACAAATTCTCGCCGCTCGAGGACGACAGCCTAAAAGCGCGCATCGAGGGTCTGCTGAAGCGCTGCGGCTTCACCTCGGCCGGATTGTTCGTCATGGACGGCTCCAAGCGCTCCTCGCACGGCAACGCCTACTTCACCGGCTTCGGCGCCGCCAAGCGCATCGTCTTCTTCGACACGCTGATCGAGCGCCTGTCGCCGCCTGAGGTGGAGGCCGTGCTGGCGCATGAGCTGGGCCACTACAAGCACGGCCACATCAAGAAACGCATCGCCATGCTCGCCGTCCTCAGTCTGGGCTTTCTGTGGCTGCTCGGCCAGCTGATCGAAGCGCCCTGGTTCTACGCCGGTCTCGGCATGCCCTATCAGGGAACGGCAGTTGCTCTGATCCTCTTCTCGCTGGCCCTGCCGGTCTTCACCTTTCCGCTCGGCCCGCTGACTTCGGCGCTGTCGCGCAAGCATGAATACGAAGCCGACGCCTATGCCGCCAGCCAGACGCAGGCCTCGGATATGGTCACGGCGCTGGTCAAGCTCTATCGCGACAATGCCGCCACACTGACACCGGACCCGCTGCACTCGCTCTATTACGACTCGCATCCCCCGGCGTCGGCCCGTATTGCCCATCTGCAAGGAAGCCAGGCATGAACGATCTGAGCGCGAAGAAGTGCAAGCCCTGCGAGGGTGGGGCCAAGCCGCTGGATGACAAGGCCGTGCAAGCACTGCTCAAGCAGCTCGGCGGCTGGAAGATCGAGGAAGGCCAACTGACGAAGGCTTTCAAGTTCAGGAATTACCACGAGACCATGGCCTTCGTTAATGCATCTGCGTGGATATCGCATCGCGAAGACCACCATCCCGATCTCGCCGTCGGCTACAACGCCTGCACGGTCAGCCACGTCACGCACGCCATCGGCGGCCTGTCCGACAACGACTTCATTTGCGCGGCCAAAATCGACGCATTGCTCAGTTGAGTAAACCGGCTTTGAAAAATACGACGGAAGGCCTCGTCAGGGCGGCCTTCGGGCGGCATTACGAGGTTGAGCTCCCCGATGGGCAGTTGATCACCGGCTTCCCGCGCGGCAAGAAAAGCCCCTATGCCTGCGGCGATCGCGTCGCGCTGGAGATCGCCAGCGCCGATCAGGCGCAGATCACCCAGCATCTGCCGCGCACCTCGCTGCTTTATCGCAGCGACGCCTATCGCGAAAAGCTGATCGCGGCAAACGCCACGCAAGTGGTGCTGGTCGTCGCCACCGAACCGTCGTTCACCGACGAACTGCTCACGCGCACCTTGGTCGCCGCCGAAACCGAGGGACTGCGCACGCTGATCGTCCTCAACAAATGCGACCTCACCACGCACATCGAACAGGCGCGAGCACGTCTGACGGTGCTCGCCAGGCTCGGCTATCGCATCATCGAACTTTCCGCCCTCGATAACGCCGACGCACTGTGGACCAGTCTTGCCGGCGAAACCAGCGTTCTTGTGGGCCAAAGCGGCATGGGCAAGTCGACGTTGACCAATGCGCTGATCCCCGAAGCTCAGGCGGCGACGCGCGAGGTTTCGGAAGCACTGGACTCAGGCAAGCATACGACCACGCATGCGCGCCTCTACGACCTGCCGCAGGACAAGGCGCCTGGAGGCAGGCTGATCGATTGCCCGGGCTTGCAGGAGTTCGGCCTTGCCCACATGAGCTTCGGCCAGATCGAGGAAGGCTTCGTCGATTTCCGTCCCCATAGCGGCAACTGCCGTTTCCGCGACTGTCGCCACCAGAACGAACCTGACTGCGCGATCAAGGCCGCTGTCGCCGCCGGCCTCATCAGCGAGCGGCGCTACGAGATGTTCCAGCGCATTGCCACGGCCGGCTGCTGAAACGCAAAAGCCCTCTGGCGAGGGCTTTTGCGGGGCGGCGAAGGCGCGCTTACTTCTTCAGCGAGTCGCGAATTTCGCGCAGCAGCGTGATGTCCTCCGGCGTGGGCGGCGGAGCTTCCGGTGCGGCCGGCGTTTCGCGCTTGAGGCGGTTGATCTGCTTGATCATCATGAAGATGATGAAGGCGAGGATGATGAAGTTGATCGCGATGGTCAGGAAGTTGCCATAGGCGATGACCGGCACGCCGGCCTTCTTGACCTCTGCCAGCACCATGGGCACGCCGGGCGGGATGTCCTGCAGGGCGATGAAGTAATTGCTGAAGTCGAGCCCGCCGGTGACGCGCCCGACGACAGGCATGATCAGGTCGCCGACGACCGAGTCTACGATCTTGCCGAAAGCGCCACCAATGATCACGCCGACGGCGAGATCGATGACATTGCCCTTGACGGCAAATTCCTTGAATTCGGAAACTATGCTCATGGGAAACTCCGGAGAAAAAAGACTCGCCTATGTTACCGGATCGCCGGGCCGGCAACGTCGAGCAAAGTGGCTAAAATAGGGGCCTTCTCACCCATTTATGCCGCCCTTCATGTCGTTCATCAAAGCCTTCGTCACCAAGCACATCCACGCCGCCGCCGCCGCTCCCCAGAGCGGGCAGGAAGCCGTCGCGGTTTTCTTCTACGGCGCACCGCCGGATATCGAGCACATCCGGGCGCTGGCTGTCGGCGCCACCGTCTCGGTGGGGCTGGACAAGGACAAGACGCGTATCCATGTGATCTGGCCTGACGTCACGACGACGATCACCATCGATCCGGATTGGGACAAGGTTACGCAGATGCAGGGCATGCGTCACTGGACCGACCGTTTCCCGGCGAAGGTGCGCGAGATGGAAGAGGTCAGAGCCCTGATCGATTCCTTCGGCAACGTCGAAGCCTGCTATGGCAGCATCAGCAAGCCCGGCCTGGATGCCGGCAACAAGGTCATGGCGCTGCTGAAGGGGCTGCTCGGCGACAAAGGCGGCTTTTTCTTTTCGCGCAATTCCTTTTATGGCACCGACGGGCTGCGCATCACCGGCTTCGACGAAGACCCCGTCTGGCTGGGTACGCCGCCTCAGGCCTGAGCCAGATCGACCGGCACGGCGGTGCGATCCACCACGCGCCGCATCACGAAGCTGGAATGCACGCCGGTCACGCCCGGAATCCGGTTGATGCGATTCAGCAGCAGCTCCTGGTAGGCATCCATGTCGCGCACCACGACCTTGAGCTGATAATCGGCTGACTGCCCGGTCACCAGCAGGCATTCCAGCACCTCCGGAATCTGCGCCACCGCCTCCTCGAAATGGGCAAAGCGCTCGGGCGTATGCTGGTCCATCGAAATATAGACCAGCGCCATCATCGGCAGCCCGAGTCGCTTGGCGTCCACCAGCGCCCGATAGCCGGTGATATAACCGCCCTCCTCCAGCGCCCGCACGCGGCGCAGACAGGGCGCCGGCGACAGGCCGATGCGTTCGGCCAGATCCTGATTGCTGATGCGCCCGTCCTGCTGAAGGATTTCAAGAATTTGCCTGTCGTATTTATCCATGAGATGGCAACCCAAAGCACCACGGAGAGAATATTGAAATTTAATTACCAACAAATTCAAATATAAGAAATTAAATTTCAAAAATCAAGACAAAACTGGCAATTACGCAAGCACATTTCGCGCCGGGATCGCTAATATTCATGCATCGAAGCGCCCTCCCGGAGCACACCATGTTGAAGAACCCGCACGGCAAATATTTGCCCTTCAAGCCGATCAAGCTGTCCGACCGTCAATGGCCGAACAAGGTCATCACCGCCCCGCCGATCTGGATGAGCACCGATCTGCGCGACGGCAATCAGGCGCTGTTCGAGCCCATGGACGGCGAGAAGAAGATGCGCATGTTCAAGCTGCTGTGCGACATCGGCCTCAAGGAAGTCGAAGCGGGTTTTCCCTCGGCCTCGCAGACCGAATTCGACTTCTTCCGCACGCTGATCGAAGGCAAGCACATCCCCGACGACGTCACCATCGAAGCGCTGACGCAAGCGCGCGAGCCGCTGATCCGTCGCACCGTCGAGGCGATGATCGGCTGCAAGCGCGGCATCGTGCACGTCTATAACGCCACCTCCGACCAGTTCCGCGAAGTCGTGTTCAACACCACGCGCGAAGAGGTCAAGGCGATGGCGGTCAATGCCGTCAAGCTGATCAAGGAGCTCACCGCCCAGCATCCGGAAACCGAATGGGTGCTTCAATACAGCGCCGAGACCTTCAGCGACACCGATCTCGATTTCGCCAAGGAAGTCGTCGACGCCGTCACCGCAGCCTGGGGCGCCACGCCGGACAACAAAGTCATCATCAACCTGCCCGCCTCGGTCGAAGTCGCCACGCCCAATATCTACGCCGACAAGGTCGAGTGGATGCACCGCAATATCGCCCGTCGCGACAGCGTCATCCTCAGCCTGCATCCGCATAACGACCGCGGCACCGCCGTCGCCGCCGCCGAGCTCGGCGTCATGGCCGGCGCCGACCGCATCGAAGGCTGCCTGTTCGGCAATGGCGAGCGCACCGGCAATGTCGACCTCGTCACGCTGGGCCTGAACCTCTACACCCAGGGCATCCATCCGGGTCTCGACTTCTCCGACATCAACACGATTGCGCGCGTCGCCGAGCACTGCACCCAGCTGCCCATCCACCCGCGCCACCCGTGGGTCGGCGACCTCGTCTACACGGCCTTCTCCGGCTCGCACCAGGACGCGATCAAGAAGGGCTTCGCCTTGCAAAAGCCGGATGCCAAGTGGAATGTGCCTTACATGCCGATGGACCCGGCCGACGTCGGCCGTAGTTACGACTCGGTGATCCGCGTAAACAGCCAGTCGGGCAAGGGTGGCATCGCCTATCTGCTCGAAACCGAATACGGCGTGGTCATGTCGCGCCGTCTGCAGGTCGAGTTCTCGCGCGTGGTGCAGGAGCACACCGACCGCTTCGGCGGCGAAGTCAGCGCCGCCGACATCTGGAAGCTGTTCTCCGAAACCTATCTCGATACCGCATCGCCAGTGCGCTATGTCGAACACCATCTGTTCGAGAACACGGGCGACGCCAGCAAGCAGCAAGGCATCAAGCTCGTCGTCGAGCACAAGGGCGTGAAGCACGTCCTGAACGGCGAAGGTAACGGTCCCATCGACGCCGCCGCTCACGCGCTGCAACAGATCGGTATCAGTCTCCATGTACGCAGCTACGAAGAGCGCTCGATGAGCAGCAGCGACGACGGCGGCGATGCCCGCGCCTGCGCCATGATGGAAGTCGCCACCGCCGGCGGCAGCGGCGAGTGCTACGGGGTCGGCATCGACGTCAACATCGTCACTGCTTCCCTCAAGGCGCTGATCAGCAGCGCCAACCGCGTGGCGGCGCAAGCGGCCGACAGCAAGGCGGCCTGATACGACCTCGCCCCAAACAAAAAGCCCCGGCCACAAGCCGGGGCTTTTTGCTATTCGCTGTTAGCGTGAAATTGGGCAAGCCGAAGGCTGGACGAACTTAACAACGCTCTCGACCTCGTGAATTGTCGTATCAAACCATTCCGCACCGGGAGCATGTCGCTTCGAACCACGCGCCTCCAGGGTCGAATGAATAGCATCCTCCATGGCTGCGACGCGCTGCACCTCCCAAACGCCGAGAATTACGGGGTACTCAAAACAGCAAGTCGTCTTGCATTGCTGCATAACTCTCGCCTCGGCATCCCCCGTGGTCGTCAGCCCGATCTTGACGGGAAATCTAGCGCCATCGGCCTTAACAATAGACGGAAAGGAGTACGCATAGATGATTCCCGCCCCATCCGACTCAACGTCAATGGCTGCGGCATCGGCTTCTGCGATCTCCTCCTCAAGAGAGATATTCTTGAACATCCCCCCGCCTAGGTTCTCGAAAACTTTTAGATTCTCTGCGAGAAATGGGATATAGAAGCCGAAGATGGTGCTCATCTTCTCGGTGGCATCGCTCTTTGCTTTTTTAACCCTAAGTTCAAGTTGCTCCGCGCTGTATGTCTCGGCAAGAAGTTTTTTCGAGATATCTCTTAGGAGAAAGGGCTCATCCCCAAAGTTTTTGGTAATTTCTGCGATACGGGGAAGCAATTCATACCTCGCTGCGTTGTACACATAAGAGCGAGAGGCTTCGAACGGAATAGTCATCAATGATCTCGTGAGAAAAGAAAGCTCTGGCTGAGCCCAACCCCGCAGGAAAATCGCCGATCAATCAATTGAGATCAGCTCAAGGCGCGATCCACGATTTCATACACGTCGCGCGACAAGCCTGCGTGGCTCCTGACCTGCTCCAGCGCGGCCTTGGCATGCGTCTGACGGCCGGCATCGAATTTCTTCCAGCGGTCAAAACAGCGGGCGATGCGCGACGCGACTTGCGGATTGATCGCATCGAGCGCGAGGATCTGCTCGGCGATGAAGCGGTAGCCGGAGCCGTCGGCGGCGTGGAAGCGCGCATGATTGGCGCCGAAGCCGCGGATCAGCGCATAGACCTTGTTCGGGTTCTTGATGTCGAAACTCGGATGCTTGATCAGCTTCTGCACTTCGGCCAGCGCATTCGGCAGACGGCTCTGCGACTGCACCATCAGCCACTTGTCGACGACCAGCGCTTCCTGCTGCCACTGCTCATGGAAGGCATCCAGCGCCAGCCGCCGCTCCGGCGTGTCGTTCATGCACAGCACCGACAGCGCGGCGTACTGGTCGGTCATATTGTCGGCGGTCCTGAACTGGTCCAGCGCCTGGGCGCGAACCTCGGGCGTGTTCAGTTCGGCCAGATAAGCGAGGCACAGATTGCGCAAGGCGCGGCGGCCGGCTTCGGCGGTCGTCGGCTGGAAGGGGCCGGTGGGCGCCGTCGTGTAAATAAGCGTGTTCAATGCGACCTGCTGCGTCTCCGCAATGAATCGGCGCAGGCTGTTGCGGGCCTGATGCAACGCATCCGGATCGACGACATCGAGCTGCTCGGCCAGCGTCGCCTCGCCCGGCAGCGACAGCAGCTCGGCGGTGAAGGCCCAGTCGGCGCGACCGGACGGGTTCTTGTTCATGGTCTGTTCGACGATCCAGGTGATGGCCTCGGCATAAGCCTGCGGCCACTCGAATGCGCGGCCCGCCGAGATCGCCCTGGTCGCCTCGAGAATCAGCTTGCCCGAAAGGCGCTGCCCGGCTTCCCAGCGATTGAAGGCATCGCTGTCGTAGGCCATCAGATGCGTCAACTCTTCGTCCGTGTAGTCGAACTGCAGCACGACCGGCGCGGAGAAGGCGCGCAGCAGCGACGGTACCGGCTTGACGTCGATACCCTCGAAGACGAAGGTCTGTTCCGGCTGCGTGAGCTTGAGCACGCGCGTCTTCACGTAGGCACCGTCATCGTCCAGCAGCGGCAGGTCGGCGCCCTCCGGCCCGACGAGACCGACCGAGACGGGGATCAGATACGGCTGCTTGACCGGCTGGCCGGGCGAAGGCGCGCAGGACTGCTTGAGCGTCAGCGTGTAGGTTTGCGCTACGGCATCGTAGCTGCCGCTGGCGGCAATGTGCGGCGTACCCGCCTGCTCGTACCAGCGCAGGAACTGCGGCGTCAGTGGAGACGCAGCGACGCCGCCCGATGCATCACGCATGGCGGCGAAAAAGTCGTCACAGGTCACGGCCTGTCCGTCGTGCCGCTCGAAGTACAAGTCCATGCCCTTGCGGAAGCCCTGCTTGCCGATCAGCGTTTCCATCATGCCGATGACCTGGGCGCCCTTTTCATACACGGTAGCCGTGTAGAAGTTGTTGATCTCCATATAGGACGACGGCCGCACCGGGTGCGCCATGGGCCCGGCGTCCTCGGGGAACTGGGCGGCGCGCAGCATGCGCACCTCCTGGATGTGGGTCACGTTGCGGTTGTGCACGTCCTTGCCGAAGCTCTGGTCGCGGAAAACGGTCAGGCCTTCCTTGAGCGAGAGCTGGAACCAGTCGCGGCAGGTCACGCGATTGCCGGTCCAGTTGTGGAAATATTCGTGCGCAACGACGCGATCAATATTCACATAGTCGGTGTCGGTCGCCACGTCCGGGCGGGCCAGCACATACTTGGTATTGAAGATGTTGAGGCCCTTGTTTTCCATGGCCCCCATATTGAAGTCGCCGACCGCGACGATCATGTAGTAGTCGAGGTCGCATTCGAGGCCGAAGGTGTCCTCGTCCCACTTCATCGATTTCTTCAGCGCCTCCATCGCATGCGGGCACTGATCGGTCTTGCCCGGCTCCACATAGATGGCGAGATTGACGGTGCGGCCCGAGCTCGTGATATAGACGTCGCTAATGCCGTCGAGCTTGGCGGCGACGACGGCGAACAGATAGCAGGGCTTGGGGAAGGGATCTTCCCAGCGCGCCCAGTGGCGATGCTTGACCTCGTCGCCCTCCTCCTGGCCGCTGGCCACGGGGTTACCGTTGGCAAGCAGCAGCGGCAAGCGATCCTTGTCCGCATGCAATGTGACGGTGTATTTCGACATCACGTCGGGACGATCCTGGAACCAGGTGATGCGGCGGAAACCCTGCGCTTCGCACTGGGTGAAATAACCGTCCTTGGAACGGTACAGGCCGGACAAACGCGTGTTCTTGTCGGGATCGATGCTGACCACCGTGGTCAAGGTAAAAGCATCAGGCAGGTTGGATAGTGTCAGCGTGTCCGACGCCAGCGCATAGTCGTGCGGCAGCAAGGCGACGCCGTCGACAGCAACGCTCAGCGTCTCCAGCTCTTCGCCATCCAGCACCAGCGGCGCGTTGGCCAATGCGGCCTGCGGGTTGCGGCGCAGCGTCATCGTCGTCGTCACGATGGTACTGGCCGGCTGGAAGTCCATATCCACATCCACCGTATCGACGAGGAAGGGCGGCGGCGTGTAGTCCTTGAGATAGATGGTCTGGGGCGTTTCGGTTTTCATGGCGGACTCTGGAGAATGAATGTGCGGCGCTGCGTTTGCCGCTGGTCGGTACAGTGAATCAGGAATGGCAATCGGCGGCGGTCTTGCGCATGCGCGCCAGCAGCGCATCGGCGTCTTCGGGCTTCGCCAGCGGAACCTTGGCCTCGTAGCCGGAGCCCAGAGCGCCGCCGCCGTAGACGATCTTGAACTCGTCCTTGCCGATCTCGACGTACTGAACAATGGTGAGGTTGATGAGCTTGCGCTTGCCCGTGCCGTCGTCGGGCAGTTCGAAGAGGCAGAAACCGCCGCTGCCCTCGGCCGCCGCGGCTGGCGCCGGCGCCAGCACGGGGAGCAACAGCAGCAGCGATAGCAGAATCTTCATGGCTGAATTATATGCCTGTCGTCTATGCGCCGATGCTAGCGGGCAAGGCGACACTGGGCATCGCGATAAGGACCGGAAAATCGGTGCCAGCCCTCGCCCGGCGAGGTCTGGGCGCACACCAGCCGCCCATCGATACGGCTTTCCCAGCGATACCAGGCGGCGTTGCCGGCCCACGCCGGCAACGCCGCCATGGCGAAGCACAGCAAGGGCAGTCGAATCTTCATCTCGCAGTCTCGGAAAGAGGAAATGGCGTCAGTTGCCCGGTGTCTGCATACTGGCGCAGGACTTCAACCAGCAGCTGTCGTTCCCGCAACTTGATGCGCTCCGCCAAGGTCTCGACGGTATCGTCGGGCAGCACGGGCACACGCGCCTGCGCGATGGCCGGGCCGCTATCGTAGTCGCCCTCGACGAAATGCACCGTGGCGCCGGACTCCGTTTCGCCGGCCGCCAGTACCGCCGCATGCACATGGCGGTCATACATGCCGGCGCCGCCGTACTTCGGCAACAAGGAGGGATGGACATTGATCATGCGGCGCCGGAAGGTCGCCATGACTTGCGGGCCGAGCCGCTTCATGTAACCGGCCGTGACCACGATATCGGGCGCGACCGCCCGGAGACATTTGGTCAGGGCCGCGTCGAGCGCGGCGGCGTCCGCGTGCATGGCCGCACTCAGGTGAAACCCTGCGACGCCTGCGGCGCGGGCGCGACGCAGCGCGCCCGAATCGGCATTATTGGAGACGACGGCGACGATTTCGCCCCGCAGCCCCCCGGCGGCAATGGCGTCCAGCAGCGCCTGCAGCGTCATGCCCTCGCCCGAGGCGAGCACGGCAATACGCAAAGGTGGCGAGGATTTCCCGGGTTTGTTCGGCATAAGGACGGAACATCAGGCTGGCGACAATAGTCGTCAATATACAGGGTCGCGCCAGCGCCCTCGACGAACCAGGAGGACACAAAGATGCTGATCAACTGCGTCGCCTACGAAAACGGCCACAAGCTTGCCGACATCGCCATTACCCAGATCAGCGAATATCTGAACCGACCCGGCTGCTTCGTCTGGGTGTCGATGCGCGATGCCGACGACGCCGAGCTGGCGGAGATGAAATCCGAGTTCAACCTGCACGAGCTCGCCGTCGAGGATGCCAGCCACGGCCATCAGCGTCCCAAGATCGAGGAGTACGGCGACTCGCTCTTCGTGGTCATGCACATGATCGAGTTCGCGCCCGACGACAGCATGCAGATCGGCGAGATGTGCATTTTCGTCGGCCACAATTACCTGCTGTCGGTGCGCAACCGCACGCGCTTGAATTTCCTCGGCGTGCGCGCCCGCAGCGAGCGCATGCCGCACCTGCTCAAGCACGGCTCGGGCTTCGTGCTCTATGCGCTGATGGACGCGATCGTCGACCAGTACTTCCCACTGGTACAGGAGTTCGAAACGCGCCTCGAAATCATCGAAGGCCAGATCTTCGGCGCCAAGAACGCCGCACGCAGCAACATCGAAGATCTCTACAGTCTCAAGCAGGAGATCATGCAACTGCGCCACGCCGTCGCCCCGCTGCTCGATGCCGTCAGCAAGCTCGCCGGCGGCCGGCCGCCCAAGCCCTGCGACGGCATGCAGGAATATTTCCGCGACGTGTATGACCACCTGACCCGGATCAACACTTCGATCGAGTCCATACGCGAAACCATCACCACGGCGATCCAGGTCAATCTCGCCATGGTCGCCATCGAGGAAGGCGAAGTGAACAAGCGTCTCGCCGCCTGGGCCGGTATCTTCGCCGTCGCCACCGCCTTCGCCGGTATCTGGGGCATGAACTTCCAGCACATGCCCGAACTGCAATGGCGCTACGGCTACCCGGCCGCGCTCAGCGCCATCGCCGCGATCTGCTTCGTGCTCTACCGACGCTTCAAGAAGGCCGGCTGGCTTTAACGCGCCAGAAGAGACTGCCCGCTTCCTTGCGGGGGAAAGGGCGGTGAGTCCCTGCTACTGCCGCGCCCCTCATCCCGCCCCCCCTGGAAGACGGCCTCCGCCGCAGGCCGCGTCAGTAAGATCTGCAAGTGTTACGAAGCGGCCGAGACTAACACCCGCTTACATCCGCCCCGCCGACTGAAACAGTTTCGGCGGCGGCGGCGTTTAAGGTTGTCTCCGCAACATCACTGCCACGGAAGGAGACACACATGACATTCGCAATCCAGAAACTCAACGCTCAAACCGGGCTTTCCTCAGCCAGCCGACGCCAGCCATGGAAAGTCATCAGCTTCGTCGCCTCGGTCGCCGTTCTTTCCACGCAGGTCGCCCATGCGCAGGATTCGGGCTGGTATGCCGGCGCCAAGGCCGGCGTGACCAAGGCCAGACAAACCGATGGCGGCATCAACAGCGCCTTCGCCGGCCAGGGCATGACAGCCGACACCAGCCTCGACCAGCGCGACAATATCTACTCGCTCAACCTCGGCTACCAGTTCCACAAGAACTTCGCGCTCGAAGGCGGCTATGTCGATCTGGGCAAGTACAACTTCCATTCGAATATCAGCGCTCCGACCGCCGATACCGCCAGCGGCGACTATCGCGTCAAGGGATGGACCGCCAGCGCGGTCGGCATCCTGCCGCTGAACAACGGCTTCTCCGCCTACGGCAAGCTCGGTGCGGTATTCGCCGACACCAAGTTCAACGCTGCGTCGGATATCGGCGCCACTGCCATCGGCGGCACCAGCAAATCGTCCACGCGTCCCCTGTACGGTCTGGGTGTGAGCTACGACTTCACCAAGCAGGTCGTCGGCAAGGCCGAATGGACGCGCTACGACGGGCTGGGCAACGGCAGCACCGGCAAGTCGGACATCGACACCTACACGGTCGGGGTCGCTTACAAGTTCTAGGCTTTACCGTTCAGGAACCCCTGAGTGCAATCGCCCGCCGTGCAGGCAAGCTGCCTCGCACCTCTCCTTGCTGGCCGACGGCGATGCGCTCAGGTGGTTCTTTCCAGCGCACGGCTGTAGCGCGACATCGCGAAACAGCCGATCCAGTAAATGATCGCGATGAACAGATAACCGTCGAGCGCAAAGGCGCGCCACTTCGGATCGCCATCGACTGCAAGGCCCAGCGCACCTGTCAGTTCGAACAGACCGACGATGATGACCAGCGAGGTGTCCTTGAACAGGGCAATCGCCGAGTTCATCAGCGCGGGCAGTACCTTGCGCAGCGCCTGCGGCAGAATCACCGACAACTGCACATGCCAGTACGACAGGCCCAGCGATTGCGCCGCCTCGGCCTGCCCCTTCGGAACGGCCAGCAGGCCGCCGCGGATGACCTCGGCCATATACGCGCCGGCAAACAGGATGATGCCGACCAGCACGCGCAGCAGGGACGGAATGTCCCAGCCCTTGGGCATGAGCAGCGGGAAGAGGAAGGCGGCCATGAACAGCACCGCCACCAGCGGCACCCCGCGCACGATTTCGATGAAGACGGTGCACAAGGCGCGGAGCGCGGCCCAGCGCCCGACTCTTCCCAGCGCCAGCAGCACTGCCAGCGGGAACGCGCCGCCCAGGCCGAAGACGGTGAGCATCAGCGTCAGCGGCAAGCCGCCCCAGCGGGGCGTATCGACATTGGCGAGCCCGAACAGCCCGCCCTTGAGCAACAGCAGAAATACGGTCAGCCCCGACGCCCAGAGCAGCGCCAGGCGCCGACCCCGACGCCTCCGTATCGCGCTTGCGCCGAGCAGCCCCAGCATGACGAAGATGGCCAGCAAGGGGCGCCATTGTTCTTCAAGCGGATAACGGCCGAAGAAGATCACGCGGTATTTTTCCGCCACCACGCCCCAGCAGGCGCCTGCGCCTTCGAGCGCATGGCAGGCGCTCGCGTCGGGCAGGAAGACCGCTTGCAGCACGGCCCAATCGAACAGATGCCAGCCGGCCCAGAGCAGCAGGATGCCGAGGGCGAGATTGCCCGCGCTCAGCCATGCCCGTCGTTTCAACCTTGCCATCATGCGGAACCGCCCTGCCGGCGCAACAGCCGCGCATGCCAGCCACCCATGATTGCCGCCGTCAGCAGCGACAGGAACAGATACACCACCATGATGATGGCAATGCATTCCACCGCATGGCCGCTCTGGTTCAAGGTCGTATCGGCGACGGCGACGAGATCGGGATAACCGACCGCGACCGCCAGCGAGGAATTCTTGATCAGGTTCAGCAACTGATTGGCCAGCGGCGGAATCATGCTGCGCAAGGCTTGCGGCACGACGACGAAACGCAGCGTCTGCGCTTCATCAAGCCCCAGCGCCAGCGCCGCCTCGCGCTGGCGCTGCGAGACCGACTGCACGCTGCCACGTACCACTTCGGCGATATAGGCGGCGGTGAACAGCGTCAAGGCCGCTGCAACGGCAATGAACTCCGGCGTCAATGTCGCGCCGCCGCTGAAGGTGAAGGTCCCCAGCACCGGTCGTTCGAGGATCAGCGCACCGTTGCTCCAGACCGGCCACGGCAGCGACAAGCCGCTCTTCGACAACCAGACATCCGGCCCCCAATCGCCAAAAACGTGCCAGGCCTCATGCGGCAACGGCAGGCGACCAATCAGCAGAACATAGACGATCAATACCTGGAGGAGCAGCGGCACATTGCGAAAGAGCTCGACATAGGCGACGCACAACCGCGCGAACAAGCGATTGCGCGCCAGTTGGCCCAAGCCTGCCACGGCCCCCAGCAACAGGCTGGCAACGATGGCAACCAGGGCCACCGCAACGGTGTTGAGCAAACCGACGACAAAGGCGCGGCCGTAAGTGTCGGCCGCATCGAAATCGATCAGCGTATCGCCGATATCGAAGCCGGCACGCTGCCCGAGAAAGCCGAAGCCCGGCTCCACCCCCAGCCCGCGCATCCTTGCGGCGACGACCGTGGCGAGGCCGTAGAGCGTCAGCAGGATGGCAACAACGATGAGGGCTTGCAGGGCGTAGGCGCGAAGCTTCATCGCCGCGCCCCCTCACCACCGGGGTTAGCCCCGTCCCCCCTCGTGGGGGAGGGGTAGGGAGAGGGGGAAAGCACGTCAAACAATCCCATCACCTCAGGGGCGGCGCATACATCACGCCGCCGTCGCGCGGCAGGGCGTTGATGCCGCGCGGCAATTGCAGCAGCGAAGCCGGGCCGACATTGCGCTCGAAGATCTCGCCGTAATTTCCAACCGCCTTGATGACGCGATAGACCCATTCCCGGTCGAGGCCCAGCGGCTTGCCGACGTCCTCGCCGACGCCGAGCAGCCTTTGCACGGCGGGGTCATCGCTGCGTGCGCGCAATGCATCGACGTTGGCCTGCGTGATGCCGCGTTCCTCGGCCTCCAGCAGGGCGAACAGCGTCCAGCGCACGACCGCGAACCAGTCCTCGTCGCCGCGCCTGACCACCGGGCCCAGCGGCTCCTTGGAAATGCGCTCGGGCAGCACGACGTAGTCTTCCGGCTTGCCGGAGTCGTTGGCGCGGATGCTGGCCAGTGCCGAGGCATCGGCGGTAAAGGCCTGGCAGCGGCCGCTGAAGAAGGCCTTGAGCACCGCGCGCAGATTCTCGAACATCAGCGTCTTGAACCGTATCCGGCTGGCGCGGGCAAACTCGGCCAGATTCTTTTCCGTCGTCGTGCCCGTCTGCACGCAGATCTCCGCGCCGTCGAGCTGCTTCGCAGACATCACACCGCTGCGCTTGTGGACGAGAAAACCCTGCCCGTCGATGAAGATATAGCCGGCATAGACCAGCCCCTGCCCGGCATCGCGCCCCAGCGTCCAGGTCGTGTTGCGCGACAGCACATCGATCTCGCCCGACTGCAGCGCGGTAAAGCGCTGCTGCGAGGTCAGCGGCGACCAGCGTACCTTGTTCGGATCCTTCAAGACGGCCGCCGCCAGCGCACGGCAGAAGTCCACGTCCATGCCGCGCCATTCGCCCTTGCTGTCGGCCGCGGAAAAGCCCGCCACGCCGGTGCTGACGCCGCAGGCCAACTGGCCGCGTTCGAGGATGGCGTCCGAGGTCTTGCCGGCACAAGCGAGTCCGGGGCACAGCAGCACGGCGAGCAGGAAAATGATTTTCATGGCCGCAACAATACCAAATCGCTGCCCGCCGCGTCGCGCCAGTCGAGCGGGGCTTCGCACGCGGCCAATACCTTTCCCCCCGTTCACGGCAGTTCTCTCCATGTTATGGTTCCCGGATGATCTCGATTAGAAGCCTGTCCAAGTGGTTCGGCCCGAAGCAGGTGCTGGACGACTGCACGCTGGACGTCGCCAAGGGCGAGATTGTCGTCATCTGCGGACCGTCGGGCTCGGGCAAAAGCACCCTGATACGCACCCTCAACGGCCTGGAGCCTTTTCAGCAGGGCAGCGCGATTGTCGCCGGCATCGCCCTCGGAGAGCGTGCCGACCTGCGCGCGCTGCGGCAGAAGGTCGGCATGGTGTTCCAGCACTTCGAGCTGTTTCCGCATCTGTCGGTGATCGACAATCTCACGCTGGCGCCGCTCAAGGTGCTGAGCCTCGGCCCGGAAGAAGCCGCAACTCGCGCGCACGCCCTGCTTGCCCGCGTCGGCATGGACGGCTACGCCGACGCCATGCCCGGCCAGCTTTCGGGCGGGCAGCAGCAGCGCGTGGCGATTGCTCGCGCGCTGGCCATGGAGCCGGTCTGCATGCTCTTCGACGAACCCACTTCGGCGCTCGATCCGGAAATGATTGCCGAAGTGCTCGACGTCATGACCGAGCTCGCCAGGGAAGGCATGACGATGCTCTGCGTCACGCATGAAATGGGATTTGCCAGGCGCGTCGCCCATCGTGTCGTGTTCATGGATGGCGGCCGCATTGTCGAAGACGCGCCCAGCGCGGATTTTTTCGCCAGGCCGAAATCGGAGCGCGCGCAAGCGTTCCTGGCCAGAATACTGCGCCACTGAAGGAGTTCTCCATGTCCGTCTTTCGTTCCGCCATCGCCTCTTTGCGTTTGTCGCTGGCGGCGCTTCTTGCCCTGCTCGCGTGCGGCGTCGTCTCGGCCCAGGCGCCGCTCGGCAATGTCGCGGCCGACGAAGGCATCGTCACCGCGCAACTCGACGGATACACCATCAGCGGCATCGTCTCGCGTCTGCCCGGCAAGGTATCGTTCAAATACGGCATCGTCCTGTTTCCCGGCCACCCCAGTATCATGCGCCTGCGCGAGGAGGACGGCCGCCTGGTCTTCGAGCTGCAGGGCAATACCCTGGTGCGCAGTCGCCGCCTGCTGCTTGACGAAGATACGCTGGTGCTGACGGTCGATGCGCCCTCGGACGAATGGAGCGTCTTCAGCCACAATTTCCGGCGCGGCTCGCGCTACGGCCAGGATGTGCGGGCGCTGCTGACGGAGGTCATGAAACGCTATCCGGTGGCCGACTGGACCATGATCGGCCACAGCGAGGGAGCAGTCAGCGCCTACGCTGCGGCCGTGGCCAACCTTGATCTGACCAGGCACGTGGCGCTGGTCAGCGCGCTCTACCTGCCGACGCGCAACGGTCCCGCGCTGAGCGGGCTGGACTGGCGCATGCTGTCGGGCAGGCTGCTCTTCGTGCATCACGAGAGCGACGCATGCCAATACACGCCCTACCTTTCGGCCCGACAATTTGCGGCCGACACCGGCAGCCCTTTGCTGACGGTACGCGGCGGCAGCGGACAAAGAGGCGATGCCTGCCGCACCTGGAGTGCCCACGGTCTGCCGGGCATGGAGGAAGCGGCGCTCGGTGCCGTCAAAACCTGGAGCCGCACCGGCACCGTGCCCGCCACTGTCGGCCCCTGAGCATGGGCGTCTGGTATCTGTATCTGATCGAATGCGACGATGGCTCGCTGTACGCCGGCATCACCACCGATGTGGCACGCCGCTACGCGCAGCACGTCGCCGGCAAGGGCGCGCGTTACACGCGTATGCGCAAGCCGGTCAGGCTGGTGGGATTTCGCGAGTGCGCGTCGCGCTCCGCCGCCCTCAAGGATGAAATCGCGCTGAAGAAGCTGCCCCGGCCCGAGAAGCTTATCGCCATTCAGACGAAGCGCTACTGAACCAGCCAGTTGTCGAAAATCACGTCCTTGACGTATTTGCCGCGCAAGGCCTTGTTGAACAAATCGGTCGTCTCGCCGGAAAAGACCTTCATGAACTGCGGGCTGGTGGCCTCGCCGGGTTCGCGCCCGATGATGTACTTGATCAGTTCGTGCCGCAACAACGGGATCCACGCCTTGACCACATCGGTGTCGGCCGGATCGGCCAGCTTGAGGATGGGCTTGATCTGCAGGTAGTGATCGCCTTTGAGATTGATCACCAGCGCTTCCAGTGGCAACGAGCCGGGGCTGCCGCCGCCCCCTCCACCGTGGCCACCGCCCTCGCTGGCACTGACTGCGCCGGCGCAGAGCGTCAACGTCGCAAGGCCGATCCAGATCAGCAGGGGCTTGAAGGTTTTCATCCGCGTATATCCTGACATGGCCTGATCTTTCAGAGGCGTTCGAAAATCGCAGAAATCCCCTGCCCGCCGCCAATGCACATGGTGACGAGGCCGTAGCGCTTCTGCACGCGCTGCAACTCATGCAGGCACTTCACTGTCAGCACGGTGCCTGTGGCAGCCAGCGCATGGCCGAGCGCAATGGCGCCACCGTGGACATTGACCTTGGCCGGGTCGAGATCGAGCCCCTGGTTCACGCAGATGGCCTGCACGGCGAAGGCTTCGTTGGATTCGACAATATCCAGATCGCCGGCCTTGAGGCCCGCGCGTTGCAGCGCGACCTGCGTCGCCGGAATGGGGCCGGTGCCCATGAGGCCGGGGTCGACGCCGGCCACGCCATAGGAAACGAGGCGGGCCAGAGGCTTCAAGCCGGCGCGCAGTGCGGCGCCGGCTTCCATCAACACCACGGCGGCGGCGGCGTCGTTCAGGCCGGAAGCATTGCCCGCCGTGACGGTGCCGTCCTTCTTGAACGCCGGCCTCAACTTCGACAGCCCCTCCAGGGTGCTGTCGCGTTTGGGATATTCGTCGGTATCGAAAAAACCGCCGCCCTTCTTCGCATTGATCTCAACCGGGACGATCTGCGCCTTGAAGTAGCCGGCGTCGATGGCAGCCGCGGCGCGGCGCTGGCTTTCCAGCGCAAAGGCGTCCTGAGCTTCACGGCCGATGTGCCAGCGCTCGGCGATATTCTCGGCGGTGATGCCCATGTGGTTGGGACTGAAGGGATCGGTCAGCGCGCCCACCATCATGTCGATGAGCGTGGCATTCCCCATGCGTGCGCCGAAGCGCGCCGCCGGCATGATGTAGGCGGCGCGGCTCATGCTCTCGACGCCGCAGCCGACGGCAGCCTCGGTTTCGCCGAGCTGGATGGCGTTGGCGGCGGTAACGATGGACTGCAGGCCGGAGCCGCAGAGGCGGTTGAGGGTCAGCGCGCAGGACTCCTGCGGCAGGCCTGCATCGAGGGCAACGGCACGCGAGACGTACATGTCGCGCGGCTCGCCGTGAATGACATTGCCGCAGACCAGATGGCCGATGCGCCCGGCCTCCACGCCGGCGCGCGCGATGGCCTCGCGCACCACGATGGCGCCCATCTGCGAGGGAGAAAAATCCTTGAGGGAGCCGCCATAGCTGCCGATGGCAGTACGCACTGCGCTGACGACAACGACTTCGGGCTTGCTCATCTCGGTCTCCCCTCCGCTATGCTTGCCGGGGCATTCTACCGGAGAGACCGGCGGGACGTGAAACGTCCGGGAGGCGTAGCGAACGGCGTCAGCGTACCGCTAGCCGCCGACCAGACTGCCCAGCCACAGCAGCGTGACGACCAGCAGCCCCAGCACCAGCGTGCGCCAGACCAGACCGATGGTGCTCTGCAAAAAATCCGCGTCGGCCTCGTCACCGAGGCCCAGTTCGGGCCGGTCGCCAAGATCGCCGGCATCGTCATGCAGCGGCAGGCCCAGACGCACGCCGAGCGCGCCGGCGCCGCTTGCCAGCAGGATGCCGTAAGCGTCGGCCGTCCAGGCGCTGGCCTGGCTGCGCCAGCAATAGATGGCGTCCTCGAAATCACCGACGATGGCGAAACCCACCGCCGAGCAGCGCACCGGCGCCCAGTCCAGCACCGCGTAGGCCTTGCGCGCAAAACGGCCGAACTCGCCGAACTCGGCGTCGTGTTCGACCACGCCGCGGCCGCCCCACTGGATATTGAAGAACAGGGCCAGCCGATACAGCAGCGCGCCAGCGGGGCCGAGCAGCACGAACCAGAACATCGGCGCGAACACATGACGATGCGAAGCCACCAGCGCCTCCTCGATGGCAAGCCGCGCGACCTCGTTGCTGCTGAGGCGGTCGCCGGAACGACTGCGCCATTCGGCCAGCAACTGGCGCGCGCGCGCAATGTCGTTGTCGCGCAGGGCGAGGTGGATGTCGGTGAAGAAATGGCTGGAGTGACGGAAACCCAGCGTCAGATAAAGCACGCCGACGCAGAGCACAAAGGCGAGGATGGGCTGAAACATCCAGAGCAGGGCTTGCAGGATCAGCATCAGCACCACCGGCACGATCACGGCAATGATCCATGCCACCATGCCGTGACGCTGCTGGCCGTCGTTGAACTGGCGCTCGAACAGCAGCGCATAGCGTGCCAGCGGGCTCAGCACGAACTTGCGCTCGTCGAGCGGGCGGACCTGTTCGATCAGCAATGTCAGGATGATGGAAAACAGCGTCATGGTGCGGCGGCATCAGGGTTGATGGGTACAACGATAGCACAGGGGAAAAGGCCGCCTAAACGCCGAATAGACCTTTCGGGCTCAGCCTCATTGGCTGTTCGCGCACCTTACCCCCCGATCTCCGCCGTCGGCCCGAACAGGTAATGATGCAGGCTGACCAGCATGCCGGCGGTGGCGCCCCAGATGTAATAGCCGCCCCAGGTCATGGCCCAGAATTCGCGCAACTTGCCGCGCGCCTCGACGCGATGGCGCTGATGATTGTCGCGGTCGAAGAGGAAGGACGCAGGCGGCTCGAACACGTCGGCGACTTCGAAATCGTCGAGCTTGAGATTGAGTGGCGGATGGATCAGCGCGACCACAGGCACGACATGGAAGCCGGTGCCGGTGTCGTAATCGGGCAAGGTGCCGAGCACCTCGATCTGGCGCGGCTCCAGGCCGACCTCTTCGTTGGCCTCGCGAATCGCGGTCTGGATCGGGCCACCGTCCTCGGGCTCGCAACGGCCGCCGGGGAAGCTGACCTGGCCGGCATGGTCCTTGAGATGAGCAGTGCGCTTGGTCAGCAGCACGGTCATGCCGGTCGGACGCAACACCAGCGGAATCAACACCGCCGCCGGACGCAAGGCCGCCACGGGCATGGTCTGCAGGTGCAGATGCTGAACTTGTCTGGCGTGCTCGTTCGAGCCGACGGAAAAGCGCTCACGCAGCCATTCGGGGCTGATGGCATCGAGACGAGGCGGGCGATACAATTCGGAGGACATTTCTTCAAACCCAGATGCACGCAGGATGACCATGAAACCCGTTGCGATTTTCCGTCACAGTCCCGGCGAAGGTCCGGGTTATTTTGCCACATTCCTCGAACGTAACTCGATCCCGTGGGTGCTGTTCCGCATCGACGAAGGCGAAGCACCGCCCGCATCGCCGGACGCATTCAGCGGCCTCTGCTTCATGGGCGGCCATATGAGCGTCAACGACGACCTGCCCTGGATTCCGCCGGTGCTCGACCTGATTCGCGATGCGGTCGCAAAGGACGTTCCGGTGCTCGGCCACTGCCTCGGCGGGCAACTGATGGCCAGGGCGCTGGGCGGCGCGGTGTCGCGCAATCCGGTCAAGGAGATCGGCTGGGGCACGGTGCGCGTGCTCGACAGGGGTTGGCTGCCCGACACGCCCGACTTCCTCTCCTACCATTGGCACGGCGAGACATTCTCGATTCCCGACGGCGCCCGTCGCGTCATGGAAAGCGAATACTGCGGCAACCAGGCCTTCGCGCTCGGCCCGCATCTCGGCCTGCAATGCCACGTGGAAATGACCGAGGACATGATCAGGCACTGGAGCAGCGGCGGCGCCCGCGAAATCGAACGTGCCGGCGACATTCCCTCTGTGCAGAAGGGGCCGCAGCAGCTTGAGGATGTTGAGCACAAGCTCGACGAACTGCATGCGGTCGCCGACAAGCTGTACAGCAGGTGGATAGCGAACCTGAAACGCTGAGATCTCCTGCCCAACAAAAAGCCACCGCATGCGGTGGCTTTTTTTGTGCCTGGACCGAATCAGTCGCGGAAGTTGCCGTACTTGATCGGGAAGTCGGTGATGCTCTTCTTGATGAAGGCAATCGTCTCCTGCAGATCGTCGCGCTTGGCGCCCTGCACGCGCACGGCGTCGCCCTGGATCGAGGCCTGCACCTTGAGCTTGGAATCCTTGATCAGCTTGACGATCTTCTTGGCCAGCTCGGTCTCGATGCCGTCCTTGATCTTCAGCACCTGCTTGGCCTTGTTGCCCGAGACGGACTCGACCTTCTGGTGATCGAGGCGCTTGGTGCTCTCGGCTTCCTTCTTCTCCATTGCGGGGAAGAGGATTTCCTTGATCTGGTCGAGCTGGAAATCGGAGTCGCCCCACAGCGTGATGAGCTTGTCCTTCTCGTTCAGCTCGATCTTGGCCGAAGTGCCCTTGAAATCGTAGCGGTTGTCGATCTGGCGACCCGCCACATCGACGGCATTCTTGATGCCGACCATATCGGCTTCGGAAGTGAAATCAAACGACGGCATAAGCGGGCTCCGGAAAAACGATTAACCGAAATGGCAGACGTAGTGATAGGGCTCGTCGCAGGCGATCTCGAACGACGAGTTGCCCGGCACGTTGAAGGACTCGCCGGCGCCGTAGGTCTTCCACTCAGCTTCACCCGCCAGCTTGACGCGGCAGGAGCCGGCCACACCTTCCATGATTTCCGGTACGCCGGTGTTGAAAGTCAGCGTTGCCGGCAGAATCACGCCGACGCTCTTCCTGGTGCCGTCGGCAAACTGCACGGTGTGGCTGACGCACTTGCCGTCGAAGTAGACGTTGGCCGCCTTGACGACGCTGACATTGTCGAACTGGGACATCTCTGTTTTCCTTAAATGCTTGCCGCATCGCGGCAGAAATCAAAACGACGCTGCCAAGGCAGCGGGGTCGGCCCCCGGCAAGGGCCGACGGATTCAGTCCTTGCTTCTCTTGACCTTCGCGTTGGCGGCGATACGCATGCGCAGCGCGTTCAGCTTGATGAAGCCGCCCGCATCCTTCTGGTCGTAGGCGCCGGCATCGTCCTCGAACGTGGCGATGGTCGAATCGAACAGCGAGTCGCTCTTGGAGTCGCGGCTGACGACGATGACGTTGCCCTTGTAGAGCTTGAGACGGACGGTGCCGTTCACGGTCTGCTGGGTGTGGTCGATCAGGGTCTGCAGCGCGACGCGCTCCGGCGCCCACCAGTAGCCGTTGTAGATCAGGCTGGCGTAGCGCGGCATCAGGTCGTCCTTGAGGTGGGCGACTTCGCGGTCCAGGGTGATGGATTCGATGGCGCGGTGGGCGCGCAGCAGAATCGTGCCGCCCGGGGTTTCGTAGCAGCCGCGCGACTTCATGCCGACATAGCGGTTCTCGACCAGGTCGAGACGGCCGATGCCGTGCTTGCCGCCGAGCTGGTTCAGCGTCGCCAGCAATTCGTGCGCGGCCATCTTCTTGCCGTTGATGGCGACCAGGTCGCCCTTGGCGAACTCGAGGTCGATGTACTCGGCCTGATCCGGCGCCTTCTCGGGCGACACGGTCCAGCGCCACATGTCCTCTTCGGCCTCGGCCGACGGATCTTCGAGGTGGCGGCCTTCGTAGCTGATGTGCAGCAGATTGGCGTCCATCGAATAGGGCGAACCGCCCTGCTTGTGCTTCATCTCGACCGGAATGCCGTTCTTCTCGGCATAGGCCAGCAGCTTTTCGCGAGAGAGCAGGTCCCATTCGCGCCACGGGGCGATGACCTTGACGTTGGGCTTCAAGGCATAGGCGCCGAGCTCGAAGCGAACCTGATCGTTGCCCTTGCCGGTGGCGCCGTGCGAGATGGCATCCGCGCCGGTCTGGTTGGCGATCTCGATCAGGCGCTTGGCGATCAGCGGACGGGCGATCGAGGTGCCGAGCAGATACTCGCCTTCGTAGATGGTGTTGGCGCGGAACATGGGGAAGACGAAGTCGCGCACGAACTCTTCGCGCACGTCGTCGATGAAGATGTTTTCCGGCTTGATGCCGAACTTCAGCGCCTTGGTGCGCGCCGGCTCAAGCTCTTCGCCCTGGCCGAGGTCGGCGGTGAAGGTCACCACCTCGCACTGGTAGGTGTCCTGCAGCCACTTCAAGATCACAGAAGTATCCAGACCGCCGGAGTAGGCCAGCACCACCTTTTTTACATCGCTCATTACTGTCTTCTTTCAATAATCATTATTCAATTATCTCCCCTCTCCCTTGAGGGGAGATGGGCTCAACCTTATTCGACGCTGATATGCCCCAGCAGCAAAAACTCCATCAATGCTTTTTGCGTGTGCAGCCTGTTTTCCGCCTCGTCCCAGACCACGGACTGCGGGCCGTCAATGACGTCGGCGGCAACTTCCTCGCCGCGGTGTGCAGGCAGGCAGTGCATGAACACGGCGTCTTTTGCGGCAACCTTCATCATGTCGGCATCGACCTGCCAGTCGGCGAAGTCGCGGCGGCGTTCCTCGTTCTCGGCCTCAAAGCCCATCGAGGTCCACACGTCGGTGGTGACCAGATCGGCGCCCTTGGCGGCCTCCATCGGATCGGCGAACTCTTCGTAGTTATCGGTGCCGTAGAGGCCGGCGCGCTCGGGCTCGACTTCGTAGCCGGGCGGCGTGGACACATGCACATTGAAGCCGAAGATTTCGGCGGCCTGCAGCCAGGTGTTGCAGACGTTGTTCGAGTCGCCGATCCAGGCCACGGTCTTGCCTTCGATCGAGCCGCGATGCTCGATGAAGGTGTAGATGTCGGCGAGGATCTGGCAGGGATGATATTCGTTGGTCAGGCCGTTGATCACCGGCACGCGGGAGTTGGCGGCGAAGCGCTCGATGATGCTTTGCTCGAAAGTGCGGATCATGACGATGTCGCTCATGCGCGAAATCACCTGGGCCGCATCTTCGACCGGCTCGCCGCGACCGAGTTGCGAGTCACGGGTGTTCAGGTAGATCGCCGCGCCGCCGAGCTGATGCATGCCGGCCTCAAAGGACAGGCGCGTACGCGTACTGGCCTTTTCGAAGATCATCACCAGGGTGCGATCTTCAAGCGGCCAGTACTTGCTGTAGGACTTGAACTGATCCTTGATCCAGCGCGTGCGCGCAAAAACGTAATCCAGCTCCAGACGGCTCAGGTCCTTGAGTTGCAGGAAATGTCTTGGGGCGGCCATCTCAGACTCCGAGGAACTTCTTGATCAGCGCGGCGAGGCCGTCGACAAGTTGCTTCGAGTCGGCGTCGCTGAAGGTCAGCGCCGGCAGCAGACGGATGACGGACTCGGCCGTGACATTGATCAGCAGGCCGGCGTCGATCGCCTGCTTGACCAGGTCGCCGCAGGGGCGATCGAGCTGCACGCCTATCATCAGGCCTTCGCCGCGAATGTCGACAATGCCGGACACGCCGGCCAGCGCCGCCTGGAGGCCGGCGCGAATGTTCTCGCCCTGGCGGGTGGCGTTGGCGATCAGCTTGTCCGCTTCGATGACATCGAGCGTAGTCAGCGCGGCGCAGCAGGCGAGCGGATTGCCGCCGAAGGTCGAACCGTGGTTGCCCGGCTTGAAGACGCCGAAGGCGCGGCCGGCGGTCAGGCAGGCGCCGATCGGCACGCCCGAGCCCAGGCCCTTGGCCAGCGTCATCACGTCCGGCTTGACGCCGGCATGCTGGTGCGCAAACCACTTGCCGGTACGGCCGATGCCGCTCTGCACCTCGTCGAGCATGAAGAGCCAGTTCTTGGCGTCGCACAGCTTGCGCAGGCCCTGCAGGAATTCGTTGTGGCAGATATTGATGCCGCCCTCGCCCTGAATCACTTCGAACAGGATGGCGACGACATTGGGATTGTTGTTGGCGACGGCCTCGATGGCGGCCAGATCGTCGAAGGGCACGCGCACGAAACCCGACACCAGGGGCTCGAAACCGGCCTGAACCTTGCGGTTGCCGGTGGCCGACAGCGTCGCCAGCGTGCGGCCGTGGAAGGCCTGCTCCATGACGATGATGGCCGGGCTGTCGATGCCCTGCTGGTGCCCGTACATGCGGGCCAGCTTGATCGCCGCCTCGTTGGCTTCGCAACCCGAGTTGCAGAAGAAGACGTCGTCCATCTGCGCCAGCGCGGTCAGCTTGTCGGACAGGGCTTCCTGTTCGCGGACGCGATAGACGTTGGAGGTGTGCATCAAGCGGCCGACCTGGGCCGACACCGCAGCGACCAGGCGCGGATGTCCATGCCCGAGGGTATTCACAGCAATACCGGAAAGCGCATCGAGGTAACGCTTGCCGTTCTCGTCAAACATCCACACGCCTTCGCCATGGGTAAATGCCACGGGCTGGCGGTTATAGGTATTCATCAGGTGCGACATGAAAAACGCTCTCTCTCCGCGCCAGCAAACCTGGCGTCAGCAGGATCTCGGGGGGATGACCGATATAAACGGTCGCCGCTAAAAAGCCATACGGCGGTCCTGCATTGCCGTCAGGCCGCCGTATCGTCGGAAAGAAGCATCTTAAAGGAAACAGGGGCTTGGAGTCAAAGCCGGAGCGCGTCTGGATTGGCGGAAATCCCCGCCGCTGCTGCACAGCCACTCGTGCCGCATTGCAGCAAAATTGAAAAAGAACCGCGCTCATGCCAGAATTTGCCGCCAATTGGCGAAAAAGTGATGAATCCGAGCTACCAGCCGCCCGACAAACGCAGCGACGACATTCCCAAGGGGCTGTGTGCGCTGGAGCATCGCTTGCCGCGCATCGCCGAACAGTGTGCGGCCCACTGGGCCACGCCGGCTTTCGAGCCCTTCGTCGCCGCCCTGATGATGGATTCGCGCGATGGCGGCCGCCAGGGCCTGCCCTGGGACGCGGCGCAGGAGCTGCTGTTTCTGCTCGAAATCAGCATCGCCAAGCGCGCCATCGTCGCCGCCCAAACGACAGGCATGCCCTACCGACAGGTGTTCCAGAGCATGCGCAACAACGCCGAGGAAGCGGCCAGAAACACCGCCAACGCCTGGAGCAACCCCACGCTCAACAACGACAGCAAGCGCGTCGGCATGCCCGGCCAGCCGCTGGACCCGGCCCTGGCGCTCGACCCCAACTCGGTATCGGCGCAAAAACGGCTGAAACAGCAACGTGAAAACGCCCGGAAAGGACCGAAGAAAAAAAGCTTCTGGCAAAAGCTGTTTGGCGGCTAGCCTAAGGAAGCGCGATTCCCGCAAGCAAGCTGCGTATAATGCGGCCCTTACCGCAGCATCCCTGCCCCGGCGGCTTAAGCGCAGCTTGCCGGAGCTAAAACCGGCAGCCGGTTTTTAAATTGCGGCACGGAGGTGTGGCAGAGTGGTCGATTGCACCGGTCTTGAAAACCGGCAAAGGGCAACCTTTCGTGAGTTCGAATCTCACCGCCTCCGCCAAATTAAAAACCACCTTGCGGTGGTTTTTTAATTTGGGCGAGACGGTCGGTTAGGCAGAATGCCCCTGGGTTCGGCATGCAGGCAAAGCCAGCGGCACCATATGGGGCCGCTATCACCCCGGCATCTCCACCCGCCAAGCCCTCAAGGAATCTTCGCAAAATTAAAGAAGACAAGCAGCAATCAGTTTGTTGAAAGGTTGAAACTTTTCCGGCCTTTGTTTAGTCTTACTCACGTATTCCCCCACCACGGAGACTGCTTCACTATGGAAACCAATACCCATCAATTTGGTTCGATCGCCCGCCCTCAGGCCGCCGAGCCCAATCGGGTACTGCGCAATACCTATGCGCTGCTCGGCCTGTCCATGGTGCCGACTGCGATCGGCGCCGCTATTGGCACCACCTTGCTGGCCCCGCTGATGTTTTCCGTCGGCATGGGCGTCAGCGCCATTGTCTTCCTCATCGTCGCCTTCGGCATGATGTGGGCGATCCAGAAGAACCGCGACAGCGGCCTCGGTGTCGTGCTGCTGCTCGGCTTCACCTTCTTCATGGGCCTCTGGCTCGGCCCGCTGCTGTCGGTCGCCCTGCAGTTCCGTAACGGCGGCCAGTTGATCGCCATGGCCGCAGGCGGCACCGGCGCCATCTTCTTCACGCTGGCCGGCATTGCGGCAACCACCAAGCGCGACTTCAGCAATATGGGCAAGTTCCTCACGGTCGGCATCGTGCTGCTGATCGTGGCCTCGCTCGCCAATCTCTTCTTCCACATTCCGGCGCTGTCGCTGGCGATCTCGGGCGTAGCGGTACTGCTGTTTTCGGGCTTCATCCTGTTCGACATCAACCGCATCGTGCACGGCGGCGAAACCAGCTATGTGTCGGCCACGCTGGCGGTGTATCTGGACATCTACAACCTCTTCACCAGCCTGTTGCAACTGCTGATGGCCTTCGCCGGCGATCGCGACTAAGCAGTCGTTCTGCACCAACAAAAACGGGAGCCGCGGCTCCCGTTTTTGTTTTTGCGCTTCAAGCTCAAGGGCGCTCGAATAGCGCAATCGACTCGACGTGCGAGGTCTGCGGAAACATGTTCGCAATGCCCGCGCCCTTGAGCACATAGCCCTTTTCATACACCAGAATCGCGGCATCCCGCGCCAATGTCGAAGGGCTGCAGGAGACATAGACGATACGCTTGGGCGCATCCGCCCCCAACGCCTTGCACAACTCGGCCGCACCATCGCGCGGCGGATCGATCAGCATGCTGTCGAAATGCCCGAGTGCGGCCAAGCTTTCTTCGGTTGCTTCAAAGAGGTTGGAAACCCCGAACTCGGTACGCTCGGCCAGACCGTTGAGCTGGGCATTCTGGCGCGCCCGCTCAACCAGATTATTTGCGCCCTCCACCCCCACTACCGTGGCGCCGCTGCGCGCAATCGGCAAGGTGAAGTTGCCCAGACCGCAGAACATGTCGGCAATACGCTGACCCGGCTGAGGATTGAGCAGGAACATGGCACGCCGCAACAGCATGCGGTTGATGCCGTGATTGACCTGGGTAAAGTCGACCGGCCGGAACTGCATCTTCAAGCCAAACTCGGGCAACGTGTAATACAAGGCCTCGGCGTCAAGCGGATGAAACAAATGGACGGTGTCCGGCCCCTTGGGCTGGAGATAAATCGTGACCTTGTGTTCGTCGGCGAATGCGCGCACCAGCGTCTCGTCATTTGCGCTCAGGTCTGCCAGGTTGCGCATCACCAGCGCCGTCTGTACATCCCCGATGGCCACTTCGATCTGCGGCATTTTGTCCGGCCCGGACATTTTTCCGATCAGGACGCGCAGTGGCATGATCAGCGCCGACACATGCGGCGGCAACACTTCACACTGGCCCATATTGACCACATAGCTGCTGCTGCGTTCGCGGAAGCCAACCAGGACCCCGCCCTTCTTTTCAACATACCGCACCGACAGGCGAGCACGATAGCGATAGCCCCAGGCGGGGCCGGTGATCGGCGGATAGATGATCTCGGGGCGCAGACGCGACAGATGCCAGAAGTCGTCTTCGAGCACACGCTGCTTGACCGAGGCCTGGGCATTCGAATCCAGATGCTGCATGCTGCAACCGCCACAAACATCGTAATTCGGACAGCGCGGCGTCACGCGCAGGCTGGAAGCCTTGAGAATACGGCCAGCACGCGCCTTCTCAAAACGCGGCTTCTTGCGATAACTCGAATACTCGACCTGCTCGCCCGGCAAGGCACCTTCTATGAAAATGGTCTTGCCCTCTACGCGGGCAACACCTTGCCCGTCATGGTCGAGCGATTCGACCTCGGCAATATGGGCTTGAACAGGTTCTGACATGGGAAAGCAGGCGGGCAAAAGGGCAGCATTATAATGCCCCCATGATATCCACCCTGCTCGGCGGCCTGACCGCCAAAGAATTCCTGCGCGACTACTGGCAGAAGAAGCCGCTGCTGGTGCGCGGCGCCGTGCCCGGCTTCGGCGACTGGCTGGACCGCGACAGTACCGTGGCGCTCGCCTGTAGCGACGACGCCGAAGCGCGCCTGATCGCCAACGCTGACGACGAATGGGAGGTTCGTCGCGGCCCTTTCGAGCCCAAGGACTTCAAGCGCCGCAAGGATTTGTGGACCGTGCTCGTGCAGGGCGTAAACCTGCTGCTGCCGCAGGGCGACGCGCTGCTGCGTGAGTTCGACTTCATTCCGCATGCGCGCCTTGACGACCTCATGGTCAGCTATGCCGTCGACGGCGCCGGCGTCGGCCCGCACTTCGACAACTACGACGTTTTCCTGCTCCAAGGACGGGGCAAGCGTCACTGGCGCATCAGCCAGCAGAAAGATCTGCGCCTGCGCGACGATGTGCCGCTGAAGATCCTCAGTCATTTCAAATCCGAGCAGGACTGGGTGCTGGAGCCCGGCGACATGCTTTACCTGCCGCCACAATATGCCCATGACGGCGTCGCCGTCGGCGAGTGCATGACCTGGTCGATCGGCTTCCGCGCCGCGCCGGCGCAGGAGTTGATGGAAGGCTTCCTCGATTATCTGCAGGAACGCACCCTGCTTCCCGGACGCTACGCCGACCCCGACCTCAAGCTGCAGAAGCACCCGGCCGAGATCGGCAATGCCATGATCGACCAGGTCGCCGATATGCTTTCCGAGATCAAGTGGAATCGCAGCGTGGTGCGGGACTTCCTCGGCACCTACCTGACCGAGCCCAAGCCGCACGTTTACTTCGAACCGCCGCAGCCGGCGCTGTCCTTCGCCCGCTTCACCGCCAAGGCGAGGAAAAACGGCGTATGCCTGGATCCGAAAGCCCAGCTGCTGTTCGCAGGCAAGCTGTTCTTCATCAACGGGGAAGAATGCGAGGTCGATGCGGCGGACCGCGAGGCACTGCGGCGACTAGCCGATTACCGTCAACTGAGCGATTTGGCGGGCCTCGGCGAGGACGGATTGTCGCTTCTATATGACTGGTATTGCGACGGTTTTCTCCAGGCATGACAATGACAAGCGGGCGACAAGCCCCATCAATTCTGGGCTGTGGCTACATTTGGTGACAGTTGTCACATCCAGCCGCGCAACTTTGCTGTGCTACAATCTTTTACTGACTAGCGTCCAAACTGGTCGCCCAACGAGAATTTTGGGTCTTGTTTTGCATCTTTATCGATAAAGGGAAAACCAAATGAACAAGTCGCTCCTCATCGCCGCTCTGCTGGCTATCGCTGCTGTTGGTTGTGCCAAGAAGGAAGAAGCTGCTCCGGCTCCGGCCCCGGCTGCTGAAGCTCCTGCCGCCGCTCCGGCTCCTGCCGAAGCCCCGGCTGCTGCTCCGGCCGACGCTGCCAAGCCGGCTGAAGGCGCTGCCGCTCCGGCCACTGAAGCCCCGGCTGCTGAGAAGAAGGAAGCCGCTCCGGCCGGCCACTAAGCCACCGAGCGTCAAAAAAAGCCAGCCTTCGGGCTGGCTTTTTTATTGCCTGAACATTTCGCTCAGACCAGACTGCGCCACTCGAACCCCAGCGCCTGGTCGGCCACGCCGATCCAGCCGGGCGCGCACCCAAGGACATCCGCCAGCGCCTGCTGCGCCAGCAGCGGCGTATTGTTGTGCTCGCTGATGTGCGCGGCCAGCACATGCTGCAAGCGGCCACGATCGACCTGCCCTAGCAGCGCGGCGGCAGAAGCATTGTCGAGGTGGCCGAAATGGCCGCCGACCCGGGCTTTCAAGGCAGGCGGATAGGGACCTTTTGCCAGCATCCCGGCATCGTGATTGCACTCCAGCACCAGGGCATCGCAGGCGGCGAGCTGCTCCACCACATGCGCCGTGACGTGGCCGAGATCGGTTAATACGCCGAGCCTGCGCGCGCCATCCGAAATCACGAACTGCACCGGCTCGCGCGCATCATGCGGCACCGGGAATGGCTGTATCTGCAAGTCGCCGACGGCAAAAGCGGCATGACTGTCAAAACAGATGACGTTCGCACTGTCGTCCACCTCATCGCGCCGCAGCGAACCGGCGCGCGTGCCGCGCGTCATGTGCAGCGCAATGCCATAGCGCTCGGCGCACGAATAGGCGCCGCCGACATGATCGCTATGCTCGTGGGTGACGATAATGGCGGCAATGCTGTCCGGCGCAACACCGAGGCGCGCGCACCGCTGCGCCAGATTGCGCGGGCCGAAACCGCAGTCGATGAGAACACGCGTCGAACCGGCTTCGACCAGCAGCGCATTGCCCTTGCTGCCGCTGCCCAATGATGCGAAACGCATGAAAATTTCCGGGAATCTCTATCAAGAATATTGCATGAGGCGAGCACTTCAGCTTGCTAGTATGAAGCAAGAGCGCACGCTGTGACGCATCGAATACAACCGCATTCATGTTAAAGAATATGCGATTGCAAATTGCGCAAAAAGGCGCATGATGAAAACTCGATCCAGCCCGGAGGACAAACATGAAACAAGGCGTCTTGAAGTTCTTCCATGTTCCGAATATCGAACAACTGGGCGCGAAGTGCGCGATTGCCGTGGTGTCGGGCACAGCCAATGATGTCAGCGGCCACCTCGAAACCATCACCCTTGTTGCACGCCAGGACGGCAGCAGCCGTTCCCACATTGCCTATACGCAGCTTTCCCCGCCCTTCAAACCGGCGGCGGAAGAGGCCATCCGAAAGGCGCAGAGCAAGGCCCTGCCGCTGCTGTCGGAAGATGGCAGTATTTCCAACAAGCTGCTGGACCTCAACGAGGAATGGGAGGAGACGACTGAATCGGCCATACGCCGGGAAATCGCGCCGGTCTGCGATGAAATCGGCGTATTGCTGCCGCGCATTCAGAGCGACAATCTGCGGCAGATGATGAAGGAGCTGCGCACCGTCTGAAACAGGCAAGCAACTGCCGATAAAAAAGCCCGGACCATGCCGGGCTTTTTTACTTGATGCGCAACGCCTATCGCAATTGCTCGTACAACAGACCGAGGATCTGATTCGACACGTCGCCGGTATCGACGCCGCCCTCCTTGGTCAGCACCTGGACCGTGCTGCTGTCGCCCGCGCCCTTGATGAAGATGCGGAACTGGGAGTTCTTGTTCAGATTCTTGTCGCTGCTCTTCCAGAACGCCATCTTCGACAGCCAGCCTTCATCCTTCTTGGACTTCGCATCGGCGTCCGGATCGACATAGCGGACATAGTAGATGCCTTGCGAACGATCGCGATCCTCAACGGTAAAGCCGACCCGATCAAGCGCCAGGCCGATACGGCGCCAGGCTCGATCGAAAGGCTCGCTGACCGTCAGCGTGGTGCCGCTGGGGCCGCTGCGGTTGAGCTTGGCCCGATCCGCCTTGGGCCCTGTCGCAACCGCGGCCTTGGCCTTGCTTTCCTCGACACCGAGACGCACCATCAGGCGGCGCAGCATCTCCGCCTCAAGATCAGGATCGGGTTCGCGCGGTTGCCAGCGGGTTTCCGACTTGCCCTCGGTCACATACACTTCGTACATGCCGCGATGACTGATATAGATTTCGGTGGAACCGTCGGCCGTCTTTTCCAGACGCGTGCGATATTTGTCGCGCTCGGCCGTGGAGTAAAGCGAATCCAGAGCCTTGCCCAGGGCGTTCCGCAGGAAGTCCTGCGGCAGTTTGGCGCGGTTTTCGGCCCAGTCGGTTTCCATGACCCCGGCTTGCGGCATTTCGACATTGATCAGCATGCCGTTTTCCTGCCAGAACTCCTTGACCGTATCCCATAGCTTTTCCGGCGGCACGCCGGGAACAACCAGCCAGCGCTGGCTGCCGGAACGCTCGATGCGCAGGTCGCCGATCTGCGGCAGTACCTCGGTCTTGCCGGCTGCCCCGGCCTGGGCCTGACGTTCACCGCTATAGGCCGAGAAGGTGGTCGGCCCCTTGCCGCTATCGGGAACCGCATAGCGTCCATCACGCTCCGGCGTCACCAGGTCGGGCGGGATTTCCAGGGGGCGGATTTTCTTGCCCTCCGACTTGTATTCGATTTTCTTCGACTCGGGCATCATGCTGCAACCGGCCAGAAAAACCAGCGAACATGCCAGGGCATGGGTAAGAATGTGGGCGCGTTTCATGGTCAGACCTGAATGCCGGCCTCGCGCATGGCGGCGCGGACAGGTTCGTGATATTCGGAGGAAAGGGTCGTCAGCGGCAGACGAATGCCGCCGCCGATCAGGCCCATCTGCTGCACTGCCCACTTGGCCGGAATCGGGTTGGCCTCAAGGAAGAGGTTCTTGTGCAGACCGAGCAGCTTGAAGTGCGTCTCGCGGGCACGCTTCACGTCGCCGGCCAGCGCGGCGGCAACCATCTCGTGCATCAACTTCGGCGCCACGGTGGCGGTCACCGAGATGCAGCCGCGGCCGCCGAGCAGCACCAGCGCGACGCCGGTCGCATCGTCACCGCTATACACGGCGAAGTCCTTGGGCGCGCGCTTCAGCAGGTCGGCACCGCGTTCGAGATCGCCGGTCGCATCCTTGATGCCGACGACATTCCGGATTTGCGCGAGGCGCAGCGCGGTGTCGTTGGACAGATCGGCGACGGTGCGGCCCGGCACGTTGTAGAGAATCAGCGGCAGGTCGACGGCCTCGGCAATCGCCTTGAAATGCTGGTACAGGCCTTCCTGCGTCGGCTTGTTGTAGTAGGGCACGACCGACAGATGCGCATCGGCGCCGGCTTCCTTGGCATACTGCGCCAGCTCGATCGCTTCGGGGGTCGAATTGGCGCCAGTGCCGGCAATCACCGGAATGCGACCGGCGATGTGATCCACCGTGGTCTTGATCAGCAGGCAATGCTCGTCGAAATCGACGGTCGGCGATTCGCCCGTGGTGCCGACAACGACGATGCCGTCCGTACCTTCGGCGACATGCCAGTCGAGCATGCGCTTCAATGCAGGGATATCGAGACTGCCGTCGTCCTGCATGGGGGTGGGAATAGCGGGTAGCGAACCTGTGATCATGATTTACTCGGTCAGGAATCTAGGGATGAAAGTTTAAATTGGGATGACGGCAAGCGCAGCCGGCTGTGTAAGTGTTTGTGAAGCCCTCAACCGTCGAGCCCGGCCAGCGCACGCACATGCGCCTCGGCGCTGCGCCCCAGGGCCGACAGGTTGTAGCCGCCTTCGAGGATGGATACGATGCGCCCCTGGCACACCTGGTCGGCAAAGCTCTTGATCAACTGCGTCACCCAGGCGTAATCGGAATCGACAAAAGCCAGGCCGGCCATATCGTCCTCGGCATGCGCATCGAAGCCGGCCGAGATGAAGATCATCTGCGGCTGAAACTTCTCCAGCGCGGGGATCCACTCTTCAAGCGCGGCCTTCTTCAGCGCGTCGCCGCGAGAACCGCGCGGCAACGGCACGTTGATCATGTTCGGCGCCGGGTTCTGCGTGCCCGACCCCGGATAGAAGGGGTGCTGGAAGATGCTGCACATCAGGTACTCGGGTTTGTTCGAGAACATTTCCTCGGTGCCGTTGCCGTGGTGCACATCGAAGTCGACGATGGCGACGCGCTCCAGACCCCAGTGCTCGACCGCGTGCGCGGCGGCAACGGCGATATTGTTGAAGAAGCTGAAGCCCATGGCGCGGTCGCTCTCGGCATGGTGGCCGCACGGGCGCACCGAGCAGAAGGCGTTCTTGACCGTGCCCTCCATGACCAGATCGGTGGCCAGCACGCCGGAGCCGGCCGCGCGCAGGATCGCGCTGTGCGAACCCGGGCTCATGGCGGTGTCCGGATCCAGATGCACAATGCCCTGCTGCGGCGCCGAGCGGTGGATCATCTCGATGTAATCATCCGGATGCACGCGCGCCAGTTCCTCGTCCGAGGCGAGCGGCGCTTCATGCTGATCGAGATGGTCGAACAGGCCGGACGCGACGAAGCGGTCATTGATCGCATCCATGCGCGCAGCGCGCTCCGGATGGTAGCTGCCCGGATCGTGCTTCCAGCAATCCGGGTGGGAAATGAAGGCGGTCGTGTGTTCGCTCATGCGGCTCTCCTGAAAACCCTGGCGGGAAGTTCGGGGGATTTGTGGCAAAGTTGCCATTATCGCCGAAACTGAAACGTTTTCGCAGCTGTCCAGACAGCTTCTTGCGTCAAATTGGCCCGTCCGGCCGCAACTTATGAGCACAATTTCCGATCTTTCCAGCCACCATGCCACCATCCGCGCCGTCCTGGCGGCGGCGGGGCAGATCATCCTCGGCAAGGATGCCCAGCTCAAGCTTGCGCTCGCCTGTCTGCTGGCGCGCGGCCACCTGCTCATCGAAGACCTGCCCGGCGTGGGCAAAACCACGCTGGCGCATGTGCTGGCGCGGCTGCTGGGGCTGGAGTTCCAGCGCATCCAGTTCACCAGCGACATGCTGCCGGCCGACATCATCGGGGTGTCCGTGTTCGAGCGCACCAGCGGCAGCTTCCAGTTCCACCCCGGGCCGATTTTTTCCCAACTGATCCTCGCCGACGAAATCAATCGCGCCACGCCCAAGGCCCAGAGCGCCCTGCTCGAAGCCATGGAGGAACGGCAGGTCACCTCCGAAGGCATCACGCGCCCTCTGCCCGAACCCTTTTTCGTCATCGCTACGCAGAATCCCGCCCATCAGATCGGCACCTTCGCCCTGCCGGAATCGCAGCTCGACCGCTTTCTGATGCGCATCGAGCTCGGCTATCCGGATCGCGAGGCCGAGCGCGCCCTCCTTGCCGGAGCCGACCGCCGCACCCTGCTCGCCGCGCTGCCGCCGATGCTGCAGGCCGACGAGCTGAAGCAGTTGCAGGAAACCGCAGCGGCAATTCACGTCTCGCCGGCACTGATCGAATACGTGCAGGCCATCGCCGAATACACTCGCCATGGCGGCCCTTTCGTGAACGGTCTGTCGCCGCGCGCCACGCTGGGCCTGCTCGCCGCCGCCCGCGCCTGGGCCTTGCTCGAAGGCCGTCCGCATGTGCTGCCCGAGGACGTTCAGGCCGTGCTGCCCGGCGTCGTCGCGCACCGGCTGCAGGTCGGCGGCGCTGCGGGCCAGGTCCTGGGCGACGCCTTCGCCAAGGCCGGCGGCAATGCCATCGGCCGTCACCTGATCGAGGCCGTTCCGCTGCCGTGAAACTGCCATTGCGGCGCTGGCGGCAGTGGTTCAGCGGCTTGTTGTCGCCACGCCGCGCAGATGTGCCGCCGCTGACACTGACGCAACGGCGCGTCTATGTATTGCCGACGGCCGCCGGCCTGATGTACGCCTTCACGCTGGCGCTCATGCTGATCGGCAGCATCAACTACAACCTCAGCCTCGGCTACGCGCTGACCTTTCTGCTCGCCGGCCTCGGCATCGTCGCCATCGTGCAGAGCTTTCGCAATCTCGCGGGCTTGCAACTGAGGCCGGCACGCCCCACGCCCGGCTTTGCCGGTGCGCAGGTGCATTTCGGCGTGCGCCTCGACAGCCAGCGACGGCGCACCGGGCTGAAGCTCAGCCTCGCCGGTGGCGAGTCTGTCCTCTGTCATGTGCAGACGCAGGAGCTCGTGCATCTGGCGCTGCCCGTGCAACACCGCGGCTGGCAGGCCATGCCGCGCCTCACCGTCGCCAGCACCTGGCCGCTCGGTCTGATCAAGGCCTGGAGCCATGCCCGCTTCGACGAGCGCAGCCTCGTCTATCCGGCGCCCGTCGCCGCCGCCCCGCCCTGGCCGGGTGCCGGCGGTGAGGGCCGTCATCTCGACATGAGCGAGCCGGACGACTTCTTCGGCCTGCGCCCGCATCGCAGCGGCGATCTGCGCCAGCATGTCGCCTGGAAGGCTTCCGCCCGCCTCGACGAACACCTGCTGTCCAAGCAGTTCGCGGCCGAACAAGGCGAACTGCTGTGGTTCAGGCTCGACCTTGCCCCCGGCGCCACGCTGGAGGAGAAGCTTTCCGTACTCACGCGCTGGGTGCTCGATGCCCACGCCGCGCAGCAACGCTACGCGCTGCGTCTGGACGGCACCGCACTTCCCCCCGCCACCGGCAGCGAACACCTGCATGCATGCCTGCAAGCACTTGCGCTTTACGGGCCGCCGCCCGATGAGAGACGGTGATGGGCAAACGTGACCTCTCGCCCACGCCCCGACGCCTCTTCCGCAAGAAGAACGCTTGCCTGCCGCCCCTGACGCTGGTGCAGGGCTGGTGGCTGTTCGCGACGGCGCTCGCCGCGCTGCTGCCGCTGATTCAGCACCTGCCACTGTGGCTGAGCACGGCCGCAGTGACGGGCATGGCCTGGCGGGCCTGGCTGAGCTGGCGCAACGGGCGCCTGCCGCCGCGCTGGTTGCTGTTTCTACTCGTCGTCGCGGCTTGCGTCGCCGTCGCCTACAGCTATCGCGGCTTTTTCGGCCGCAACCCCGGCATCGCCCTGCTGGTCATCTTTCTCGCACTGAAGCTGCTCGAACTGCGCAGTGTGCGCGACGGCATCACGGTCGTTCTGCTGGCCTGCTTCCTGTTGATGGCCGGCTTCCTTTTCAATCAGGGCATCGCCGCCGCGCTGTATGCGCTGGCCGCCCTGGTCGTGGCCGTGGCCGCGCTGATCGCCCTCCAAGCCGGGCCGCCGGTGCGGGTTCACGAGCGGCTCGGGCAAAGCGCATCGCTACTGGGGCAGGCCCTGCCCTTCATGCTGGTCCTGTTTCTGCTGTTTCCGCGCGTCCAGGGGCCGCTGTGGGGCTTGCCGCAAGACGCCTACACGGCCGCCTCGGGCCTGAGCGACACCATGGCGCCGGGCAGCATCAGCCAGGTCGCCCAGTCCGACGCCATCGCCTTTCGCGTGCAATTCAAGGGCGCGGCACCGCCGCCGCATCAGCAGTACTGGCGCGTGCTGACGCTGACGGATTACGACGGTCAGGTCTGGCGCCATCACCCGACGCGGGAACACGACGCCCTGCCCTACGCGCCCGCCGGCCCTTCCGTCGATTATGAAATCACGCTGGAACCCCACAATCTGCGCGGCTTGCCGGTGCTGGAGAAAGCCGGCCTGCTACCGCCGGAGAGCAGCTTCAGCGCCGACCGTCTGGTGCTTGCCGCAACGCCGGTGCGCAGTCGCATGCGCTACGCCATGCGCTCCTACCCCGACTACACGCCGCCGCCGGAAGAGAATGCGCGCATTCTCGCCGCCGCGCTGAGCATTCCGCCCGAGGTCAATCCGCGCACGCGGGCGCAGGCCCGGCAGTGGCGGGCGCAATCTTCGAGCGATGCGGACATCCTGCGCGCCGCCGCCGAGTTCTTCCAGTCGCAATTGCTCGCCTATACGTTGAATCCGCCGCTGATGGAGAAGGACGCCGTGGATGCCTTCCTGTTCGAACACAAGCGCGGCTTCTGCGAGCACTTTGCCTCCGCCTTTGCTTTTGCCCTGCGCGCCGCCGGCGTGCCGGCGCGCATCATCGGCGGCTATCAGGGCGGCGAGATCAATCCGGTCGACGGCTATTTCACGGTGCGTCAATACGACGCGCATGTCTGGGTCGAGGCCTGGATCGATGGATGGGGATGGGTACGCGTGGACCCCACCGCCGACAGCACGCCACGCCGCATCGAAGGCGGCCTGCGCACGGCGATCGGCGGCGGCGAAGCGCCGTTGCTGGCAAGACAGGACTATGCCTGGCTGCGCGAGTTTCGCTATCGCATGGACGCCGTTACGAATGCCTGGAATCAGGCCGTGCTCGGCTTCAACCCTCAGCGTCAGCGCGAGGTGCTCGGGCGGCTGGGCATGAGCGAGCCCGACTGGAGGAAGATGAGCGCCTGGCTGGCCGGGCTCTGCGGCGCGCTGATTCTGGCGCTGGTACTGAATGCCATGCGCGAGCGCAAGAAGCACGACGCGACTCGCCACGCCTGGCAAATTTTCCTGCGCAAACTGGCGCGCCAGGGAATCGACGCCCAGCCCTGGATGGGGCCGGATACGCTGGCCCGGCGCGCCGCCGCACAATTGCCGCAGCATGCCGCGGCAATTCGTGCCATCACCGCGGCCTATGTCGCGCTACGCTATGGCGACGAACTTCCGCCCGAACTGCGCAGACGGCAGACCGCCGCGCTGCGCGACATGATCCGCCGCTTCCGCCCATGAAATCGAAACAAACGCTCCACCTCCTTGCCCTGCTCAGCCTCGCCCACCTGCCTGCCTGGGGCGCCGACAGCAGCGGCGTTCGCTACAGCGAACGCGCCGACGTCAAGGACTTCATGGCGGAAATGAAACAGAAACACGACTTTCCGGAAGCCTGGCTGATCCGCCAGTTCGACCAGGCCGAATTCAAGCCCGCCGTCATCAAGTACATCCTGCCGCCGGCCAGCCCGCAGGTGCGTTCGTGGAAGACCTATCGCGGCCGCTTCGTCGAGCCCAGGCGGATAGCAGCGGGGCTCGCCTTCTGGAAGGACAACGCGGCCACGCTGAAGCGCGCCAGCGAGCAATACGGCGTGCCCGAGGAGATCATCGTCGCCATCATCGGCATCGAAACCATCTACGGCAAGCAGATGGGTGACTTCGAAACCTTTTCGGCGCTGACCACACTGGCGTTCGACTATCCGCCGCGCGCCGCGTTGTTCCGCACTCAGCTTGAAGAACTGCTGCTGCTCGCCCGCGATGAAGGCCGCAGCCCGCGCAGCTATAGCGGTTCGTTCGCCGGTGCGCTGGGCCTGCCGCAATTCCTGCCGGGCAGCATCCGGCGTTATGCAGTCAATTACGATGGCGACGATCGCGAAGACCTGACGACACCGGCAGACGCCATCGGCAGCGTCGCCAACTTCCTCGTCGCGCACGGCTGGGTCAAGGACGGCCCCATCGTCGCGCCCGCCCGCATCGACGACACGGCGGCGGCGCCGCTGCTCGCGCAAGGCATCAAGCCGCAGATGCTGCCGGCCGACATGGTGGGCCTCGTCACCCGACCGGATGCACCGCAGCAGGCCGCAGCCCTGATCGACCTGATCACCCCCGATCAGTCCACCGAATACTGGCTCGGCTACCAGAACTTCTACGTCATCACGCGCTACAACCGCTCCAGCTTCTACGCCATGGCGGTGCACGATCTCGCGCAGGCGCTGCGCGAACGGCGCTAGTCAGCCCCGCTGCATAAGCGCAAAAGGGCGGGATTCAGGCAGCGGGGATCAAAGCAGGGCGTCCTTGCCCACACCCTCTCTCGCCATCTGCCGCCGCAGATGCGCGATGGCTTCTAGCTGGATCTGGCGCACGCGTTCGCGCGTGAGGCCCAGCTCCTCGGCCAGCGCTTCCAGCGTCGTGATGTCGTGGCCGTTGAGCCCGTAGCGGCGTTCGACCACGCTGCGCTGGCGCTCGGTCAGTTGACTGACCCAACTGGCGACGCGCGCTTCCATTTCGGAATGTTCGAAATGCAGCTCGGGATCTTCCGCATCCTCGTCGGCAATGGCGTCGCCGACGGAAAGATCGGAGTCGATATCCAGCGGCGTATCGAGCGAGGCGGCGCGTTCGTTGAGCGCCAGGATGTGGCGAACCTCTTCGAGCGGCTTGTCGAGAATGCGCGCGACTTCTTCGAGGTGGGCGCCGTGCCGGCCCGCGACTTCGCCGCTGGTTTCGAGATGGCGCAGCGTGCGCAGCACATGGTTCAATTCCTTGATCACATGCACCGGCAGGCGGATCGTGCGCGACTGGTTCATGATCGCGCGCTCGATGTTCTGGCGTATCCACCAGGTCGCGTAGGTCGAGAAGCGGAAGCCACGCTCGGGGTCGAATTTTTCGAGCGCGTGAATGAGGCCGAGATTGCCCTCCTCGATCAGATCGTCGAGCGGCAGGCCGCGATTGAGGTAACGCTTGGCAATGCTGACGACGAGGCGCAGATTGCATTCGATCATGCGCTGCCGGGCGGCGAAATCGCCGGCGCGGTTCTTGCGCGCCAGCGCAAGCTCCTCGTCGGCCTTGAGCAGCGAGCTCGCGCCGATCTCGTTCAGGTACAGCTGGGTGACGTCGTTGAGGAACTCGGTGGCCGGGTTGAATTCGACTTCGGCCTCGGGCGGCGGCGTTGCCTCGCCCTCGTTTTCCCGATTGTCTTCGTCGGTGAAGATATCTTCGCTCATGCCTGCCCCTGCGTTGTGCCGCGCTAGCGCGGCGGGAGGAATTTGAGTGGGTCTACCGGCTTGCCCATACGACGTATTTCAAAGTGCAGCTTGGGGCTGTCCGTATCGGTCGCCCCGACTTCAGCAATCTTCTGCCCCTTGGCGACGGTCTGCTTTTCCTCGACCAGCACCTTGCTGTTATGGGCATAGACGGATAATAAAGTCTGACTGTGCTTTATGACAACTAAATTTCCATAGCCGCGCACCGCGCTGCTGACCAGCGTCACCGTCCCGCCGCTGGCAGCGAGCACCGGCTGGCCGGCCTTGGCGGGAATGTCGATGCCCTTGCTGCTGCCCTCCGCAAACGGAGTGCCCACCTTGCCGGTGGTCGGCCAAACCCAATCGGTCACCTCCTCCGCGCCCGCGACAGCAGGCGTTTCGGCAGGCTTCTCGGCGGGTTTTTCGGCAGCGGCTGCAGCTTCTGCGGGTTTTGCAGCCGGCACGGCGGCGGGCTGCTGCGCCCTGGCCCAGGCCTCGTCCGAATAGGGCTGCTTGCCGCCCTTGGGCTCCTGCTTGAGCGATGCCGCCGCTCCAGCCGCGACGGGTGCGGCCGGGGCGTTGGCGACGGGCTTGACCGTCTCCACGTCGGTCGTCCTGATCGGCGTCACCACGCCGCCGCCTTCATCCTGGGGCGGCGCGATGCGCAGGGACTGGCCGACGCGAATCACGTTCGGGTTCTCGATATTGTTCCAGGCCGCGACATCGCGATAAGGCTGGCCGTGATCAAGCGCGATGCTGTAGAGCGTGTCGCCCTTTTTAACCGTGTAGAAGCCCGGCCGCGATTCGGCAGTCGCCGCCGCACGCGCGGGGCCGGACGTGCCGCGATCGATCACGGGCGCGGGAGGATGATTGGCGCAGGCGGAAAGCAGCGCGGTCAGCGCTACGGACAACAGCAGGCGATTCATTCAACCCCCGGAAGCAATGGCACAAAGCGTACCGCGTCATAACGCGTTTCGACAAAGCCTTGCGGCTGTCGTTCAATCAGACTCAGCACCTGATCGCTGCCGCCACCCGCCAGGGGCAGTATCAGCCGGCCGCCCGGCGCCAGCTGCTCCAGCAGCGACTGTGGCACACGCGCCGCCGCCGCGGCGACGATGATGGTGTCGAAGGGCGCCGCCTCCTTCAGGCCCAGCATGCCATCGGCATGCTTGAGACGCACATGGGTGAGTCTGAGTTCCCGCAGATTGACACGCGCCTTGGCCAGCAGCGGCGCAATGCGCTCCACCGCATAGACCTGCTTGCTGAGCATGCCCAGCACGGCGGCCTGATAGCCGCAACCGGCGCCGATCTCCAGCGTCTTGCCGAGCTCGCGCGGAGTACCGTCCTTGCTCGCCCGCAGCAGCTCGATCATGCGCGCCACGACATAGGGCTGCGAGATGGTCTGCTGGAAACCCAGCGGCAGCGCGGTGTCCTCATAGGCGCGATGCGCCAGCGCCTGCTCGACGAAGACATGGCGCGGCACCGCGCCCATGGCGGCCAGCACCTTCTCGTCGCGGATGCCGCTCTCGCGCAAGCGCTCCACCATGCGCACGCGCGTGCGCTGCGAAGTCATGCCGATGCCGTGTACCTGCGTGTTCATAGTCCTGCTTTGTCCTGTCCCAACCAGCCGTTCACGGCGGCGATCTGCGTCGAGTGCGTCAAGTCGATCTGCAAGGGCGTGATCGACACGAAGTCGTTCTGCACCGCATGGAAGTCCGTACCCTCGCCGGCGTCCGAGGCCGGGCCGGCGGCGCCGACCCAGAACACCTGCTCGCCTCTCGGGGTGGTTTGCTTGACCACCGGCTCGGCCTTGTGGCGGCGGCCGAGACGCGTCACTTGCGTGCCCTTCAGCTCCTCCCAGGGAACGTCCGGCACATTGACATTGAGCAGCACCGGATGTCCGAAAGGCTGCGCCATGGCGCGCTCCGCCAGCTCGCGTGCGACACGCGCAGCGGTTTCGAAATGCTCGCCGCGATGCGAACTCAGCGACACGGCGATCGATGGCACGCCGAGCAGGAACCCCTCGGTAGCGGCGGCAACCGTGCCCGAATACAGCGTGTCGTCACCCATATTGGAGCCGAGGTTGATGCCCGACACCACCATGTCGGGCAGATGGTCGAGCATGCCGGTGACGGCCAGGTGGACGCAGTCGGTCGGCGTGCCGTTCACGAAAAAGAAGCCGTTGGCCGCCTTGCGCAGGCGCAGGGGCCGGTCCAGCGTCAGCGAATTGCTGGCGCCGCTGCGGTCGCGCTCCGGCGCCACCACGGTCACTTGCCCCAGCGGAGCAAGGGCTTCGGCCAGTGCCGCCAGCCCGGGGGCAAAATAACCGTCATCGTTGCTCAGCAAAATCCGCACACAATTCTCCGTATTACCGCATTTCAATATTCGCTATTCTGCCATAGCCCCTCCCCCTACTCTCCTTCCGTTGCCGCCCATGAAAGCGCAAAGCAAGCCGGCAAAGCCGCTCAAATCCGCGCCTGCCTGTCCCTGCGGGCATGCTCAGGCCTATGCCGCATGCTGCGGCCGCTATCACGCCGGCATCGCCGCCCCGACCGCGGAAGCCTTGATGCGCTCGCGCTACAGCGCCTATGCGCTGGGGCTTGCCGGTTATCTGCTTGACACCTGGGCCGCAGAGACACGGCCGGCGCCGCTGGACTTGTCCACCCCGCCGCAGCCGAAATGGCTGGGGCTGGAAATTCGTCGTGCGGAAGAGAAAGGCGACGCGGCGACGGTGGAGTTCCTTGCCCGCTGCAAGATCAACGGACGCGCCGAGCGCCTGCACGAGTGCAGCCGTTTCGTGCGCCGCCGGGCGGGCGACGAATGGCGCTGGTACTACGTCGACGGCGATTTTCCGGGCGACGGCTGACAAGGGGGGCTTCCATGCAAGCATTGCATCGCGCCTATCTGCTGTCGGCCTGCGCCGCCCTGCTGCTGGCCGGCGGCGCCCAGGCCGAAACAACCTTGCGCGAACGCGTCGTCCAGCGCCTGCAGGAGAAACGCGGCGAGCTGGACCCCCAGCGCGCGCGCAACAAGCCGGTCGAGACCGTCCGCTACGGCAGCGATCCCGCGCAGCGTTTCGACGTGTACGCCGGCGCCCGCAGCCAGGATGCGCCGGTCATCTTCATGGTTCACGGCGGCGGCTGGAAGCGCGGCGACAAGGGCATGAGCGGCGTGGTCGACAACAAGTTCGAGCGCTGGGGGCCGCGCGGCATCGTCTTCATTTCGACCAACTACCGCATGCTGCCGGCCGCCGACCCCTATGCACAGGCCGAGGACGTGGCCCGCGCGCTGGCCAAGGCGCAGGCGGAAGCCAGGCGCTGGGGCGCCGACCCGCGACGTTTCGTTCTCATGGGCCACTCGGCCGGCGCCCACCTCGTTGCCCTGCTGGCGGCTTCGCCCGACATGCTGGAAAAATACGGCGCCCTGCCGCCGGTCGCCACCGTATCGCTGGACAGCGGCACGCTCAACGTGGTCGAGACCATGGAGCATCGGCATTTCGAGCTGCATGACGCCGCCTTCGGCAAGGACAGGAAGTTCTGGATCAAGGCCTCGCCCTGGCATGCGCTGAAGGCCAAGCCGGCGCCCCTGCTTTCCGTCTGCTCGACGCGCCGCGCCGACGCCTGCCCGCAGGCGCAGGCGCTGGCGGACAAGATCGGATCGTTGGGCGGAAGCGGCGCCGTGCTGCGCGAGGATCTGGACCACAGAGAGATCAACAAGAACCTCGGCCTGCCGGGCGCCTACACCGACGCAGTGGAAGCCTTCCTGCGCCAGGCGGATCCGGTTTTTGCGGACCGACTGCGCTGATCCATCTGCTGGCAAGGAAAACCCCGGCGCGCTGCACGGCGGCTTTCCCCTGTACGGGAGTCCCCGCTTTACAGGCGCGCCGGCCGCAGTGGCGGCTCCTGCATCAGGGCGATCTGCTCGCGCAGTTCGAGAATGCGTTCCTGCCAGTAGCGCGGCGTATTGAACCAGGGGAAGGCCAGCGGAAAGGCCGGATCGTTCCAGCGCCGCGCCAGCCAGGCCGAATAATGGATCAGGCGCAGCGTGCGCAAGGCCTCGATCAGGTTCAGCTCGCGATCATCGAACTCGTGGAACTGTTCGTAGCCTTCGAGCACATGCGCCAGCTGTATCGCCGCCTCTTCGGCGTCGCCGCCGAGCAGCATCCATAGATCCTGCACCGCCGGCCCCATGCGGGCGTCGTCGAAGTCGACGAAGTGCGGGCCGTCCAGCCACAGCACATTGCCCATGTGTTATAGGATGTACTCAAAATATAATATGAATACATAGTTTCTCCCCTAAAGCCCTCAAAATCGGGCTTTTGATGGGTGTTTTGAGCAATCCTTAAGTTGTTCTAGGATTACATAATTACATAAGACACATAAGACTTTGAGACGCGAGCCAGCAGGCGAACGGCTCCCTCGTACTAGCGAGCACGCTGGTACGAGGATGGGGATGAGATATGGAAATATTGATCGAATCGGATCGCGACCGACGCACCTATGACTGGCTGTTGAGCCAAGTTGGCGAATTAGCCTTGCAGGCAGCCTGCCTTTCCTTGGCGGGCAATCGTCGTCTTTATGTTTCAAACTTGGCCAAAGCTCTCGACTTAAAACCACCCGCAGACCTAGCGATAGCGCCAAGAGAAGTTGCACTCATGCATTTGGAGCGGATGCGAAAACTCCTGAGCACGAAGGCCGGTTGATGGACTGCGTATCAATTCGCGCAAAAGTCATATCAGATGCAACAGGAGCCGTCGCTGAAATTCCTGTGCTGCTTACCAGTGAGGGTCCGCTAGAGCCATTGGTTGACTACCTGCTGTGGCGACAACATGATCGTGGCCTATCCTGGATGCGCAAGGTCGTGCACGATGTAGCGCTAATGTTGCGGTACATCAAAACAAATGCAGGCCACTTCCGAGATTCTGAAAGCTTGTTTCACAGCTTCATCCAGCGACTTCACAGCGGCACAGTCGGTGCTGATGGTCTCGATCCGAGCGGCCTTTACTGGCGACCAGAAAACCATCGTACCATCGGCAACATCCTGACACGGCTGACTGACTTTTCTAACTGGGTTGCGGAGCGGCATGGGACAACAGCAGTGAACCCACTGCGCGCAGCCAGTAGCTACGACGAAATATTGGCGGTCGCGGCATCCATGGCCCGCAAGGATCGCGCGTTTCTGGGCCACATTTGGCGCGGGCTATCGGCCGGACAAAGCCGCGTTGTTCGCAGCACCCTAGCGCGCCGTCCGCCAAAGGTGAGCGTCTCCGACGATGCGGTCGCGTTTCCGGAAAAGCATTTCGAGAACCTGCTTCTCCTCGGGTTTCGCCGTCGCGCGAAAGATAGCAGGTCGGATTTAGGTAATCGTTTAAATCTCCGAGACTGTCTGATTACACTCCTGATGCATGGTGCCGGGTTTCGAATGTCGGAGTGTTTCCATCTATGGCTCTGCGACGTCAAACCACATCCACTTGATCCATCCATTGCCGAAGTCAGAATCCATCATCCGAGCCTAGGCGAAGCTCCCGACGACTGGCTCGATGAGAGAGGTGCTCCCATCAAGTGCAATCGCGCTGCCTACCTCGCTGGCAAATATGCGCTGAAGCCACGCAACGAAGTAATGGGCAAGCAGTACGCGGGCTGGAAAGACCCAAGCCTTGATCGCAATTACTACATGCAGGCCTATTGGTTCCATCCAGCGCTGGGGCGGCTATTTCTTTATTTCTGGAAGCTCTACCTCAGACAGCTCGTCGACCTTCCACGCTCTCACCCTTATGCTTTCGTTGTAGAAAAGCGTGGCACTGCAGGTGATATTTATTGCATTGATAGCTACAAGCAAGCACATGCCCGTGCGGTGCGCAACATCGGCCTTATACCAGCCAAGGCGCTGGGTACATCACCGCATGGTCACCGGCACGCCTTTGGCCGCCGCTTGATGCGCAGTGGCGTATCGGCCCAAGTGAAACAGAAAGCACTGCACCACAAATCTGTAGGATCGCAAGCCGTTTATACCGCTCCGAATGCAACTGACGTGAGCAATGCGCTGAATGAAGCGACTCAAGTGCTTGACCGTCTCATGGCTGAAGGTCGGCATGTCACACCAACGATTGATCTTGGAAAGCTACTGGCTTACGGATTCGAGGATGTTGATCCTGATGGCCTGTTTTCCGGGCCCGATCCCAAACTAAGGTAGGACAGGATGCCTCGAAGAAAAAGAAGTGTTCAAACACCCATATCTGCTGATGTGACATTTGAATGGATGACCCGCGATCTCGGGCAAGAATTCGCAGAGTGGCAGACGTTAGCGGTAACGTGGCTCGCAACACAGCCAGTCGGTCTAGCGGATCGCATCACTGGATTACGTTGTTTTTTCAAGAACTATCTGCACGAACTAAAGCTCCCGCTCGAACCAACGATCCTGCTGCGCCGCAACCAGCCGCTTCCAGACTTCTTCGAGAACGCTTTACCGCAGTCACATGGCGGTATCAAGTGGAACAACAAAGTCCGTGACTTTCTAGATTGGGTACTCGAAAAGCATTTTTCGGAGCCCGACGACAACGGGCGTTCCGTCATTAGCCCTGCATTCTGGAATCCGATCCCATACCGCAGTCAGACAGGCAAGATACGCCCCAATGAGTCGGTTCACTCGCCGCTGCCCTATCGATATATCGTCGAGTTGCGCGAGTGCTTGGCACCCGGAAAAACCTTCCGCGAATGGGTCTGGGCTCATACAGTAGCCCATGGAAACGGCGGGGTCCGCAACGACTGGTACGAGGTCACCGAAGACAAGGTTGATCGGGACGACCCCGACTGCGTTTGGCGAACGCGTAAGACCAGCTACAAGCGCGGTAATCGCCAGATCTTCGAGCTATGGAGTCCTGCGCGCGCGGTTGCACTCCTCACCAAACTCATGATCCCACTGCGCACTCACCAGGTTCGAATGCTCGACTCAGGCGAATCAGACACATGGCGATACACGAGCGAGGGTTGGACTCTCAATGAAGGTTCACACGCGCGGGGCACCAAAAAGAAGCCGGTCGAGAACGGGGTTTTCCGGCAGCAGAACGATCTCGAACTGGGCGAGTTGCGCACCTCGTTCTACATCAATACGAACAAGACAGCAGATACGGCCAAACAAGGCGAGACTGGCTACATCATCCCTTGGCAGTACACCGAACTTCTCTATTGGCTGGAAAAACTGCGTAACTGGCAAGAAAAGTACAACCCCTTGCCTAACCCGATCAGTTGGCGCGAGCTTGATCACCGGCACTTGAAAGGGCCTCGGTCGGACTACCAGCTATCACGGATGCCGGATACCTGCTTCTTGTTCCGGGATGCTGCTGCACAGGAAAACGACCGGTACAAACCGATCATCGACGACACGATGTTCTCCCTCTGGTATCGCTTGTTGGGCGAATTGGAACGGCGCTGTGCCGCACGCAAGGAAACAGCCGGGGATGGTAAGTCCCTCAAGTTTGTTGTGGATAACACAACGCGCAAAACGCTCTACCCATTGCACAGCCTACGCGTGTCACTCCTAACCTGCCTCGCAGTCGATGCCGAAGTGCCCCTGGTGGTTCTCGCCAAATTGGTCGCAGGCCACAGCCGGGTCATCATGACGCTTTACTACACCAAGATCGGCGTCACACAGATGACTCACATTCTGGACGCTGCTAGCCGCAAGCTTCAGGACACTGCAGAGGATGGACTCCGACGATTCCTGGCGGAAACGGAATACGAAGAGTTGAGCCAAAAGGTTATCGTGAACAATATGGATGGGGTCAAAGCAGCGCTGGCCTTGCATCCCGGAGATCGAAACCCGGCAGGCTGGTTGGCGCGCAGCTATGGGATGTGCCTAGTTGGTGGCAATACCTCACCCGACGAGTTCAATGGCAAGATCGGCGGCTGCTTAAATGGTGGTGAGCTACTGCGCAGCAACACGAGTGATGCTTCGAACAATGTCTATGCCACCGTACCAGGCGGTCCCGGCAATTGCATTCGCTGCCGCTGGTTTGTCACCGAACCGCACTACATCGATGCCTTGCGTGCGCATTTCAACAATCTGAGTTATCAGATGGTGGAAGCGGCTAAGGTAGCCAAGCGGCACGAAATCCATATGGAAGCTTTGAAGGCGAAACGCTATCAAGCTGAGTTGGCTGAGCAGCCGTTCACCGAGCAGTCTGATCTGGTGCGTGCCTCAACATTCTGGGAATCCGCAATCACAAAGACAGACCAGTTAGGGCACGACCTGATTGCCACCTTTCGACTGATCAAACGGTGCTTCGATCTGATCGAGCGGACAACTCAAACTGGAAAGGCCAAACAACAGATAGTGGCAGTTGGGGCCATGCAGGACCTGAAACTAGTCTTTGAAAATACCCAATCCGAGCTGCTGCAACTGTCCGGCATCTGCCATGACGCCGAGCTTTATCCTGATGAAAACCCGGGTGAGGCAGTCTTCCGCCGCTCCCAACTTCTGGATAGCGCTTTGTATCGCGATGGCTATCGTCCAGTATTCGCGCAATTGTCCCGCGAGGAGCAACTGGTGCTGGGCAATCGCTTCATGGACCATCTTGCGATACTGGCCGAACCCGACGATCCGGGACGTGGCCTGCGCCATATCGTCGGCATGATCGAGGCCGGTCGAAGCCTAGCCGATCTTGGGCTCGAAGGTGACTGGGAGTCACGACTCGGCACTGAGTTGAATAAGATGCATGCGCCACTGTACGACCTGACAACAAATGGAAAAACTTTGCCACCGGCCTAGGAAACCCTGATGAGCACGATAGATTTGAACCAACTCTTAACTGAGCTTTGTGCCGGCGTCCGACAGCAAAAACGACACAACCTAGAAGTAGTACATCAGGTGTGCGGGGAATTGTATCGGCTTGGGAGCAAAGACTTCTCACTGGCGACGGTCGGGCGCATGTCTGAAGAGCGTGGAGGCATGTCCCGGCGTGCACTTTACAACTCGACCTCGGGTGACTTCAAGCGACTGATTCAGGCCTGGGCCAGCTTAGCCGAGGCGAACAAAAAAATGGCCACCGAACATAGCAAGACGCGCGAAGCCCCAGAGGAGGATAACAATCTGCTCAGGAAAATCGACGATCCAGCATTGCGCACCTTGCTCGGCTACATCATCGCAGAGCGAGATCGTTTGCGGGGCGAAGTTAAATTGCTTAAGCAGCATGCAGAAGTAGTGATTGACCGCCGTCCGCTGCCAGGCCACATCAACGTCACACCCAGCGGTCAAGTTATCCAAGTCATGAGCAATGCGGGCCTCTCCGATACTGAGAAGCAAGCCCTTGAGCAAGCGATCTCCCCAGAGTTTCTTAAAGGGGAAGGTTGGCACGAAGGACCACATGGAGAAATTTTGAACAAGCCAGGGCGCAAGCTATTCGACATAGGATTTGCCAACGCCATCCGGAAGGTTTTAATGTCGTAACCGCAGCTGCAATGACGCTCTATCACTCCAAATGTTGCGCGACGTTTGAGCATAAAAGAGCCTGACCTCAGGCACCTATAGCTTATAATGTGCGCCATGCAGCAATTCAATCAGCCGACTTTCGGCGCCCACTCTCGCTTGACACCGCCATAACCCATTCTGGGTATGCGCGCTAGCCGACGCTCGGCTGGCCTGTCTGCGCCTGCAGACTGAACTCCACCATTTGATTCACCTTGCCGCGCTTCTGCTGATGAAGCGGCTGGCCTATGTATTGGTACATCCGTATGAACAATAAAATCAAGGAACAATGGTTCCCCAACGTCCGCAATGATCTACTCGCCGGGCTCGTCGTTGCTCTCGCCCTCATCCCCGAGGCGATTGCCTTCTCCATCATTGCAGGGGTTGATCCCAAGGTTGGCCTCTATGCCTCCTTCTGCATCGCCACAGTCATTGCTTTTGCCGGTGGCCGATCAGGCATGATCTCCGCAGCAACAGGTGCCATGGCGCTGGTCATGGTGACGCTGGTCAAAGATCACGGCCTGCAGTATCTGCTGGCAGCAACCCTGCTGACTGGCGTCCTCCAAATTGGGGCAGGCTTTCTCAAGCTCGGCGCGCTGATGCGCTTCGTCTCACGCTCTGTCATCACCGGGTTTGTCAATGCGCTGGCCATCCTCATCTTCATGGCCCAGTTGCCTGAACTGGTTGGGGTGAGCTGGGTTGTGTATGCCTTGGTCGCGGGCGGTCTGGGCATCATTTACCTGTTCCCTTATCTCAGCCGCGCAGTACCTTCGCCCCTCGTCTGCATCGTGGTCATTACAGCGATTGCCATCACATTGGGCCTGGACGTACGTACCGTAGGCGACATGGGTGAATTACCGGATAGCCTGCCGGTCTTCCTGCTGCCGGATGTGCCGCTCATTTGGGAAACGCTGCGCATCATTTTCCCGTTCTCGGTAACACTGGCAGTCGTGGGCCTGCTTGAGTCGATGATGACGGCCTCTATCGTGGATGACCTCACCGATACCAACAGCAACAAGAACCGCGAATGCGTTGGTCAGGGTATTGCCAATATCGCCTCCGGCCTGATCGGCGGCATGGCTGGCTGCGCGATGATCGGGCAGTCCGTCATCAATGTGAAGTCCGGTGGTCGCGGGCGTTTATCCACGCTGTCGGCGGGCATTTTTCTGCTCATGATGGTGGTCTTCATTGGCGACTGGGTGGCGAGGATTCCCATGGCGGCACTAGTAGCCGTCATGATCATGGTCTCCATCGGCACCTTCAACTGGGCATCGTTGCGCAATTTGCCCACAGCACCCAAGAGTGCCAGCGTGGTCATGCTCTCGACCGTAGCCGTCGTGGTTGCCACCCATGACCTCGCCCAAGGCGTTCTGGTTGGCGTACTCCTGTCCGGATTCTTCTTCGCCCACAAGGTGGGCCAAGTGCTGCATATCGGCTCGATCAGCGTGGATGAGGGTCGTACACGTCACTACAAGATCACCGGCCAAGTCTTCTTCGCTTCAGCCGACCGATTTATAGATGCCTTCGATTTCCGCGAGGTGATCGAGAAGGTCAAGATCGACGTAAGCCGTGCCCACTTCTGGGATATGACGGCGATCAGCGCCCTCGACAAGGTCGTGATCAAGTTCCGCCGGGAGGGCACTGAGGTTGAAGTCATTGGCCTCAACGAAGCCAGCGCTACGCTAGTGGATCGCTTCGCCATCCATGACAAGCCCGAAGCTGCCGAGCAGTTTATGAGCGGCCACTGAGGAGAACCCAAATGAAAAACGAAAACAAAGTCCTCGCCTGTGTTGATCAATCCATCTACGCTGATTACGTGACTGACTATGCGGCTTGGGCCGCGCAGCGCATGCAGGCACCGCTGGAGCTGCTGCACATCATCGACCGGCCGATAGCCAGCACGGCTGAAGATCACAGCGGTAGCATCGGCTTTGATGCCAAAGAAGCCTTGCTTGACGAATTGAGCGAGCAAGATGAACAGCGCAGCAAGGCTGCACGTGAAGAGGGACGTTCGCTCCTTAACCACTTGCGCGAGCGTGCATTGACCAGTGGCATAGCCGAAGCGGACATGCGCCAGCGTCACGGCGATCTGGAAGATGCGCTGGTTGAACAGCAGTTAGGGGTACGTCTCTATGTCTTGGGGCGTCGCGGTGCTTCAGCCGATACGACGCAGCGCGACCTGGGCCGTAATGTCGAACGTGTGGTGCGTGCACTTAATCGTCCAGTGCTCACCGTTACTCAGCCGTTCAGTGCCCCGCAACGTATTCTGATTGCCTTCGATGGCGGCATCGTTACCCGGCGTGGTGTCGAGATGGTCGCGGCCAGCCCTCTGTTCAAGGGGCTGCCGGTGCATCTGCTGATGTCGGGCAAGGCCAGTAGTGAATCCGCAAAGCAGCTCGATTGGGCACAAAAGACGCTGAGTGAGGCTGGTTTCGAAACCCTGGCTGCTCATATCCCCGGCGACACGGAAAAGGTCATTGCCGACTATGTGCGCCGTGAGGGCGTCGACCTACTGATCATGGGCGCTTACCCAAATTCGGTTTGGCGTAATCTGTTTTTTGGTAGCACGACGACAGAGTTACTGCGAGCGGCGACGATACCGACATTGCTGCTTCGATAAAGCGTGAAATCAATGCCCACGGTGCTTGGCACCTGGGCATTCGGCCGGTAGAATCTGACACGGGTGCTCTCTACGCTAGAGAAGCAGGTTTCAGCGCATGGTCGGGCCGCCGCGCGAATTCCTCTATTTTTGGAGCACCCCATGTCGCGAGCAATTCCGCGCACCCAAGCTTTGACTGAACGGGCCTTTATGGCCCTTGAGCGTTTCCTTCACATTGAAGCCATGAGCGGCATCGTGCTGCTAGTGGCAACCCTGATTGCCCTGATCTGGGCCAACTCCTCAAACGCAGATACCTATCACGCCCTTTGGCATACCGAAGTCGCTTTGACGGTCGGCAGCCTGCACATCGGCGAGTCGTTGCACTTCCTCATTAATGATGGCCTGATGACGATCTTCTTCCTCGTGGTCGGGATGGAGATACGTCGCGAAATTCACGAAGGCGCCCTTGCCAGCCTACGCCTCGCCGCCTTGCCCATCGTGGCAGCCCTCGGTGGCGTCGTAGTACCGGCTGTGGTCTATGTCATGTTCAACCCAGCCCCAGTCCAGATAAACGGCTGGGCCATACCCACAGCCACCGACATTGCCTTTGCGGTTGGCGTACTGGCGCTACTGGGACGTTCGATTCCAGGCAATGTGCGCATCTTCCTGCTCTCGCTCGCCATCATCGACGACATCGTCGCTGTGTTGGTCATCGCGCTGTTCTACTCGGGCGGTCTTGAGTACTCAGGATTTCTGATCGCGGGCGGTGGCATTGGGCTGGTGCTCATACTGCAGCGGATGGGCATCGGCTCGGCCTACGCTTATGTGCTACCTGGCGCAGTAGTCTGGTTTGGCCTCCTGAAGACCGGGGCTCACCCTACGCTCGCCGGTGTGGTGCTGGGTCTGATCACGCCCATCCACTCAAAACCGCTACAGGAAAACCCACTGGCTATCGCGCGCAAGGCCGTTTCTGACATCGAAACCAGTGCCGCGAACGCGGAAGACGGGATCGATGAAATGAGCGGCCCCCTCAAACGCCTGCGCGAAGCCCAGCGCGAATTGCTGCCACCGGTGGTGCGCATACAAATGGCCCTACACCCTTGGGTTGCTTACGGCGTGATGCCGGTCTTTGCGCTTGCCAATGCGGGTATCGGCTTTGGCGGTAACGACCTCAGCAATCCTGAAGTCGTCAATGTGATGCTCGGCGTATTTCTCGCGCTGGTGATAGGTAAGCCGCTGGGCGTTATCAGCGCAAGCTGGCTCGCAGTCCGTCTCGGCTTGTGCCGCCTACCGGATGGTGTGAGCTGGACTTACGTCACGCTGATTGGGCTACTGGCAGGGATTGGCTTCACCATGTCTATCTTCATCGCCATGTTGGCCTTCGAACAGGCGTATCTGATCGAAGCTGCCAAGATGGGGGTGCTGTTTGCTTCGCTGGCCGCAGCCCTGTTGGGTTTGGCATGGGGCGCTTTACGAGCACGACAGGGCTAAATCTCGACACCCCACTTATTGGCGAAGTTTTCCGAGTTCGGCACGCCTCTAAACGTGCATTCCTAACGAGGGCTCCTGCATCAAGGCAATTTGCTCACGCAGTTCAAGAATACGGTCCTGCCAATAGCGGACGCTACCGAACCAGGGGAAAGCTGCTATGAAGGCAGGATCGTGCCAACGGCGAGCGATCCAAGCGCTGTAGTGGATCACACGTAAGGTGCGTAGCGCTTCAATAAGCTGCAGCTCTCGATCATCGAACTCGTTGAACATCTCGTAGCCAGTAAGAAGCGCCTTGAGCTGAGCGCGCACGTCGATTTCGTCGCCGGACAACAACATCCACAGGTCCTGAATTGCGGGCCCCATGCGGCTATCGTCGAAATCAACAAAATGCGGACCATGGTCGGTCCACAAAACATTACCTGTATGACAATCACCATGCAGACGCAGGACCTGCGTCTTACCAACGCGTTGGAAGGCATGACTCACGCCCTCAAGCGCTTGGTCAGCAACACTGATCCAAGCTGTCCGCAGCTCCGCGGGGAGCCAGTCACCCGCAACAATAAAGTCGCGCGGCTCAGTACCGAAGGTTTGAATATCCAAAGTAGGCCTAGCCTGATATGCCGCGCTTGCACCGACCACATGAATACGGCCCAAGAAACGGCCGAGCCATTCGAGCGTACCTTCTCGATCAAGCTCAGGCGGCCTGCCGCCTTGTTTGGTAAATAGGGAAAAGCGATGGTTCTCCCAGTGGTGCAACGTTTGCCCATTGAACGATAGCGGTGGCACAACGGGAATTTCCGCATCCGCAAGCTGAATGCTGAAGGCATGTTCTTCCAAGATGGCCTCATCACTCCAGCGGCCTGGGCGATAAAACTTGACAACGTGTTGCGTGTCGTCCTCAAGCCAGACCTGATAGACGCGATTCTCAAAACTATTTAGTTGAAGCAGGCGACCATCGCAGCGTAATCCGAGACTCTCGATGGCATTGAACAGAAGTTCAGGCGTGAGGTCAGCGTAGGGAGGTGTGTTATCCACGGTTCTTATTCTTCTAGGGTGATTTTTGAGCAGGGCTGCCGAGAAACTGTTGTATACAATAGTTTCAAAGCCTTCAATGACAGCGCTTTCGAGAAACTATTGTAGTTTGACATCCTATAACAATCCGGCAATCGCCGTGCAGACGGATTGCGGCAACCCGGCCGGCCCTTTCGAAACAGTGCGCGACGCCTTCCAGGGCCTGGTCCGCCACGCTACGCCAGGCGGCGAGCAGCTCCGGCGGCAGAAAGTCGTTTTGCAGAAGGAAGTCCCGCGACTCGATACCGAAGGTTTCGATGCCGATGGCGGGCCGCTCGGCAAACGGTCTGAGCGCCCCGACCGCATGGATGCGCCCGAGGAAGCGCCCCATCCAGCGCAAGGTGTCCGGATCGTCAAGCTCGGGCGCGCGTCCCGACTGGCGCATGAACAGGGCGAAACGCATATTGCCGAAATGGTGGAGCGTGCCGCCCGCCAGCGCCAGCGGCGGCACCACCGGAATTTCGCGCTCGGCCAGCTCGGCGGTAAACGCATGCTCCTCGAGAATGGCCGCATCGCTCCAGCGCGCCGGCCGATAGAACTTGGCAATCAGCGGTTTCTCGTCTTCAATGCCTACCTGATAGACGCGATTCTCGAAACTGTTGAGCGCCAGCAGGCGGCCGTCGGGCCGCAAGCCGACCGACTCCAGGGCATCGAGCAACTGGTCCGGTGTCAGGGAAGAAAAGGCCAGGCCTCTGTCGGCGCCTTCGGGTCCGCTTGCGTGGAGTCCGCCTTCTTGGAGCAGGCTTTCATGCGGTACGAAATCATCTGGGTCGTCTTCGATCATGCCCGGACTGTAGTGACAAACCACGGCGGACACAAGCCACATCGCTATGGCGTGAGCCCGATTGACACAGCCGGCTGCGGATAGGGCATGATGCAGAAAAACGAAACGCATCGCCGCGCGGACGGCGGCACCAGACCTACATGACCATCAGCGTTCTCCTCGTAGACGATTCGGCGGTCGCCCGCCAGGTGATATCCCAGGCCATCGCCACCGCTCCCGACATACGCGTGCTGACCACGGCGGCCAATCCCATCGTCGCGCTCGAGAAGATGAAGGACGAATGGCCCAACGTCATCGTCCTGGATATCGACATGCCGCGCATGGACGGCATCACCTTCCTCAAGAAGCTCATGCTGGAACACCCGACGCCGGTGATCATCTGCTCGGCGCTGAGCGACAGCACGGCCAAGAAAGTGACGCTGGAAGCCATGTCAGCCGGCGCCGTCGCCGTCGTGCCCAAGCCCATGAGCAGCGGTCGCCTGCAGATCAAGGAGCTGAGCCAGCAGTTGATCGTGGCCATCCAGGAGGCGGCCCGCACCAGCTATATCAACCAATACCGTCGCCCCACCTCGCCGCCGCTCGCGCCGCCGCGGACGCGTGCGGAGAGCGGCGACTCCACCGCCACCGCGCTCGCCAATGCGATGCAGGAACGCCAGACCGCCCCCAAGCTGACGGCCGACGCCATGCTGCCCGCGCCGAAGGGCACGACGGCGCAGGCCATCATGAAGACGGCGCAGCGGATCGTGACCATCGGCATCTCCACCGGCGGCACGCAGGCGCTGGAAAGACTGTTGCCGAGGCTGCCGCTGAGCTGTCCCGGCATCGCCATCGTCCAGCACATGCCGGAGACGCTGACCGGCGCATTCGCCAAGCGCCTCGACGAGCTGTCCAAAATCAGCGTGCGCGAGGCGAAGGACGGCGACCAGATGCAGCCGGGGCTGGCGCTGATCTCGCCGGGCGGAAAGCATCTCCTGGTGCGCCGCAGCGGCGTGAGCTATTTCGTCGAAGTCAGGGAAGGCCCGCTGGTCAATCGCCATCGTCCTTCCGTCGACGTGCTGTTCCGCTCGGCGGCGGTATCCGCCGGCATCAACGCCACCGGCATCATCATGACCGGCATGGGCGACGACGGCGCGCTAGGCCTGCGCGAGATGTTCGACTGCGGCGCGCACACGATTGCGCAGGACGAGGCCAGCTGCACGGTCTTCGGCATGCCCAAGGAAGCCATCAAGCTGGGCGGCGCGCGTGAGACCCTGTCGCTGGAAATGATTGCGCAGAAGATCGGCGCAATGGCGGCGGGCTAGGCGCAGATCGCTTCCAGCGTCCGCCGCGTGTACTGCTCCACATAATCGAGCAGATCGTCGGCCGCGGCGCGAGCGCGCGGCTCGTCCCCGGCCGCAATCGCATCGGCCATGCGCGCATGCAGCTCGCAGACCTGCGCCAGATCGCCGAAACGACTGAAGTAGAGGAACCAGAAACGCCGCGTCTGGGCCTGGATCGGCGACATTGCGAACAAGGCGTACTTGTTGTGAGCGCAGACCGCCACCATGTCGTTGAACTCATGGTCGGTGGGGATGAACTGCTCCGGATCGCCGGCCGCCCCGGCGGCGCGAAAGTCCGCGGCAATCTCGGTGAAGCGCTGTTTTTCTTCGGGCGAAACCAGGCGCGCAGCGCGGCCGGCGAGCATCTTCTCCAGCTCGCGGCGCACTTCGATCAAGCGAAACTGGTCGGTAATGTCGATCTCGGAAATAATCACGCCGGCGCGCGGCACGACGCGCACCGTGCCTTCGGCGGCAAGGCGCTGCAAGGCTTCGCGAATCGGCGTGCGGCCCAGCCCGAGCATTTCGCTGAGCATCTTTTCCGAAACCTTGGCGCCCGGCTTCAGCGTCGTCTTGACGATCATCTCTTCGAGCAACAGATAGGCCTGCTCGGCTTGAGTGCGGTTCGCTTTGTTTGTCATGGATTCGGTAACGAAAACGCCGTGCCTGCGGGGCATATCGACGCAAATGGACAAGCGCGCATTCTAGACCACTCGCCCACCGCCCCGACGCGGCGCCTGATGGATTGCAACGCACCCGGCGCCTTGCGCTGCCCGGCACAGGTGCGACATTGAAAGTATGATGCACCCCTGACCCGGGAGCTAGCTTGATTCAAACCGCAAGATCCACGCACGGCATGGCCGTCGCCCCTCACGCGCTGGCGTCGCAAAGCGCATTGGCCGTGCTGCGCGACGGCGGCAACGCCATCGAAGCCATGGTGGCGGCAGCCGCCACCATCTCGGTGGTTTATCCGCACATGAACGGCATCGGCGGCGACGCCTTCTGGCTGATCGTGCCGCCGACGGGCGATGCCGTCGCCATCGACGCGGCCGGCCAGGCGGCTCAGGCCGCCACCATCGCCGCCTACACGGCGCGCGGCCTCGACACCATTCCCGTGCGCGGGCCGCAGGCCATGAACACCGTCGCCGGCGCCGTCGGCAGCTGGGATGCCGCGCTCAAGGTGTCGCAGACGCATGGCGGCCATCAGACGCTGCCGCGCCTCCTGCGGGATGCCATCGACTACGCGCAGGACGGTATGCCTGTAACTGCCAGTCAGGCGCACGCCACCCAGACCAAGCTCCGGGAGCTGGCGCAGCAGCCGGGCTTTGCGGAACGTTTTCTGTGGCAAGGCGAAGCGCCCGCCACTGGCATGCGCTTCCGTCAGCCGCGCCTCGGCGACTTCATGGCGCGGCTGGCCGAGGAAGGGCTGGACAGCTTCTACCGCGGTCGCATTGCCGCAACGCTGGCCGAGGATTTCAGGGCGGTCGGCGCCCTGCTCGACATCGACGATCTGCACGCCTTTACGGCGCGCACCTGCCGGCCGCTGCAGCTCGATCTCGCGGCCGGGCGCATCTTCAATCTGGCGCCGCCGACGCAGGGCGTGATTTCGCTGGCCATGCTCGGCCTGCTTGAACGGGCCGGAATTCGCGATGTTGCGGCCGACAGCGCCGACCACATCCATCTTTGCGTCGAGGCCACCAAACAGGCATTCAGCCTGCGCGACGCCTACCTGAGCGATCCGGCCTGCATGCAGATTGCACCGGAAAGCCTGCTGGATACGCCGCGTCTCGACGCGCTGGCGGCCAATATCCAGCTCGCGACAGCCCGGCCCTGGAAGGGCGTGGCCCGCATGGGCGACACGGTCTGGATGGGCGTCATCGATGCCAACGGCATGGCAGTATCCTTTATCCAGAGCGTCTATCACGAGTTCGGCAGCGGCATCGTCCTGCCGCAAAGCGGCATCAACTGGCAGAACCGCGGGGCCTCGTTCAGTCTCGATCCGAAGCATCTGCTGGCCTTGCAGCCCGGCAAGAAGCCTTTCCACACGCTCAATCCGGCCGCGGCACGCCTCGCCGACGGACGCACGATGGTGTACGGCACCATGGGCGGCGACGGCCAGCCGCAGACGCAGGCGGCGGTGTTCTCGCGCGCCATCTGGTTCGGACAACCCCTGCAACAGGCCATCTCGGCGCCGCGCTGGCTGCTCGGCCGGACCTGGGGCATGAACAGCGATACGCTCAAGCTGGAAAGCCGCTTCGCGCCCGAAATCATTGCCGATCTGCGCCGGCGCGGCCATGAGGTCGAAATGCTCGCCGCTTACGACGAAAGCGCCGGCCATGCCGGCGCAATCATCCGTTCGCCGGACGGCGTACTCGAAGGCGCCGCCGACCCGCGCTCCGACGGCGGCGTGGCAGCGTACTAGCGGAAGCCGCAACAAGCCTGCCTGAAGCCTCTACCCCTTCGCGGGGGAGGGAGTTCCTTTCGCTGACTCGCCGGCCTTGCTTGTCCGGTCAAAAGGCCGGAACTGCGCTCCGCCCGCTCAGGCGCCCTGCTGTTCGAGCACGAAGCTGGCGCCTTCGTTCTGCGCCAGCGTATCGCGCAGCCAGGGCATGACATCCTGCAGGGACTCGTAGAGTTTCCAGGGCGGATTGAGGATGACCAGCCCGCTGCCGTACATGCCGACCTGCCCGTTCTCGTCCGGCTCGCGGCCGCGCACGCACAGCTCGACATGCAGCCAGCTCTTGGCGGGCAGACGCTTCAGTTTCTCGGGCAGCTCGCGCGTTTCGCTGCGTGCCAGGCAGGGATACCACAGCGCGTAGACGCCGGTGGCAAAGCGTTCCAGCGCTTCACGCAGCGTCTGGTGCACCTTGACGTAGTCGCGCTTGTCCTCGTAGGACGGATCGATCAGCACCAGCCCGCGCCGCGGCGGCGGCGGCAGGAAAGCCTTGAGGCCGGCCAGACCGTCCTCGTTCTGGATCAGCACCTGCTTGCCGGCGCCGGCGAAATTCTGCTGCAGCAGACGCACGTCGGTCGTATGCAGTTCGAACAGGCGCAGCTTGTCCTGTTCGCGCAGATTGCGATAGGCAATCCACGGCGAGCCCGGGTAATGCTTGAGCTTGCCGTCCGGATTGACCTCCCCCACCGCAGCCAGATAGTCGGCCACGGCCTCGGGCAGATCGGTGCGCCCCCAGAGCCTCCCGATGCCTTCCCGATATTCGCCGAGCTGCTTGGCATAACCCTCATCAAGCGCATACAGGCCTGCGCCGGCATGGGTATCGACCACCCAGAAGGGCTTATCCTTGCCCTGCAACTGCTTGATCAACTGCAGCAGGACGGTATGCTTGAGGACATCGGCATGATTGCCGGCATGGAAGGCGTGGCGGTAGCTGAGCATTGAGATGTAAAACGTGATGTAACAAACGCAACCGACAATCCGGTCGGAAGCCGCCATTATCCGGCAATCCTGACCGGCCTTGCGAAAGGAATTTATGCACACGCGACAACAACGCCTCGAGGCCCTGATTGCGCTGGCGGGCAAGGGCCCGGGCCTGCCGACTGCGGTGGTCCACCCCTGCGACGAAGCGGCTCTACGCGGCGCCCTGCTGGCGCGCGAGCATGGCCTGATCGTGCCGACCCTGGTCGGCCCCGAGCATCGGATACGCGCCCTTGTCGAAGAACACCGCCTCGATCTGCATGAGTGCGTTCTGATCGATACGCCGCACAGCCATGCCTCGGCCGGCCGGGCCATTGCGCTGGTGCGCGAAGGTCTGGCCGACGCGCTGATGAAAGGCTCGCTGCATACCGAAGAGCTGATGAGCGCGGTGCTCGACCGCGACTGCGGCCTGCGTACCGATCGCCGCGTCAGCCATGTGTTCTACATGGATGTGCCGCTCTACCCCAAGCCGCTGATCCTGACCGACGCCGCCGTCAATATCGAGCCTACGCTCGAAGACAAGGTGCATATCGTGCAGAACGCCATCAACTTCGGCATCGCCATGGGCATTGCCGTGCCGCACGTCGCCCTGCTCGCCGCCGTCGAGACCGTCAATCCGCGCATGCGCGCCACGCTCGACGCCGCCGTGTTGTGCAAAATGGCGGATCGCGGCCAGATCTGCGGCGGCGTTTTCGACGGACCGCTGGCCTTCGACAATGCCATCTCTGCCGAAGCGGCGGCGCGCAAGGGCATCGTGTCCGCGGTCGCCGGCGCGGCCGACGTCCTCGTCGCGCCCGATATCGAATCGGCCAATATGCTGGCCAAGCAGCTCGAATATCTGGCCGACGCGATCATCGCCGGGCTGGTGCTCGGCGCGCGCGTGCCCATCATCCTGACTTCGCGCGCCGACAGTGCAGACACACGCCTGGCCTCCGCTGCCGCCGCCGTGACCTATGCGCGCAGGCTGAAATCATGAATCCACGCGCTCCGTGTAGCAGGACGCTCCCATGACGCTGCTCGTCCTCAACGGCGGCTCCTCGACGCTCAAGTACGCGCTGTACGAAGAGGGCCTGCAAGCCGGCCGGCGCGGCAAGCTTGAGCACGACGGCACCGCTGCCGATTTCCGGCGCTGCCTGTCCGGCCTGCTGGCCGAGCTGGGCAGCCCGCGCATCCGCGCCGTCGGGCATCGGGTTGTGCATGGCGGCGCCGACTACAGCGCGCCCATCCTGCTCGACGCGAACCATATCGAGGCCTTGCGGCGCCTCACGCCGCTGGCGCCGCTGCACCAGCCGCACAATCTGGCCGGTATCGACGCTGTCACGCAACTGCTGCCCGGCGTGCCGCAAGTGGCCTGCTTCGATACCGCCTTTCACCACGACCAGCCGGCGCTGGCGCAGTGGCTGGGGCTGACGCGCGAACTTCACGAGAGCGGCATGCGCCGCTACGGCTTTCACGGCATTTCCTTCGAGTACATCGCCGCTCAGTTGCCCGCGCACCTCGGCGCCAAGGCCGACGGTCGCGTCATCGTCGCCCATCTCGGCAGCGGCGCCTCGCTGTGCGCCCTGCACCGGCGCCGCAGCATCGCCACCACCATGGGCTTCTCGACGCTCGACGGTCTGCTGATGGCGACGCGTTGCGGCAACCTCGACCCCGGCGCCGTGCTGCACCTGATGCAGGAGCGCGGCATGGATGCCGCGACCATCGCCGATCTGCTCTATCAGCGCTCGGGCCTGCTAGGCGTTTCCGGCATCTCGGGCGACATGCGCACGCTGCTGGCTTCCGAAACGCCCGAGGCGCGCGAAGCCGTCGACCTGTTCTGCTATCGCGTCCTGCGCGAAATCGGCTCGCTCGCCGCTGCGCTGGGCGGCGTCGATGCCCTGGTCTTCACCGGCGGCATCGGCGAACACGCCCAGCCGATCCGCGAACGCATCGGCGCCGGGCTCGGCTGGCTGGGCCCCGACCTGACCGTTCTGGCGCTGGCGACGGACGAGGAGAGCCTGATTGCGCAACAGACCGCACGTCTATGCCCGTGACATATCGAAAAAATGCGATTCAAGCCAGTCCTGATATGATTTGCGCATAAACGCCCTATCGCAGCCCGCTGTCGCAGCACCAACCGCAATTCTGAGCGCAAGATCCACAGGCAAGGAGCGGCATGTCAGCCCCCACTCTCCGGCGTTGGCTTATTGAATCGATCGGCATCGGCGCCGCCTATGGCCTGACCGCCTATCTGATCGTGCACCTGCAGACCGGCGCCGGTGGCGCCAATCTGCTCTGGCTGCCCGCCGGCATTGCCCTGTCGGCAACCCTGCTGCGCGGCGCCGCCGCCCTGCCCGCCATTTTTGCGGCCGTTCTGCTCTTCAATCTCTACTCGCTGTTTCCGACCACGGGCTCGGCCCTGCAAGCGCTCGCCAGCGCCATCCTGACTGCCGCCGGCTCCACCGCACAAGCCTGGATCACGGCCTGGCTGCTGCGGCGCCACGCCCCCAAGCTGCAAATCGTCAAGGTTTCCGACGCCGTGATTTTCGTGCTCTACGTCGCGCTCGGTTGCACCATCGCCGCCAGCATCGGCACCCTGATGCTGAACCAGGACAAGCCCTCCACCGACAGCATGACGCTGACCTGGCTCACCTGGTGGGTCGGCGACCTCACCGGCATGCTCATCGTCGCGCCTCTCGTCCTGGTCGCCCAGCACTGGCGCCGCGGCAAGCGCGAGTGGAGCCTGCTGTCGTTGCCCATCATCGGTCTGGGCTGCAGCTTCACGCTGGTCACCGCATTCATCGTCAAGCATCTCGATCACGATGCACGCGTCAATGAATTCCTCACCAGCGGCGTCGCCATGGGGCAGGCATTGCAGCGCACGCTGGAACTCAGCCACCGCGATCTGATGGCCTTGCACGCTTTCTTCTACAACGCCAATCGGAGTCGCGAGGAGTTCCACAACTTCGGCAGCGAACTGCTGGCGCGCAACAGCCTGATTCGTTCGCTGATCTGGGCGCCGCGCGTCGCCCATGCGCAGCGGGCCCGCTTCGAGGCGGAGGCGCGTCAAACCATTCAGCCCGACTACGGCATTTACGACATGCAGGAGGACGGCGACCGCGTGGCAGCGAGCCACCAGTCCGAATACCTGCCCGTGCTCATGGCCGAGCCGGAAGCCGGCAGCGAGAAGGTGCTCGGCTTCAACCTGCTGTCCGACCCGGTACGCCGCGACGCCCTGTCGCTGGCACGCTTTGCTGCGGAGCCGCGCGCCTCCCGCCTCGTGCAGCTCATTCGCGGCGGCCAGGCGGTGATCGTCTATTGGCCGCTTTACCGCGACGACTTCAGGCATGCCACGCGTACGCGCGACAACGATGCGCTCTACGGTTTCGTCAGCATGGCGCTGGAAATCAGCCGTCTGACCCAGGAGACCCTGAGCCCGTTCGAAAAGCGCGAGGCGGAAACCTGGCTGATCGACACCACAATTCCGGATGCGCCTGTGCTGCTGTATCACCACATAGATGGAGTGGACACCAATGCCGAAAGCGCGGTCGCCCCCGACATCGAACAATTGCGCCGGGGCATCTATCAGGAAACCGGCCACAGCTTCGCCGGGCGCGATTGGGTTCTGATTTCCCGCCCCCACGGCCTGGACAATGGCCTCCGGGCCAACGGCCAGTTCTTCGGCATCCTGCTCGGCGGCTTCGGCTTCACCTTCATGCTGGCGCTCTACATGATCGGCCGCCAGCGCAGCGAGCATGAGCTGCGCGAACGCGACGACCGCCTCGTCAGCCAGAATGTGGTGCTGACGCAACTGGCGCGTTTCGGCCTGGCACCGGACGCCGACGTCGAACGTCAGTTGCAGGAGCTGATCGCCACCTCGGCGGGCACGCTGAAGATCGAGCGCGTGAGCATCTGGATGCTCGACGTGACGCAGCGCCAACTGCACTGCAAAATGCTCTTTACCCGCAGCAGCGCGGAGTTCTCGGGCGGCCTGATGCTGGATATCAACAACGCGCCGAACTACTTTGCCTCGCTGTACGAAGGCCGCGGCTTCGCCGCCAACGATGCGCAAACTGACCCGCGTACGCGCGACTTCGCCGACAGCTATCTGAAGCCGCTGGGCATCACCTCGATGATGGATGTGCCGCTGCGCGTCGGCGGCAAGGTGGCGGGTGTCATCTGCCATGAACATGTCGGTCCTGCGCGCATATGGGCGCAGGACGAGCAGAACTTCGCCGCCTCGATCGGCGACCTCGCTTCGCTGGTCATCGAGAGCGACAAGCGGCGCAGTGCGGAGAAAGCGCTGCAGGACTCCTATCAGGCACTGGAACGCAAGGTGCAGGAACGCACCGAGGAGCTGCGCGGCGCGAACGAGCGCCTGCGCCAGCTCGACCGGCTCAAGTCCATGTTCATCGCCTCCATGTCGCACGAGCTGCGCACCCCGCTCAACTCCATCATCGGCTTCACCGGCGTCGTGCTGCAGGGCATCTCCGGGCCGCTTTCAGAAAAGCAGCACGACCACCTGAGCCGGGTGTACGGCTCGGCCAAGCACCTGCTGGCGCTGATTACCGACGTCATCGACATCTCCAAGATCGAGGCCGGCTACGCCGAGGTCTATGTCGAAACATTCTCGGTCAATCAACTGATCGACGAGGCTGCCGCCATCATGCAGCCGCAGCGCGCAGAGAAAGGCCTGGGACTGGAAATACAGGCGATCGAATCGATCACGGTGAGCAGCGACCGCAAGCGCCTGCTGCAATGCCTGCTCAACCTGCTCAGCAACGCGGTCAAGTATTCCGAACAGGGTGTCGTGCGCATCCGCCTCAAGGCCGAGGCGGATCGTGCCGTAATCGAGGTCGAGGACGAAGGAATCGGCATCTCCGCCGAGGCGCTTGCCCGGCTGTTCCAGCCCTTCGAACGCATCGACACGCATCTGCGCGTCAAGACACCGGGCACCGGCCTCGGCCTGTATCTGACGCGCAAGATCGCCACCGACCTTCTCAAGGGCGACATCAGCGCCGCCAGCGAAACGGGGAAAGGCAGCACGTTCACGCTCTGGTTGCCCTGCGCGCTGCCCGCGACCGCAAAGGATGAACCATGAAGATGCAGACCGCACTAATCGTTGAAGACAACGAAAACAACATGGAGCTGATCACCTTCATCCTGGAGGCGCACGGCTACGGCACGCTGCGCGCCATGACCGGCAGCGCGGGCATCGCGCTTGCGCTGTCGGCCATGCCCGACTTCATTCTGCTCGACATCCAGTTGCCCGACATGGATGGCGAAGAGGTGCTCAAGGCCATACGTGCCACGGATGTCGGCCGGCACATGCCCGTCATCGCCGTCACCTCCTACGCCATGTCCGGCGATCACGACAGGCTGCTGGGTGCCGGCTGCAACGGCTACATCGAAAAACCCATAGACCCGCTTCTGGTCATCAACCAGGTGCAGGGCATCCTAGAGAAGTGCCGATGAATATCCTGATCGCCGAAGACGACGAGAATTCGCGTCTGCTGCTGGAATCCATCCTGATCTCGCTCGGGCACACGGTGTTTTCCGCGGCCGACGGCAAGCAGGCTTGGCAGTTCGCGCTCGACGAACAGCTCGACTTCGTCATTACCGACATCCTGATGCCGGGCATGGACGGCTTCGAGCTGTGCCGCCGCCTGCGCCGAATCGACTCGCTCCGGGAGGTGCCCATCATCGTCTATTCGGCCACCTATGTGGACCGCCGCGACGAGGAGATGGCGCTGGCGGCAGGCGCCAATCGCTTCATCGTGAAGCCGATCGAGCCGATGGAGATGATTCGCCAGATCGAATCGCTGGCCGGAGAAAAACCGGCGCCGTCCAGCGGCGCGTACAGCGAATCCGAGCTCAACGCCCTGCATGTCGAACGCCTGCAGGCCAAGCTGCGCCGCAAGCTGATCCAGCTCGGCCGCGAGCGCATCGCGTTGCGCAACAGCGAAGAACGCCTGCGGCTGGCATTGGCGGCAGCCGATCTGGGCGTTTTCGAATGGCGACTCGACAACAACGAGCTGAAGCTTGACGGCAGGGTCAACGAGGTCATGACCGGCACGCGCGGCGTGCCGAGAACCCACTGGCTGGATCTCACCGAGCACATTCACCCCGACGACCGCGGCGAACTGGCCGGGCTCCGGAGCCGCCTTCTGAAAAGCCACACAAGCCAGGCCCTGATCCTGCGCCTGCTACGCCCCAACGGCGATCTGCGCTGGATAGACATGAACCTGCAGCGCATGCCGGACGACAACTTCGCCGCGCCTCCGCGCGCCATCGGCGTAGTGCGCGACATCACCCGCGAACAACTGTTGTCCGAACGGTTGCACAAGAGCGTCACCGACTTTGACTACCTGACGCAACACGATGCGCTGACCGGCCTGCCCAACCGCCTGCTGTTCAATGCCCTGATCGATCAGGCGCTGGCCGGCGGGAACGGGTCCTGCGCAATACTGCTGCTCGACCTCGACTCGTTCAAGCTGATCAACGATAGCCTCGGCCATGCCTTCGGCGACGCGCTGCTGGTGCTGCTGGCCGAGCGTATCCGCAGCACGCTGCAATCGGGCGGCCAGATGGCGCGCATCGGCAGCGATGAATTCGCCGTCGTCATGCAGAACGTCGGCGACAAGGAGCATGTCGCAAATATCGCGCAGCAACTGCTGTATGCGCTGTCGGAACCGACCGAGCTCAACGGCGAACGGCTGACCATATCAGCCTGCATCGGCATCGCCTGCGGCCCGGACGACGGTATCGACCGCCACGATCTGCTGCGTGCCGCCGATACGGCGCTGCATGCCGCCAAGGCGCAGGGCAAGAATCACTATTGCTTTCATACGGCCGACATGAGCCTGCGCGCCAGCGAAATGCACAGCATCGAACAGGGGCTGAAGCGCGCACTTGAATACAACCACTTGCGCATCCACTACCAGCCCCAGGTCAATCTCGCCAATGGCGAACTGGAGGGCGTGGAGGCGCTGGTGCGCTGGCAGCACCCCACCGAGGGACTGGTCTCTCCCGCTCGCTTCATTCCGGTTGCCGAAACCAGCGGCATCATCAGCCACATCGGCCGCTGGGTGCTGCGTGCCGCCTGCGCCGAATGTCGGCGCTGGGTGGAAATCTATCCGGATCAGATGCGTCTCTCGGTCAACGTGTCTGCGCGCCAGCTCGTCAATGAAGACTTCATCGACGACCTGCGTGGGATACTCGAAGAAACCGGATTCCCCGCCGAACGCCTGGACCTGGAGCTCACCGAAAGCACGCTGCAACTGGTCGAGACCAGCCCGCGCCTGCTGCACGAGATCAAGTCGCTCGGCATCTCCATCTCGATCGACGACTTCGGCACCGGCTATTCCTCGCTCAGCGTCCTCAAGACCCTGCCCATCGACCGGCTCAAGGTCGACCAGAGTTTCGTTCGCGACCTCACGGCCGACGCCAACGATGTCGCCATCGTCGAAGCCATACTCGGTATGAGCCGCACGCTGGGCCTGCACGTGATCGCCGAGGGGATAGAAACCGACGCACAGCTCTCGATTCTCCAGCAACTCGGCTGCGAAGCCGGTCAGGGCTATCTGTTCAGCCGCCCGCTGCCCCCGGCCGAATTAGAACTCTGGTTACAACGTATCCAACTGCCGGTCTGAAACCCGGCGTAGAATCCGGGCTCTGATCCCCGGATCCACCAGCGCCCGCACGCCCCGGCGGGCCCCATGACATCTTGCTGTCCCTCACCCAGGAGCTGCTCGCTACGGAACGGCGCGCGCTCCGAGCGCGCAAAGCCTTCCGCCTCGCACTCGCCGCTTCGGTGGCGCTGCATGCGCTCGTCATTCTCTATCCTCTGCTGCTCGACCAGCCGCTGGGTGGGCGGGACGAATCGCGCCATCACGTCAATGCGCCGCTGCAGGCGCGCCTGCACAAGCGCGCCCAGGTGGCGCCGCCCCAGCCCGCCGCAATGCAGCCGCAGACGGAAAGCCGCAAGCGCACGCGGCCGTCGGTGCTGAGCAGCAAGAAGGGCACCTGGAGCGTCCCCAGCCAGCCCGCGGAAAAGACGCCGCGCGGCGCCGACCTCGCGCAACGCGCGCTGGCCATGGCGCGCGGCATGGGCCGCATTGAGGAAGACGCAGGCGACGATGCCGAATCGACGAAGCAGGAAGCCAAGCTCAAGGAAATCGAGCCCTTGAGTCTGGAGTGGTATTTCAACTCCTTCATCACCAAGCTGAACCGCAGCGCCCGTTTTGTCGAGCGGCCGGCGAGGTCGCGGGGGCAGCGCCCCGCCGAGGTGCAACTCATCATCGGCCGCGACGGCAAGCTGGTCGACTACAAGATCATTCGCGCCGCCGATCGTCAGATCGAAGTAGCCTACATCGAAGAAG